>NZ_NUQE01000010.1 GCF_002582035.1 Bacillus pseudomycoides
GCGAGCCGCTTCCGCTTTTCTAAAGAAGTTAGGCGGGAGATAAACTGCCCGTAAAATCCCGATTGGTGAGGGCTGATAATCAGTGGGGATAAAGAAAACTCCACTGATTAAAGTTTCACTTTATAAACTTTGCAAAATACAACAAGCTTTCTCAAAGCGTCGCTGCTTTACATCTTCATTCGCAATACAGAAATATAACATTCCCATATCACCCCACATCATGTTCAAATGTTCCTCATCAGAATCTACTTGAAATAATAATGTTATCTCGCTATGATGAACTCCTATATATTCCTGTGCTTCTTCTAACACCTCTGTTTGAACTGAAAACGGTGTACCGAAAACTTGATGATTGTCATAGCAATCAGGTATTAATTCCTCTAATAATTGTAAGAAACGATCTGAATCATCTTCGTCCTCAATAAACAAATCTGGAAGTTTCTGTGCTATTTCAAATGTAAC
Organism: Bacillus pseudomycoides; assembly: GCF_002582035.1. Taxonomy (GTDB): domain Bacteria; phylum Bacillota; class Bacilli; order Bacillales; family Bacillaceae_G; genus Bacillus_A; species Bacillus_A pseudomycoides_B. Next base: position 463 of record NZ_NUQE01000010.1, read on the forward strand.
CCTGCATTGAGGATATTGCTCCTTCACTTGATTCATTTTTTGTACATCATCTATTTCTTCTTCATAATATAAAACACGCCAGCCTTCTTTTACGTTCGGATTTCCATATACCTCGCAAAAGGCTTCCTGCTCATCATCAGCAAAATAGAAAAAATACAACATACCACTTTGAGGTAAATCATTCTTTATACCTACAGCTTGAAGTTCAGCTAAATTAAACTGTGCAACAAAATGAAGAGGATGCCCTTTATATGTAGGATAGGCTAACGCTTTGGGTAAATCCGGATTTCCTCCCATTTTTGAACACCCTACTGGTAATACCACTTCTTGTTTTGGCACTACTTTTATACATTCAAATGCTGTAGACAACAACTCATCTTTTATATGAGTCAATTGATATTTTTCAATTAATTCTTCAATATGTTTCGTCATAAAAACTCCTTATTCAACATGATTTCCTACATCATATCACAAAATTTAATAGTGTTTCTTTCACATTTTTCTTTTTTCATATCTATACCCATTATGAAAAAAGGCTTGTTCGTCATAATCGAAACGCTTCCCTATTACATAATATATAGTGTTCCTACAAACATGCAATTTCATCATCTCTTGTAATACCCCCTCATAAATTTCACTTTGTTCACCCCAAAATTTTTCATATTAAGGAGGAAATAAATATGGGCTACGGATATGGATATGGTGCCGGCTGTGGAGGATACGGATACGGTGGCGGAGGATGCGGATGCGGTTTCGGCGGCTTTGCTTTATTAATCGTTTTATTTATCCTTCTTATCATCATTGGAGCTAGCTGCTTTGGCGGCTTTATCTGCTAAGTAACCTTTAACAACTATTGTAAAAAAGCACGCACTTGCCGTGCTTTTTTACTGTTTATTTGATATAAAGAAATTAATAATGAATTGAAAGGAATCGTTTTTATGAAAATAGATGGTGTCTTTGAAGGAGGCGGAGTTCGAGGGATTGCACATGTTGGAGCAATCTGTGCATTAGAAGAGCATAATTATGAATGGGAGCGAGTCGCTGGTACATCAGCAGGTGCTATTATTGCAGCGCTTCTCGCCTGTGGCTATACAGGAAAAGAATTAAAAACAATTATAAATCGTGCTGATTATACAAATTTCACTAAAAAAACATGCATAGATAAAATCCCCATTATCGGAAAAGGAATAAATGTATGGGTTAAAATGGGGATATATAAAAATGATTTTATAGAACAATGGTTAGAAGATTTATTATCTAAAAAAGGGGTGCATTGTTTTAGTGACTTACCTAACCCTGAAGGCTTAAAAATCATCGCTTCCGATATTAGTAATGGTAAAATGGTTGTTTTCCCTGATGACTTACTGCATTATGGATTTCCTAACAAAAAATTTTCTATTGCAAAAGCAGTGAGAATGAGCGCTACAATCCCTTTCTTTTTTCAGCCTGTTAAATGGAAAACTCCTAAATGGAAGCAGCCTTGCTATATAGTCGACGGAGGCATTCTCAGCAATTATCCGATATGGATTTTCGATTCACCAAACATCCCACGCTGGCCTACCTTTGGATTTCATTTTGTAAAAGACGAGATTCAAGCTGAACCTGTTCATTATGAAGAACCTATTTCGATGTTTAAAGGGCTATTTAAAACAATGATGCAAGCCCACGATTTACGCCATCTCAATACAGAAGCAAGAGCACGTACTATTAAAATACCTACTGGGAATATTACTAGTACCAACTTCAATTTAAGTGATGAAGAGAAAGAATGGCTCTATCACTCTGGTTATCTAGCAGCTGAAAAATTTCTACGCTCTTGGAACTTTACCCAATATATAAACCAATATCGAACTGGATCCCCATCTAGTACTACAAGTGGCCGAACCACTAATCTGGATAAACAATAAAGTGAAACTTAAATCAGTGGTTTTTTCATCCCCCACTGATGGTTAGCCAATCGGGCTTTTACGGGCAGTTAACGTGGAAGAGAGGTTCATGCATTTTCAAATTTTTTTCTTACACAAAAAGTAATTGCGTTTGTCCTTAATAACACGTGCTTTTCATCCCTTACAATCCTATACTCAAGAGGCTTTACTACTACGCGTAATTCTTCCCACCCTGTATATATCTTACGCAACATATAAAGCATTTCTTCTGTTGCCAAATTTACTTCAAATAAAGGATCCAATTTTACATTCGTGTTCATATCGATTTCTTCCACACTGGAATTCATCACAATATAATTAATCCCTTTATCTTTCGTACCTGTTTTCATATTATGTAATACATTCTCAAGTTCACTCTTGGAAGGAACATGTTCTAGACTAGATACTGCCACAATATAGTCATATTCATCTGCAGTAATTTGATAATGTTCAATTGTACTCTCTACAGTTTGAATACGATCTGCAACACCAAAATCATAACTATACTGCTTCAATCGATGCAATGCTGACGACAGTAGATCTACGCATACTACTTTCCCTGTTTTTATTCTTTGGGCAATTGGCATACTGTTTCTGCCAACCCCACATCCTAAATCCAACACAGCAACATATTGTTGTTCTTGGAACAAATTCATCATTTCAATAACACCCGAAACTGGCCTATGTAACCATGACCCTTCTTCAAATAACTTATGATTAACATAACAATGTTCGTGATACTTTTTTTCTTTCTGTCTTATATATTGTATTCGATTCATTTCTCGTTTCATCTCCTCTACTACGCAACACATCTATACATTCTCATATTGGTATGTAATTCCCTCTCTAAATCAAAATTCACTACAAAAAAGAAAAACCAGTATCTCAAATAAATCTTTCATCATTGGAAATTTTACGAGCAGTTATTCTACACTTGTCTTCTTTATTCTCTCAAAATTTTGAAGTAGTGACCTTGGATAAGCTATTTCCCAAGCATAAAAAGACGGTAGCCATAATAGCTACCATCTTTTTACGGATATTGCAATCCTTCTGCTTCTTCCTCTGTAATAACAATATAACGTTTTCCAGTCCTTAATCCTAACAGTTCTGCTTTCTCAATTGCCTCTTGTTTTGTTTCTGCATAAGCAGCTAAATATTTTGTTTCATTTATCACTTGGCAAATTACATAGCGTTTCATTTTTCATTCTCCTTTTTCATAATTAAGCGCAGTAGAAATAGTTCAAATATTCTTTAATTTAATTATATAATAGAATGTAGGAAGTTATATTTAGAAGTCTCTCTAAACATTCCATAACAGTTCTCCACTATGTTTCTATATATAGTATATATTTTAAATATATTCAAGCATAGCAATGGAGAGTTGCACAAATTGGACACATACCAGCAGCAAGACTCTACGTTTCTTCTTCGCCTCCTCTGAATTTTGAGGTGAGATTTATATAGGATAAAATCATGATTTTAAATAGGAGGAGCTAACATGAGTGAAGCAATACTTCACGGAATTGTTCTTGCATTTGGACTTATTATACCTCTAGGTGTACAAAATGTGTTTGTTTTTAATCAAGGTGCCAGTCAATCTACCTTATTGAGAGCTGCACCAGTTGTTATAACGGCAGCAATCTGTGACACTATTTTAATCTTAGTTGCTGTGCAAGGTGTATCTCTTATGCTATTAACATTTTCATGGTTAACAACTACACTCTATATAATAGGGTTTTTCTTTCTTCTTTACATGGGCTGGGTGATATGGAAAAGTGAACCTACTGTTTCCAAAAATGAAGTACAAACGATGACTATCAAAAAACAAATTGTATTCGCAGCTTCTGTCTCTTTATTAAATCCACATGCTATTTTAGATACGATTGGAGTAATTGGAACAAATTCTATTCAATACATAGGTACTGAAAAATGGGCATTTTCCTTAGCAACAATTTTTGTTTCTTGGATATGGTTTATAGGATTAGCCATTGCTGGACGAATGCTAGGAAAAGTAGATTCATCTGGAACAAAAATCAAACTACTAAATAAAATTTCTGGTGTTATTATTTGGGGAGTTGCCTTTTATATGTTAGCAAAGCTTTTCATAAAGTGAAACAGCCACTTTTATCATCAGAAAAATCAGTTTATTATAGAAGAATTACTGGATTCACGGATGAATTGAGGTGAACGGATTGCGTCCCATTTTTTTAGGTGTTTGCGCAGCATTCTTTTTTGCTTTTACATTTGTTCTGAACAGAGCTATGGAATTATCCGGCGGAAGTTGGATTTGGAGTGCGTCACTTCGATATTTCTTTATGGTTCCGTTGCTTTTGCTTATTGTTATGAGTAGAAAAAATTTACGTCCTCTTCTAAAAGTCATGAAAGAACAGCCAAAAACATGGATTTTATGGAGCTTTGTAGGATTTGGATTATTTTATGCGCCTCTTTGCTTCGCCGCAGCCTATGCACCAGGTTGGCTAATTGCTGGGACATGGCAAATTACGATTATTTCAGGTTCATTACTTGCACCATTTTTTTCAGAAACGATCGAAACAGCAAATGGTCCAATAAAAGTTAAAGGTACTATACCATTTAAAGGCCTTGCGATGTCACTCATTATTCTTTTTGGTATCACTCTTATGCTAGTTGAACAAGCAAATCACCTTTCTTTAAAAAATGTATTATTAGGTGTCCTCCCTGTAATCATTGCTTCGTTTGCTTATCCACTTGGCAATCGTAAAATGATGGATATATGTACAGAGCGTTTAGATGCATATCAACGTGTATTAGGTATGACATTAGCTAGTTTACCATTTTGGATTTTGCTATCCATATATGGTTTCATTACTGTTGGTATGCCAAGCAAAGAACAGACAATTCAATCTAGTTTGGTTGCCATTTTCTCTGGAGTAATCGCAACTGTACTCTTCTTCCATGCAACTGATATGGTAAGAGGTAATTTGCAAAAATTAGCTGCTGTTGAAGCAACTCAGTCTATGGAGGTATTATTTACAGTAGTTGGAGAATTAGTTTTATTAGCTTCTCCATCCCCTTCTGCTTTATCTTGGTGTAGCATGTTCCTTATCATGCTTGGTATGATTTTACACAGCTATATTTCACAAAAAAGAAAAGCCACCCATGGTCAGGAAATTAGTGCTTAAAACTTACAATCTCTATATAAAAAGCCATGATAACAAGATGTTTTCATGGCTTTATTTTTTCACTAAAAAAGTGTTATGAATCACTTATACATCTATTGCTTACACAAAAATACAATGCCAAAATTCTTAAAATTTTTATATTACTATTAAAACTTACCTACTTTCGACTTCCACTGAAACGCTTTGTTTCATCTCTTTTAGAGAGTTATATACATCAGTTGTATATAACTTTTCAGGAGCTGATATCATCATTTCTAATTGTTGATAACCGTTATCTATATCCTTAATTTTCACACGTTTCACTTGCAAATTTAGATGCTTAATTTGTTTAAAAATTTGATTTAACTCTTGATGCTTGTTAACAACTATTTTTACTGATAAATCCCTTTGTCTTAAAGAATAAGGTCCTGCTAATTTGATAAGATATGGAAATACATTAATTGCCAAAATAATTAAGACCATTGCCACAGCTGCTTCTAAATAAAAACCAGCGCCAATCGCAATTCCTAAGCCTGATGCTGCCCAAACCATAGAAGCAGTTGTTAATCCAGAAATCACATCATTATTTCTCCGTAAAATAACACCTGCACCGAGGAAACCAACTCCACTAACAATTTGCGCTGCAAGACGCATAGGATCCATATTCGTGTGCCCCGGTGATGAATATACATTTACTGATTCAATAGAAACAATCGTAATTAAACAACTTGCTACTGAAATTACCATACTCGTTTTCACACCAAGTGGTTTATTCTTCAGCTGTCTATCAATTCCAATTAATAGTCCAAAAAAGAGTGCCAGACCTAGTTTGAGTAAAAATTCAAATGTCATGTTCATTTCTCCTTATTCATTTAGTATTAAGTTTTAAATTTAATTCTTTTTTATGGTGAAATAGTGACTATAACTGTTTTATACTTTCAATACTAGTCCTTGCTCTTCCTTTTTAAACTATTTCCTCAATTCATTAATTCAATAAATTCAACAGCTGATAATTCTTCTACCTCAATTGTAGATAGTACTTTATCCTTATGTTCTTTTATTATAGGGCTGCTTCCACATGCCCATCAACTTAAGCATTCGAAACGCCCAATGCCGATCAACCTAATAGAACGGGTTGCCCCCAAAAAGATAAAAATGAACTTTGTTGCTACAAAAGACACAAAATTTTCGTTTTGGGGCCTTATAAAATTCTTAAGTTGATGGCCATACCCTCCAAGGTGCCATTTATTTCACTTATGCTTTGCTAAAAATTCTGTTATGCGACGATATACATATATTTCATTTTCTTTTTTTGAAAATCCATGTCCTTCATCGTCTAGTACTAGGTATTCTACATCTACTTCTTTTTCTTGCAGCGCTCGAAAAATTTGATCCGATTCTGTCTTTACAACTCGTGGATCATTTGCCCCCTGAATTATAAGGAGTGGTTTATTCATTTGATTTAAATATGTAATTGGTGAATCATTTATAAGCTTATCTTTATCATTCTTAATATCACCTATTAAATTAACTGCAAGCGGTTTCCAATTTTCAGGCATAGATTCGATAAAACTAAATAAATTGCTAGGCCCAAAAATATCAATGGCTGCACGGAAATACTCTGAATGACGCCCATAGAGCAATAAGGCCATATACCCTCCATAACTACCACCCATAACAAATAATTTATCAGGAGTTGATATACCCTGTTCAAATAACCATTCTATTCCTGCTACACAATCTAAGCGTGGGGCTTCTCCCCAATCACCTTCAATCATTTTTGTAAATGTTGAACCATATCTTGTACTTCCTCTAAAGTTTGGTGCAAAAATATTATATCCCTGCCTTAATAAATATTGAAATAATGCCCTGAAATCTTTCGTCTCAGCACTTTGTGGACCACCATGAGGCCAGAATATTGTATATCCGTTTTGCACTTCTCCTTTCGCCCGGAATAATAATGCTTCTATGTTTAATCCATCAAAGGAGGCATATGTTATAACATCCGGTTCAACAAAAGAAGATTCAGATAAACCAATAACATAGTTTTTTGTTAATGCTGACCATTCTGTATCTCCATTTTTCTTGTAATAGATGTTTGCTGTTTTCGTCGCACTTTCACCTAATAGATATAAATTTTCAGATTTGGTAATTTCTATTTGACGTATCGTATCTACCGGAGAATTTAATAGAATTAATTCCTTTGTATCCCATACAAATTTATATAACCTATCTGTAACACCTTTCGACGAAACAATATAGCCATTTTTTGTTTCAGTATGCCATTTTATATCGGATATATCTCCCTTCTCCATTTTACAGATTGGTTTGAATTCCTGTTTATTTAAATCAAAAGAAGCTACATAAGAAAACTCTTCTTCATAATTCGTAACAAAAATCACTGTATTTTCATCAATATAACAAATGGACTCTATGGTATGTTCTTTCTCACTGGAAGGTACTATACAAATGAGTTCTTCTCCCTTTTTCACATATCCTACATTATATGTATTACTATATGACTTTAAAACAATGTAACTTGATTCATTCGGACTCACTGCCCCCACATATGTAGGTGTCTCCACACCAGTTAACAGAAGCGTATCTTCTTTTGTACGTATATTATAACAACGTGAGTTGAAGAACCTTGGGTTATCTTTACTTGTGACATAGTATAATCGTTCCCCATCCTCTGTTAAATGCACATAATAATCCTTTTCTGTCTCTCCTGCTGGAATCAATTCAAGCAATCCGCCACCCGCTGGTTTTAATGCATAAATATGATAATTTTCATCGCCATCTTTATCAAATCCAGCTAAAATAAATCTATTTAAAGAATCCACTTTAATAAAATTACTTGCTTGATTACAATATGTTAACGGATACGGGGATAAGTTTGGTAAATCCATCGCCCATAAATTAGAATGACCATTTAAGTTTGTACTAAAAATTAACCTTCCTTCATCTTCACTGACTGTAAACTTACCCATACTATATGATCTAAAAAATTGTTCGGCATCTTCTCTAGGAAATTGAATCATCTTTCTTCCTCCATTCTATTTAATATCTAAAAATTCAGAATACCCTATATATAAAGATTCTATATTTCCCTACTTATCCCTTTTTGGTTTTATTTAGATTTACTTCTACCTTCTAATTCCCTTATTAACATTACAAGTAGAGAGGTAAAAATTGCTCAATTTTATCGTTTTGGGGTAGTTTATTTGTGTTAAGTTGATGGCGATGGGGTCTCGCCAACTAAACGCGAATTTCGTACGCTAAGGAATTTCTAAGTTGAAAAACTTAGTTTTACCGTACTTTAACAAAGTTCCATAAACGACATTTAATGTTTGTTATGGAACTTTGTTTTTGGTAATGAGTTTTAGAACTGTTTTTTGACCGTATTTCTTTCAGTTTTGTTAGAACTAAATAGAGTTCCTTAAACGGTCGTTTTTGTTACGGTCATAGCATAAAAAATTCTATTTTATAAAAAGTAATAAAGTTAAAAGCTACAGTTATTCTATTCAACAATCGGGCCAGATTGTTGCATAATTGAATATGAAAGTTGTGCCGTTTTACCCGTATTGATATTCTTATCTTAAAGAGGTGATTTTGTGAAAATTGAAACTAACCGGCTACTGATTAAAACTTTTGAAAAACATCATCTGAATGACGTTTATGAAATTTATAATGATGATTCAACATGTCAATATCTTTTGCATGATAAATGGACCCATGAAGATAAAGAAAGGGAATTTGATAAGAAATTAAATAATAATCAATTAATAAAGGAAAATGCTTTGAGCTTAGCGGTCTTAATGGACGCTAAAGTAATTGGCGATTTATCTGTTTGGTACACAGATATGAAAGATACTGTTGAAATTGGTTATACATTTTCAAAATCTGTGTCTGGAAAAGGATATGCAACAGAGGCTGTTATTGCACTAATAAACTATTTATTTGAAGTTGTAAAAGTTCACCGTATTCAAGCGAATCTGGATGCACGAAATATAGCATCAGGAAAATTATGTAGAAGAATTGGGATGAGGAAAGAAGCCCACTTTATACAAGGCTTTTGGAATAAAGATGAGTGGACCGATAGTATTGTATTCGGAATGCTAAAAACTGACTTTAATAATTTCAACTCCGAAAGAAGGAACTATTAATCGGACAAACATCCTGCATGTCATTAATTCATTATCTTAAGATTTAAATCTAACTTTAATCGAGGAAGAGAGCATTGGCAAAGCATTATGACAATCGTTTTCGGTAACAGCCTACTGAATTAAACGAATGATATTCACCAAACGGGCGTGATTGTGGAATAAAGCTTAGATTGTTAAAGCATACTTTATAAAAAAATTAACTGCCTTATATACCCCCATCTTAAACAGGATAGGGGTATACGTGTTTGAAGTAATAAAATTATAACTTATTTTAATCTTGACATTTCCTTATTGCGGGTGGTAACAGCTTCGCTGGTACTACCCCATCGCCATCAAGCTAAGGTTGGTTTTTCCACGAACTTCCGTTCTTGTGGCCTACATGCTTGATATTTTGTTTATTTATTTTTAAAAATACGCATACCAAATAAACCTTGATAAGGTGTATTTTTAAAGATTATGCAGTTTTCTGCTTTAGATTGGATACAGTACACTGATAAACGACACCTAAAACATCAAAGACTGTCTTTTTCTCATATCGACGGGATTTCCGTCCGTTTTTCTGTAAGAGGCCAAACAGACGCAGGAAAATTTTTGATACTTCTTGGGTGTCTTTTTGTATAGCTTCATATACTAAGTACAGATGATCTTGAATCATATAAATTGCTTTATATTCACTTAATTCTTTTTGTTTTTTCTGTAGTAACAGCTGTCGCATTTTGAACATAGTGGAGGAACAAAGAAAAATAGCAATTAATTGGCCATAAAGATGACATTCTAGACGTTCCCACTTAACATTGTGACAACGATTGATACCAAAAAGAGATTTCCATGTTTTAAATACAATCTCTATTTGCCAACGTAGAGAGTAGATATCATGAATATGTTCCATCGGAACAACTTCCCATGGGATATTGGTAATATAAACATTGATTTCTGTTAAACGTTTACTCTTTTCAGAGTATGTAACTCCTTTTTTCTTTTCAACATAAGTTTGTTGTTTCCTACGTTTATGAATCGTAATAAGTTGGAATAAAATAACTTTATCACCAAATGTTATAGATAAATATGGTAAAATAAACATAGAGCAACAGCTCAAAAAGTAAAATGGGGATTCAAGTTGAAAAAGTACTCATTTGGGTGCTTTTTTCTCTGTCTTACATACACAAAAGGGGATTGCATCTTGAATATTATTAACTTAGAAGTGGTACGAAAGCGAAAAATAAAGGAAAATAAAATGATTACAATACCAATTATTGAACAGGTCTTTGAAGTAAATGGAGAAATTCATTTTGAAGTAACTGGTGAAAAAGAAATTCCTATTGCTTGGCTAGAAAGGGAATAGATACTTCGGTTCTGGTACAAAAACTTCAGGACCATTGCAACGAACCTATAAATATTGGATATACTGATACTATTACTCTACAAAAGGTGTGTGATCAGTATGGAAAAGCAAAATTTGTTCAAGTGGAAACATTATCAACCTGACATTATTTTATTAACAGTGAGATGGTACCTACGGTACAGCCTTAGTATTCGTAACTTGGTGGAAATGATGGAAGAACGCGGCTTATCGATGGCTCACACAACGATTATGCGTTGGGTTCATCAATATGGACCGGAATTAGATAAAAGGGTAAGGCCTCACCTTAATCTAACAAATGATTCCTGGAGAGTCGATGAAACGTATATCAAAGTAAAAGGTCAATGGATGTATCTGTATCGTGCTGTTGATTCGAAAAGAAACACAATTGATTTTTTCCTAAACAAAACAAGAGACCAGAAGGCTGCAAAGCGCTTTTTCAAGAAAGCTTTGCGGTTTTTTCATGTTTCGCAGCCTCGTGTTATAACAGTCGATAAGAATCCAGCTTATCCTATAGAAATTGAACAGTTGAAAAAAGAAAAAAGCATACCTGGTGGTATGCAACTTAGACAACAAAAGTACTTGAATAACATAGTAGAACAAGATTATCGCTTTATAAAGAAGCGAATTCTTTCTATAAGTCTACCCCCTAAATACTTTTAATAAGTTTTATTTCCTCAATAAAAAATAATACTAAGTGCATAGCGTTTATTACAAACCATAACATGAAATTTGAGTTCTTTACAGTCTTCAACTGATTTGACTTTGTATCAGACAATTCTATCTTTAAAGACGTTAATATAATAGTGTTAGACATAAAACCTAACAATATAAATCCGAATAAAGGTAAGTTTGTTATAATACCTATTACCATAATTCCGATGTACACTATAGTTAATTTCTTAATATACTGTTTATCTTCTTTTAACTTTTCTATATTTTTATTTTTAAACCAGTCTCTTACTACTCTTACAAAGACAATACTTTGAAATACCAGTACAACGATACTCACAAGTAAAAGAAAGTAAGGCTCTAGTTTACCTAAACTAAGTTCAAACAAAGTATATACCTCCTTTTATTTATGTAGCATTAATTTTAGTACTTGAAAATAGAAGTATACCCCTTCTGAAATTAGTCCTCCACTATATAGAAAGAATAGTAAGTTTCGAAAAGACTCCGCCCAAACTGACTTCTTAAATTTAGGTGTACCTTTAAACTTAAAACGTATCTCTACTTTACAGAACCATATCAATATAAAGTTAGTTAGTACACTTAAACCTGTGAATAGTAAAAAATAGTGTTTAACTATAAAATAGATGAGGGATATACTGATAAATAATACGTTTACAAATAATGCAATCTGTATAATCTTTTCTAAACGGTTAAATCTATTGACATCCCTGTCTGTATCCAATATATGTGCAACAACATATATTATAAGTACAACTTGAAAGAAACATGCTATTGTGTTTACGATGTTATCTACGTTTATATACATTAAAGACATTCTCCTACCTTATTTGTGAAGTCATAGATAGTAAAGTGTAAAGTCTTAAAGAGTCTATCTTACTTCTATCCTTAGTCACTACTGAATATCTCATACTTAAATTCCAATAAAATAAGTTCATAATTAAAATCATAGCGTGAATACCTACTATGCTATATAGTCTTACATTTCCCATAAACGTTTAGCTCCTAATTATTCGTACTCACATTTGTACAAAGTGTGGAACCGTATTGGATAGAGACTATAACGCGAGCCGGAACATCTTACAAAAAGGATTAGAAGAATTGTTTGCCACAAACTAAAGTCTACAAACTGTAGGGCAAGGACAGTATAATCTTCGCCTGTGGAGACTGTGTAAGACGCAGTGGTACACCCTACTATGCAACAGTCTATGAAACAGGAAGCCCCTTCTTCAATCAGACCAGAAGGTGGATAAGGAGGGGTTATTCACGAAACTGTTACGTCTCTTTCTTCTTTCTTCTTTTTTATTATTGGGGCTAATTTATATTCCTTACGTGGCCATATAGCGGAAAATATATAAATATCTAACAGCTGTTAGAATACAAATAGAATGGATTCTCTCCACACATCTTTAAAAATACCCGATACGTAAAGCCATACAATTAACGATAATGAAGCGACATAATAAAGTATCCGAGCAGAATACCACATGATTCTTTGAATAGTAGTATTTAAATCATATATTTTTTTACTTTCTGTACTTTCTTCTTTTGAAAAACAGGCTTTTTCTTTCGTTTCCGCTTTGTCGATTAACCCTTTGCCTTCATATAAACTCCTTTAATAAGATAATAAAAAATGACAAATTTACTAATCTAAAAATAACGCTTTATCAAATTTCCTTTTACATACATAAAAATTCCTTCTAAGTATGGGATAGGAGCCCGTTCACGTTCATATAATTCCATCAATCTATAATCTAATATGTACCATTTTTGATCTGCTGCTTTCTTTACGTAACTAATATGTTCGTCACATTTAAAGACAATACCACTTTGTTCCATTGGATTTTCAACTACATCAAAAATATGAGGAATAACTTGTTTGCCATTACGATTATAATACCCCCAAAGTCCATCTTTTTGGATTGCAAAATGCTTCAAATAATGATGAATCCTTTCCGCTTCAAATGGTATCATTCTTTTTCCGCTAGCAGAATAAAGGATTTTCTTTCCTTCTTCCGTATGTCTTATCCAAAAATCTTCAATTGGTCTACTAAGAAACACAAATTTTTTTTGAATCTGATCATATAATTTATATGCTTCTGTTAATTGGCACCATGCGACATTGTGCTTAATTAATGTGATTGGTTTTTTCGGTATGGATGGATACAAACTCGCACTCTCCCTGTTACTCTATTTTTCTTTAATTATTTTTTTTAGTCATACTTCCAGTTAATGTATTCTTTATCGTAAGTATACCAAAATATGTATGGTTAATGTAGGCATAGGAAAACAACTGTGATTTTCAAATTGTATAATAAATTGCTTATGAACATGAATTTGAAATTATAGTTGAAGATGGAATAGATGATGTTTATATATTGTCCCTAAAGTATGAATGCCAATATCAAAATGTGGAATGAATCATTAATGAGGATGCGATGTCTAAAAATCAAGCTTTTACGATAGTACAGTTTCTTGTAGAAATATCTTTGCTTTTGTAGTTCTTATTGACTAAACGCGTAATTTGATAAGTCATTTTCTAAGTGTAAGTTCTTTTTTAGTCGAAAGAAATACTTAAGAATTATACCTTAACATCTTCCAGTCATCTTAATCCTGAATGTAGCTGTAATTAAAGTAGCGGCTCTATAGCCTGTTCCAGATACTCAACACTATTTACTGGGGGCCACTTCCACAACCCGCTCCACACCATTTATAGGGGTAGCACCACATGTCCATCAAGCTAAGATTTTAAAGTACCCCCTAAATGGAAATTTTGTGTTTTTATAGCACCGAAGTTTATTTTTATCGTTTTGAAGAACAACAGATTTTTTAACTTGATAGCAATGGGCTGCTTCCACTTAAAGTTGTAAATATAAATTTTTTCTGAAGCTGACGAACTCTAGAAATATCTTCATCACTTTTCACTAAAATACGCCCTAAAACCCATACAGTATTTGTTGGAGCAGTGATCCTTTTTATTTCGGAAGGTAATATTTCATTCCAACGAAGAGTTTCACTTAAATATTAAGATAAAAAAATCTAGCCCTCAAACATTTGAAGGCTAGATTTTTCAGCTCGCTTTAAAGCCGCCGCCTAATACATCACGTACATCATGAATAACAACAAATGCATTTTTATCTTTTCGGCTCACGACTTGTTTTAATTGAACGAGTTCTTGTTTATTAATGACAACATATAATACTTCCTTATTATTTCCTGTGTAACCGCCTCGTCCTTCTAATACTGTTACACCACGCGTCATGTTCTGCATAATGGACTCTCGAATAACATCTGGATAGCTTGATATAATTGTCACAGCTGTTCTTGTATCCAATCCTTCTACAATAAAATCAATAACCTTCGCACCAATAAAGACCGCTACAAGTGTATACATCGCTTTCTCCTGTCCGATAATAAACACTGAGCCTGCAATAACAACGATATCAATAATTAATACACCTTTCGCAACGCTCCAGCCTAAATATTGATTTGCTAATTGAGCGATTATAGATGAACCACCTGATGTGCCACCTGCTCGAAACATAAGACCTAAACCAACTCCAACAAAACTTCCTGCAAAAAGAGCTGCTAATAATGTATCATTATTTACCGGAGATGCAACGCCTTCTGTGATATATAAAAAGAAAGATGAAGATATAATACCAATAATTGTATACACCATCGTTTTTTTATCAAAAAATTTATAACCGATTGCAAGTAAGATGGCATTTATTATAAAGTTTACAAGACCAGGAGACCAGTCAAACAAATAGTAGGTAATAACAGTAAGACCGATAACCCCTCCTTCTGATAATCGATTTGGAATAGCAAAAAAGTTAATCCCAATCGCAAATAACAATGATCCAACTATAATAAGTAAGATCTCTTTCGTACGTTCATTCATTATATTTTCCTCCCATCTATCTCTTTACATGTATATTGTAATTCAATATTTTTCACATACACCTTAGGAAACTAAGTTGTCTCTCTCCATTTCTCTGCATGTTTCTCTATCATTTCAATTAATTTTTTCATCGCCGGAGTCAACCATTTATTTTTATGGTATGCAAGTTCAGTTGTAACAAAATCCTCACTGTATATCCATGGTAGCGCGACTAACTTGCCACGCTCAATTTCCTCCTTAACCGTAATAAGCGGTAAATACGATAACCCTAATCCGCACATGACAGTTTGCTTAATTGCCTCAATACTCCAAAAGTGAATACGTGAGCAATCAACACCTTCCTTTTTTATCCATCCCTCTAATAAGTCTCGATAACTTCCCGGCTCTGTAAGCAATAGCATTTCCCCTTCTAAATCAGCAGGAGTAACGATTTTTTGTTTCGTAAGCGGATGCCCTGGCGGAGCAACAAGCACAATTGTTTCTGGAACAAGGGAATGAGTGACAATATCTACATCAAGCTTTTCTGGATTTGTAAATAAAGCAAAATCAAATTTACCTGACTTTAACTCATTATGTAACCCTTGACTCTCCGATGGCTGTAAAATGATATGAACTTGCGGATATTTCTTTTTAAATTCATATAAGATCACAGGTAATCGATATATCATTAAAGACTCGTTTGCTCCAATACGTATCGTTCCTGATGGTTTACCGTTCATTTGAGATGATTCCAACGCCTCATTAGATAATTCTAATATTTTTTTCGCATAAGAAAGCATGTGTTCTCCTACTTCAGTTAAAATCACCTTTTTACCAAGACGATCAAACAAAGGGCTTCCAATTTCTTTTTCTAAAGATTGAATATGATTGGTAATTGTTGATTGCGTATATCCGAGCCATTCTCCAGCCCGTGTAAATCCACCGCTTTCTGCTACAATAATAAAAGTTTTCAAATGACGTAACTCCATAATGCCACCTCCTGTTGTACAATCGTTATTTCATCTTCAATAGCATAAATTACGGTTTAAATTATGTAGAAAGGTTACATATACTCTTCTAACTTCAATTTATTGTTATACCTATATTTCCATAATAACGAAAATTGATGTTACAAGATATACAATGCCAAAAGTAAATATGCGTTGTATTCATGTGAATTTTTACAAATGATTTTTCTCCGTTATATACAAGATGCATACAGTAAAAATTGTCCTGAAACGCCTATGAAGCTAACTATTTTCATAGAAATAGTTAGCTTCATAGACAACCTTATATACTTTTAACCATGTATACTTGAATCGAAAACGATTGATTCCAAACTTAAGCTGTCAATTTATATAATGTCTATTCTCAAATTGTATACAACAAATAAAAAAATTACATAACATTTCTCTCTTCATACTCACCTAATCGCTATTATATATTTAGAATGAGAATAAATAAAATGAATTATTTTAATAGAAATCATTTAAAAAAATGATAGATTAATCAAAATAAAAAACATACTATTAAACTGGCATGCTTCTCTACATTATATATTTTTCTAAAAAATACTGTCCAAATTATAAAATGAAACTTCCATCCGTGAAGGTTTTCTTCATCCCTCACCTATCTTCTCCGCTTCTCTTTCAATCTTGAGGTGGGGGTCTTACTGTGCAAGAATAACACAGGATCAATTAGAGCTCCTTTATAACTGCTGGGATCATATCGGAAAGTTATCTTTACAAATCATATAATTATCTAGTATTATTACCTAGTACTTAAAAATAATGAATAAAAGGAATAATACTCTATCTATTAGACATTCAAAATAAAAACAAATTAACTCACCAAAACTTATTTTAAATTCATATATAAATAAATTTTATTTTTCGTTATATTCAAAACCGTTCACACACATCCTCAACACAAAGAGCATTTCTTATATCGTATTTTCTATCATTATGAATAACAAAGTAGCGCCTATATACTATTATATACAACTGTATTGCTATACTCGATATTAAAAGAATGGTAATTAACACCACATCAATTACCTCAGTTCATTGATAATGACGACATTCTAATAGAACGTATTTTCTTTTTTCTAACACAGACTTGAAAGGGGCATACTTTTGCAAACACAACAGGATTTTAGTAAAAAAACAATCATATTTATCCATGGGTTAGTTGGAAATCGTCGTGCATTTAAAAAAGAGTGTAAACTATTTTCCTCATCATACAACATCATAACGTACGATTTACTCGGTCATGGTGACGATAAAGGACAAGCCATTAATTTTTCTTTAGATCGATTAGTACAACAATTATCAGATTTGTATGAAAAAGAGGGAATTCAACAAGCTCATATTTGCGCCCTAAGCTATGGATGTTATATTGCCACTATATTTGCTCATAAGTACCCCGAAAAAGTGCTAAGCCTTTGCCATATCGGAGGTCATTATAATAACCCATCTGTTTTGTTTAATGTCTTTCAAGAGTTTTGGGAGAAACGAAATACTGAATATGCCTCTTGGCTTTACCAGTATGCAAATACCATCTTCCCAAGCGGCATATTGAAAGCAAATCCATTTGCAATTGTTTCAAAAAATATTTACTATCGATTTGGATTACAATTGCACTCATCTATTATTAGAGAGTCACTACGACACCGTTTAGAATTCGATTTAAAATCTCGGTTACGAGAACTTACGCAACCGATTCTATGGGTAATGGGAGAATATGATCATCTCTATAAATCTTGTTTATTTGATTTAAAAACTATTCTTCCAAATGTTTCATATAAAGAAATTCCATTGGCTGGTCATGCTGCAAATATATTTCGACCAAACTATTTTTACGATCTGTACTCTCAGTTTTTACAAGACACCTTATCATAATATCAATCATTTTTATTAAATAAAGAGAGTCGCATACCATGGCGACTCTCTTCTCATATACAAAACATATTTTAAGTGTAGCTCCAAAAATTATCTTTTGTGAGGGCCATCTAAGAATCCATATATTTTTCAAAGCCATCTCTTTGCCCGTACTAATTTAATACAAATCTAATCAATATTTATTCGAATTTCATATTTTTATTTTGGTAAATCATTCACCTCATATGCAACTCGAATTCCAGATTCAATTGCTCCCTGCATCCAACCATGTGTAACTGTCGTATGCTCCCCAGCAAAATGCGCCCTTCCCTCAGGTATTTTTATATAAGGATATAGTTCCAATTCTTGTCCTGGCTCGAAAGCCGTAAAAGCTCCGCAAGAATAATGACTTTGACTCCAGCTAACTGATACTCCTGAAACAAATTCAGAATAAACTTGATTACCGTATAGCTCTGCCAAATTCTTTAAAGCATATTGAATACGTTCTTCATCAGATAGGCTGTCCCACGTTAATGCTTCATCTGCCCATGTATAACTGGCTAAAACCACCGCTGCTCCTGCTGTTTGTATACCATAGCTCGGATAGTACGTAAATCGAATTGGCAAATCAGTAATAGATTTACCACCATATTGCCCAATCCTTTCCCAAAACCGGCTTTTAAATTCAATCGCAATTTTAGTTGAAGCTATATAGTTAAGCTCACGAATGGCCCTTCTTTTGTAATAAGAAAAAGAATCAAACGGTTCAATTTTCACAAAGCGTAATGCAGAAAAAGGAATAGTTATAATCGCAAGATCACCTGTCACCATAAATTGTTCTGAAGTTTTCTCATGAATAGAACGAATCGTAACACTCTCATTTTGTTGAATAATGGCTGTCATTTTTTGATGAAACAGTATATTTTCTTTTAGCTGTGGTAAAAAGGATTGTGGCAATACATCCATGCCACCTGTTATCTCATAAAATTCATTTGTTGATGTAAAAAATATCATCTCTCGCAATACTTCAATTACAGACATCCCCATATATGCTTCCATATCAAGAAGGATGCCAATCATGTCAATTGCACCTTCTGAAAGATAAGAGTTTAAAACGAAACCTAATGAATATTTTTTATATTGTTTTTCTATAACAAACCAGTTTTTCGCTGGATCTTGTTTTATAAAATTTATAATCGGTTGTAAAACTGAAAGCATTAGCTCTTCAGCTGTTTTTCCTCTTTCGTTTGGCATAACTGGGTATTTTAGAATACTTGGATTTTGTTCAAATATATTGAGACGTGTTTTTATGCCATTTGCATAAATGATATCCGAAGGAGTTCGATTAATAAAACGGTTCGTAGACAACCCAAACTTTTGAATATATGCCAAAGTTAAAGTGTGTACATCTGGTATGCGCATAGGTCCTGCATTAAAATATAAGCCATTGTTAAATGGAGATCGTACAGTGTACACTCTCCCTCCTATTCTATTATTTGCCTCCAAAATTGTAACTTTATGCCCAGCTTCCTTTAATAAAGATGCTCCAACTAATCCTGCTAATCCTGCACCAACAATAATAATATGTTTAGGAACTTGTGATTTATGAAGGCCATTTTTAATGATATGAATCATTTGCTCCGTTAATAATTGAGTATTTATATTTTGAGGCATCCTTATTTACTCCTCTTCAAAAGGATTTCATTGCATTATATTCAATGAAAAGGACACCTATGTGTAATTCCTTTTGTTTAAGGTTTTGAAGAAGGATTGATTCATTTCACTCTACTACTTTCTTATTATAGAAATAAACTGTAACCCGATTGCGATAACTAATATACCACCTGCAAAGTATGGCAAAGTTACAGGATGTACTCCTTTTTCTAGAAATATACCATTTGCTAGCGTACCTATTGAGCCAGCAAAGTAATTAATAGAGCTAAGCAAGGCAATAGAAATAGTAGCATGTTCTGGACTCATTTCGACTAACGTTTTTTGTTGAGTTGCTAACGCTGCCCACCCAGTAGCCCCCCAAAGAATTAAAAAGATAGCGATCAAAATTCCCATTTGATGAAACATCCCCATAAACAAAGTGTTTGTGGGCTCATGTATATTTACTTTTGCTTCATTTGTTTTGCTAATAATTGTTTTACCTCGTTATATGTTAAACCAGAGTTTTTATTTAACTTCTTCACTTCTTCAATATCAGTGCCAACAACTGTATATTTTTTCTCCTTATTCATACTGCACATCCTTTTTTTAATATTAAATATACACTTCATTTTATAAAGTACTATCAATTTTTTAACTAGCCGTAACTCAAGCATTTTCTTTTGTATTTATTCCCTAAAATTAAGTTCATTACTCATTTACTCCCTTTCCTACTTCGTTCTCAATTGAAAAAGGTATTACGACATAGCGTAACACCTTTCATCTATCCGTATAAAAAAGTTCTTTAACATATGGTATCTTTTTGTAGTTCTTAAATTATCCAGTTTTTATGGAGATAAATTAGGAAGGTGAAACCATAGGGAAATATTTCGGAGTAGCTTCAGTAGTACTATCTTTAATTGTATGTTGTCTTTTAGCGGACATTAATTGGAAACTTGGGATTTTAGGAATTGTAGTTGGGATTATTCTTACAATTTATAAAGAAGTTAGTCCATCACGTTAATAACGAGCATATTCTGATCAATCTTTTTTCAAAAAAAATACTCAGTAGAGGAATAGTAATCGTATCAATAAAAAAGTAAAACTACTTATAATTACTTAGTTTTACTTCATTGATTTACTATCAAATATATAAAAATTAACTTTGTCATCATAAGATAACCAAAATTCTATGGATATACCTCTTTTTTTATCTACATAACCAATAATATCGTATCCTTGCTCCGAGCGAAAATAATGATTGTTTCCATATGCTTGTATAACATCTTTCTTTTTATCACCAATTTTTATTCCTTTTGCCGTTTTCAAATTACTATCGGTTATAATAAATCTCTTAATTTTCCCTGTTTTATTTACTGCCACTTCAATTCCTTTCTTTAATTCAAAATAATCATAACCAATTACATCTCTGTTTTGTTCTGCTTTCTCCCCATACTTTTGTGATATTTTTTCACTATAAAAATCATCATTTAAAAACAGACCTTCGACGTTTTCCTCACCTAAATCTGTTGGTTTTGTAAATATATGATGATATGAGCGAGGAAAAGTATGGTCAAATGAAAATACAAATAATAAAAAAGCAATTCCAATTATAATAAAAATGACTATATTTCGTTTCATATAAAGCCCGTTTTTTCTTTTTGGTTATATATAACAATTTTATTATATTTTTCATAAAAAATTTTAGAAATAAAAACTACTTTTTTGTACCTTGAAACAAATGGGATTTAAATAGATTTTAAAAAAACACAATAAAAAAGACGACTCGAAAGTCGCCTATAATTTTACTCGTTGAAGTCGTAACGCATTTAAAACAACTGATACAGAACTAAATGCCATTGCAGCACTTGCTAACCACGGAGCGAGAAAACCTGCAGTTTTTAATCGTATTAAGATTAAATCCGCTATTTTTTATGGAGTCACCCCAACATTTCGCGTATTCTGTACGCTAAAGTTGTAACCATTGCTACAATATAAGAACCCCTTTTATATGTTAAAAAAGTTAATGGAATGAAAACGGGAAGCATCCCTGCGTCCTATACACGTAAAGCGAGAAAAGCATCAGAGAAGTTGCCAAACATAAAAAGTATGGAAATCAGTGAAAACCAAATAAGACGACGATTTCGATTTCTAAAATATATCCTCACTTTTATTTGTTAGTCTCCATACTTTATTCATTCATAGAGGAAACAGGTAAAAGCAAGTCCACATCTGTTCCTTTCCCTTCCTCGCTTCGTATTTTAATTTCTCCCTTATGTTGTTTCATAATATTTTTTGCGATAGCTAGCCCTAATCCCGTGCCTCCTGTCTCTCGACTCCTAGCTTTGTCCACTCGGTAAAACCGTTCAAAAATATGCTCTATTTCTTCCTTAGGTATACCAATACCATAATCTCTTACTCGTATAATCGCATAACCTTCATTCTGCTCCAAAAAAACTTCAATTTTGTCAGAACTATATTTGATAGCGTTATCGAGCAATATGATGATGACTTGTTTGATTTTCAGCTCATCCATTTTCACCATGATAGGCGCTTCACCGTAATGGAGTACAATCTCTCTTCTATAAACATCTTTAAATTGCTGTAGAATACTGTGACATAGTGATACTAAATCAGATGATTTTATTTCTAAAACAGTTTCTTTTTCTGATGCTGCTAAATCCAGTAACGCTTCCGTCATTCTTTGCATTCGAGTTGCTTCTGAGTGGATTGCCTCAATCGCTTCTATTGTCATTTCTTCATTTTTGATGCCTCGTCTTCTTATTAAATTGGCATAACTTCTAATGACTGTAAGAGGAGTCTTTAGTTCATGAGAGGCATCTGAAATAAATTGTTTTTGTTTTTCAGAGTTTTCTTGTAGCCTTTTAATCATATGATTAAACGCTGTAGCTAACTTTTCAAGTTCATCCTTTGTTTGTTTATGAATAGCTATTGTTTTTGGAACGCCGCTCTGTTCAATATCTTCCATCGTTTTAATCATATTAGAAATAGGTCGCATAATAATATTTGACAACCATCTTCCACTGAGAAGGGACAATATAATAGCGATAGCGGAACAAACGATAAGAATAGATATTAAAATGTCTTTTCTTGTTTCAAGTCCAGTTAATCGCTCGCCAATCTCCAATGTGCCCACAACATGATTATCCGAAGTAATGGGAACGCGAGTGATTAAGATTTGCTCCTCTCGAATTTTGTATAGCTGTGACTCAGATTTTTTAGAGAATTTCGCTTCTATATTAGATAAATGTTTATCATCGGTGACTTGGCTAATCACATGAGAATCAGGATCTATAATCCGAATAAAGGAATGCTCGACTAAATATGATTTTAATGTGTCTTCTGTCAGCGTTGTTGTATTTTGTTTATGAAGTTCTTGTATAATATCGTGCGCTTTTTCAAACAGCACTTGTTCTTCCATATTTACAGTCGTTTTCATAAAAGCAAAAAATACAACAACGTTTATAATTAGTAAAATACAAAATAGCCAAGCTGTCGTTAACAAATTAATTTTTGTTGTGATCTTCATCTTATTTCTCCCTTATGGAATACCCTATTCCCCGGATTGTATGAATTAATGGAGAAGAGAACTCCTCGTCTATCTTCTTTCTAAGATGACGAATATACACGTCAATTACGTTCGTTTCTCCTTCGTATTCATATCCCCAAACATGAGTAAGAATACCTTCACGTGTTACAATCTTGTTTTTATTAGTAAGTAGATATACTAATAAATCATACTCTTTTGGAGTTAGTGAAATGGATTTCCCGTTCCTTGTCACTTCTCTCGTATCCATATTTATCGATAAATCAGCAATGGATAAAAGAGGTGCTTGTTTATGTAACGGAACACCAGCTGTCATTATGGTGTTCGAACGAATGCTTGAACGTACCCGCGCAAGAAGTTCTTCCATTTCAAACGGTTTTGTAACATAATCATTTGCCCCTTGGTCTAAGCCCATGACTTTATCTAGTGTTGTATTTCGAGCTGTTAAAAGGATTACTGGTACATGGATACCAGCTTTTCTTAATCGTCGTAACACTTCTATACCGCTCAATTCTGGCAACATTACATCCAGCAAGATTAGATCTAAGTTTGCCTGTAAGGCTATTTCTAATCCTGATTTCCCATCATGTTTTACTAATACTTCGTATCCTTCATACTCCAGTTCTAACTGTAGTACCCTTGCTATTTGTACTTCATCCTCTACAACTAAAATCCGTTCGTTCATAATTTCCTCTTCTTTCTACATTCATTGTCTGCCATATTTCTGTATGCACTGGATATTAAATTTGCTTATTTACGATAAGGCGAAACATCTCAAATAGTAAGAAATTCAAGAACATCCACACCGCGCCATATACATATCCACCCACGATATCGCTTGGAAATATATGAGAAAACCCAATGTTTGCAATTGCTATACATAGTAATAGTAATATGCCCAGAAGAGGGAGAGCAAATTGTATATACTTATTCTTCAGGTGGCGTACCATTAGAAATAAGCAGGTACCAAACACAATAATGGTAATGGTTGCTTTTTCATCTGGAAAAGTAGAAGAACGAGTTGTCGCATCTTTTCCAATAAAATGAAAATAAGACAGTGTGTGTAAGACCGCATTATGGTACATATGCGCTCCAAGTATGGAAACGGTAAGTAAAAGGCCTTCAAGCCATCTATTCCTTCCTTTTCTCCAAATGGCTAAAATCGTAATAATAATGAGAACACTAAATGCGATGGGTGACTGCAACGATAGGAATATTCTCATAATACTTGTCCATCCTGTTTGAAGTATAGAATGAACAATATATATAGTAACCTCGTTAAACTGCGTAAACTCATTATATAAATAATCCTGTGCCATTCCCAACATTAAGGTTGTCATTCCTAGTAAGACTAGTGTAAGACTGATAAGGAACACTTCCGTTGCTCGGATTGTTCGAAAATAAGAAATAAGCCAATTAAGTAGTCGAATGAAAAAGTTTTTGATTTTATTCTTATAAAATTTGTAAACTAGTAACCCCACTATAACGATAGCAAGTACAAGGACAATGTAGATGAGATATTGTCCGGCCAATTTATGAAAATCCTGCCAGCGCGGTCCTAATATTTTACCTAGTGTAATAAAGCTAATTGCCCATAAACTTGCCCCTATATATGCTGGAATAAAGAAGGTTCGATACGGCATTCTTGAAATACCAGATACGTATCCTGTGAAGTGGCGAACCCCAGTAATGAAATAAGCAACTACCAATAATTTACTTCCTGATCGTTCCATCCAGGCGGCTACTTTTTTGTAGTTCTTAGGGCCAAGGTGAATATACCGTCCATACTTCTCGATCAGTTTATAGCCTCCTAACCTTCCAATCCAGTATGTGACTGTAATTCCGACTCCTCCAGCAGCAATAGCTGTTAGAATGGCCAAGGTGTAATCCATTTTTCCTTGAAACACAAAATATCCGGCAAAACTCATAAAGAATTCAGCCGAAATCGGAATCGCAAGCAGTTCAATCAAAATAACAGTGAATAAAATACTATAGCTGTGCTGCTCAAATAATGAAATTAAATGTTCCATGTCGTTCCTCCGGGCCTCATTCTTTTTTTGTTTTTATTTATAAACTACCATAGCACTAAATACTCGGTTCTTTTTCATTTTAATTCAATTTTAATGTAATTTTCATAGGATGTTCAGCTTCCCTCAGTACACTTAGAATACACGTTTTTGTGAGCTTAAGTTTTCATCTTCCTACATAAGACACAAAAAACCTATGTTTACATGAATGAAACGAGGAGGTAAGAGAATGAAGAAGATTATTGAGGGAGCGATGCAACGAGGCATATTAATGATTGTTTGTGCTCTCATTATATTAGTCTGGGGAGGCATTTCCGCTTTCCAAATGCAACGCGACTACTTACCAGGAATTAACAACACCACTCTTACAGTAAGTATGCGTGTTCCTGCAGAGCAAGCAGATCAAATCAAGAAAGAAATTACAGACCCGCTTGCGAGTGCTGCACAAACTGTAGACGGATTAGCGAACGTAGAGACAACCACATATGACGGTGGTTTGTTTATGAGTTTGTATTTCCCTATGAATTTTGACATGAAGAAAGCAGAAGACGAAGTAAACAAAGCGTTGGCAAATGCACAGTTACCGCCTACTGTTACAGCGAAACCAACTGTAACGAGAGTAACTACAAGTTCATTTCCTGTTTTAACGTATAGCTTAACAAGCTCTAAATTTAATGAACAAGAACTGCGCTCTACCGTACAACAAGACATTGTAAAACAAATCAAATCCGTACCAGGCGTTGCAGATGTGAGCGTCTTTGGCGGAGCAAAAGATGGATTTGTATTAAACGTACGCACGAAGGATTTAGAAAAAAACGGACTAACACTGGATGATGTAAATAAATCATTATCTACATCTCTTCCAAGTTTGCCAAAAGGAACAATGCAAAATAATCAATTATCCATTCCAGTAAGCTTTGATGGATTAACACTAGATGAACAACAACTTAAAAATGTACCTATTAAAAACGCACAAGGAAAAACTGTACCTTTATCAGCGGTTGCGGATATCTCTCGTTCCTTAAATGATGTGAAGACCGTGTCTAGAACAAATGGTCAACCTAGCGTAGTGCTAAACGTCATTAAAACACCTTCTGCTAATATTACAGACGTAGCAGCACAAGTAAAAGATCGAGTACAAAATCTTGCACCTGTTAAAAATGGTGACGTTTCAATGCAAACCTTATTGGATCGCGAACAGGAGTTAAACAGTTCCTTATTCGGATTAGTTCGAGAAGGATTACTCGGCTGTGTATTCTCTATGATCTGTGTATTTTTCTTTTTCCGTAATGTTCGATCTACTTTGCTCATTGCAATCTCATTGCCGATTTCCTTATTGGCAACAACTGCGATATTAAAATCTATGGGTATCACGTTAAATATTTTAACGGTTTCCGGTTTGATTGTAGCGATGGGACGAATTGTGGATGATTCGATTGTCATTTTGGATAACATGTACCGTAAAAGAGAAGAATCAAAAGAGAAATCTTTACTCTCAATACTAGGATCTGCGGTAACTGAAATGTTACCTGCAATTCTCGCATCTACTTTAACAACTATTGCAGTATTTATACCAATCACCATGGTAGGAGGTATGATCAGTGCATCTTACAGTGGATTTGCTTGGTCAGTAGTCATTGCGCTTATTACTTCATTCTTTGTTGCGATGTGCGTCATTCCAGCTTTAGCATTCATGGGTTGGAAAGGTGCTCCATCTAATAAAAAATCAGTAAGCATAGAGCCGATGATGAAGCCGGTTTTACAATCTGCTCTAAAACATAAAAAAGCAATGGTGTTTGGGTCTGTAATTATCTTTGTATTCGCAGCCATTTATGCTGCCTTCCTTCCTATTAACTTTTTGCCAAGCGCTAAATCTGGTCAAATTGCCGTTAAGATAGAATTACCAAAAGGAAGTACATTACCAGAGGTAGATGCAGAAGTTCAAAAAGTGGAACAAACTTTAAAAGAAAATCCGAAGGTGAAATCGTATTCGTCTAGCTTTGGTTCCACTATGACTCCTCAAAGTGATGATGTGTTTGACCAAGGAGGAGGATTTATTCAAAGTCCAAATGTCGCGAATCTCTCTGTTACATTGAAAAATGACAAGGATGCAGATTCTGTTATTCAAAATTTACAATCTCAATTGCCGCATCTTTCCGATAAAGTAGCCTATACCGTAACTAGTCAAAATATCTCCGGTGATGATTCACAAATGAAACTATTGCTGACTGGTGCAGACCAAGTTACACTCGATCAAACGGCTCAAAAGGTAAGAACGGAGTTAGCAAAAATACCTGGATTAAGCGTAGATGGACAAGTAGATTTAACGAATGGATTACCGAAATATAAAGTAACTTTAAATCGTTCAGCTATTGAACAACAAGGTGTAAATGTTGCTGATATCCTAAAAGTAGTAAACAGATATATGACACAGGCGAAGGATGCAACGATTACCATTGATCATAATGCCCTTCCAGTAGACGTATATCTAGATAAAATTACTTCTGGACAGGATTCAAAAGTTCAGATTAATGCTTCGCCAAGTGATGTAATGGCTTCATTAGGAGCTGAAACGTTCCAAACGAAAGACGGAAATAGTGTAAGATTTGACCAGCTAGCAACGATTACACAAGATACATCTCCGTCTACAATTAGTGAACGAGATGGCCAACCATTTTCTGCCGTTACAGCTCAAATTACTTCAAATGACATTAACAAAGTTTCAGGTCAAGTGGATCAAACACTGCAGAACATGAAGCTTCCAAAAGGTGTAAGTTATTCTATTGGAGGTATATCAGAACAAGTCAAACAAATGATTTTTGATATGTCCATTGCTATATCGTTCTCCATTTTGTTAGTGTTACTGATTATTTCATCAGTATTTAAAGGTTGGAGAGCTCCGTTAGCTGTACTCCTTAGCATTCCGCTTGCCTTAAGTGGTGTAGTAATTGCACTAATGCTATTCGGCGGGGAATGGAACTTAGCAGCCTTAATTGGCGTACTTATGTTGACGGGAATCGTGGTAACGAACGGAATTGTATTAATCGACAAAATCGAACGAAATCGAAAAGAAGGAATGCCTATTAAAGAAGCTGTATTGAATGGTAGTCTTTCAAGGATTAGACCAATCTTAATGACAGCAGCGGCAACAATCCTTACTTTGTTACCACTTGCATTTTCTCATAGTACGGATACGGTTATTTCTCAAACATTAGGTATCGTGGTTATAGGAGGAATGGTTACATCAACAATTAACAGCTTTATTATCATTCCAATTATTTATGAGTGGCTTCATAAGAAATCAACTCATAGTAAAGTAGAAGTAGCAAAAAATGCTAAACAATCATCCTAAGCATTATTAGAAATAAGGCTAATAAAAATAAATATTGCACCTATAAATTATTGATATTAGCGAAAAGCATAACAATTTAATAGCATACCTTTGTGCTAAGGTTTAAAATTAATGCTGCTTTTTCAAAGTCCAAAGTCCTTTACAGAGTTTTTTACTCAGTAAAGGACTTTTTATTTATTAACTCTAATGTCTCCCAATGATATGCTTCAAACATATATTGAAGCATATCTGAAATTTGTAAATAAAAACCGAAAACATATATTTGTAGTTATAGAGTTTGTATTTAATATGAGAACGTATGACGGAAAACTTTGGTTTGCAGCTGACCATGATGAAACGATTTTCCAACCGATTGAGAATATTCTATGTTTGGGCATGAAAGAAGGAGTTTTTTTTGGAGTTTTCGGCACAATCTGCAGAAGTAATGGCGTTAACAATCAGACAATCTATGGATGGTTTTAGCATTGAATTAATGAAGAATCCTAAGTTAAATGTTCAGGATTATACTTAAGAACCAGTAACAATCTTCGATAGATCTACTCGAAAGTAATGCATCATGTAGGGGGGATAAAAATGTTTTCATATGAGGTAATTTGTTATAGTTGTAAAAAAAAGTTTAAAGTTTATGAAGGAACTAGGCAATATAAACAGTTCAAGGAAAATAAGAATAGTGTATTTTGTTGTGAAGATTGTAATCATAATATACGTCTTGATGCCATTAAAAACTTTTTTAGATATAGCGGATGAAGCGTTAATTGTGTGATATCTAGAAGTAAAAAGGTGATACATATTATAAATGACTAATATGTATCACCCTTTATTTTTTATAACTTTTTACGAATTAGTTCTTGATAATATAGCATAAAGAACTTTTTTATCGGCTAACATTTCTTACTTCTCAAATACAAAATTAATCTTCCCATCTTTCCACTCTAACTTCGCATCAAACGTTTTATCGTTCTTCTTGAAACCTTTCATTAGTTCCGTTTGTTCACCTTTTAGTAGTTTCTTCATATTCTTTTGCGAAATCGTTTTGCCTAATATCTTTTTAGAAATTGTGAAATCACATTTCGTTGTATTATAGTTCGAGCATCCATAAAAAGTAGATTTATCAATCACATCTCCATCGCACTTTTTACATTGTCCGACTTTTTTACCAACTGTAAATTTAGAATTAGATCGTTCAATAGATTCTACATGTAACCCTGTGAAATCCCATTTCTCAGACATTTCAATTGCGTCTTCAATAATTTTCGCTGACAGCTTTTTTGTTTGTTCCATAAATGTTGCTGGTGAAGCTGTACCTTCTCCTATTTCTGCAAGGCGCTGCTCCCATTTTGCTGTCATCTCTGGCGAAGCCAAAATTTTATCACCAATTGCAGTAATTAATACTTTTCCTTTATCCGTCGCATACACCTGGTTTTTCTTCACATCAATATATTTACGGTCTTTCAACATCGTAATAATGCCCGCACGTGTTGCTTCAGTACCTAAACCTTCTGTCTTTTTTAATACTTTTTCTAGTTCTTCGTTCTCTAAATACTTCCCGGCTGTTTTCATTAACGTAATCAGCTGACCCTCTGTATAACGTTTTGGCGGCTGTGTTTTCCCTTCTTTTACTTTCACCTTTGTTACCTTTCCTTGCTCTCCTTCTGCAACAACCGGTAAAATTGTTTCATCATCTTTATCATCTTGGAAAATCACTTTGCGCCAGCCTTCTTGAATTTGCTGCTTTCCTTTTGAAATAAATTCCGCACGTCCATCAACGAGTGTTGTAATTGTTGTATAATCAAAAATGGCCGCTTCGTAATGCGCCGCAATTAAACGTCTTACAATCATATCGTAAATTTTCTTTTCATCGCCAGATAGTTTACTTGGATTTGTAACTTGCTCTGTTGGAATGATGGCATAGTGATCTGTAACCTTTTTCTCATTTACATAGCGCTTATTATTCATAATGGAAGAAATCGGCGCTGGTAATAAATCTTTATAATCATCAAATTGACTTAGCTTTTGTAAAATATCCGGGAACGTCGCCGCTTCTCCTTCTGTTACATAGTTAGAATCTGAACGCGGATAAGACACAATTCCTTTTTGATATAATGCTTGTGTTATATCAAGTGTCTTTTTCGGTGAAAATTTAAATGCTTTATTCGCCGTTGCTTGTAACGATGATAAGTTAAATAAAAATGGTGGCTGAAACTCTTTCCGCTCTGTTTTCATCTCTTTTACTTCAGCCGGTTTATTTTGACAAAATGCAGCGATCTTATTTGCCATATTCGGATCTTTTAAGCGAGATTCATTGTCCTGCTCCCACTTACCTTCATATTTCTTTCCTTCTATATTAAAAATTGCGAATACTTCCCAAAATGGCTCTGATTTAAAGTTTTCAATCTCTTTCTCACGTTTCACAATTAATGCAAGTGTTGGTGTTTGTACACGTCCCGCCGAAAAAACATCATTCATTCCTTTTTTCTTTAGTAAAATGCTAAAAACACGGGAAGCATTCATCCCAACGACCCAGTCCGCACATGATCGTGTATATGCTTCGTAGTACGTATTGATTGTATCTGTTTCATCAAGTAAGTTTTTAAATCCTTGATAGATTGCTTGCTTCGTTAAAGAAGAAATCCATAGACGCTTCATTGGCTTTTGTACATTACAAAGATTAATGATATTCCGTACAATTAATTCCCCTTCGCGCCCAGCATCTCCTGCATGAATAATTTCCGTTACTTGCGGGTTATGTAACAACTGTTTCACAACATTAAATTGCTTATACTTTGATTTCGTTACTTCAAATTGAAAACGTTCTGGAATCATTGGCAACGTATCTAGTGACCATTTTTTCCACTCAGCGTGATAATGCTCCGGATTACACAATTGCGTCAAATGACCAATGGCCCATGTACAATAAGCTCCGTTTGGAAACAATTCATTTGCTTCCACTTCCAAATAACCGTCTTTTCGTCGATATTTAAATTGAGAAACAAGTGCTAAACCTTGATCTGGTTTCTCGGCAATAATTAATTTCATTTTATAACTCCCTATCTAAATTGCTGTATCACTTCAATTATATCTATTTACTTTTCAGATGAGTATAACCCACGATAGTTCAAATTCCATTTTATATGTTATAGACTTCTAATATTATACGCCTAATCGAAATACCTTCACAATAGTGATTGGGTATTCAATTTTTATAAAAAAGTTAAATCATTTTTTATTATTTGTTAAAAAATATCTGTCATTTTCAACTGCTTCACTTTAAAAACACTCTTGCTTTTCTTGGCATTTTTCACCTCGACAACATCTATAGATGACATTGCATTCATTTCTGTTAACTTTATCAATTGGTAATATTTTTAATCGAATTCATGTTATCACAAAGATAAAAAGCATGTTGTATTTTTTAGAATTGACATGACGTTATATTAAATTTATACTGTCAGTAACATATTACTGTTAATGACAGTAATATGTTATTAACAGTGTTAATTTTAATGTTATGTTAACGAAAAAAATTTTTTACATTTAAATTAGGAGGTTATATATTTTATGAAACATACAGGGAGACATACAGGTGCATTTCTTTTGCTGTTTTTAACAGAGGGAGATAGCTATGGAGGGAAACTTCTGCAGAAATGTGAAGAGGAGCTTCCCATCAATCCAATTGATAGTGCCATCATATATCGCACACTAAAAAAATTAGAAAAAGAAGGTGCTGTTGAGTCTTATTTGGATACATCTGATCAAGATAAGCCGATAAAGATGTACAAAATTACTACAGCTGGAAAAAGACAATTAGAAGATTTTCAAATAGATATTGAAGAAAAAATTAAGAATTTATCATTTTTCTTAAACAAATATAACGAATGGAAGGAGTCTAATCATGATTAATGGTGCTATCCTTTACGCTATAGCCATTATTCTTACCAGTATTTCTTTTATAAAGGATCGGAATAAAACAAAAGATGCTCTATTAAAGTCATGGAAAATGTTTCGTAATCTTATACCTTCCATGCTATCAATTATGCTTTTCGTCGGACTATCACTATCTATATTAACGCCTTCCTTCATTTCTTCCATCATTGGGGAAAAATCTGGATTCATCGGCATTGTTTATTCAGCAATAATTGGCTCTGTTGCACTCATTCCAAGCTTTGTTGTGTTTCCTCTTGGAAATACATTAGTCCAAAATGGTGCGGGCCTCCCTCAAGTTGCGGCATTAATGTCTACATTAATGTCAGTAGGAATCACAACTTTACCGATGGAACAAAAGATATTTGGGAGAAGTTTTGCTTATTCTCGTAATGCATCTGCATTGTTAATGTCTCTCATATTCTCGTATATTATTTGGGTGGTGATGGTATGAAAGAATTAAGAAGATATCGTTTCTTTTTCATTTTACTATTGGGACTCATTATATTGACTTTTATAAACCAATCGTTGGGATGGAACGCATTTCAATTAACAGGAAAAAGTATTTTAGATATGCTGTTTCTACTTCCTCCTGTCTTAATATTCGTAGGATTGCTTGACCAGTGGGTGAAGAAAGAAACATTAATTAAATATATGGGAAAAAAATCTGGCATCTATGGCATCTTGTTCTCCCTATTATTAGGAGGAATTGCAGCTGGTCCCCTCTATGTTGCTTTTCCAATCGCGGCACTTTTATTAAAAAAAGGAGCGAGCATACGATACATTGTATTTTTTCTAGGAGTTTGGACAACTGCAAAATTACCGGTTATGGTGTATGAATTTGCTTCATTTGGAGCTAAATTTACACTCATTCACATTTGTTTCGGTCTATTATTTTTCTATGTAATGGGTATTATTTATGAGAAGTTTTATGACCAACGACAATTGTTAAAGTATGATATAACGAAAGAAGTTTAGATTTAGATCAATAAGCCTTGAAGCCCCTCAATCCCAAATTCTTTTGTAGCTGTAGATTTTAAATAGCATTACACATTTTATAAAGGGAAAAGAAAAGTTAACATCTGAAATCCCTTGACGGAAACCTGTAACTAACTACTTGAATGTAAGGATTTTAGTCTGATTCAAACTTTTTTATAATCGCTATAGCCGAGTAAACAAGCTAGACATTGGGTATTTCAAAATATTAACTTGCTTGACATGAGATGTGATTCCTACTAAAAAGGAAGAAATGACAAACTAAAATAATGCTACCTCAAATAAAGAAGTAGCATTATTTTATACGAATCTTAAGTCATAATAAAACGTCAACATGATTGTAGAAAAACGAAAAGAACTATCCCTTCTTCTATATCATGTACCGCAAAAAGTTCGATAAGGACATGATGACGGTGCAGGCAGTTCCGCATACTCATCCTGCTCAGGGGAGTACGCGGAAGGGTTTGAAAGAACATTAAGAAGACGCTCCATCACGCTGTAATCCCCATGTTCTACAGCAGCTTCCAAAGCTTCTTCTACCCTGTGATTCCGAGGGATTATCGCAGGATTGCTTTTCCGCATCAATAGATGTGAAGAATCTTTTGACTCTTCCTGTCTACCTAGTCTTTCCTGCCACCGCTCATGCCACTGATTAAATTCTGGAGTTTCAAACAAGGCCATATCCTCCAAACTATCAAGAGTTAACGCACGGAATGTATTCGTATAGTCCGCACGATTCTTCTCCATGATAGTAAGGAGGTCTTCAATAAGGGATTTATCCTGCATTTCTTCGTTAAATATCCCTAATTTAGCTCTCATTCCCGCAAGCCAGTTAGTATGATATAACTCGTTATAATTCAAAATTGCATCCTGAGCCATTTCCATAGATTTTGCATAATCACTATGCAATAGCGGTAATAAAGTTTCAGCAAACCTTGCAAGATTCCATCCACCAATATACGGTTGATTGCCATAAGCATAGCGACCTTGAATATCAATGGAACTGAACACCGTTGCTGGATCATATGTATTCATGAAGGCACAAGGCCCATAATCAATGGTTTCACCGCTAATGGTCATATTGTCAGTGTTCATCACCCCGTGAATAAAACCAACAAGTTGCCATTTTGCAATCAACTGAGCTTGACGCTTAATCACTTCCTCAAGTAGGAAAAGATAGCGATTTTCAGCAGTGTCACCATCTGGATAATGTCGCTGTAATGTATAATCAGCTAGGGCTCGGAGATCTTCAACTGTCCCCCATTTAGAAACGTATTGAAAGGTGCCAACGCGCAAATGACTTGCTGCCACACGGGTAAGAATTGCACCAGGCTGCTCGGTTTCACGAAAAATTGATTCGCCGGTTGTTACTACTGCTAAACTGCGGGTAGTGGGAATGCCTAACGCATACATTGCTTCGCTGATGATATATTCACGTAACATTGGTCCAAGCGCCGCTTTCCCATCCCCCCTGCGGGAATATGGTGTTCTACCAGAACCTTTCAGGTGAATATCAACCCTCTCACCTAAAGGAGTGATTTGCTCGCTAAGCAGCAGAGCTCGGCCGTCTCCGAGCCGGTTAAAATGC
Organism: Bacillus pseudomycoides; assembly: GCF_002582035.1. GTDB lineage: Bacteria > Bacillota > Bacilli > Bacillales > Bacillaceae_G > Bacillus_A > Bacillus_A pseudomycoides_B. The sequence goes on from NZ_NUQE01000010.1 coordinate 35,608, forward strand.
CCGAATTGATGCCCCGCGTAAGCTTGAGCAAGAGGAAAAGCGCCTTCGGGAATCCGGTTTCCTGCAAATACGGCTACGCCATCGTCACTTTTTAGTTCCTGGATGTTCAATCCCAAAGATGTTGCCAACGAATCATTGAGAATAATCAGTTTCGGTGAACGTACAGGGGTTGGATTGAGACTGGTAAAAAGTGATTCCGGTAGACGAGCATAACTGTTATCTAAGTTCCATCCTGTTTCAATTATTTCTTTCTTCTTTGTCATCGTATCACCGTCTCTTTGTTTATCTTTTTTACATAAGACAAAAGTTATAAAAATTACATGGGATGTTAACTATGTATTTCTACATCAATACAAAGCAACCTTTTTTAGTGTCTACTTCGGTTAATTTATTATACTATTTCCGACAAATTATGAATTTTGTACTGCATCGATTCGAAAACGATTGAATTAAATATTAAGTAATAGTAAACACCCTTCTAATTATAATACATTAATATAAAAAATTGGCAGAATATGTGGTATATCTATTTGCTAGCAGATATGTGGTATCTATATTATTGCAATTTGAACGAATTATTTATAAAAAAGAAGCTATCCCTCTATTTGATATTGGGAATAGCCTCTTTAGTTTGTCATTTACAAATTACATAATATACCTTTCATTACATTAAATCATCAATTGAAAATCCACCTGGCAGTAAACTTTCAACTGTTACTTCTTTTTCATCGCCTTTTTGATTTGTCAATAATACTGGCATTTGCGGATCACAAAATTCTGCGATTACTTGTCGGCACGCTCCGCATGGTGAAATAGGACCATCCGTTTTACCTGTTATTACTAAATAACTGAAATTGCGCTCTCCTTCTGACACCGCTTTAAATATTGCTGTTCTTTCAGCACAATTACATAAACCGTAAGATGCATTTTCTATGTTACAGCCTGTATAAATTTTACCATCTTTCGTAACGAGTGCCGCTCCGACAGGGAACTTTGAATACGGAATGTAAGCTTTTGATAACATTTTTGTAGCTTCTTCAATATACTTTTGTTTATCCATATCAATTCCTCCTCAAAGTAAATGTAATTCTATTAATCAGTGATCACAGTGTAAATTAATTTTGGAGTTTCAGCCTTTTCTGAAACAGAAATATTTTCATAAATTTTAGCTTTTACATCTTCAACATCTTCGCGATTTGCATAAATCGTAACTAATGGCTCTCCTTCTTTTACAACGTCGCCAACTTTTTTACGTAACATTAATCCAACAGCTAAATCAATTTCATCCTCTTTCGTTGCACGACCTGCTCCTAGAAGCATCGCAGCAATACCAATTTCATCTGCAACAATGTTAGACACAACACCTGAAGTTTTAGCTGGTACATCAATTACATATTTCGCTTGTGGTAACTTTTCTGGATGATCTACAATGGAGCTATCTCCACCTTGATTACGTAAGAACTCTTTGAATTTCTCAATCGCTTTTCCATTCTTCATAACTTCTTTCAACATTTCACGTGCTTCTTCTAATGTATTTGCTTTTTTACCAAGAACAACCATTTGACTTCCTAATACAAGAACTAATTCCGTTAAGTCTTCTGGGCCTTCTCCTTTTAGCGTATCAATTGCTTCCTTCACCTCAAGAGCATTACCAATCGCAAAGCCAAGTGGTTGTGACATATCTGAAATAACAGCCATTGTTTGACGACCAACATTATTTCCGATTCGTACCATTGCATGTGCTAATTTTTTTGCATCCTCTTCTGTTTTCATAAATGCTCCTGCTCCTGTCTTAACATCAAGAACAATTGCATCAGCTCCAGCTGCAATTTTTTTACTCATAATCGAACTTGCGATTAATGGAATCGAATTCACAGTTCCCGTAACATCACGTAGTGCATATATTTTTTTATCGGCAGGTGTTAGATTTCCTGTTTGTCCAATAACTGCAACCTTATCACGATTCACTAAATCAATAAATTGTTCTTTCGTAATCTCAACATGGAATCCTTCTACTGCTTCTAATTTATCAATCGTACCGCCTGTATGCCCTAGACCGCGTCCAGACATTTTTGCAACTGGTACATCTAAAGCAGCTACTAATGGTCCTAAAACTAATGTTGTTGTATCACCAACACCGCCAGTTGAATGTTTATCTACTTTAATCCCTTCAATCTCTGATAAATCAATTGTCTCTCCAGAATTCACCATAGCCATTGTTAAATCAGCACGTTCACGATCAGACATGTCTTGGAAAAAGATAGCCATTGCTAGTGCACTTACTTGATAATCAGGGATTGATCCATCTGTATATCCTTTAATAAAAAATTGAATTTCCTCTGTTGTTAATTCTTTACCATCACGTTTTTTCGCAATAATATCTACCATTCTCATCCTAATCACCAATCCTTTTTATTTTAATTTATAAAGGGTAAACTTATTAAAATCTTAATATATTAATCCAACTATTGTTGCGGATAAAAAGCTTACTAAAGTTGCGCCAAAAAGTAGTTTTAAACCAAATCTTGCTACCACATTCCCTTGTTTTTCATGTAAACTTTTCACAGCACCAGCGATAATTCCGATTGAAGAAAAGTTTGCGAATGAAACAAGGAACACTGATATGATAGCTGTCGTTCTTCCTGAAAAGTTAAAGTTTCCTTGTGCTAAATTTGTCATAGCTACAAACTCATTTGATACAAGTTTCGTCGCCATAATATTACCGGCATTAACAGCTTCATGCCAAGGAACACCCATAATAAATGCAAATGGTGCAAATACATAACCAAGAATCTCTTGGAATGAGATACCAATTACTCCTTTAAAAATGGCATTAACTAAAGCGATTAAAGCAACAAATCCAATTAGCATAGCTGCTACTGTAATAGCAACTTTAAAGCCATCTACTATATATTCCCCTAATACTTCAAAAAAGGTCTTTTTCTCTTCCTCTTGTACTTCTAAAATATCTTCTTCTTCCGTAACCTCATAAGGGTTAATAATAGAAGCAATAATAAACCCGCCAAACAAGTTCAGCACTAAAGCGGTTACAACATATTGCGGTTTTAATAACACCATATATGATCCTACTATAGACATAGAAACCGTTGACATCGCAGAAGCACACAGTGTATATAATCTTTTTTCACTTAATAAACCTAACTGTTTCTTAACAGAGATGAATACCTCTGATTGCCCTAAAATTGCTGAAGCTACAGCGTTATATGATTCAAGTTTTCCCATTCCATTCACTTTACTTAAAGCTAAACCAATATATCTCACAATGAACGGTAATACCTTAAAGTGCTGCAAAATACCAATTAAAGCTGATATAAACACAATTGGCATTAATACTCCTAAAAAGAATGAAAATTCTTTTTGATTTAACAAACCACCAAATACAAAGTTAACACCTTCATCAGCATACTTTAACAATTGTCCAAAACCATCTGCAATTCCAGTTATTAGTACGTTTCCTGCACTTGTATTTAATAGTACAAAACCTAGAATGAACTGTAATATAATCATCATTATAATAGGACGATATTTGACTTTTCTTCTATTATTACTAGCAAGCCATGCAATTCCTAAAATCATTACAAGTCCTATAATGCCTATTAAGTACTTCATGAAATTCTCCCTCCTTTTTGGTATCCGCTTACATATTTTTAAAATGTTAAAGCAATAGATACACCATGCTTTTCAACAATTCGTATATCTATTGCTTACAACTTTTTATGAATTAATAGTTATCTGAAACGCCGTTTGTATCATTTAAGACAATTGCAACACTAGCACTTGCACCAATTCTAGAAGCACCAGCTTCAATCATTTTCTCTGCATCTTCACGTGTACGAACACCACCAGATGCTTTCACACCAACGCTTTCTCCAACAGTTTTGCGCATTAATGCAATATCTTCAGCAGTTGCGCCGCCAGTTGAGAATCCAGTTGAAGTTTTTACAAAGTCAGCACCAGCTTTTACAGATAATTCACAAGCACGAACTTTTTCTTCATCTGTTAATAAACAAGTTTCAATGATAACTTTTACAAGCGCTTTTCCTTTTGCAGCTTGTACAACTTCACGAATATCGTTTTCAACGAATTCATTATCTCCATCTTTTAAAGCACCAACATTGATTACCATGTCTACTTCAGTTGCACCTTTTGCAATCACATCTTTTGTTTCAAATACTTTTGTCTCAGTTGTATTTGCACCTAAAGGGAATCCGATTACTGTACAAACATCCACATCATGCCCTGCTAATTCTTCAGCAGCTAATTTTACCCATGTAGGATTAATACAAACAGAAGCGAAGTTATATTTCTTTGCTTCTTCTAAAACTTTCATAACATCTTCTTTCGTAGTATTCGGTTTCAAAACTGTATGATCAATTAACTTTGCAATGTTCATTTTTTTCACTCCTCATATCTTTTAACAACTTCATTCTAACTCCACCTTGAACAAATGTAAATATACTTTTGAAATTTTGTTCAAGGTTTTTTTGAGATAGTGAAATAAATTTTTAAAATTTACATAAAAAGGGCGCTGCCATATTAACAGCTCCCCCATAAAACACAAAATTTATTTATTCATAAAAAATTTTATTTCACAAATTTCTTATGCAAACCATTATTTCAGCATGAAATTTTTATTGAAAAACGCATATGTTGCACAGCCACATACTAAAAGAAGGTTTCTCAAATTTATATTTTTGAGAAACCTTCTTTTTTTAACCTTTTTAATAATTTAAAAGCTCTTTCGCCGTATGCTGATCGATAATCAACACATTCGCATAGCCGCCTCTTAACGCACCATCAATTGCTTTTATTTTTCTAGAGCCTCCTGCAACAAGAACAGAACGCTTCTTTAAGCGCAACTCTTCTAAATCAATACCAATTGTTCGCTTATTAATTTCCTCACTGCAAATATTACCGTCTCCATCGAAGAAACGTGAACAAATATCTCCAACAGCTTGTTCTTTCAATAAACTCATTTCTTCTTCATTCAAATAACCTAGTCGAAATAATAACGCCTCATCTCTAACCGTTCCAACTGTGAAAATGGCAATATTAGCTTGTTTTCCCATCTCAACAATATGATGAATATGCCTATCCTGCTCTACTAATTCTTTTGTAACTGCATTATCAAATATAACTGGAAGTGGTAGGTTTCGCGGTGTTGTTTGAAAAGCGTCCGCAAACAAGGCAATCGTTTCATTCGCATATGTATTTACACTTGAATGACTAATACCTCCTTTTAATTGGATAACTTCTACACCTTTCACATGCTGCGGGACAATTTTTCTAGCGACTTCATACATCGTCGTTCCCCAGCTCACACCAACAACATCACCATTTGTAACAGTCTTCTCCATGTACTCAGCAGCATACTTACTAATATACTCCGTAATGACCGTATATTCTGGTACTGGAGAAAATACGACATGCGCCTCTAATAAATTATATTTTTCTTTAAGTAGGTTTCCTACATTATCTAAATCAGCAAATGGATCAGCTATTTTAATTTGAACAAACCCTTTTTCTTTTGCATATTTTAACAATCTTGAAATAGTCGGCCTTGAAATATTCAATTTATTTGCAATTTCTTGCTGACTATAATCCGATTGATAGTATAATCTTGCAACTTCAACGCTTAATTGTTGTTTTTCTTTGTCCATATTCGTTATTTCTATACCCCTTCCAAACTTATTGTACCTTAATGGCATCATAACATTTCATCTTAGAAAATTCGACCATCTAAATTGGAAATAAACGTATTTCATACAAACATTTATTCTTAGTTACCTCATTACGTTTATTTGTTGATGAAGTGACATGTTGGAATAAGATGAACATTCTATCGTCAAGTGATTAAGAAACTATGTGCTAAGGTTACGCCTAAAAAAGATGGCTGTTCTTTTTCAGAACAGCCATCTTTTTTGTTAATTCAATTATCCATTCTCTTACGGATTTGTAGACCATAATCCAGCAGATTTAATGAATGTACGTTTATTTAATTTCAGCTGCGCTACAATAAATTCGGCAATATCTTCAGCCTGCATAACTTTATCTGGATTACCATCTGTCAAACCTAATTCTACTGCCATATCTGTTGCAACCGTACTTGGTGTTAATGCTGTCACACGAATATTATGTTTACGTACTTCCATTGCTAACGATTCTGTTAAACCAAGAACACCAAATTTAGAAGCACTGTACGCGCTTGTTACTGGTGCTCCCTTTTGTCCAGCTGTTGATGAAATATTAATAATATCACCGGACTGCTGCTCAATCATTCCTGGTAACGCAGCACGAGTTACATAATATACACCCATTAAGTTCACTTGAATGATTCTTTCCCATTCCGCAACATCTAGTTCTAAAAATTTACCAAATTTAGAAATCCCAGCGTTATTAATTAAAATATCAATAGAACCTAAGCCGTTTTTTAATGTTTCAATTGCTTCACTTACCTCTTCATATGAAGATACATCAGCAGTAGCAATTACAGCTTTCACGCCTTCTGCCTCAACTTCTTTTGCAACAGCTTTTAAATTTTCTTCTGAACGTGCTAAAAGTCCTACATTCACGCCTTCTTTTGCTAAGGCAATTGCTACAGCACGGCCAATCCCTCTTCCAGCTCCTGTAATTAATACATTTTTTCCTTGTAATAATTCTGCCAAATATAACACTCCCTAATCTTTCTAAAATACTAATTTTTCCATAGAATGAATTATATCTATATATCGTTTAAAATACAATCATGCACTTTAATGTGCGTAGTATAAGTAACTATTAAATTCGTTTTCAGTTAAGAGGCCATTCTCTAGCGAATTAAGCACTATGCTCAATTTGCTCCCTCTTCTCTTTTTTCTTATGCTGTTTCCATTTCACCAGTTTCCTTACTGTTCCTACCATACCTGTTGGAAGACCTAATAAGACGATGATATACAATAAACCAAGAAAAATTGTCCATCGCTCAAAAATTGGGTACTGCGCAGCAAGCTCCGACAAATAGTATTTCAAAGATTCAATCATTCCTGCCCCTATTATCGCTCCTACTAATGTCCCAATGCCACCGATTGTCGTCATTAATAAAGCATTTAGCGTCATGTCAATTGAAAAAACGGTCGTATTTACAAAGCGAAGTGTGATAACAAATAATCCGCCGCTCACAGATGCTACTACTCCAGCTACAACACTCGCAATTACTTTATAGTGAAGAATTTTATAACCAAGTGCTTCCACACGTTGTTCATTTTGCGAAATCGCTTTTAATACGTTTCCAATTGAAGATTTCGTAAACAGTTGTAGTAATAAAAAAATGATTACTAGACTTATTAATGTAATATAGTAAAATGTGAAACGATCTCGAAATATATCAGGTACACGAAACGTAAAACCATCTCCCCCATGCGTGACAGTTCGCCATTTTTCAGCTAGCACAAAGAATAATTGAGAAATGGCTAGTGTTAGCATCGCATAGAAATGACTTTTTAATCGTAAGGAAAGCATACCAACTATATAACTAATGACCGCTGATAAAGTGACTGCTAATATAATCCCAATAAAAAAACTCGACATTGTTGCCTCTTGTCGATCTAATAGGAGTGCGACACAATAAGCACCGATTCCAAAGAACATACAATGTCCAAATGACACAATTCCCGTATAACCTAATAAAATATCAAAACTCATTGCAAATATTGCGAAAATGAAAATTTGTGTAAACAAGATTAATATGCTTCTTGAATCGTTTATAAAAGGAAATAGCATGAAACAGAAAAGAATTGCCCCCAAAAAATATAAGCTAGCTCGATTAGATGATGTAGTCATAACAATCTCACCCCTTTTCACCAACAAGTCCTGTTGGCTTAACTAATAAGACAAATAACAGCATCAACATGTTTATCGCAAGCGATAAATCTGGAACATAGTACGCCGTAAAAGCTCCTGCCAAGCCAACAATTAAGGATGCGATTACAGAACCTTGTACACTACCTAATCCACCAATAATTACAACGATAAAAGCTAAAATAGCATACTGCATCCCCATTTCAGCAAAAATAATACCCGAATAAGGCGCGAGAAGAAAGCCACCTAACGCCGCCATTCCAGCTCCTAATAAAAATACAAAAGAAAAGATAGCTTTCACATTAATCCCAAGCGCTTGAACCATCTCTTTATCCATTACACCAGCACGAATCATAAGCCCGATTTTCGTTTTTCGAAGTAATAATACAAATCCGATGTAAACGAATAAACCGATTAAAATAACAAATAAGCGATACTTGATTAATATGATTCCATCAAATGTAAAACTGCCTTGTAACCAATTTGGTAACTTAGCTCCTATCGGATTCGGCCCCCAAAATACTTTGATACATTCACTTAGTACGAGCATACCACCAAGTGTAACCAGAAGCTGACGAACATGATTTCCATAAACCGGACGGATGAGGAATCTTTCTAATATCCAACCAAGAAACATGCCCATCACAATAGCACCAAATAATGCAAACATATAACTGCCTGTTACATTAAACAACCACACCCCAGTAAAAGCACCCCATGCAAATAGCCCACCATGAGCAAAATTAAGAACACTCATTAAACCGAAAATGAGTGTTAGGCCAGATGCTAATAAGAAAATAAGCACACCTGTCGAAACACCATTTACAAATAAATTAATCAACACATCCACGTTTTTCACCTCATCCATATCAAGGTTAAGAAATCCCTAAATATTTATGACATGTTTCCTTATCTTCCTTCAGTTCACTCATCGGACCATTATGCACAATTTTCCCATTATCCATAATGTAAAAATAATCGCCAATTTGACTGGCCATCATAAAATTTTGTTCGACAAGTAAAACAGTTGTTTTCTCCTTCATTTTTAAAATTGAGATCATCAACTTCTCAATCATGATTGGTGACAATCCTTTACTAGGCTCATCAATAAGCAGTAGGCCTTCACTGTTAATGTAAGCTCTTGAGATAGCAAGCATTTGCTTTTGGCCTCCACTTAACAATCCACTCTTTTTATGCCAAAATTGTTTTAAGTCTGGAAAGAGACTCAACATCCATTCCACTTTTTCATCTGTTTCTTCATTTTTTTTCGTTTGAGCAAGTGCAAACGTTTCTTCAACCGTTAAGTCGTAAAATATTCCTTGATTTTCTGGGACATACCCTATACCTTTTCGAGAAATCATATGTGTTGATAGCCCATTTACTTTCTCTTCGCCAAAATAAACCGCTCCGTTAGAAATGGTATAAAACCCCATAATAGAACGCAGCGTTGTCGTTTTTCCTGCTCCGTTTCTTCCAAATAAGACTGTAATGGTTCCTTCCTCCACTCCAAAAGAAACACCTTGCAAAATATGAAATTGATCTAAATATGTTTCTATATTATCCACTTTTAATAGTGTCACTGTATAATCCTCCTAAATATGCAGTTTGCACACGCTCATCCTTCATAATCTCTTCTGGTAACCCTTCAGCTAATAACTCCCCCTGAAATAACACAATGAGATGATCAGATAAATGAAGGACCATATCCATTTTGTGCTCAATTAGCACAATCGTTTTTTCACGATTATCTTTTATATTTTCAATTACTTGGAGAATAGCAGGAACTTCTTCAAGAGAAATACCCGCTGTCGGTTCATCTAACAACAACATATCTGTTTTAAGTGCTAAAAGCATTGCAAGTTCCAATTTTCGCTTTTCTCCATGAGCTAAATCTTTTGCAAGTACTTCTTCCTTTTCATTCAGCAACACAACTTCGAGTAAATGGCGTGCTTCTTCTTGTTGCTGCTTATACTGAGATGGGCGTGGGAAGAAACTATAATAATCTTTCGCATAAGACTGTACACCAAGCCGGGCATTTTCAAGAACCGTTAATTCTGGAAAAATGTTTGTAAGCTGAAAAGAGCGTCCCATACCAAGACGCGTTCGATCTGGAATCGATAACTTTGTAATGTCACGTTCCTTAAAATAAATCTCTCCTTTTGTCGGAGAAAGTTGGCCGCTTAACAAATTAAAAAGGGTGGTTTTCCCTGCTCCGTTCGGTCCAATAATGGAAATAAGTTTTCCTTTCGGTATCATCAAATTTACATCTTTAATAACATGATGCTCTCCAAATGAAACAGAAAGTTCACGAGTCTCTAACAAATTCTCCACACTATATCCTCCTCACAAAGGATTCCTTAATTCCCTACTGATCACTAGTCTCCACCTATCTTCTTCGTTTTTTCTGAATTCTGAGGCGGAGTTTTAAAGTGAAAAGTTTTCCATCCCTTTATGATAAGAATGGAAAACTTTCACTGTTCGTTACAATAAGAAGTTGATTATTTTAATTATTCAGATTATTTATTGCGAATTGGCGGTTCTGTCTCTGTCATTTTTAATTCCCGCTCTAAAACTGGAACAGGATAGTCAATTCCATCTTGTTTTTTCAATGTAATCGAATAAAGCGTTTGTAAAGCTTGATGATCTTCCGTACGGAATTTCATTGTTCCTTTTGGTGTTTCAAATTCCATTCCTTCCATCTTTTTAATGAGCGTATCGGCATCAGTATCACCTTTCGTTTTCTTTAAGGCTTCAACGACCGAAATAGCAGCTGACATCCCACCAGCTGTAAACAAGTCTGGAACAGCACCGTTAAATCGTTTTTTATGCTCTTCTACTAACCAATCATTCACTTTATTTTTTGGAAGGGTATGATAATACACTGAAAATCCTTGCATGCCAACTAACGCATCCATCGTTTTTAACGCTGGAATATCAGGTGCACCCGTTGAAATTTTAATACCTTGCTGCTCCACATTCATATCTTTTAATTGCTTCCATGGTGAATTTGCACCTGCCCAAACAATAAATAAATACTCTGGTTTTGAGCTTATAATATTTTGTATATTTGCCGTAAAATCAGTAGAATTCGCATCAGCATATTGCTCATTTACAATGTTTGCACCTAACTTCTTTGCCGCATCTTTAAATGCCGCAATCCCTTCTCTTCCGAATGCATTGTCTTGAGCTAGTGTAGCAATCTTCACATCTTTCTTAGCAATTGATGCTGCACCAGCAATTGCATCTTGAGATGAATTTCGTCCTGTTCTAAAAATATATTTATTCCAGTTCTTCCCTGTAATACTATCTGCTACAGCCGGCTCAACAACCATTATTTTTTTATATTCTTCAGCCAATGGTAAAACTGCTAACGTATCACTCGAACTAGATGAACCAACTAAAAAGTCTACTTTATCTTCTTCTAATAGTTTCGTAGCCTTCTTAACGGCTACATCTGCTTTTGTTTCCGTATCTTCTACAACAAACTCAATCTTTTTCCCTTCCACTTTTCCTGTTCCACCTGTTGCATAATCTAGACCGAGCTCAAATCCATTTACTGTTTGTTTTCCATACGATTCAAGTGGTCCAGTTAACGAAGCAAGAACACCTACCTTAACTGTTTCCTCATTACTTGTACTTGCTTTTTTTCCAGAGCACCCAACTGATACGAACAGTGAACCAAGTATACAACTTGTGCACACTATCCTTAGCCACTTACGTTTTTTCACTGACATCATGATTCCCCCTATTCATTTACCTTCTTAGAGAATTGAATACACTGAAATAAACGATCCGTAATAATGACATATCCGTTTATCGATATTGACTGCTACCATGAAATGAAAATTCCCTGAATTACCTCTAATTTCTCTAACTTTTCCCAAATACCTTCCAGTTCATTTGTAAATATTTTCTAATAATAGATTCATTTCTTAAATAGAAAAGGGAATGACTAAAAAATAAGTCCTTCCCTCTCTAATAAAATATTCATCTGAAAACGACCGTACACAAACCTTACAACTCAACTTGTTCCAAACTCTCTAGCTCTTTCTTCAGTTTCGCTTTATCTAAATTCTCTCCAATTATTACAAGATTTGTAGGGAAACCAAAATCCTGTTCCAATAAAGATGGCACACCAAATGAGTATTGCAGCAAAGTTGGGTATTTATCACCATGAAATTTCACAAACCCTTTTACACGATAAATTCTCTCAGGTAAATTAGAAAGCCACTCGTACAATTTGTCCTGATCAATTGATTTTTTAAATGAATAGGTCATAGTTTGAATATGTAAATGCTGTTTCACATGTAATTTTTCATGATTTTGATTACTTGCTAGCTTTACCTCTTCGAAATCCTCTAAAGATATATTACAATACTGTGTTTCGTATAATTTTGCATGTTTATTTATTAACGCTACTTCCTCAACAATCCGTTTCTTCTCTTCGTCTCTAAGCAAATCTGATTTATTGATAAGAATATGACTTCCATACTTCATCTGCTCGTTTAAAAGTTGTTGCACGCTTCTACTTAATGTTTCTCGATTTAACCACCTGATTGCATCTAATACAACAATAATGGACTTTACCTCAATATAAGGAGCTAAAATTGGTGAGAGACAAGCGTCTAATACTTCAATCGGATGCGCAACTCCTGTTGTTTCTATATAAACTACATCCGGTCTCTCCTCTTGATATAAGGAATGTAGCTGAATTTCTAATTCGTCTTTCATCGTACAGCAAATACAGCCTTTTAAAAGTTCTCTTAAAATATTTTCTCGTCCTACAATATCTGTATCTACGGAGTATTCACCTATTTCATTCATTAGTACTGCAACTTTTCGATTTTTCTTCTTTTCCGCTAATAAAAGATTTTGAAGCAGCGTTGATTTTCCGCTCCCTAAAAAACCACCTAAAATATGAATTTCTACTTTGTTCATATTATCAACCATCCATTTCTTTGTTTCTGACTACACTTGCAGCTACTTTTACAACGTCAACATAAAACATAATCATTACGATTTATATTCATTATTTTAGTAAATTCAATTTTATTTGTAAACAAAATACGATTATCGGGATAAAAGATTATGCCTATTCAAAGCATATCACATTTAACGATACAACTTTTTTATCATTAAATGTGATAGGTCACTTTCAAAATTATCAAGACCTTATTTTTAAAAATCCTGATAATTATATGGAACAAGTAGAAAAAGTCGCCTTCTCCGTTTCTAATTTACTAGACGGTGCAGAATTATCTGACGATAAAATACTGCAGGGCCGTGCCAATATTTATAGTGATTCTCAAAGAAGAAGAATTGGAGCTGAATTTCGTAAATTACCGGTTAACCAACAACAAAATTGGACACCAGCTAATCAAATTACAAGTGATGATGGAAGATATGTTGAAGGCAAACTAGAAAGAACTTCTATAACAAAGCAAGACAGTTTTGGGCAGGCTGGTGAATTCTATACGAGGTTAACTCAAATAGGAAAAGAACATCTTGTCGAAAATTTGGCTAGTGATTTGAAAGTTATATCTGATGATATTAGAAAGACAGTTATGGAGTATTTCAATAAAGTATCAGCTGACTTGATAAAGAGAATTGAGATTGAAATGAAAAAGTGATAAGAAGATTAAAAAACGTCATTTTTAAGATTAAAATGACGCTTTTTTTTATAAAATTTATTAATTTCCACCATGTTCTTAATAACCGTATACTTCACAAATACTACAATTGTTGCATTGAAATAAAATTTGATTAACATTATCGCGCGAACCCTATTTTACGATAAATAAAAAGAAGCTATTTTGAAAAAAGAATAATCAAAATGGCTTCTTTTCTTCTCGAATAAACATTCCGTTTTATAAAAAAGTTTGATTAAAACTCACTTAGAATTCTTTAATCGAAAAGGAATAAAACGGTATAACTTTTGTAAGTTATCAAGACCTGAATTAGAAAAACACTTTTAAATAAAGAGATTTATTTAGTAGTCATGACTCTTATATAAATCCCTTTGTTGTTTATATATATCCGCGTAACTCACCTTTATATCTCTAAGAAATCTTTTTGAATCGAATTCCCCAAAAAAAATTGTGAGAAATAAAACGTCGTCAACAATTTTACCTATTTATCTCATTTTTAACAATACTTATAATAATTAATTAAATTCAGTATCATTATAAATGGGCCTTTGCCCACCAAATTAATTATAGGAGGATTACTTAATGTCTGATCTCTATTCTCGTCTTTCCAAAGATGACGCTGTCGTTCTACTTGTAGATCATCAAACGGGTCTTATTGCTGGTCTAGTACGTGACTATAGTGTTGATGAGTTCAAGAACAATGTTATGGCTCTTGCTAACACTGCTAAATTTTTTGATTTACCGGTTATTTTAACAACAAGCTTTGAAAACGGACCTAACGGGCCACTAATGCAAGAATTAGTTGAACTCTTCCCTGATGCACCAAAAATAGCTCGTCCTGGACAAATCAATGCTTGGGACAATGAAGAATTTGTAAAAGCCATTGAAAAAACAGGCAAAAAACAACTAATCATCGCAGGTGTGGTTACAGATGTTTGCGTGGCATTCCCAGCATTATCTGCCATAAAAGCAGGATATGAAGTGTTCGTTGTAACCGATGCATCAGGAACTTTTAGTCAACAAGTTGCCAATGCTGCCCTTACACGCATAGCGCATGGAGGGGCTCAGTTAATGAACTGGTTTAGCATTGCATGCGAATTACAACGTGACTGGAGAAATGACGTTGAAGGATTTGGAAATTTACTTGCTAAGCATCTTCCTAGTTATCAAAATATTATTGGAAGCTATAGGGGCGCTCAACGAGAGCTTATCAAATAAAAACAAAGAAGACCTATCTATAAATTTAGATAGGTCTTCTTATTTTTTTATACCAATAATGAATATTCAGTGAACAAATAATATTGAAGCTATTAATAGTGCTATATTAACCTTACATTCTCCTAAATTCTTTTTATTGATTTGCTTTCTTTACCCATTCTGCAACTGTTACTGTACGCTTCGCTTGATATTTCACTGCTGCTTGTACATCTTCAATCATTTTTCCATCTTGACCAACAGTAACACTAGTACCATATGGGTTTCCACCTGCACCAAATGTTACAGAATCAGTATATCCAGGTGCAGCAACAATTGCTCCCCAATGATACATTGTAGTATATAATGATAAAATTGTTGCTTCTTGGCCTCCATGAGGGTTTTGTGCAGAAGTCATTGCACTCACAACTTTATTTACAAGTTTTCCATTGAACCATAATCCACCTGTTGTATCTAAAAATTGCTTCATTTGTGCAGGCATATTTCCAAAACGAGTGGGTACACTAAAAATAATAGCATCTGCCCATTCTAAATCATTTAATGTTACTTCAGATACATCCTTTGTTGCTTCAATATGTGCTTTCCAAGCTGAATTTCCTTCTATTACAGATTGCGGAGCTAATTCTGGTACTTTTAATACTTTTACTTCCGCACCAGCTTCTTTTGCACCTTCCTCAGCCCATTTCGCTAGCTGATAGTTTGTTCCACCCATGCTGTAATAAATCACTGCTAATTTTACATTTTCCATTGTTTTTTCTCCTTTATTGATAAATTTCCAAATAACTTGGATAAAATACCCACTTCATTACACCTACCTATTTTTTCACTTTTTTCAAATTATAATCCGCATCATAAAATCTTTTTTATCACGCATTTAGAAAAGTACGATACCACTGAGCTGCTGCTTCTACTTCACTCACAGTCAGTTGATGCCCTCTATTTTCCCAATGCATTGTTACATTTGCCTTTGATTTTTCTAATAATATTTGTAATTCCTCAGATTCCATAGATGAACAAATTGGATCATTGGTTCCAGCTGCAATAAACACAGATTTACCAGATAAATTAGGAAGCTCAATTCCTCTTCTTGGTACCATAGGATGATGAAGAATGGCACTCTTTAATGCATTTTGATAATGGAATAATAAACTTGCTGCTATATTTGCTCCGTTTGAATAACCAATGGCTACTATATTTTCTCTATCAAAACCATATGTTACTGCTGCTTCATCAAGAAATTCATTTAATTCTTTTGTGCGAAAAATAAGATCCTCTTCATCAAAAACGCCCTCTGCCAATCTTCGGAAAAAACGAGGCATTCCATTCTCTAATACATTTCCACGAACGCTTAATATAGATGCTTCATCATCAATTCTGTCCGCAAGTGGTAAGAAATCTAGTTCATTCCCACCTGTACCATGAAGCAGTAATAATGTTGGTTTCGATAAATCCTTCCCTTTATGAAAAATATGTTTCATTATTTATCCCCTTCCAAAACTCTAACCTCAATAGGAGGTAAGATTTCTTCTAATTCTTCTCTTTTCGGCTCTAACCATGATGGTAACATAAGCTTTTCGCCCAGTTCCTTTGTGGGTTCATCCACTGCAAAGCCTGGTGGATCTGTCGCTATTTCAAATAAAATGCCACCTGCTTCATGAAAATATAGAGCCTTGAAATAATTTCGATCCAAAATTTCGGTTGGGTAATATCCTTTTTCTTGAAGCATAGACCACCACTCTTGATGCTCTTCTTCATCCTTTGCTCGCCATGCAATATGATGAACAGTTCCTGCTCCCATTAAACCTCGGATTGAAGCCGTTAATTTAATATCAATTATATTTCCAACCTCTGCCTCTGATTGAAATCTCAAAAATTCATCCTCTTGTCCAATGCATTCTAATCCAAATATCTCTTCAAGCAATTGGGCTGTTTTATTCGGCTGTGCAGAATATAAAGTAGCACCACTAAATCCTTTAATCGCGTTCTCTATACCAATTCCTCCAAAGCTCCACGTATTTTGTGGCCCCCCTTCTCGCTCAACCAATTCAATTTGGAGACCATCTGGATCTTGAAATTGTAAATACGTTTCTCCAAAGCGAACTGATGAAATTAATTCAATATTGAATTCTCGCAAACGGCTCTCCCAAAGTGGCATGGATCCATTTGGTATCATATAACCGGTTACTCCAACCTGCCCTGTTCCAATACGTCCCTTTAACTGCTTAGGCCACGGAAAGAAAGTAATGACCGTTCCAGGTTCACCGGATTCATTTCCAAAATACAGATGATACACTTCTGGACGATCAAAATTGATTGTCTTTTTTACAAGCCTTAACCCTAGTACACCTGCATAAAAATCAATTGTCCGCTGCGTATCATTTACCATGACAGAAATATGATGAATACCTGCTATTTTGTTTGACATATTCCTCTCTCCACTTAATTTATAAGCTATGCTTAATTTATTTCGGTCTTGGAATAATACTTCCAATTAGAAATTTATAATTTTCTCTTTCAGTATTTTGTAATGGATCTATCGATAGCAAAGAAATCATTCCTTTCTAGAAATTAATCTAACTCTTTTACTTCAAACGGTAGTAATACTTGTTCAATCTGTTTTCTATGTGGCTCATATTGTTCAGGTAACATTAATTTCTCACCCATCGTTTCTTTTGATTCATCATGTGCGAATCCTGGAGGATCAGTTGCAATTTCAAACAGGATTTCTCCATACTCTCTAAAGTAAATCGCGTTAAAATAGTTTCTATCTCGTACAGGTGTTACACCATATCCATAGCGTGAAACATGCTCTCTCCAATCCAATTGATCTTGATCATCACTAGCTCTCCATGCAATATGGTGAACTGTACCAACTCCCATTTGTCCACGTCCAATAGAAGTTAATTTTAAATCAATGATATTTCCAATCTCAGCTGAGGAACGGAAGCGAGCAAAATCTCCTTCTTCTCCAATTCGTTCTAACCCCATTACGTGTTCTAATAACTCTGCAGTTTTGCTAGGTTGGGCAGATAGAAGAGTTGCTCCACCAAATCCCTTAATCGCAACTTCTGGTGTCACTTCACCAAAATTCCAAGTATTCAATTCCCCTGCTTCTCTTTCAACAATTTCTAAATGCAAGCCGTGAGGATCGTCAAACTCTAAGTACTGTTCTCCAAAACGATTCATTTTTGTATACGGAATATTGAATTTTTCTAGTCTCCTTTCGGAACAACGTAAGAAGTTACTCCTACTTGACCATCTCCAATGATTCCCTGACGGGCACCTGCCCACGGGAAGAAAGTAATAATTGTTCCTGGTTTTCCTCCCTCATCACCAAAGTAAAGGTGATACGTTTCTGGATCATCAAAGTTTACCGTTTGTTTGACTAAACGTAACCCTAAAACCCCTGCATAAAAATCTACATTCTCTTGTGGATGACCTACGATTGCTGTAATGTGGTGAATCCCCATCGTTTTCTTATTCATTTTGTATACTCCTTTTCATTTTCTTATTTAAAAACTTTAATCTTAATCACTAAACATTAGCGATTGTCTTATTCCTTTTACATTAGCTTACACTTAATCTTATTCACATGATGTGGTTACATTCACATCAATATAATTTATCTTGAATTCGAGATAATATATAAAAAAATAACAATTTCTTCTGTCTATAGTTTCTTACAAATCCATTTATCTCGAATTCGAGATATCAGCCCAAAATTTATAGCTTTTGGGCATAGTATCCTAATTTCGGTTCTGGTGCAAAGATAATCAAATTTAAAAAGAGAACGGCAGATCACATTAGGAATCCCTTATTATGCGATGAGGCCGAAGAGATTATTGATAAGTTGTATCTGATTTTGGACAGACTTCTCTCCTTGGAGAGTTTGTCCTTTTCTAATCATATACATGACTTCAATGCCAGCAAGTGTTTTGCCGGCTGTTTGAAAAGACTGAAATCCAAGCATATACCGGACTATTTTTTTGATAAATCGATGGTCTTGTTCGACCAAAACAAAAAGTTAGAAAAAAAGAAAATAATTAAAATAGCTAATTCGTTTAATATATAAACGTTAACTGCCTTTGTAGATCGCGACTCACACCTTATGGATTGCAACTACGTTGGAGAACAAATAAAAAAGACAGTTTAAAACTGTCCTTCTTAACGTGCTATTATTCCGATAGCCAATCAAAAGCGTACGACCTTCCTTGTGAATAGTCCCCACTTTTAATAAAACGGCCTTTTTATGGAATCTCCCTATTTACTGTACATCGTATCCTTGATCTTCAATAGCTTCTTTCATTTTTTCTACATCTACTTTTGCTTCATCATAATCTACATTTACAGTTCCCTCTTGCAGGTTAACTTCTACATGTTGTACTCCCGCTAATTCTGTAAGTGCATTTGTTACCGCCATTTTGCAATGATTACATGTCATTCCTTGTACGTTTAATGTGATAGTCATATTAAATTCCTCCATATTAATTTATATTTTAACGCGTTTCAAACGAAGTGCGTTCGTCACAACAGATACAGAGCTAAATGCCATCGCCGCTCCGGCTACCCAAGGCTCTAACAATCCAAACGCCGCTACAGGAATACCGATTGCATTATAGAATAAAGCCCAAAACAAGTTTTGACGAATATTTTTCATCGTCTTACGACTTAACTCAATCGCTTTTGGTATATGTGATAAGTCACCGCCAACTAACGTAACATCTGCAGTTTCAATTGCTACATCTGCACCTGTTCCAATTGCCATACCAATATTAGATTTCGCAAGAGCTGGTGCATCATTAATACCGTCACCTACCATTGCTACTCTCTTCCCTTGTTTTTGTAAATCCTCTACAATCTTAGCCTTATCCTCTGGCAATACTTCTGCAAATACATGGTCAATATGAACTTGTTTTGCAATCGCTTCAGCTGTACGTTTATTATCACCTGTTACCATATATACTTCAATTCCCATTTGTTTGAGTGTTTGAATTGCGTCCTTTGAACTTTCCTTTACAGTATCAGCAACAGCGATTATTCCAGCAAGTTTCCCATCAATTGCAACAAACATCGCTGTTTTACCTTGATACTCTAGTTCTTTCATGACGTCTTCATGCTGCGAAATTTCTACAGATTGTTCATTCATCAATTTACGTGTTCCAACAAGAACTTTTTTGTCTTCAATGTTTACTTCAATGCCATGACCTGGAATTGCTGAAAAATGCTTTAACTCTTTCCATTTTATCTCATGTTGTTTTCCATATTCAACAATCGCATGGGCTAACGGATGTTCAGAAGCACTTTCAGCTGAAATCGCATAATCAATCATACCTTCTTGAAATTCTAATACATCGGTAACTTCTGGTTTTCCTTTTGTTACTGTTCCTGTTTTATCTAATAATATCGCATTTACTTTATGTGTCCCTTCTAGATATTCACCTCCTTTAAAGAGAATACCCTTTTCTGCTCCTTTTCCCGTACCAACCATAATAGAAGTTGGTGTAGCCAAACCTAGTGCACATGGACATGCAATGACAAGAATCGCAATTCCTACTTCCAATGCTTTTGGTAAATCTCCTGGTGTTATAAAGAAATACCATACAATAAATGCAACTAAAGCAATCGCTACAACAATAGGAACAAAAATACCTGAAATAATATCTGCTAATCTTTGAATAGGTGCTTTAGATCCTTGCGCTTCTTCAACAATTTTAATAATGCCTGCTAATGCTGTATCTTTCCCAACTTTTTCAGCTTGAATGGTCAGCATCCCATTTGCATTAATCGTCGCTCCAATGACAGGATCTCCTTCTTTTTTATCCACCGGAATAGATTCTCCAGTAATCATAGATTCATCGACAGAAGATGTCCCCGAAATCACGATACCATCCACCGGTATTTTTTCACCGGGTTTTACAATCATGATATCTCCAATCACGACTTCTTCTAACGGCACTCGTACCTCTTGACCATTACGAACAACAAGCGCATCTTTTGCCTGTAAACTTAACAATTTAGAAATGGCTTCTGTTGTACGCCCTTTTGCCATTGTTTCAAAGTACTTTCCGACCAAAATTAACGTAATTAAAACCGCACTTGTTTCAAAATATAAATTAGGAGTGTATGCAGGATTTCCTAACGTTTTCAAAGTTTCATATAAACTATAAAAATAAGCTGCTGATGTTCCTAAGACGACTAAAACGTCCATATTCGCACTTTTATTTCGAAGAGCCCGATAAGCACCTACATAGAAGTGTCCTCCAATATAAAACTGAACTGGTGTTGCCAATAAAAGTTGTAACCACGGATTCATAAGAATATGTGGCACTGGTACTCCTGTATCAAATGGCATATGTCCAAGCATTGTATAAAGTAAAGGTAAGGACAAAATAATAGAAATAATAAGTTGACGCTTTTTTTCCTTAATAATTTCTTCTTTTTTTTCGGAACGCTCTGCGTTTTCGTTACGGATTTGCCCCTTATACCCAATTTTCTTTATCTTTTCTAAAATATTTTCTGTAGAAACTAAACCTTCATTGTACTCTACAACGGCGCTATTTGTAGCTAAATTAACAGTTGCATGAGAAACGCCTTCCATTTTATTTAGTACTTTTTCAATTCGATTCGCACAAGCTGCACATGTCATTCCCTCAATATCAAAAGTAACTTTTTCTGCTGATACGCCATACCCTAACTTCTCAATTTTCTCTTTTATGTTAGAAATTTCTTGCTGCGACGGATCATATTTAATACTTGCTTTTTCCATTGCTAAGTTTACGTTAGCTTCTACCCCATCCATTTTATTTAGCACTTTTTCAATCCGGTTGGCGCAAGCTGCACATGTCATTCCTGTAACTCCAAGCGTAACATGTTCTTGATTCTCCATCTTATACCCCTCCTATTTTGAAAATTGCTTAATTACACTCATCAATTCTTGAATCGATTCGTCCCCATTCCCCTCATGAATCGCCTTTGCTACACAATGTTTTGTATGGCGCTCCAATAAAGAAAAACCTACTTTATTTAATGCCGCATTAATCGCTGAAATTTGAATTAAAATATCAACACAGTAACGGTTATCTTCTACCATCTTTTGAACACCACGTACTTGCCCTTCAATACGCTTTAAACGTTTTATAACACTTTGAATTTCCTCTTCTGTTCGAGGAACCATTTTTTGATCTATATGATTTCCTTCACAATGATCCATTCATATCACCTCATGTATTGTAATTATCAATCTTTATATACATTATACGGGTAGGGGGTATAAAGTGCAACTGTTCATAAGTATGTTTTTTGAAATTTTTTCAAATAAAATACATACAAGCACACTTGTATGTATTTTTATCAGAACAACTATTTTCATTCCCTCCCTTAAATTATGCAGATATTTTGCAGACATATATAGGCATAAGTATTCTACAGTCGCACATATGATGAAATGAACAAAAGGACAGGGAGGTATCACTATGTCCACTTATACGTTAACTATCCTAACGCTTTGTTTTATCTTAGTTATTGTTACATCATTTATCACTAAATCTAAAGGTACCCTAATGGAGTATATGGTATTTATTATGTCTTTTAGTATGAGCACCGGATTAAGCATAGGATTCTATCTTGGTATTATTTTGAAAGGAGACTTGTTGTATTCTACTTTACTTTCTATGTTGATTAGTGGCATAGTTGGACTTTTAGTTGGGCTATCCTTTCATCTGTACTCTGCTTTAGAAGGTATGTGTTCTGGATTAATGGCAGGTATGATGGGAGCTATGGTGACAGAAATGTTGAATGCTCAGCAAGCACACAGTATACTTCTTATTAGTATTTTGCTCACAATTGCCATTACTACGTCATGTATCATTCAATTCTTGTCAAAAATTTTCTCCTCTTATATTCACCACTGGTTTCTATTTTTACTTTCAGTTAGCATTATAATTCTTCTCACCGTTTTTATAACATTTCCAGATTATAATTCACCTTCTTCTCAACACAATCAACATATACATTAACTGAATCAAGATTTCAAAAAACAGTATAAAGTGAAACTTCCATCAGTGGGGGGCTTACTGCCCGTTAATGTGGGATCGATTAAACGCTTCATACAACATATCAATAAAGCAGCTATCCAATTGGATAGCTGCTTTATATTATCCATAATAAATTACACAAATTTAATATCACTCTGGCATATTAGGAATATTAGGGTTTGGAACATAATCAGATTTATAATCCTCATATTTCACTTCTGTAACCATCCCGGCAGATGCATGATGTAAATCATGACAATGGAACATCCATTCACCTGGATTATTTGCCACAAATGCTACCTCATATTCTTCTCCTGGTTTCAAGTTTAATGTATCCTTCACAATCGGAGAACCTTCTATTGGTTTTCCATTTTTACTTAATACTTGGAAGAAATGTCCGTGCAAATGCATCGGGTGATCATCCATTTTAGAACGATTTACTAATTTTACTTTTACTAGATCGCCTTTTTTCACTTGAATTGGATCAATATCAGGAAATGTTTTTCCGTTAATTGTATATATCATTCCATTGCCATTCATTTCTGTGTTCAAATCCATTGTATATGTGGCATTATATCGCTGATCTAATGTGAAGCTTCCTAATTTTTTAGAACCATATTTCGTCATATCTAATTTTGGAAGTTTTTCTTTTTCATTCGCTTTATCTTTCATATCTTTGCTGCTATCATACTCAATAACAGCTTTCATTCCTTTTACACCTTTTCCTTCCCCATGATCCTCAACATACCATTTCCCAGGATTATTCGCTGTAAACTCAACATCATAACGTTCCCCCGGTGCGATTGAAATCACTTCGTCTTTTACAACCTTTGGATCATTTATCGGCTGTCCATCTGTTGCAATTACTTTTATATCATGACCATGAACATGAATATTGTGTGATAAGTAACCAGCATTGATGAATCGCAGTCGAACTTTATCTCCTTCTTTCACTTTTAACAGCTCTACTAAATCCCCGCTTTTCCCATTGATTGTGAATAAATCATACATGCTCATATTATGACCTGCCATATCCATATTTCCATGGTCCATTCCTGCCATATTACCTGATTCTTTTTTATTACTTCCCATATCCATACTAGAATGGTCCATATCCTTCATGTTTTCATGATCCATACTAGACTTATTATCTTCTGATTTTTCCATTTTCCCTTTTGTCATTTCCTTAATTTGTTTATCAATTTCTTTTTTATCAGTTACCCATTCATCTAGCATTAACGTGTAATCTTTATCATATTTTTCATTTGTATCTTCTACAATAAGAGCACCGTACAGTCCTCGATCTAGTTGATTAACGGAATCTTGATGCGAATGATACCAATACGTTCCTGGTACATTGGCTTCAAATTCATACGTAAAACTTTTCCCCGGTTCAATTGCATCTTGTGTGACTCCAGGAATACCATCCATATTATTTGGAACAGGATATCCATGCCAATGAATAGATACTGGTGCAGATAGTTCGTTTTTCAAGGTAACCTTAACTTTTTCACCTTTTTTCACACGAATTTCTGGTCCAGGGGATGAACCATTAAATGTCCATACTGGAACAACAACACCGTTACTCAATTTCTGTTTCTCTTCTTTCGCTACTAAAGTGACTTCAGGTCCCCTTATAACTTGTAATGGTTTTGTTGCTGTTTCAGTCTGTGTTGTCTTTTTATCGTTCATATTTTTATGATCACTTGTTGTAGTTGTAGAACATGCAGCAAGTAAAGAAATTACTACGACTGAGATTCCAGTTAACACGAGTCTTTTCATGGAAGATCCCTCCTTCTATTGTCACGGTCATTATATAAAATGATTATCAAGAAATTATGGAGATGTGAAAATGAAGAAAATCGAAACGTCCTGCATAATTTCTTCAATATCTTTTAGTAAAATATCTTATGTTTATGTATCATTTAGTTAAGGAGGACTTTTATGATTAATATTCTATTAATAGATGATGAACCACGGATGCTAGATTTACTTTCACTATATTTAGCCCCTAGGGGGTATCATTGTACAAAAGCAACTTCTAGTAAAGAAGCGATTTCTTTATTAGAAGAAAAAGAATTTCGATTAATTTTACTAGACATTATGATGCCCGAAATGGATGGTTGGGAAACTTGCGTGAGAATTCGTGAGTTCAATAGCGTACCTATCATCATGCTAACTGCTCGTGATGATACACAAGATGTCGTACAAGGATTAAAAAGAGGAGCTGACGATTATATCACGAAACCATTTCATGAAGAAGAATTATTAGCTCGCATAGAGGCCGTGCTACGCAGAACAAAGCAGCATCATAAAATAGAATATAAAGGATTGATATGGAATGAAGCCAAACATGCTGCTACTGTGCATGGAAATGAACTGTTATTAACCCCAATTGAATTTTCTCTACTCGGTTTATTTTTAAATAATGTAAATTATGTATTTAGTCGTGAACAACTTATTGAACGTATTTGGGGACATACATCAGAAACAGAGGATCGAACTGTAGATTCGCATATTCGTAACTTGCGTGAAAAGTTACGAAAAGTTTCTTTTCCAATTCATGATCACCTTAAGACGATATATGGAATCGGATATCGCTGGGCAAGTGAAGAGAAAGATATATGACATTATTAAACAACAAGGATAGTGGGTTCTTATGAAGCGAATCTCAGTAAAATTTGGATTTTACTTTTTTATTTGTACCTTTCTAATTGAAAGTATATTGTTTTTTTTATTGTATTACAGTTTAGTCAATACAAGAGTTCAAGAGGAAGTAAAATCTCTCCTTACTAGAGGAAATAATCATCGTGATGTACTGGAGAAATACTTCGATGATCAAACTATATCTCATGTGGCCCTCATGGAATCAGAAGCAGAAACTAAAGTTGTCATTACTTCGAAAAATGGAGAAATTCTTGCAAAATCAAGTAATGTAGACCATTCCATGGAAAAACATTTACATACAAAAATGTCCCCTGTTAATAAAAATGGCACAGTTGTAGAAGATCATTGGAAAACATCTAATTATATTTGTACAATTAGTCCCATTCAAGTTGGCAGTGATACGAAAGGATATGTATACATGTTTTTAGGTACTGACTCTATTAAGCAAATGATTCAGCGCCTAACATACCAATTTATAGTTGTTGGTGCCATTACCTTTATCCTTACTGTTATAACCATGTTCTTATTATCAAGGCTTCTAACCAACCCTTTAATTAAAATGAAAAAAGCAACAGAAAAAATGAGTAAAGGGGATTTATCCGTATCTTTAAATATTAATAGAAATGATGAAGTAGGAGAACTAGCGCATTCTATTCAAAAACTTGCAGATGATTTAAATTACATGAAAAAAGAACGAGGCGAATTTCTAGCTAGCGTTGCACACGAACTCCGAACACCGTTAACATATGTTAGAGGATACGCTGATGTTATTATTAAAAATCAGATTCCTGCACAAGATCAAAATCATTATTTATCTATTATTAAAGAAGAAGCTGACCATGTAACACGGCTTGTTCAAGATTTATTTGAATTAGCGAAAATGGAAAAACATAATTTTATTATTCATACAGAAGAGACGAATTTATATCATTTATTAAAAAAGATAATTACAAAAGTACAAACTTCCTATAATAGCAAAAATATGCATATTATTTTCTCATGTCCAGAAAACATTGTTATTCCAGCCGATGAACAACGCTTTGAGCAGGTCATAATCAACCTTTTAAACAATGCCTATGCTCATTCACATATTAATTCTAAAGTATTCGTTACAGTTATAGAAAATAAAGAGAATATTACGATTACAGTAGAAGATGAAGGTGAAGGCATCCCTAAACAACATCTACCTCATATTTTCGAACGATTTTACAGAGTCGATAAATCCCGAACTCGCGCAACAGGTGGGACGGGTTTAGGTCTTGCAATTGTAAAAGAAATTATCGAATTACATGGAGGCAATATTTCTGTAGAGAGTGAATTAGGTTATGGGACTATTTTTACTATCTATTTTAAAAAATGAAATATGTTACTTACAAATTAACTCGTCAACTATTTGGCGAGTTTTTGATTATAAGAACTAGTAATAATTTATTAATGGATGGCGGTAAATCAAATACAATAGCTAAATCTTTTCATTCTTATTTCATCCCTTATTGTTTATCATTATGAAGATAACAATTAAACATATTTATTACAGCACTAGAAAACAGCAACCTAAAAAAAGAGTGTATGCAAAATTACTGTAAATTCACTCCTTTTTGTTTTTCTCCTTCAAATATAATAGGTTTTTATAATCTCTAAACCCACGTAACCTCTGTAAAATATCAGGAAATGTTGCGACTCCCCTTGCATTACATCGTTTCAATCAAAACTATAAGGAATCAAAAATACCTCTAAATAAAGCACTTTGAGAAACCTCCTATTGCCTCTTCATGTTTATGAGAATTTTCTTATATATTTCTCATATTTTCATCATAACCTTTTCATTCCATTCTCACATCTAGAGTCTACACTAGGAATCACTAAAGATATAGCGAGGTGATATATTCAGACACAAACATTCAGATTTTGACTCTATCAAAAGTAGTTCTAGATTCATTTTTTCTTGAAACATAATGAATCATAGATGGAGGTGAACACATGAAAAAGAAAAAGAACAAATGCAAAAAACTGCGCTGGCTAAAATGGATTTTAATCCTTCCCCTGCTTCTTACTTTACTATTCTTCGGACTACATAGTATGAAGTCAGAAAGATGGAATCATGAAGAGCACAGAAAAGCTGAACATGTCGTTGCCCACGATAAAGAGGGACAAGCTTTCTTTACGGAGAAAGGGCACTTTGCTAACTCCGAAAGACATGATCATGATCAGTATAAAAAGCATCATGAAAAAGAATTTGATGATGTATTCTTTGCACCATTCCTACTAGAAATTGGCCTTGTTCTTTTCGGTTGGTTAATTCTTCGCAAATCTGAAGGAAATATGGCTAAAAAATGGACAGGAGTGCTACTCCTTGTTATCGGTTTATTCCCGCTCATCCCAATACTTGCGCTTGCCGCAGCTATTACTTGGGTGTATAGAAAATTTAAAGAGAAAAGAACAATAACAAGTGAGCATATAGATATTCACACATATAATTTTTCAACATCGCAAAAACAAATAGACATTTTAGATCAATGGGAACGCAATATTCGTAAGGAGGAGAACTAAACAATGGGTATCTTAAAACGCATTAAAAATATTGTAATGGCTAATGTACATCAAACATTGGATAAGCTAGAAAGTCCTATCAGCATGCTGAAGCAATACATGAGAGAGGCAGATGAGCAAATTACAAAAGCGCAAAAAGCTCTGTCTCACCAATTATATTTGGAAAAGAAATATGAAGCATTAATTTTGGAAGCGGATGCTCTTATCGCAAAAAGAACTCGTCAAGCTGAACTTGCAGTATCTCGCAACGAAGATAATATGGCACAACTAGCTTTACAAGATAAAATCATAAATGAGAAGAAAGCAGCATTATATCGTGAACAGTACGAAGTAACAAAACAACAAACAGCTGCATTATATGAGCAAATTGACAAACTACAAGAGAAATATCAAGACTTACAATATCAAGAACTCGTTCTTGTTTCACGATTAAATGCGGCGCAAGCTATAAAAGATAGTAATACAACACTTGCTTCTTTCCATACAGAAAGTGCAGCGAAAGGTTTTGCACGTATCGAAACTTACGTGCAGAAATTAGAAGCAGAAACAGCTGCTAGTAACTATTTTTATAAGTTAAATTCTCCTAATCAAACACAAATTTTAGACCAAAATCTACAAGAAGAAGTACAACAAGAATTAGAGAAATTAAAAGAAAATAAATAGTTTCTTTTTCAATTAAATGTTATGTAATATAAAAAAGCCCTTATGAAATTAACGGGTTCCGTTACGAGGTGCAAAAAGGGATTTAACATCAAGAAAAACAATACAAATAACAGGTTGTTTAAACAGTAAAACGGCAGCGAAATCGCTGCCGTTTTCTTGTTTGATTTCGTCTAAGGTGCGGTTCGAAGAAATTCATCTGTAAATTCCATAATTAAAGCGTAAATAAAAAGGCTTATTGGCAACAGATTTACAATCAAAGCAAAAATTCTTTTTGCTAAATTTTCTTTGCTGAACATTGAAATGATGCTCAAAGGGATGCCAATCAAAGAAATGAGAAATGCGAGTAATCCAAACACTTTTGGTATAAATGTGTATATGGATATAGGAATGACAATAATTGTAGCTATTGCTATAAAGAATGAGATTGTAGTGAATATCTTGAGCTTTTTCCTTTCCAATTAATACACCTCTCATTTAATTTAACAGAGTCTTTGCTAAAATAATCATCTCATATAGATTATATCTTTTAAAGTGAAAACCTTCTCTGTTAAACCCAATCGTTGTGCTGGAGTACCAACTTCAGATTTAAATCCTGTCGTTTTAAAAAGTCTGCAAAAGTTGTAATAGGTCCTCAATATGGTAAGAGCCATCTGTGCATACCTCGGATTGTAATTGGAAGAAATATAGCTTTTTCCGTCCCCTCTCTACTCATTGGGCTTCACCCTTCTCATTCCTTGAGGAAGGGGAATTCTTTTGGAAGTATGTTAAAACAAATTAAATATACTCACGAGAAAAGGAATTGTGGAAACAAAAGATATATATATAACTTTTTCAGTCTAATACTTTATTCTATAGTCTAAAACATTTTTTAATATAACACCTATAAAAAGGGCTGTCCCATAAGTCAGTGTAACTAACTTACGGGACAGCCCTTTTTATCATAAAAGTACGATTATGCTTTTGACACGTTCTTCTTCATAACCTTTCTAATTATATAGACGGCTAGTATGACAAGCGCGCCGATCATAATATACTTCACATACGGACCAGACACTTGCTTAGCTTGTTCCCATCGGCTTCCTAATACACTACCTAAGTAAATAAAAAGCATACTCCACGGAACAATTGCAACCACTGTGTAAATTGTGAACTTTGTTGCAGACATTTTTGCGATTCCTGCTGGAATAGAAATAGCATGTCTTACTACTGGAACAAATCTTGCAGAAAAAATTACACCTGATCCATATTGGTTGAACCATCGTTCAGCCATTTCTAAATGCTTAGGACGAATTAACAAATATTTTCCGTATTTTAATAAAAAAGGCCGGCCAGCATAATATCCTAACCAGTATAGAAATAATTGAGCAATTGTGCCTCCAATCGTTCCCGCAAGAACAGCTCCCCAAAAATTCATCTGTCCTTGTGATACAAGAAATCCTGCGTACGATAGAACAACTTCGCTCGGAATCACCTCAATCATAAGCGCTAGCATAACACCACCATAACCGAGATTAGCTAAAAATAAAGAAATTGCATGAATTACTGATTGCATTATCAAAACCTCCAAAAAATTACTGCCTTTGGACATTCTAACAATGAAAACTGAATAAAAGATGAAAGCAAGATTAAAATTACATTAGAAATGGAAAGTGTTTTACATTTTCAAAATATACACTTTATTTTCCATCTAATTCTTCTTGTCAAAGTTGTCGTTTTTACTATACACAAATACTCATTTCAAAACACCCTATTTATTTAATATGTTTCATAAAGTGAAATTTCCATCAGTGGGGGCTTTTACAGGCAGTTATCCCCCACCTATCTTCCTCGCTTCTCTCTCAATCTTGAGGTGGAGGTCTTACTGCCCTTTAATGCGGGATAAATACTTAACTTACAAATTCATTATATGTATAAATACACTAGCACAATTGTTTCCTAATGTAATATAATTTGCACAAAGGAAAAATTTATGTTCAAATAAAAGAAATATAATTTATGTATTTTGATTTAATAAAATAAATAACTAGCATAAATAAAACAAATTGCACCAAGATAACAAAAGGGGAAACAAAACATGACAGAAAACACAAAAGAACGCGAACACCTTCCACCAAATAATAGGACGATGCAATCAGCGCAGTTAGCCTTAAGCGGTGAAACAAAAGGACTAAAACGATTATTACCATTTTTGGGACCGGCTTTTATTGCATCTGTAGCTTATATTGATCCAGGTAATTTCGCTACGAATATTGCAGCTGGATCTCAATACGGTTATTTACTACTTTGGGTTATCCTTGTTTCAAATTTAATGGCTGTATTAATCCAATCCTTGTCAGCTAAATTAGGAATTGCAACCGGAAAAAACCTTCCGGAAGTTGCTCGGGAGCATTTTCCAAAATCTGTTTCTATTGGTTTATGGAT
Source organism: Bacillus pseudomycoides (assembly GCF_002582035.1). GTDB lineage: Bacteria > Bacillota > Bacilli > Bacillales > Bacillaceae_G > Bacillus_A > Bacillus_A pseudomycoides_B. The sequence goes on from NZ_NUQE01000010.1 coordinate 66,662, forward strand.
ACAAGGTGAATTAGTAATTATGGCGACTGATCTCGCTGAATTTATCGGTGCTGCCTTAGGATTAAATTTACTATTTGGCATTCCACTATTGCCCTCAGCGTTAATTACAGCAGTAGGCTCATTCATTATTCTAGAGTTTCAACGCAGAGGGGTTCGTCCGTTAGAAGCAGTCATTACTGGTATGGTCTTTATTGTCGTTATTGCATTTGGCGTGCAAGTATTTTATGCAAAGCCAGAACTAAGTCCTCTTCTATCGGGACTTTTCGTTCCTAAATTTCAAGGTGTAGATAGTATTTTACTTGCCGCAGGAATTTTAGGAGCAACGGTTATGCCACACGCAATTTATTTACATTCTGCTTTAACACAGCGCCGCGTAGTGGGAACAACAGATGAACAACGAAAAAAGATTTTCCGCTTTGAATTTATTGATATTGTAATTGCGATGGTCATTGCTGGAGTAATTAATGCAAGTATGTTAATTGTAGCAGCTGCTCTGTTCTTCAAGCATGGCTTGCATATTGAAGACTTAGATGTCGCTTTTCACGGATTTGAACACTTAGTCGGACCTGCATCAGCAACTCTTTTCGGGATTGGTTTACTAACTGCCGGCTTATCTAGTTCTTCCGTGGGTACGCTGTCCGGTGATATTATTATGCAAGGATTCGTCCGTATGCACATCCCTTTATATTTGCGACGATTTATTACAATGGTTCCGCCGCTTCTTATTATTGCATTAGGTGTGAATCCAACTCATGCCCTCGTAATGAGTCAAGTCGTTTTATCATTTGGGATTGCATTTGCACTAATTCCACTCATTATCTTTACAAGTAAAAAGAGCATTATGGGTGGTTTAGTGAATCACCGACTTACAACAACTCTTGCATGGTTGATTGCCGTATTAATTATCGCCTTAAATATATTCTTGTTGTATCAAACATTTATTGGTCAATAATAAAGAGAATGTCTTATACAAATCTAGATGCATTGGATTTGTAAGACATTCTCTTTTTATTTTGTAAAATATGAGACAAAACAAAGAACCTTTGCGTTAAAGCATTGGTTCTCCTACATTTAATCAAATTACATAACTAGTCCTCGTTTATAACGGCTCGCTTCAAAAATAATACGCTCTTCATCTAACGTTTTACATTCACCGTTCCAGACAATATGTTTCCCATTAATGACAACATCTGAAACATCTTTCCCGCTCGCTGCATACACAAGATGTGACAACACCTCTTCTGCCGGCTGTAAATGCGGTTTATTAGATGGATCAATTGTAATAAAGTCAGCACATTTGCCTACTTCTAGTGAACCTGTTTGTTCCATCCCGATTACGCCTGCTGCACCTTTTGTTGCTAATGAGAGAACTGTTTCCACTGGTAATGCTGTTGCATCTTTATGAATTCCCTTTTGTAATAAAGTTGCAATGCGCATTTCTTCAAACATGTCTAAATTGTTATTAGAAGCTACACTATCCGTTGCAATTCCAACTTTTATTCCGCTCTCTAACATTGCTCGGACATCTGCTATACCCGATCCTAATTTTAAATTACTAATCGGATTATGTGCGACGCGGACATCGTGTTCCGCTAAGAATGCACGCTCATTTTCATTTAGCACAACACCATGTGCAATTACTGTTGGTGTCTGGAACAAACCACAACTTGCTACATATTCTACTGGACGTTTTCCGTATTGCGCTTCAATATCCTGAACTTCACGCTCTGTTTCGGAAAGATGAATATGAACCATCGTTTTATTTTCCACTGCAATTCGTGCACACTCTTCTAGCATTTCTGTGGAACATGCATACGGACTGTGTGGAGCGACCATCGTCGTTAACATACCATCTTCATTGTAATAACGTTTCACATACTTTTCTGCTTCCAGAATTGCTTTCTTTTCATCTTCTTTCGTTCCGAAGCTAAATAATGTTCGAGAAACAGCAGCACGCATTCCACTTTTACGAACAGCTTCCATGATAGAATCCTGATCTACTCCAATTGGATTAAACATATCAGAAAATGCTGTTGTTCCGCTTTTCACCATCTCTAACAAACCAAGCTCTGTGCTAGCAACAGCAAGCTCCGGCGTAAATTGGCTTTCAAGCGGCCAAATTCTCGTTTCAAGCCATGGTTTCAGGAGCATGTCGTCACCTATTCCACGTAAAATACTCATCAAGACATGCGTATGCGCATTCACCAAACCTGGTAAGACCCATTTTCCATAAAGATCAATGACTTGATCCACTTGTTTCTCACTAGATAATTCTCCTGATTGTACTTCTATAATTTGACCATCTTCTACAATGATATATCCATTTTTCAACACTTCATTCTCTTCATTCAAAGTCACGATTGTAGCGTTTACATAAGCTGTCTTCAAAAATATTTCCCCTCTCGACTCTTTTAGATATAAACATTCCTTCTCAATAAGTTACTACCACTATAGTAACTTATTGACCAGCGAGAGTCAAAAGATAATTATTACGAAATAACTTCCTTTATGTGGATACAAACTTTTTGTTTTAAAGTATGATATTGCGTGTCACTTGTATCTGCAAATGCTTCCTTTCTATTAGAAGGAATCTCCATATATGCTATCTCTTTTAAAAATTGCGATGCTGTAAAATCATATCTTTTGCCGTTAATCCTATTATAAAAATGCCAGCCTTCAGGAACTTTCGTCTTCACGATTTCTCCACCAAACAAATCATAGATTACTAATGCCGTTACACCGCATTGTCCTTTCGCTGGGTTATCTAGGGTCCATTTTGAACTTGTCTCTATTGACCAAGATTGAAATAAAACTTCGCTTATCTTTTCTATTTCCGTATACTTCATACTAAGTATCTCCTAATTAAATTCAAAATATCCAATTGGGAATTACTTTACACATCATACTGCAAAAGTGGCAGTAGACGATCTTTAAACACTGTAGAAGGTGTTTCTCCTATTAATTTCGCCCCCATTTTTATGTAATACCCTTCCGCATTCGGATCACTATCAATGGTAAAACTCTTAATGTTTAATTCAGTTGCTTTTTGAATAACACCTTCCCAAAGAATTCTTCCATAGCCTTTTCCTTTGTAACTTGGGTGTAGGTATAGAAAATCAAGACTATCTACTTCTTTTCGTTGAAATGAAAAAAATCCGATTATTTCATGTTTTTCTTCTAAAATATACACATAATTATTCTTGATATATCGTTCCGTAATTGTTAAGTCTTCCTTACATGCTAATATGAATTCTTCACTATAATTCCAAGTTGCTTTTGAGGATAATGCGAGGTTACTTAGCTCGTTTGCTTCTTTTAGTAACGCTTCTCTAACAATCATTCATTTCTCTCCCTGTCCTCTTTATATTGTAGCTTTGAAAAAAAGTTTAATTAAAAATAGCTCACAAACATGTATTTATGGTAAATAAAGAAGAATCCATTTTGAAAAAAGTTAATCAAAATAGATTCTTATCTAGCAGTTTTAAGCTTTAGTTTTATAAAAAAGTTTAATCATTTTCGACTTGTGATGCTCCACAATCGCGCCCTTTAATGGAACAAAGCACAATAATATCTGTAAAATTTAATTAAGCACGATGTTTAATATATTTCATCAGCCATTTTCAAAATAGCTTTTATTATTACATCAGGTTGGTCGTACATTACTGAGTGACTACTATTAGGAACTAAAATGAATTCACTATTAGTGGATAAATTGGTCAATTTTTTTTGAGAATCCATCCATATCTTTTCAAAGCTATCCGCTTCTTGTTCTGAGAATCCTAATTCTGTTGCCTGCAATTCTACGTCACTCGGTGTGATAATTGTTAATGGCTTATCTCCTAAAGAGCGAGTACCTTCCAGTAATTTCTCATTGATTTTTATTTGCTTGATTTCTTCATTTAATACTTTGAAAAATGAAGTGTCCCAATGAACATTTACATACTTTTTTGCAGAAAGGTAATTTGGCATTGAATCTGAAAACATATTTTCCCCAAATAGCCGTACTATTCCAATTTGAGATAATATGCGATTCATCGATTGGTCTTGTGTCTCGAAAAACTTGTCATTAAATGATTTTGCTTGTTCTGAAAAATATTCATTTCTAGAATCAACAAGCACTAATCCCGAAACCTTTTCTGGGTACTTTTCTGTAAAGAGACGAGAATAGATTCCTCCAACAGAATGACCCACTAATATTACAGGGGTGTCAATTTTAGAAGATTCGAGAATCTTACTTAAATCATTAATCGTCGTATCGATAGAAAATCCATTAGGAGGTAGATCACTCCATCCATACCCTGCTCGGTCATAAGTGATTACTTGGGTATGTTTTGATAGTTCTTTCTGAATGTTCGACCAATCATAAGACCAATTACCAGTTCCTGCTTCAATAACAACAGGTGGCAAGCTCGTTTTGGTTCCTTTAATATTCATATGTATTTCTCTGTCTCCGACATCAATCATTTGTCCATCTGGAGGGTAGTTGCTTTTAACATTTTTGTAACTGGTATATTCATAAAGGAACCCTGAGACCAATGTTAGTAAAATGATTGTAATCAAGGTCATTCCAAGTAATTTCAACCTTCTAAATGGTTTAATAACATTCGAATATTTAACCTCCAAATCACCATACCCCTTCCCTCACTCTTTTATCTTAATTATTTAACAACCAATCACTATCCATTTAAATTTCAAACTTTTTCTGAACCACTATTCCCTTAAATGACCCCTTTAGTTTAAATCATTTCTTCACACTCATACCCAATTTTAACATAAATATCCATTTTTGTTCAGAAGTCTTATTTGTTGCTTTAAAATAATGTTTGACCAAATTGATACTAATAACCTTGATAAACGAAAAAACAGAAAAAGCGTTTTTTAAGAAATAGTCAATCAAAACACACTCTTAATATATTCTATTGAATCATTCTTTTATGAAAAAGTTTGATTATTTCTGTGCCCCTTATTCCATTAAAGCTCCCTTAAGTGGCATATGTGAATTTATTGACAAGCACCTAAAGGATTTCCATCAGGATCAAAAAACGTAAAGAATCTGGTATCCCCTTTTCTCCACTAATAAGATTTTCGATAAAAATTTTATTAATGATTATTCTTAATCCAATATCTACACATAAACAGTTCATCTTTTTTTATAAACAATGCAACTTTATTTCAAATCAATATATACAACAAAGAAATATACATGTAATTTATCACAATGAAAATTCTTTCCTTTCTGAATATTACTTGTGCCATATTCTAAAAAATAAACCCCACCTAAATAAAAAGGTGAGGCTTTCATCTTACACAATATGCTCGTTTAACCAAGAAATCACATCTTGAAATACTTCCTGTCTGTTCACTTCGTGGAACATTTCATGCCTTCCATTCTCATATAAACGAATTGTTACATCTTTAACACCGCATTTTTTATACATATCATATACTTCTTGTACACCTTTTCCCATGTTTCCAACTGGATCACGTTCTCCAGAAAAAATATGAATAGGAAGCTCTTTTGGTGTTTTCTTATATTCTTCAAGTTTATTCACCATCAGCACACCGTTAAATAACTCACGGTAAAAGCTTGTTGTACAAATAAATCCACATAATGAGTCTTCTATGTATCTATCAACTTGCTTCGTATCCGAAGACAACCAATCAAACTTCGTACGGTTTGGCTTAAAGTGTGAGTTAAAATTACCAAATGACAAGAAATTCAGCATTGGACTTTTCGTTTTTGTGCCGCGAAGCTTCATTTCAATCGTTGCCACTTTATGACCAATGATTCCTAAAAGCCCAGGATTCCCTCCTGTTCCAGAAATAAGAAACCCATTATATAACTCTCCGCGAAGCTGCACAGCACGTCTTGATAAGAAAGATCCCATACTATGTCCTAATAAGAAAAGTGGACAGTTATGTTCCTTACGAATAAGCTCCGAAACGAAGATTACGTCAGAAACAGCTTGATTCCAGCCTATATTCGGCTCAAAATGACCAAAATCTTCTTCCTGCTTCACTGTTTTTCCGTGCCCTCGATGATCATGAGCATATACCCCGTATCCAGCTTCCAATAACGCTTCAATCCATTCTTTATAGGCACCAACATGTTCTGCCATACCATGCGCAATTTGAACAATCCCACGCGGCTCACTTTCTGGTAACCATCGACGTAAATAAATTTCCGATCCATCCGACGTTATAACAAAGCTTTCCTGTATGCTCATTTTGACAGCCCCCCAAATCTATAATCTACTTCACATCAATACGAATCTATATATTTATAAAATGAACCACTATTCATTTTTCTTACTATAAATTATATGTAAAAGCTTTCCTTTTTACAAATCATGATATTTTAATTTCTGTCAATTCATTCTTGACGAAACGAAATTAAAGTTATATAGTTACTTACATAAAGTAATTAATTATTGGAGGTAATATAATTATGATGCCATCATTATTTTTAGCACATGGTTCTCCTATGTTAGCCATTGAAGATACAGACTATACAAAATTTTTACAAACACTTGGTGAAACTTACAAACCAAAGGCAATCGTCATTTTTACAGCTCATTGGGAAAGTGAGATTTTAACTATCTCTTCTTCAGACAATGCATATGAAACAATTTATGATTTCGGTGGCTTTCCTCCTGAATTATATGAAATAAAATACGCTGCAAAAGGGTCATCTGCCCTTGCGGCAAAGCTAGAAGAAAAATTTAAAAACCGAGGGATTGCCGTTCAAAAAAATACAACGCGCGGATTAGATCATGGCTCTTGGACACTTCTACACCGTATGTATCCAAAAGCTGATATACCTGTCGTTCAAATCTCAGTAAATCCATTCCTTCCTGCAAGAGAACAATATGAAATTGGAAAAGCCATTCAAGGACTTGGAAAAGAAGACATTTTAGTCATCGGCAGCGGTGTTACGGTGCACAATTTACGGATGTTAAAATGGGAACAAACTACGCCTGAACCATGGGCTGTTGAATTTGACGAATGGCTCATTGATCAAATTCAGAATAACAATACAGACGCCTTATTCAACTGGGAAGCTGAAGCTCCTCATGCACGTTTAGCTGTTCCAAGAGCAGAACACTTTGTTCCTCTTTTCATCGCAATGGGAAATGGCACTGCAGAACCAAAAGTAATTCATCGTAGTTATGAATATGGAACCTTAAGCTATCTTTGTTTACAATTTTAATTCTCAACATTATAGAGATATTAATGCGGAAAAAGTCCAGTAATTCAACACTGGACTTTTCTTTGTTCCCCTTTATCAAAACAAACTTACTCTATACTTTCATTGAAGCTATTTTAACAACTTACCGCTCGTTAATGCGGGATAAATGTTGAACCATAAACACTTGTTCATTCGCAACTACAAATCCTGCTTCTTGTAAAATACGAACCGTCACTTCATTCGAAGCTGGCAGATTCATAGTCATCTTGTTCAACTTCCCTTGTAAAGGAGAGAAAATTCCTCGTAATCCGAATCGAACAATATCCTCCTGATCTATACGCTTTGTATCTACATAACTTTGATACAATACAGTTGCTTGTTGTTTTCCTGTCTGATCAAGTACTTTTTTATAGAGAAAATACGCTAATTCCTCATTTGTATCATCATACACAGTTAATATTTCTCCATCTTTTCTTACACTCATCCATTCCGTCTGCCAAGGTTTTATTTCTTCACTTGATACTTGAATAGTATGTATATCCTGTGCTGTACCTCTTTTTACATGGTATGTATTACTCTGTTGCAACTGAAAAACATCGTCTTCTAATATCTCTGTATGCTGTAACATCAAAAGTTGATCAATTACTTCATAACCCATCTTTTTATAAAGATGAATAGCCGCATCATTTTTACTGATTGCCTCCAGCGTCGCAATATCTACTCCTTCTTTTTTATACAGCTCTAGGGAAGCTCTTACTAATTCTCTCCCTACTCCTCGATTACGAAATTGAGAAACAACGCCTGTTCCACCATTCCACGCAATTTTTTTACCATGCATCATTCTAATTCCATTTAAGATTATGCCAACTGGCTCACCGTTATAAAATGCTACAAGTGAAAAAGATGGTGACAATTCCTCCATTGCCATTCTTGCTAAAAAAGCATCCATTGTCATTTTAATTTCGATGAAATACCCTTCGAACCCAGCATTCCACAAGTTTGTAGCTTCTGCGAACGATAATGTGCTTAACGATTTTATTTCATACATTTCATCCCAACTCCCTTCTCTAAATAACTATTACCAGACCAAAGCATCTCCCTGCTTTTTATTAAAAATAATGTGTATACCCATACATAATAGAGACAAGCACCGCCGTTACAAATATACCCGGCAATAAATTAGCTACCTTAATTTTAATAATCTCAAGTAAATTTAATCCAATGGCAAAAATCATAATCCCACCTGTTGCTGTCATTTCTACAATAAAATGATTCATTAACGTTTCTGGTACAAACCGATCAATTTGCGTTGCAAAAATAGCAATCAATCCTTCATATAAAATAACAGGAACAGCTGAAAATAATACACCCATTCCTAATGTTGTCGTTAAAATAAGTGAAATAAAACCGTCTATAATCGCTTTCGTATATAAAACATTATGATTTCCACGAATGCCACTATCTAAAGCACCAATAATCCCCATTGCTCCCATTACAAATATTAATGTTGCAGTTACAAATCCGAGTGATATGCTCCCTTTCCCACCTGAACCTATCTTTTTCTCTAGCCAATCTCCTAAACTTTTTAATTTTTCTTCTACCATAAGTAATTCCCCGATTACCGCTCCAATGACAAGACTTAAAATGACGATTAAAAAATTTTCACTTTTTAATGCCATTTGCAAACCGAGCACCGTTACTGCTAGGCCAATTGCATGCATAACAGTCGATTTTACATTTTCCGAGATGCCACTAAAAATTCTACCTAATAATGTCCCTGCAATAATACATAGTCCATTTACTAAAGCTCCAAGTAAAACCATTCTCTCCCACCTATTCTTTCTATATATAAAATTATAAGTAGAATTATAGATTATTTTTCGAAAATTTAATATTTTTTTAATTCGCACGTTGTCTTAATCAATCTACTCATGTTACCTTATTATTGGAAATCATTATAAATATATATCAGAATATAATCCTGATATATATTTATTTTTATTAACTCATAAGGAAGGTTTTTTATGAAAATTCGAAAAAGAACATTACTAAAACGCACCGTACTGTTAGCCATACTTTTTACCCCTATAATCTTATTGATCAACTTTGCGCTAAATTCAGAAACAAAAAATGAACAAAACACAAAAGGAAAAAATAAGCAAACAGAAAAGGCAAAAGGAAAAGAACCAACAAAAAAACCGAAAGAAGATCCTGAAATTACCCTTACATTCTCGGGTGATACAATGTTTGATTGGCAATTACGCCCTGTTATTCAAAGCAAAGGTGCTGATTATCCATTTCAGCAAGTAAAACCGGAAATAGAAAAAGCGGACTACTCATTTGTAAATCTAGAATCTGCGTTTACAACTCGCGAGAAAAAATATCCTGGCCAACTATTTTGGATTAAAAGTGATCCCTCCACATTACAAGCTATTAAAAATACAGGCTATGATATTGTTAATATCGGAAATAACCATACACTCGATTATTACCAAGACGGCTTATTGGATACAATTTCCCATGTAGAAAAAATAGGCCTTCCCTATATCGGTGCAGGCAAAAATGCATCAGATGCGTATACAGCGAGAGAAGTTACAATTAAAGGAAAAAAATTTAAGTTTATCTCATTTGTCCGTTTTATGCCTGATTCTGCATGGGTAGCTACAAATGATAAACCTGGCGTTGCAAATGGCTACGATTTAAACTTAGTCACAAAAACAATTAAAGAACAAAAGAAAGATGCCGATTATATGATTGTGTACATGCATTGGGGTGTTGAAAAAACGAATCGTCCGGCTGACTATCAAAAAGAATATGTACAAAAAATGGTAGAAGCAGGTGCAAATGCAATTGTCGGAAGCCATCCGCACTGGTTACAAGGCTTTGAATATTACAACAATGTTCCCGTCGCATATTCACTTGGAAACTTCCTCTTCCCCGATTATGTAACAGGACATAGTGCAGAAACTGGTGTACTAACAATGAAATTTAAAGGAAAAGACGTACAAATGTCATTTAATCCTTATATGATTCGTAATAACCAAATTACACCGCTTCAAGATACAGAAAAACAAAATATGCTGCAATACTTGCAGTCTATTTCCAATGATGTACAAATTGATAAAGATGGAAACATTATTGATAAACGAACACAATGAATACTCCCCCACTTAGCAAAGCTTGAAGTGGGGGTTTCTAACGTTTCGACCTAATGGACGATTAACGTCAGTGGAGTTAACACACTAGCGAGCTGTTTCACGCCTAACCCCTCTATCCCGTTTGTCCATGCATCCGGGACTACTTTTCGTAAAATATTAGCCGCAGCATTTACGTCTGCGTTAATTTTGATTCCTTTTGCAGAACGATACATACCACGCTTCATTCGTTTTCCTGAAAAAGTTGCATTTTGGTCATTTGTTCCATACGTTGGAATAAAGTCATGATCTAGAAAACTTGCTTTTGATGTGTAAGATTCCTCGGTTACAACAACTTGAATGCCTACTGCATTTGCTTTGTATGTAATCATTTGAATCAATACACTATGCGAGATATGGCAAAATGTTTGGTTATTTTTCTTCCCTATATCGGTTTCTTGTTTCCAACTTTTGTTTTGACCAATAACAATTTTGCAAACTTCCTCTTCTTGAGCTAGTTTTACAATATGATGACTAGCTTTATGGAAGATGTCTTTTATTTTCAGATAACGCTTTTGATAAATTTTTTCTATTCTTTTTGAAGTAAAAGGTCCTTCATTTGTTTGTTTACCTTGCCTTAGAACACTTGTAAAGTGACTCTTCATTTTGTTGTAATATTGATTTATGCTTTTGACATGTTTGCCCTTAACAAGTACAGGCTTTATACCTGTGTTTGTTACAATGGTTGCAAGATTATCAATACCTAAATCAATACTCATATAACGCCCATTCTCTTCAACGGATTGTTGTTCTGAAGGGACATCTATCACCAATTCCACTACATATTCATTGTATTTGGGAATGACACGAACTTGTTTCAGCTTACCTTCAGTAAACCCTAATTTCCCAATGTTTAATTGCAATTTTGTCTTTGGAAACTTTAAAAACTTATCATTTTTAATGACACAATCTTGGTTGGTATACAAGATTTCCTTTTCAGAAGAACGAATATACTTTGGAATTCTAGGTTTTCCCGTATATTTGTTGGGATTCTTTTTATAATCTTTTAAACTAGCAAAAAAAGACTTCCAATTTTGGAATACATTTTTCATGATGGATTGACTAGATTGCGTAGGCAAAGCACGATAATCATTCTGAATCATGGCTTTAAATAATGCATCCAGAAAATTACAATCTACATAAGGTTTTTCTGTAGTTGGTTCTGAAAACAAATTACATTTCACTTCTTTTTGTTTTTCTTTTGGTTTTGTTTTCTCTTTTCCCAATTTCTTTTGATAAGCAAGAAGTTGTGTATCATTCATCTTCCCTATGTTTTTAGAAATCGTATCCAAAACTTCTTTTTGTAAAGGTTGCAACTCCTTATCTTGTGTCAAACCTGTATATACTTGTCGTATATAAAAGTTTGTCGTGTTGTACATATTCTTGGCATTTTGGCAAGATTCTCGAAAATAAGAATACATACGATGTCCTTTTTTAATCCAAATCTGAAGAGTTTTATAATTTATTTGATTTCCCGTTGTCATTTTTTCACCTCCTTGTTAAGGATATTATACCAAAACAAGAACGTATGTTTCTATCGTTTTACTTGAACATAAAATATTTTTTTCGATTCACCTCACCACCTTCACATATGTTTAGAGGTGGGAGTCCTCTCGAAAGATATGATAGATTTATACCAATCAATTAATTCTTTATTTTGTTTCCAGACTTTTCTCTTGCTATGACAAACAACATATACGATACTATATAAAACATATCAATTTAGGGGGATTATACGTGATGGAGGAAAAACAATATGAACTTGCAACTTTTGCTGGTGGTTGCTTTTGGTGTATGGTAAAGCCATTTGATGAACTGCCTGGTATACATAAAGTCATTTCAGGTTATGCAGGAGGGCATGTTGAAAATCCAACATATGAGGATGTAAAATCTGGACAATCTGGACATTTAGAAGTCGTTCAAATTACATTTGATCCTACTATATTTCCTTATCAAAAGTTATTAGATTTATATTGGCCGCAAATTGATCCAACTGATGACGGCGGACAATTTTTCGACCGTGGTCCATCTTATCGTACAGCCATTTTTTATCACAATGAAGCGCAAAAAGAACTTGCTGAAAAATCAAAACAAGCATTAGCAGCAAGTGGTATGTTTAAAGATCCAATTGTAACAGAAATTCGCCCCGCTGCTCCATTTTACGAAGCGGAAGAATACCATCAACATTTTTATAAAAAAAATCCGGAGAAATATGCACAAGAACGTAAAGAGTCTGGTCGTGAAGACTTTATCAAGGAAAATTGGCAGGAAAAATAATTAATGGACATTTTTTAAGACTGATGAAAAGTTGTTTCATCAGTCTTTTTATATTTCAATATAATAATTGTCCTCTTACTTATTCACTTCATTTTTCAGCTGTAAAGCAATTAAGCTAGCAAAATCATGCACAAGTGTTGCTGCTAAAAGAGAAGTAATTTGAGCTTGATCATATGGCGGCAATACTTCTACTAAGTCGAAACCAATATAATTAAATCCACTTAATGAACGCACCATGTTTAGTGTCTCGCGACTGTTAAATCCCCCCACTTCTAACGTACCTGTACCAGGTGCACAAGATGGATCTACAAAATCAATATCAAATGTTAAGAAACATGGTGTATCGCCAATCGTTGCTCGCATTTGCTCAAGAACACTTTCAAAACCACGATCACATAATTCAGCTGTTGTAATAACGTTATACCCTAAATCAGTACTAGCTTCTATATCACCAGGATGATTTAATGTTCCCCGGATACCAATTTGGAATACTTTTTCAGGTTGTAGTAATCCTTCTTCATGTGCACGAATAAATGGAGAACCGTGCCAATATTTCTCTTCATAATATGTATCCCATGTGTCTGTGTGGGAATCGAAGTGAATCATTGCGACAGGTCCATGAACTTTCGCTGCTGCACGAAGACTTGCTAATGTAACTGAATGATCCCCTCCAAGACCTATCGGAATAATTCCTTGTTGCATTAATCCAAAAACAGTTTCTTCAATTACATCATAGCTACGATGAATATTGTGCGGGATCACAGACACATCACCAATATCAATTGCATTTGTATCATCAAACGGATAAACACGGTGAATCGGATGATATGGGAACAAAGTCATAGATGCTTGACGAATTGCTTGCGGAGCAAAACGCGCACCAACGCGAAAAGAAGCAGCCGTATCAAACGGCATTCCTAGAATTGCAATCTTTGCTTGCTCATTACTTGATGGTAATCTCATAAATGAACCTGTCGTACAAAACTCTGGTTTTACATCTGGCGTTAGTGGATATTTCATACATTACTTCCCCTTTATCAACATAATTTTCACACTCAAAAAACTGCCCTGAATCTTTTTTTATTAAAATGCAAAAATCATGCCATGCAAAAACTGATCCTTTCCCTATTGTTCATCTTTTTCATCTATGCAAAATTGAATAATCTATGCCTTACAGCATAAAGTGAAACTTTAATCAGTGGGGGTTCTTCATCCCCACTGATTATTAGTTGAATCAATCGGGCTTTTACGAATAGTAATGAAGGATAAAAAGGATGATCAAAGATCACCCTTTTCTGTACTTATTTTTTACTATAAGTTATTTTCTCAATCTCTCAATAAAATCATATAACTTATCTAATGAAGTCATATTCTGATTACACACTATGCTATCTTGACAAATATAGTTTCCTTTTTTAACAAAAGTACCTGGTACATCCCCTTTTATTTCAACAAGAAACATTCCCACTTCTTCATGTCTGTGACACAATGCACAAATTCCTTTTTTGTTTATACTTTGAAATGTACCTTGTATGCCTACAAGCTTATTATTATTCCGAGTTATAATGAGCTTTCTGTTTGTTCCTTTATCAATCCAACTCAAGTAAGATGTCTCTTTCATATTGATTTCTTCCATTACAGGCAGTTTAAGCTTTTTAGCCTTAGGAAATAATTTTTTTAATGTTTGCTGGGTCACCTCTTGAAACGGTATTACATATGGTGTTAACTTGGACAAAAATGATTCTGCACCCTCTTTATTTTCAACTGTCAAAATCATATCAATTAATTCTTTTTGTTCATCAGTAAAATTTTCAAACACATGTAACACCTTTTCGATTGCAAGAGACTTTAGAGCAGCAATAACGCCTCTATCGTTTGTTGTTGCATGTCCATTCACTAGAATATGAGCTTGTGATTTTATGAAGTTGTATTGATCACTTCTAATAAAAGCTTCCATTTCTATCACTCCATAACAAAATTGTTTATCTATTTTTTATTTTATACACTGAATTTGCTTTATAAAATGCAGAGGATAATTTAGAAACAAACTTTACACAAAAAAGCACTAATTATTGTTTATACAATAATTAGTGCTTACAATTTCTATTTTGAATACACTATTTTTTTTATCGTTTCAACGGCAAGAAAATATTCTTCTGCTAATTGATGAATAGATACTCCATCTTTAAAAGCATGTTTAATTGCCTTATTTCGATCATCAAGTTGCTTTCTCCCGCCAGAGCGCGTGCCCCACTTATGATAAGCATTTTCTGGTTTTGGAATATAAATTGTTTCCCCTTGCACATACTTTTGAATTTCCATAATTAAATTTTCCGGTAAAACAGCCGCTGCTTTTACATATTTCATTTTTGCTCGCCCCTTATTTTTATGCTTCATCTAAATAAGGTGCAAAGCCAACTATAGGAGAAATGATACAATTCCATTTAGGCGATTGTATGTTAGATTATTTGTCTACCTCATGCAAAGTATCGCCTTTTCCATAATTGGCTTTGCATGAGACGCTGCAGTATCTGGCAATTTTATTGTAATCGCCATATCCACACCTCCTAATATTCCTTTTGATTCAATCATATTATATGACAAATTCTCCCTACTTGCATCTTCATGCTTTCTTGAAAATTGTATTATTAAGAATTATTAAAGATACAATTGAAAAGCTGACCCTTAAAAAACAAATTTATCCTGCTTTTTACAAAATTGAAACTTACTACTAAAATCCCTCGAAAAAAACACACTTTGTAAAAATACTGTAATAATAAATTTAGTATTTTACTTTATAAAATACGAAGACAAGTTTATAGTAGAAAAAGATGATTCTTAAGCAACATGAGTAGGAGGAAGTATTTTGTCTACTTCAAAAGTATTAAAAGGCACTGCCTTACTAAGCGGAGCCACAATTATTTCACGTATTTTAGGTTTTATTTATTTCTTCCCATTTCAAGCGTTAGTTGGGAGTGATGGAGTTGCTTTATATTCTTATGCATACTCCTGGTATGGGATTTTATTAAGCTTTTCAACAGCAGGTATCCCTATCGCCGTTTCAAAATTTGTTGCCAAATATAATGCTTTAGGAGATTATGGCACAAGTAAAAGATTATATAATTCAAGCTTAAAAGTAATGATGTTTATGGGATTCCTTGGTTTCTTAATTTTATTTTTCGGGGCACCTTATGTATCCGAATTAATAGTTCGCTCTACAACACCAGATCCTGGATTCGTTGCGGATGTAACACTAACAATGCGTGCGCTAAGTTTTGCACTTATTATCGTGCCAGCGATGAGTGTTACACGCGGTTATTTCCAAGGGTTTCAGCATATGAAGCCAAGTGCTGTTTCACAAGTTGTGGAACAAATCGCTCGCGTTATTTTTATTTTAGTTGGAAGCTTTATTGTTTCTAAAATATTAGGCGGATCGGTTGCATCTTCTGTAGCAGTGGCAACATTTGGCGCTGTTATTGGAGCACTTGCCAGTGTTTCCATGCTCGTTATGTATTGGAAGAAGTACAATGGACTACGTCCACCAGAAGGTGAACGAAAAGTGCGCTCTTCTTCGGTTCCCTTAACAAAGATGTATATGGAACTGCTTCGCTATGCGATTCCAATTGTTTTTGTCGGCATTGCCATTCCACTTTATACGTTAGTGGATCAATATACGGTTGCCGATGCACTGCAAGCAGTGGGCACACCACTTGATAAAGCAAATGCTGTTTTTGCTTACATTACGAACTATGCTCAAAAACTTATTATGATACCAGCATCACTAGCAACAGGATTTTCTCTCACAATCATCCCGGCAATTACACAGTCATTTACGGGTGGTAAATTAGATCAGTTGCAAAATCAGATTGAAAAGATCTTTACAATATTATTATTTTTCACAATCCCAGCATCATTTGGGCTTGCTAGCATCGCTTACGATGCATTTCGCATGGTATATTTCGATCACAATACAGCATTAGAAGGATCACAATATTTAATCTCATTTGCACCATCTGCTGTAATGAGCGCGATTTTCACCGTATCAGCAGCTATCTTACAAGGTATTGATTATCAGCGTAAAACGATGATTGCTTTTACTGCAGGTATCATTGTAAAAGTTCTTGTCAATACACCGCTTATATATGCGCTAGGTGGACATGGTGCTGTATTAGGAACGATACTTGGTTACCTTGTTTCTGATGTAATCATGTTATACTGCATTGTGAAATATACAAAATTCAACATTGCAAAGACTGGTAAAACCGTATTACTTATTACAATTTACTCTGCAGCAATGTCTGCTGTGGTAATTGGGGCAAAAACGTTATTAAAATGGTTAATTCCAGGACAAACATATATGGAGTCTTTATTAATTGTAGTCGTATGCGGTGCCCTTGGCGCACTTGTTTACTTCGCTTTTGTATTTACAAGCGGGCTTGCTTCTGACATTCTTGGTGATCGTATCAATCGTTTGCCATTGTTGAAAAAATTAAAACGATAAACATGGAAAAGGTGTAACTTACATTTCAAGTTACACCTTTTTTATTAAAGTAAAGTAATTACCATTTTAGAAGATGATATAATATGTATAATATTTATTTAAAATCAAGTTGAACAGTTTATAAAAAAATGAACCAAAACATATTATCTTACTAAAAAGGGAATTTGAATTTTTCATATTGCACTAACATTGTAAGTTAGGTTAGTTGTAACAAACACTTACCTAAAAGGCATCTATTCTAGCCTCCTCTAATTATAACCAGTAATTAACTGTGAAATGATTTAGTAATAACATTAGTGAATGAGAAAACTCTTTTAAACATAAATGAAATGACAACCAAACTATTAATCTTATATATTAAATTATACAAGTAACATCACAATAAAGGAGGCTCACATATTGTTTGAGAACCATGATGATCCAAAACGCGACATGAGTCGTAATAATCTACGTGCCGACTGTGAAAACTGTTTCGGCTTATGTTGTGTTGCACTACCCTTCGCAGCTTCGGCAGATTTTGCAATTGATAAAGATGGTGGCAAGCCCTGCCCTAATCTGCAAGTGGGCTTTCGTTGCAGTATTCATAAAGACCTCAGACAAAAGGGTTTTAAAGGGTGTACCGTTTTTGAATGCTTCGGCGCAGGACAAAAGGTTTCCAAAGTCACTTTCGAAGGAATAGACTGGCTTGAAGGCCCAGAAAAGGCGCAGAAAATGTACAATGTGTTTCCAATTATGCAACAACTCCATGAAATGCTCTGGTATTTAACCGAAGCTTTAACATTGAAAGCAACTCGTCCGATTCACCAAGAGCTTAACCTCGCGCTTGATGAGACGGAACGACTTTCTCAACTTAGTCCTGATTCACTCTTGGAATTAGACGTTCCATTACACAGAGCAAACGTAAACGCTCTGCTTTTACAGACAAGCGAACTAGTATGGACGGAGGCACGTCGTCAATATAAGAATTCCAAAAAAAGCAAGAGAATGAACCATCGAGGAGCAGATCTTATGGGTGCAAAACTTAAAGGTACAGATCTCAGAGGAGCAAATTTAAGAGGGGCATACCTTATTGCTGCTGACCTCCGAGGCGCCGATTTAAGAGCGGCCGATCTTATCGGTGCTGATTTACGAGACGCCGACCTTAGAGGAGCAAATCTCACAGAGAGTATCTTTCTCACCCAAGTTCAAATTAATTCAGCAAAGGGCGATGCACACACAAAATTACCTCGCTTGCTTTCTCGTCCAACACACTGGTCTGCTTTGAGCAAAAAAACAAATTAAAAGAATCCAAGATGCTATATATGTAACAAATAGAAAAAGAGGATGTATATCTCATATACATCCTCCATAGTATTCATTCAAATAACCCCATGCTCAAATACCGTTCTCCTGTATCCGGTGCAATACATAACACTTTTTTCCCAACACCTAGTCTTTTCGCTAGCGTAATCGCAGCAAACACAGAAGCTCCTGATGATGGTCCTACTAAAATCCCCTCTTCTTTCGCAAGCTTTCTCATTGTCTCAATTGCATCTTCATCAGCAATTTGAATAATTTCATTATAAATCTCTGTATTCAAGTTTTTTGGAATAAACCCTGGACTTGTTCCCACTAATTTATGCGGGCCCGGAGTACCACCTGATAAAACGGGAGATCCTTTCGGTTCCACAACTGCAATATATAAATTAGGAAGCTTTTCACGTAATGTTTCTCCTGTCCCTGTAATGGTTCCACCTGTTCCGGCAGTTGCGACAAATGCATCTAACTCACCGTTCATTTGTTCATAAATTTCAACTGCTGTTGTAGTACGGTGAATATCAGGATTTGCTTTATTCTCAAACTGCTGTGGAATAAAGCTTCCTGGAATTTGCTGCTGCAATTCCAGCGCCTTTGCGATTGCCCCTGGCATCCGTTCAGCTGCTGGCGTCAATACTACTTCAGCTCCGTACGCCTTCAGCAAGTTAATACGCTCTTGGGACATGTTATCAGGCATAATTAGAATTGCTTTATACCCTTTCGCTGCTGCATTCATCGCCAATCCTATTCCAGTATTACCACTTGTCGGTTCAATAATTGTGTCACCAGGTCGTATGAATCCATTTTCTTCTGCCATATGAATTAAATTATAAGCTGCACGGTCCTTCACGCTACGTGACGGATTAAACATCTCTAATTTCACATATACATCAGCGGCACCTTCTGGCACAACCCGAGATAAACGTACGACAGGTGTATTCCCAATCAATTCTGTAACGTTATGATATACTTTCATGTTCAGGACTCCTATTCCATCCATTTCTATATCGTTTTACGATCATTTGGTAGTAACCATGATGATAAACCTATTAACGGTAACATGCTACATAGCAGCATAATGAAGTTAAGACTATATATATCTGCCAATTTCCCAAGTACAACTGCTCCTAGTGCTCCCAGTCCAAATGCGAGTCCAACAATTAACCCAGATACCATACC
Source organism: Bacillus pseudomycoides (assembly GCF_002582035.1). GTDB lineage: Bacteria > Bacillota > Bacilli > Bacillales > Bacillaceae_G > Bacillus_A > Bacillus_A pseudomycoides_B. Next base: position 86,298 of record NZ_NUQE01000010.1, read on the forward strand.
GACTTTTCCAGGAACAAGCTCCTGCGCGTACACAACAATAACGCTGAAACTACTAGAACTAATAAATCCAATACAGAGAAATAACGGGACAACCCAAACAAGCGAAACGTGTGGCAATAATAATGCTAGAGGTGCTGAGCCAAGCATTGAAAAGACAATAATATTTCGTTTTCCAAACCGATCAGCTAACGGTCCTCCAAAGAACGTTCCAAGTACACCGGCAATCATAAAAGCAAACACATAAAACTGTGCATTTTTAATAGATAGTCCATAATGCTCAATTAAATAAAATTGATAAAAATTTCCAATCCCTGCGCTATACCATGAACGAACAAACGTTAAAAATACAAGTAAAACAATAACAAACTTAACCCGGCTGCTTATTACTGGATTTTCAGCTTCTAGTGCAGCCTGTTTCTTCCTTCTTACAGCCCCGCTTACTAACTGCCCTTTATACCATGTAGAAACAAAGTATAATAAGACCATTCCGACCACCGCAAAGCCCGTAAACCATACTGTTCCAATTTGACCAAGCGGAACAAATACGAGTGCTGTAAAAATTGGTGCAAGTGAATTTCCTGTATTTCCTCCTACTTGATAAATTGATTGCGCTAAACCACGCTTTGCTCCTGCTGCCATATAAGCAACTCGTGCACCTTCTGGGTGAAAGACAGCTGAGCCAAGTCCAATAAATAAAACAGATAAAATAACAATAAAAAAGTTCGGTGCAAACGCAAGTCCAATCATCCCAAGCATGCTCGAGAACATTCCAAGTGGCAGTAAATACGGAGAAGGCTTCTTATCTGAATACATCCCAAGTACTGGCTGCATAATGGATGATGTCATATTCAAAGCAAAGGCAATCCACCCCACCTGCATATAAGATAAATTCATTGACTTTTCCAAAATTGGAAATAGCGCTGGCACAACTGCCTGCATCGAGTCATTAAGAAAATGACCGAAGCTAATCGCAAATAAAATACGATAAATCGTTGGTGTAGTCATCGCATTCGGCTTTTGTACTGCCTGCATGTCACACGCTCCTCTCCTCCTGTGTTGAAACTAGCCTGTGCATATATTTCATGCACCGCTCAGTTTTCTGACTTTTTAAACAAAATCTATTCTATACCTCTTTTTCATCTTTTTCCACTTCTCTGCTTACTATCGTATGAAAAACATGTAAAGGCTGAAATCTAGTAACTGTCCTTTTTTATTAGTTTTTAAAATTCAGAAAATCATTTACCATATGCACCCATTCAAGTATCATAATATAAAAAACGAATAAGGAGCGTTTAACATGAATCCATTATTATTAAACTTCCCTACTCAATTTTATACTGAGAGGCTCCTCATACGAATGCCAAGACCTGGGGATGGAAAAGAAGTATATAAAGCGATCAATGAGTCTATTGAAGAATTAAAACCTTGGATGCCTTTTGCTCAAAAAGAACAAACCGAACAAGAAGTAGAAGCAAATATTAGAGATTCTCACGTAAAATTCTTGGCACGCGAAGATTTACGGTTACTTATTTTTCTTAAACAGACAGGAGAATTTGTTGCTTCTTCAGGATTACACCGTATTAACTGGGATATTCCAAAATTTGAAATTGGTTATTGGATTCATTCCCGTTTTAATGGGCAAGGATACATGACAGAAGCTGTTACAGGAATTATAAATTTTGCTTTTAATGAATTACAAGCAAATCGAGTGGAAATCCGATGTGACTCAAGAAATGTAAAAAGCCGTGCTATACCCGAAAAATTAGGTTTTAAATTAGAGGGGGTTTTAGAGAATAACAGCGTATCAGTAGATGGTGCTGAATTAAGAGATACGTGTATATATGCAAAGAAAAGATAATGAAGAGAAGAGTTGCTATACAACAACTCTTCTCTTCATATTTCAAACGAAATCTTTAGCGTATTACATACTTTTTATATTTTTCAAAATCACTCGTTTTACATTCTACGGTAATCTTCGTACCTTCATTTTCATATTCTGTTGATAAAACATGAGCATGTTCGTTAAAATAAGAAATTAACTGTCCTTGATCGTAAGGAATTAACATTTCACATTTTGTATAATCTTGATAAATTTGCGTACGAATCATTTGTACAAGTTCATCCATACCTACTTTTTGTTTAGCGGACAGATATACACGATTATCTTTTACCTTTGGAATTTCAATATCCATAACATCCGCTTTATTATAAGCATAAATCGTTGGGATATTTTCAACACCGATTTGTTTTAACGTTTGATTTGTAATATTGATGAGCTGCTCGTAGTTTGGATTCGCATAATCCACAACATGAATAAGTAAATCTGCCTCCGCTACTTCTTCTAACGTCGAACGGAACGCTTTCACAAGATGATGCGGCAATTTACTAACGAAACCAACTGTATCTGTTAATAAAAATGATTTGTTATCTGGTAATTGAATATTTCGCACAGCTGTTTCGAGTGTCGCAAACAACATATCTTTTTCAAATACTTGTTTCTCTGCAGATCCGTTAAACATTTCAAGCATCGCATTCATCGTTGTTGATTTCCCAGCGTTCGTATACCCTACTAACGAAACAACTGGAACTTCATTTTTCTTACGCTGTTTACGCTGCGTTTGACGATGCAAAGTAAGTGCTTCTAATTCTTTATTTAGCGCTGCAATTTGCTCTTCAATCTTACGGCGATCAAGCTCTAATTTCTTTTCCCCGATACCTTTGTTTCTCGTACCAACACCGCCGCTTTGTCTTCCAAGCGATTCACGAAGTCCAATTAAACGAGGCATCATATATTGCAAATGCGCGACTTCAACCTGTAATTGCGCTTCTTTCGTCTTTGCACGCTGCGCAAAAATATCTAAAATTAAAATTGTACGATCAATCACTTTACAATCTATATCCGCTTCCAAATTTCGGATTTGTGAAGGAGATAACTCGTCGTTGAAAATTACCAAATTTGCATCTGCTTCTTTCACAAACGCTGACACTTCTTCAATTTTACCCGTTCCAATATAATGGGATGGATTCACACGATGTAAATTTTGTGTAACTTGCCCTATCACTTCCACATCGCACGCTTCCGCTAAATTCGCTAACTCCTCCATTGAATATTCGAAATCACTTTGACTATTTAAATTCACTCCGACTAATATTGCTTTTTGTACTAATTCTTCCATATATTTATTCCTCCATTTCGATTACGCGCAAAATAAAAAACACAAGCTACTGCCTGTGTTTTTCATAAACGGATAAGAGCACGACAAATAAACATAAAAACATCGTTGCAACTTGTTCAATGGTCGTCAAACCCAGCAAGATACACCAATCCTAAAAAATGTTTGTATACATGCATCGTATCATTCTGTTTTTAAAGGCAAAACAAAAAAGAGGGCGTATTCGTCCCCCCCTCTTTTCACATATAAGTTTAATAGGGTTCCTTTAAAGAGACAGACCAATCCCGTTCACTCTGCACACAGACAGAGCCTTTGAGCGCTATTCAATTATCGGCACAAAGTATTGAGACGTAATCTGATTAAGATCAAAGGAGACCCCTCCGTTCATTAAAAGTTACATAAATTTTAGCACAGTTATATTGCTGGCACAAGAATAAACTCCATTTACTTCCACAAAGAAAATCGTTATTTTTCTATTTTATTCATCATTTTTTGCGCATGCGTCTTATTATGAGTACTACGATAACCATTACGAATAAACTTAAACCTAACATAATCGTCATACTACTTATTGTATGATCTTTCGGCATAGCATGTTCAACATTCACGTGTTTTGTTGGAACTTGCCCTTTTGCAATATGACTTAAAACAGATACATCCTCCTCCGCCCTTTGTAACTGTTTCGTACCGCTACAATCAGATGTGTATAGCTGATTTACCGTACCTCTCTTTGAAGAAAAAACAAGATAGCTTTCTCCTTCTGTAAAGGGAAACATGCACGATCCCAAATTGGTATAGATAATTATTTGAGATGTATCCGCACTCTTCCAGTTTGTTTTTACCTTAAATAATATAGCTTGTCCTTTTTCGCCATCCTCTTGAATTTCCAGTACTTTCCCTTCAAATACTGCATCGTGTTTTCTGAATGATTCCTCTACTGTTGAACGTACACAATCACAAGCATAAACATGAGATGACAAGCACATGAGAATACTACTAAACGATATAACAAACACAAACATGCATATGATTCTGCTCAATCACACCGTATCCCCTCTCAATTCTCCTACTGCTATGAGTAAAGATATAATCGGAGTACTTTTACAAAATACATCAAATTCCTCTTTTCTAGCGAAAAAATATAATCTAAATGGAGACGATATAAGGATATACAGTGCTCTAGGCCATGGATTAGGGGCCTGGAAAAAGCTTTATAATCGGAGTTACCTATAAATAAAGATAATTGTATAATAGATAAATAGGATTCATTCCATACAAATTTAACGACTTATATCTTGCACTTATTCGGTTTCCTCTTGCTTTTCTTCTTTCATTTCATGATAGTATGCCGGCAATTCTATGCCATGTTCTAAGAAATAGTCCTCAATTAATGAAATTATCACTTTCAATGTTTTCACACGCGCATACAATTTGTCATTGCCCGGTATAATATTCCATCTTGCATTGGGTCTATCTGTTTTTTCAAACATATCTTCCATGGCCTCGACATATTCATCCCACTTTTCACGATTACGCCAATCTTCATCTGTAATTTTCCATTTTTTAAGAGGATTTTGCTCTCGTTCTTTAAATCGTGCTAACTGTTCATCTTTGCTAATATGATAGAAAAATTTCGCTACTATGTAATGATCATCTGTTAATAGTTTTTCAAAATCATTGATTTCATCGTATGCTCTGGTCCACTCTTCCTTTGTAGCGAAACCCTCTACACGTTCAACCAATACACGGCCGTACCAAGAGCGATCGAAAATAGTGATTTGACCATATTGCGGGATTTTCCGCCAGAATCGTTGCAGATAATGATAACGTTTTTCATGAGGAGCAGGCGCACCAATTGGATTTACTTGCAGTCCACGCGGATCAAGGTGCTCGGTAATTCGTTTAATTGCTCCCCCCTTACCAGCAGCATCCCATCCTTCCATGGCCAAAATAACGGCTATTTTTTCTTCTCGTAAAATCTGCTGCAACGCTAGTAAACGCATTTGATACTTTTCCAGCTTCTTATTATATTTTTGTTTCGATTCAATTTTTTTGGTTAAATCTACTCTTGCAAGATGATCTTTTTTCATAATAGAATCCCCCTTTTCAAACGATCAACATTATTTTAACATAATTTTCAGTATTTTGCGTATACCTATCTCTTTAAAGAATAACAACACGTATCACAAGCTATACCATTTACTGTAGATAATATATCTTTGATACTTTGCTTATTTATAATACAATGCAAACATTAACTTGCATTACCGAGTGAATGAAACAAAATGATAGAAAAAGAGTTTTGTTGAACTTAATTTCTAATTACTATATATAATCCATTCATCAGCTTCCCAATACAAAGAAAAGTAACTTCCCCCCTTCCCTTCTATCTCGTCTATATCCATTCTTTTTATGTAGTAAAAAGGGTATTCTGTCACCGTTTTGTCAATTTATTATTAAAGGATAAAGAATTCATTATAAAAATATCTATTCACCCGCTACCAATTGTGATATTCTGTTCATTGGAAAATTTATATATTGGTGGTGCATCGATGTTTTCATCATTCAAAAGGTTTTTAATTGGTAGACCTCTTAAATCAAACGCCCTAGGTGAACAAAAATTAAGTAAACTAAAAGCATTAGCTATTCTTTCATCTGATGCTCTTTCTTCTGTTGCGTATGGAACGGAACAAATTTTACTTGTTCTTACAACACTTGGATCAGTTGCTTTTTGGTATTCGATTCCAATTGCAATCGGGGTTCTTATTCTATTAACAGCACTGATTTTATCATACCGACAAATTATTAATGCTTATCCACACGGTGGAGGGGCTTACATTGTTTCTAAAACAAATTTAGGTATAAATGCTGGGCTCATAGCTGGTGGATCCCTATTGGTAGATTATATCCTTACCGTAGCAGTAAGTGTATCAGCTGGTACAGATGCCATTACATCTGCATTTCCAGCTTTACATCAGTATACCGTTCCTATTGCTATAATACTTGTTATTTTCATTACAATTCTCAACCTTAGGGGAGTAACAGAATCTGCTTCTGTTCTAGCTTATCCTGTTTATCTCTTCGTATTAGCACTCATTTTATTAATTACTGTTGGAGTGTTTAAAATTGTAACTGGACAAGCGCCGGCAACTTTACATACACCTATTGGTACTGCAGTACCGGGAGTTACATTATTCTTTTTATTAAAAGCATTCTCATCTGGATGTTCTGCATTAACAGGGGTAGAAGCTATTTCAAATGCTATTCCTAATTTTAAAGAACCTGCCGCTAAAAATGCAGCTAAAACATTAGTTATGATGGGGGCTATTCTTGCAGTCTTATTTACCGGAATCACTGTTTTGGCATATTGGTACGGTATTGCTCCGAAACCTAATGAGACTGTTGTATCTCAAATTGCTTCGGATATATTCGGAAGAAATTATGTTTACTACTTTATTCAAGGAACAACTGCAATTATTTTAGTATTAGCCGCTAATACGGGATTTTCTGCCTTCCCATTATTAGCTTACAACCTAGCATCAGACAAATACATGCCCCGCATGTTTTTAATGCGCGGTGATCGCTTAGGATATTCAAATGGAATTATGACACTAGGAATCGCTTCTATTATTTTAATTATTGCGTTCCAAGGAAAAACAGAGCAACTAATCCCGCTATACGCAGTTGGTGTATTCCTTCCTTTCACCTTGTCGCAAACTGGAATGATTGTAAAGTGGTTACGCGAAAAACCAAAAGGATGGTTACCTAGATTACTCACAAATTTAGTAGGCGCACTGATTTCATTATCTGTATTACTTATTTTCTTTATCACAAAGTTTACACACGTATGGTCCGTTCTTATATTCCTGCCAATTATTGTGTATATCTTTCATCATATTCATAAACATTACGATGCCGTAGGAGAACAACTACGTATAAATCCTAATGAAATCCCTCACAAAATTGAAGGGAACATTGTCATCGTACCTGTTGCAGGAATTACAAAAGTAGTCGAACAATCCATTAATTATGCTGAGGCTATTGGCGATACTGTCATCGCTGTATACGTTGCCTTTGATAAAGAAAGTGAAATAAAGATGCAACAAAAATGGAACGAATGGAAGCCAAATGTCCGTCTTGTTACAGTAGTTTCTTCTTACAGAAGCTTAATGAGACCTATTACAAAATTAGTATCTACAATCCAAGATAAAGCACATGAAAACCATCACTCGGTTACTGTACTTATTCCACAGTTTATAACAAAAAAGAATTGGCATAACTTCTTACATAACCAATCGAGTGTATTATTGAGAATATATCTTTTATATAAAAAGAATGTTATTGTTTCAACTGTTCCGTATCGATTTAAGAAATAACTAGTAAAATATTAAATTTTTATATCCTTTTACAAGAACAAGCCCCCTAACTATAAATGAGTTAGGGGGCTTGTTTTTATTAGGTAGTTTTTAATACTTCTCCCCGCAATTTATATTTTGTATGCGGAGAAATTTTTGGGCATGCATCTCTTAGTTTTCACATCACATTATTAACATCATTACGGACTACTCTCTTTTCACATAATCAGTGTTATCGGAAGTGAAAAATGATATTGAGATTAAAGGGCATGATAAACAATACAGTATATTGCAAGTATTTTTAAGGAGAACCCATTAATGAGTAAAAGACATAAAATATTGATATCTATACTTTTCGCTTTAATTATCAGTGTTATTAATACTCCTGCTAAAGCTCAAGAACAGCAGTCTTTTGAAAAGTTTTGGTATAAGATTGGTTATAAATCTGTCGGAGAAGCAATAACTGAATGCGAAAAATTATTTCAACGAGGCATTACATTGCCGACAAGACTACCATCAGTAGAATTTACTCATCAATTTGGACGTTGTAATAACAGTGAATATGATGTAAATGACAGTTTTGAAATTGAGTATATAAATGAGCATACGGGTACGAAACATTATATGATAAGAGTCCGCCCTTTAAAGTATAAAATTCCAATTAAACAAGAACTGACTAAGGGTGTATATACACTGAAGGATAAATCGAAAGCAATATTATTTCGTATAAGGGAAAGTTCAAGTCTTGATACTCTTACATTTGAAAGGAATGGTTGGCAATATATGCTGATTATTGATAGTAGAGGATTAGATAAAGCTTCATCAAAAGTCTTAGTCCAAATTGCAAATACTATTGAGTGATGAATAAAACAAAGAGGTCTATTAAGACCTCTTTGTTTGTTTAATTAACGTAAGTCCCGTTATTGGAAGTTAATGAATATATTTTCAAGTGATTTATTCAATAAAATTCATCCTTAAGTGGTCTCATAAATAAGTCATTTAATGTATCTAAAGGATCCATTTTATAAATAATAATATCATTTAGTGACTCAATAATTGGGAGCTCTATTTCTGGGATATTCATGTTGTTTAGGGATTGCAAAGTTGAAAGGCCTTCAGCAAGATAATCAAACTGTTTATTTGTTACAAAAGATTCTCCGAAAGTCCTATTATGACTGTGTCTTGAGAATATTGTCGCTTCATAATCCCCTAAGTGAGCCAATCCGTATGCACTTAGCTCATTACCTCCAAGATGTTTTATTAGTCTTGAAGCTTCAAAGGGACCGCGTGCTATTAGTGGTCCTTTTAGACTTGTCAGGCTTAAACCATCAAGCATTCCAGCTGCGATACCAAACACATTTTTCAATGCAGCTCCAATCTCGGTACCAATTAAATCTGGATTTGAGTAAAATCTAATGAGTTTACTTGAAAAAGCACTTATAACAAGCTCAGTAATATCTGGTGAATCTGATGATACTACCATACAATTTGGAACTCCATTTATAAAGTCTTGTACATGTCCAGGTCCAACCCAAGCAGCAACTTTTATATTTATACCTAATTCTTCTTTAGCTATCTGAGTAAGTCTTTTACCTGTATCGATTTCAAGCCCCTTCATGTTTAGTGTGAAAATCTTATCGTAAAAATTTGTTTTGGATACTTCTTTTAACAAGTTCCTTAGATATTGAGAATTAATTGATATAATGACAATATCTGCATGGGATATTGCTTCGTTAAGAGAAGTTGTAAATGTAATTTCTGGTTGTAAAGTTAGATATTGATTCTTTCTGGTTTCCATTAAATTATGGAAATTTCTCGAATTTTCTCTTCCCCATATCAAAACCTCATGGCCTATTTTTGAAGAGTACCATGCTAAAAAACTACCCCATCTACCGTTTCCTAAAACACTAATTTTCATATAGACTCCTTAGAAAATAATTATATAATCCCTTATTACTTTCGTACTCAGGAAGGGAAATTCCTTTTGTATACTTTATTCATGTTAAGTTAACATAACGTATCATTATCAGCAGTAACCAAATCCTATAAAGCCATTTATACCAAGATTTCACCAGTTTTCCGTTCCCTCCGCTGTATGTAGGATTTCATACATTACTGTCACAACAGCATTTGGCAGTTCAAACCGTTCTCGTAGCCTGCATGACTACTCTCCTTTTACATAATTAGTGCTATCGGAAGCAGCTATTCATCCTCCCGTATTTTGGTGCTAATTCCTCAGTACATATTACCTTTTATTTAAGAAAATGATAAATAAGATAAAATCCTGTACTTTGGAGGTTGGAATATGCGAAAGATAACAGTTGTTCTTTTTTGTATGGTGTGTTTTATATTCAGTAGCAATATATTAGCGAAAGCTTCCTCGTTTAGTGATCTGCCTTTATCAAAGTCCTCTGAACGATGGCATTTGAAAATTGATAAAGCTGACGATGACCCAAGGCTTTCAAAACCAAAGCCAGGCGTAGTTAATACATATAGTTTAGATGTGAAGAACCTAGGAAAAGATGTTTATAATTTAGATGTAGATATATACAGTAACTTTAATGATTCCAAAACTTTGCGGGCAAACATGGACGCACCAGAAACTGAGAGAACAGTTTCCACTAATGAGTGCCATTTTTCTAACTTTCCTGTGTCAGTATAAGCAACGGGTATTACCGTTATCATTACATGGCAAGACGATCTACCTAAGACATTCCCGAATGGTGAAACGATAAAAGCGAGAAAGTATAAAGAAATATTTGTGTTCGATCAAAAATGAATGATAAAAAGCTCTCCTTAAAACTAGAGAGCTTTTTATCATTTATTTAGTTATGAATATCATATATATGAGGTGGGCATAACGCGCACTATTGGAAATGAGCAAACAAATCATTTCATTGTCATCTTAATTTTAGCTTTTTTAACTCTTCTTCAGGAATATCTCTATGTTTGTAATTAATCGTTTCTATATCATTTCCCCTTATGCGAAAAGTAATTGTATCTTCTCCATAGGGGGGATTATGTGCACCTTCAAAAGTTTGAACTTGAACCGTTACATAGAAAATATAATTTGCTTCATCCTTTTCGATTTCAAGTATTTTTTCAGCACCTCGGTCCCAAAGTTTAGGTTCTTTATAATAATCGTTAACTTCTTTACTTATCTGTTCTAATAAGAGATTAATCAATACCTCTTTTAGAAACTCTTTGGGTACTGGTATTCTGTTTATCCTCTTTCTTTTAACATCTATAATTTTCCAATTCTCGTCGTCCTTTTCGACCGTATAAAGCACATTCGCACCCTCTTTTTTCCAAAGGTGAAAATAACCTTTATTCCCTTTAATATATAATCGAGGTTCATCAATCCACTCACGCTCCGTTTGAACTATCCCCAAAAATAATTGAGTAAGTGGAGTTATCCTATAACCTAATTGATTAAAGTCACCGAATGAATAAAGTTCATATCCAGTTAAATCAATATCAAAATAATTTATTGTATCATCTTTTTTATGTTGGATTACTTTTGCTTGAATAGGAAAAAAAGAAGGAAAAATAATCATACTTGTGACAACTAATAAGAATAATATTTTCTTCATAAATCACCTCATTTTATTATGTGAAAGTTGAGGTGATTTATATTTTTTTGCTCAAATAAACTATCTGTTAATTAAATTTAGGCTAAATAAAATCCAAGCTGAAATATATATTTATTCGTTTAAAACTCTTTATGAGTTAACATAATTATGATTTTCGAAAACAAGCAACACGAATTCTCATCTATTCATCAAATAGAAGAAACTTAAGCTATATGCTCCCCTACTGGTGAAAAGGAAGTCATATCCCTGAATACAATCATCTCGGACGACTAGTTAAATTTACAAATGGCATATACCATTTGCATACATGAGCAATTCTTCCGTGATAATAACTGCCGAACAAGAATATTTAATAAGTGGAATAAGTTGACGATAAATTTGTATCCACATAACAAAAACTCGGTTCTTTTATGGGACTGTAAAGCCAAATGTTACAGAAAAACTATTCAATAATAGAATAAAATTATGTTTTTTAATAAATGATTGCTTCTAAAACACAAAGGACTACCTCTGTACAAAAGGCCGTCCTTTCGAATGATTATGTTACTTCTCTAATTCAATAATAATGTCTTTTAATACCATATTCTCTTCACCTTTACCAGGATAAGGGGTGTACTTTCTTAAAATAACACGCGGAGTTATTATGAGTTTTGTAGCATTTTGATTAATTTTTTGAAACGTTTTACTCCAACCCACATTATAAGAACTTTCCCCTTTTCCTCCATTTCCTTGACCTGAATAACTATTCCCTAAGTCATCTTTAATTGTTAAATCAACGTATACTTCATCCCATGTATTTCTTACTTTCTCGGAAATTTCGTGGTTGTAATAAACAATAAATGACATTGGTGATATAGATAATTTCTCAATAGACACTTTTACTCCATCTTTTTCTACACTACTATGAATCAATTTCGATTTGCTTTCTGTTGCCTTTTGAGTAATTTCAAAGTTCCAATTCCCTTTTATTTCTTTTTGCTTATCTGGAATCTGAATACTGTCTATTTCCCATTTTATGTTTACAATATCTTCTTCATTCGCTTCCATGTTACTAGCTGTTAATAAACCTACATATTTATTTTCATCTACTTTTTTAATTCCATTAGTTGCTCCTAAGGCTGTGCCCCCTTTTATTTTTAGAGAATCAGAAGTAAATGGGTTTTCACCTAAATCTTGATTACTTTCAATAGAATAGGTTAGAGATACTGTCTTTCCATCATAAATTGCATCATGTATCGTGAATTTGACCCCATTACTTTCTTGAATAAGATTGATTTCATTCGAGTATTGCTTATAATCTTGATGAAGCTCAGTTCCTTCCTCCTTATTCATTTTAACTTCATCATGAAGTTCAGTTCTTCCATTATCCAAAAATCTAAAGATATCTCCTATTACAGGAATACTTCCAGCAGAAGCTGGGAACGTTAATCCAAGCGTTGTAGCTATTAAGCCAACTATGATGGAGGCTATTGCCACATTTTGTTTCCAATTTTTCATTTTTTTCTTCTTACTATGTAAAAGATTCTCGATATCCACATATTGAGGAAATGAAGTTCCATTTACTTTTTCACGAAATGCCTTCTTTATTTCTCGATCCATACACTCACCTCCGTATCACGATCTAGAAAAATATTATGAGCCAAATGATCTTTCAGCTTTTCTTTTGCTTTATAAAGACGAGATTTTACCGTCCCTTCTTTCACATCCAATACTTCCGAAATTTCTAAGATGGATAAATCTTGATAATAAAAAAGAATAATAACGATTTGATGTTTAATAGACAATTGTTGCACAGCATCTAGAATCATCTGTGATTCTTCTTTTACGAGACAATTATGTTCTGGTGTTTTGCCATCTTTTATACGAAACCATGTTTCAGGTTGCAAAAGAGAAAAACGTTTTTTCCGTTTTTGTTTTAATGTTGTATGAATTAAAACTTGATGAAACCACGTTTTAAACGAGGCAACCTCTTCATTAAAACGATGAATAGATTTATATGTTTGTATCAGCGATTCTTGTACTGCATCTTCCGCTAATCCCTTATCATCTAATATGAGATATGATGTTTGGTATGCTTTTTTTATATACGGCTGCAACAATTGATTAAATGCCTCATTATCTCCTTGTTTTACTTGTTGAATTAACTGTTTCTCATCCAAAGTCTCCCCTCCTTATTTTTCATTCTATATACTTATTACCATGGAATCTGAAAAAAGTTCACTTTCTTACGAATATTTACATATTTTTTCTTCCGTTGCTCGCTCTGTCATACGTCACTTTATAAGTATTATGAGAAAAAGATAAATTTACGTATTTCTTACTAAGGCTGTGTTAAAGAATGAAATTGCTCTTATTCTTTAACGACTGAGCCAAGTTAGTTGAATAATTGATTTCTAGATTCATCCATAATACCCAAACCAATGTTAGGGAATAATAACCTTTGACACCATTCTAAAGGGGATATATTGAAATGAAAATAATGCTCATTCTCTTACTCTCATTAAGGATTTTAAACTCTTCTTCAATACTTATTTTCGCTAACGAGAATCAGAAAGAAAATCTATTGAAAATTGTTAAGGAGTTTAAATCGTCAAATTCACTACTTGTAAGTCCTGAAAATCCTTTTTCTACAAAGCCAATTCTACTCTACGACCTCAACCAAGATGGGCAGAAAGAAATAATCGTTACTTTTCAAATTAAAGCAAAAGAACAACCCTCTCTCTCTCAGTTTGGAGTAATGGTTTTGAAGAGAGAAAATAATAATTGGCAAAAAATTTGGGAGACAAAAACGCAAGGCGTTGGTCTGGAGTTTTCTGGTTTAGCTGATATTACTGGTGATGGTATAAAAGAATATTTATTTGGTGTTACAATTGGTGCAGCAGCAGGAAATAAACTTGAAGTTTTCCAGTGGAATGATAACTCCTTCAAAAAGATTGCAGATGTTCCTTATCATAAGATGGATATTTTGAACGGAAATCAAAAGGTAGGTTTAGCCATTTGGCAGTGGTATCTTACTGATAGCTATCTTGTAGATACATTAAAATGGAATGGTAAAAAATTGACTTTTAATGAAGATTTATATTCTCAATACTATCCTATCATTGAAAAATTCTATAGCGATAAAATTTCAAAAATGGATGCCTGGTTTTATTGGTACTGTCTTGCGGATGCGCAAATAAAGGCAAATTTATTGGAAGAAGCTGCTAACTCTATTCACAAAGGACATTCATTAGCAAAGCAATTATCGATGCCAGATGTAGTTCAAAATTTTAACGAATTAACCAACAGACTTAAAGAAAAGAAAAAACACTTTTCCAACTAAAAACAATTCTAAAGCTTGAAGAAACGCTTCTTCAACTTTTATCGTGCCACAAGATTCATTGCCAATTTCGAGTGAGGATGAAACATCACCTCATCCCTACTATACGTAAGATCCCTTTGTGGACTAATCTACTTTATAGGAATGGTTACCTTTTTCTTATATGAGTATTCAACATTAAAATTTAACACAGCCTTCAATTAAAATAACATACATTCACCCTAAATCAAAAACAAACAAGAACTCCATTATAATTTCCAAATGAAGTTCTTGTTGTAGTAACATGTTATTGATTTAATTCAGACATTTGTCTTTCAAGTTTTCCAAAACCTTCGGATAAATCAACGATGCCCTTTTGTTGTGTAGATACAAGACTAAGTACATCTTCCAGGCCATTTTTGCTCGTGTCCGTAATGTCTGCACTAATTTCAACCTTAGTAGTCACTTCTTGCATCATTCCTTGTACATCGACAATGAAATCTTGTAGGTACTTTGTTTTTTCCGAGAAGCCCTTCATATACGAATCCACATCAGAGAAAATAGCTTTCACTTCGACCATACCCTCTCTATTTTTCTCAATAGATTCTTGTGATTCAGAAATGGTAGAAGATGCAAGCTTTATTTTTTCACGAAATGCCAAGAGCAATGCTGAAATAGAGTCTGAAGATGATTTCGTGGATTCTGCAAGTTTTCTTACTTCCTCTGCTACAATAGCAAAACCACGACCATGTTCTCCAGCTCTTGCCGCTTCAATGGAAGCATTTAACGCAAGAAGATTGGTTTGAGCAGAAATATCAGCAATCGTTTGAATAATTTTTTCAATGGATTCTGTCTCCACATGGAGTTCTTGCATCAAATTGATAGTAGTTTGGATGCTTCCATTAAACTCTTCCAAATCACTTTCCAGATGATCTATTCGCTTACTACTTTCAATAGTTGCTTCTTTCGTAGATTCAACATAATTGTGCATTTCTGTTACCGATTGTGTCATGTCACCAACTTGTCCATTTGTTGAATCCATTTCTTTTCGCAATTCAATAGAATGCTCAGTTTGAACGGTAAACGAATGTAATATATCTTCAATTGAGGCTACAATTTCGATTGCTCGTTTGTTTGCACCCTCTGTTTCTTTGTTCAAGCTTTCTTGATACGTGTTCATAGAAACAATCGATTCATTAATTCTTTCTAACACGTTTTCTAGAGATTCTTTGGATTGGATTGCTTCTAATTTCTGCGTCTCATTTTCTTCTTGCAATTTAATATTAAATTTAGCTTGTAACGAACTAACAACAGAAACACACACCAAAGTCAGTAAATAATAAACCAAATCTTTCAATTGATTAGAATGAAAAATAAGCTCACCATTACTAAAAAAGTGATAAGTCTCTAACCCTAACGCTATTGCAAGAGTGATTACATTCACCACTTTATTTTGATAAATCCCCATTATAGCAATGAAGAAATATAAAAATGTTATATTAATCATATGAGGATCAAGTTCAAGTAGTATGGCAAAAAAACCCCCTATCACTACGAGATTGAAATATACCATTATCGGAGCCATTTTTTCCCGCATATTTTCTCTATTTGATATATACGCCATAGGTGCTAATATTAAATAGATAATTCCCAGTATACTTAATATTACGCTTAAAGGTATCCCAATTATAATATTTAAAACCTGCAGTGCCGTAATAATACTTGCGAAAACGATAACGATCCAGTTATTGCGCCTTCTCAATAAATCTAAGTTTTCCATACCAAATTCACTTCCTTTTGTTTGTTTATTAAGTTGTTTGGATATTTTACGGTAACGTTACCAGTTTTTCATCTTCAATTCCCCCAGCCTCTTTATCTTTAACTGGAGAAACATACCATGAAAACCTCTCATCTTTCTTATTGTTATACATTTCTGCTACATTCAAAATTGCAGGAATTACATAATCTCCTTTATAATAAAACTCTTTATCAATTTGCTCTATTTCAAACTTATACTTGTTCTTTACCGAATTAAAAAACCTAGGATCGTAAATGCCGATTACATGAGTATACCCATACCTTTCAGCATAATCTACCATTAAACAAACCATATTTCTTCCTAGCTTCCCTCTAAATTTCGGAAGTACTGCACCACTATCCCACTCCATCACATGCATTTTATCTCCTAAAGAATTGTCAAACACATCCCTCATGAAATCCCTCGTCTTAGAATAAGGCGTAAACTCAATAGTCCCTCCGGCTTCACCCTCCTCATCCATTAGTAAGAAAAGATCTGAGCCCTCTTTTGCATATTCCATTTCAAATCCTTTCTCATCCCAAACAACTTTTTTAATTTGATGGAATGTTTGAAGATCTTTAATCGAATTTACATATTTGTACATTTTATTCCTCCTGATGATTGTTCTAGATGCATAAATAGAAACTGCTTTTTGAGTTTGAAACATCATATGCATTTACACTACTTAACATTTTACATTATATACAACTTACTAAATATGAGTATATTATTATATCACACTAAAATGTTTTTGTGGGAAATATAGAAATATTAATATCTAGCTCCCCCTCATTTCATAATCGTAATGTGACATTGAGCTTGTATGAGCTATATCATTAATATGAACTATGTAAATTAAAAATGAATAATTACCCAATGCTTAGATTAAAAGACCATAAAACGAATACCAATCGGCACCACTTTTCTTTGCAATCCCTACACATCATATTGCTCGTGAGATGTGCAGTAATTACAAAATATCTATTTATATTTACCGTCCATTAGATACATTAAAAAACTTATATCTTTGTTATCGTCTTCTTATTTTTCTTATCGCACTTGTAATTCAGCAATCATATCTTCCAAACGTTCTTTTTGTGCCACTAGTTCTTCTACAGAAGGTTGGTAAGACCCAGCTTGCGGTGCGCCTCCGCCAAATACTCCGTTTGGTTGTACTAGACGTTGTAATTGACCACCATTTTGTTCATATAAACGGTATCCTACCACTCCTACAACTGCTCCAGATACAAAACCCATTAAGAAATCTTTGTTTAATGCCATCTTCTTTTCCCTCCATTTAGGACCCCATTTTTTTGTATTTGTGGGTAACAAAATGTCTTAATTTAACGGGATGGAGGTACCACCACATCCCCATGAAATTAAGGAGAATTCGTGTTTCGGCTTTTGAGTCATACGAGATATACCTCAACAGCATATACCAATTGAGCCTCTCTCAAGCTTCCTATGTTGTCTGTTAACAAGTACATATGTTTCATAACAGAAGTAAGCGTATTTATACTCACCTATCTTCTACCTTGCGCATAAAATTTAATCACACATCATATTTTACACTAGACCAAAAAAGTTGACTTAGGTAAAATTTAAAGGTGTAATGACACATTTTTGGTATAAATAAAAATCAAACCCTATTTTATAGGTTTTTAAAAATAAAAAGTACTATATCTTCATTTCGCCTTAAGTAAACCAAATTGAAACAAGTTAAAAGGGGGAGGATACGTTATGGATAAATTAGAACCAGCCAAAGCGCAAGATGCGGTTGTTGTATCACACCATGAAGGATGGCGGCAACACAACAGCGATCCTAGTTTACGAGAAGTGCACAAAAGTATGAGGGTACCGAAGAAAGGAAATTTCTTTCGAAAGCTCCTTGCATTTATGGGTCCAGGTTATCTTGTTGCAGTAGGATACATGGATCCTGGAAATTGGGCTACATCGCTAGCTGGGGGATCTGCTTATAACTATACGTTACTATCTGTCATTTTAATTTCTAACTTTATGGCTATTATTTTACAGGCACTATCTGCAAAGTTAGGGATTGTAACAGGAAGAGACTTAGCACAAGCATGTCGGGATCATTTCAGTAAGCCTGTATCATTTGTTTTATGGATATTATGTGAATTGGCTATTGCAGCTTGTGATTTAGCAGAGGTGATAGGTGCCGCTATCGCATTAAACCTTTTATTTCACATTCCTCTTGTATGGGGCGTATGTATTACTTCATTTGATATCTTATTAATACTTTTACTGCAAAATAAAGGATTTCGTTATATTGAAGTTATTGTCATTAGTTTAATTGCAACGATTTCCGTTTGTTTTTGTGTGGAACTCTTTATGTCGCATCCACAACTAAATGAGATTGCAAAAGGCTTTGTTCCAAGTAAAGAAATTATTCAAAATCCACAAATGCTGTTTATTGCACTTGGAATTTTAGGTGCTACGGTTATGCCACATAATTTGTATTTACATTCTTCTATCGTGCAAACGAGAAATTATGAAGAAACGTCTAAAGGAAAACGAGAAGCAATTAAGTTTTCAGTGATTGACTCTACTATCGCATTAATGTTAGCTTTATTTGTTAATGCATCAATTTTAATATTGGCAGCGTCTGCTTTTTATACAACAGGACATACCGAAGTAGCAGAAATCCAAGATGCCTATCAATTGTTAAATCCGATTCTTGGAAGTGGGATTGCGAGCGTATTATTTGCGGTTGCTTTATTAGCCTCAGGACAAAATTCTACGTTAACAGGAACGTTAGCTGGGCAAATTGTAATGGAAGGTTTTTTAAATATTCGTTTACGACCATGGATTCGCCGCTTAATTACGCGTTTAATCGCAATTATACCTGCGGTAATTGTGACACTAATTTATGGAGAAAAAGGAACCACGGATCTTTTAGTATTAAGCCAGGTTATCCTATCTCTTCAACTTTCATTTGCAGTTATTCCTCTTGTTATGTTTACTAGTGACAAAAAGAAAATGGGTGAATTTACAAACTCACTTTGGACCAAAGTGACCGCTTGGTTTATTGCTATTGTTATCGCCATTTTAAATGCATATCTACTCTTTACTACATTTTCAGGATGAAAGTATTCTAAATATAAAGTATTTGTATTATCACCATTAATCTACACTACAGAAATAGAAGAAGCCTCCCTTATGTTTGAAGAGACTTCTTCTATTCTCAATCTTCTTTATTAGAATGAAACGAAAACCAGCTAACATAATAAAAAACCTCCTGTTTAACCAGGAGATTTTCTACCTTTCTTCTTTTATAAAGTTTTATAACAACTTTTTTACATAGGTCCCGTTATCAGGATTTTTTTAAAAAGTAATATATTTATTTTGTCTTTAATTGTTTCAATAAATCTTTAATTTCATTTAATTCACCTTCTATACGGTGAAGATGACTTTGCATATCATCAATTTCTTGCTCTGCTTTATAATTAATCGCAAAGTCAATAACAGATTCATGTTTGTCACGCGCAGCTTGACGGTTCTGACTCATCATAATAACAGGAGCCTGAAATGCTGCTATAAAAGATAAACATAAATTCAACAAAATGAATGGCGGAGCATCAAAGTGTTCTCCTTTTGTGATAGACCAGCTATTCCAAATAATCCAGATACCAAGAAAACATGCAAACCAGACGATGAATCGCCAACTACCTCCAAACTGTGCAATTTTATCAGCTAGTCGGTCTGCCCACTTTGTTCGTTGTGTATATGCACTATTAAGTTGACGAAGGATTTCTGATTCATATCGATCTACAAGTCGGTCAATACGTGTTAAGCTTTCTTGGTTTAAGTCAATATCAAAACCTTGGATTTTCGTAGCTTCTTTTTTTTGTCCTTTAATTTGATTCCAGATTTTTTGTACCATTGTACAAACCTCCTCACTTATTGAGGAGTCATCTTTTTGAAATTCACATGAAGCGGTAACTATTCTTACCCAGTAATCCGCTTCGGATATTCAGTTGTATGACTGCCTCTAATGTCGATCCTATATCAGACTCTCCTATGCTCGGATTACTCATAAAACAGTTCCACCTCACCTTTTTTAAAAATCCTTTCTCATTATATATTCTCTTGTCTCTTCTGACTATGCGATTATTGAAAACTATATTTTAATTATCTTACATTTTCACATAAAGAACATTCATATGAACAACAGTTTATGAATATCCCCTCTATCATACATTCCCATCATTCTTTGTTTAAGTTACCTTGTTATTTAGTAAATGAAACATACATTGATGGTGATCTGTTATTAGACTATTTAACTTTTCTACATGATTATGGTTGAGATGTTTCCCTAATTTCCAAGGCACTTTTTCTTTATATTGTTGGTCTCCTGTAAAATCTTCCTGGTTTTGTTCTTTAGGTGGAATATTCCCTGCGCTCATTATTTACCCTCCTTTATACTTAAAATGGATGAATATTGACAAAGTATTCATATCATTCCTTTTTATAAGTTATTACATTCTCATTCGAAGATACATTCCCTGTTATATATTCCATACATGTAAGATTTACATAACCAAGCACTATTGAAAGTAAAAAACAAATCATCACTTATCTATCCAATAACAAAAAGAGGTATAATTTATACCTCTTTTCTTTGCAAACACTACACATCACATTATTGGTGTGATTATGTACAAGCCTTCTCTTCCGCTACTAATGTACTACAAGTTCCAAAGAATACTTTATACATCGTTTTAGGATTGCCGATTTTATTAGGTGGCGTACTCGGAATTTCTTATCTGTTTAATAAATTTAGAAGATGATTTATCATGTAAAAAATAACAAAAAGATCCCTCAAAAAATATGGACGGTCTTTTTATTATTTTTATAATATTCAGAAATACATTAGTTACATAAGTCCCGATATAGGAGGTTCATTATTACATAGCCTTATGTTTATTCACAAAAGACTAAGCAACATAAATTTCAATTCGTTCTTTTCCTTTTCCAATATTTTTTCTTTTTAAGGTAATCTCTCCGATTTCACCCGTTTTCTTTAAATGAGTTCCGCCGCAGGCAACTTTGGAAAATTCTCTAATTTCCCATGTCCGGCGCTCGTTTTCTTCATCACTAAAGCTACTAATGATATCATAGTTTTCTTGCACCAACATATTTGCCTCTTGTTGTAAAAGTGGAAAGTATGTAGATATATTTTCATCCATTTCGAAGTCGATGCGAGATTTATCCTGTGCAATATATGCGCCAATCTTATACACGTCTCCAATACGTTTATATACGAGTTCTAAAATGATTTCTGCTGCAAAATGTAGTCGCATCAATCTATATCTTCTATCCCAATCTATTTTCATTGTGATAATATCGTTCACACACAACATATGTCCCTCTTCTACTGTGTAAATGATATCCTTCTCTTATTTTCTTGCTTGTAAGACATGGTATGCTCCAATTGTGCCTGCATCACTTTCTTGTCCTCCTGAAAAGGCATAGAATATAGTTTGTTCAACAGTCACATCAGTCCCATCTACACTCATAATTCGAGTTTGTAACTCAGTCAAATAAGGATTGTCCCAAAACACTTTCTTTGTCATTGTGATATCCCCTTTCCAAGACAATATGTAATCTCCCTAAAATGTTTGTAATAGCGTAACATATGTATTGTATATTAAACAATTTTAAGGGTAAGTTTCGCATTGAAGTCTATAAGAAAAAGTAGGGGCTAGCTGACCGTAAAAATAAAAATCTAAGCAGGTTAACTAAAAGGTAGGTAGATGAAGAAATGATCTATTCATAGAAACATAAGATAAGACAAATTTAAAAAGGTGCCATCACTATGACACCTTCCCATCTTTCTTATATAACCTGTAATGGACCTGTAAGAGTAGAAAATTTCGTATCGGAATGTTGTTCTAGAAGATCATATGCTTCACGCAACAATGTATTTTTCTTACTGTATAGACTTGGACATGTGGACATATTTCTTTTACCACAACAAGGGCACCACAACCCCTCAGATGATACATTGCTGGCTTTGATCGTATGTTCATTCGGATTTATTTCACAGAAAAGAAGTATAGTTCCTTCCTTTTCTATATCTAAATAGAGAATCACTCTATTTTTTTCAAATTGGATTTCACCATTTTGATCCTTATTGAATGTAACATTCTTAATCTTCACTATTACTCACTCCTAGACATTTATAAAGTATATGATATACTTTACATTTTTAATCGCATATTTATTATACCATTAAACTATTACGTTATAAATTAATTAGACTTCCTATACTGTAGATTATATGAACTAAAGAGTGTCCCTACCTCATATCCATCTGCTTAAGCAATCCTCAATAATAAGAATTAAGCTACGTAGCAATTTATTTTATCATCTCAACAAATCTCTGTAGGGTAGCTGAAAGAAGTACATCTTTTCTCATGATAAAAAAAGTCGGTACTTTGGAATATTTCTGAGGTAAAGAAGTCAAGGTTAAAGACTGCTCATGGTCTTTCAGAATTGATTTAACCATGACGGCTATTCCCATTCCAGCCTTTACACAACCGATTATTGCTTCAATAATTATTTACGCTTTGTCTTGTTCTGTGACTTTTCCTTTTCTTGAATTAAGGCATGTAACTTTTTTAAATACGCATTTTCCATGCGTAATCTCTCAATTTCCACTTTTAATACTTCTTCTGACCCTTCTACTTGTTGATTTTTCTCTGGTTTCTTTTTCATAGATGGACGCTCCTGTTTTGTTTATATAATTAAGTACGTCAATTTTAAACTCAATTGAGTAATCTATATATCCTTTTTGAAGACCTGCCAATCCATGTTCTCGAAACTTCGCTACCCATTTTTTTAACATCACCGTATTCACATTATGCTTTTGAGCTTTAACTTGAAAAGATTCTACACTATCAAGATAAGCGTGTACGGCAGCTAAGTTTGGTTTCTAAAGAGTATTTCGTCATAAAAAACTGCATCTCCAATTGTTAGTCATGTCTAACAATTGGGATGCAGTTCAAAATAGAGTCTCTTTTGTCATATAAAATTAGCAAGGTATAATGATAGAAAAATGGGTTCCTTTTCCTTTTTCACTCTTTATTTCTATATCTCCGTTTAATTCTTTAATAATGCTATAAGCAATCATAGTGCCAAGTCCAGTTCCTTTTTCTTTAGTTGAATAAAATGGCATAGCAATTCTTTTAATTTCTTGAGAAGACATTCCTATTCCTGAATCTATTATATCAATAATGATATTATTTTTTATTTTTTGTATGTTAATTTGTAATACTCCACCATTTTGCATAGCTTCAATTCCGTTTTGTGCAATGTTAATTAAACATTGTTTTAGTTTTTCTGGATTAGCAGTTATGTATATAGAACTTGCGATATTACTTTTTATTTCAACATTATGTGAGAATGCAAGCGGTAAAATACTATTTTTTATTTGATGAAAAAGTTGCTTAATATTTACTGATTCTCTTATTATGTTTTCCGGTTGTGTTAAAGATAAATAATTATTAATAATAAATTGTACTTTTTCTAGTTCAACTAACATAATTTGCAAGTAGCTATCTTGAGATGCTTTTGAGATTTCATTTCTATGAAATAATTGAGCGAATCCGTATACAGTAGTGATTGGATTATAGATTTCATGTGCAATAGATGCGGCTAATTCGCTAATTAGACAAAACTTCTCTGCTCTTTGAATTTTTTCTTTCATCTTAAATTTTTCTATCATTCCTTCTATTAAATAAATGGATAATAATCCTGTAAAAATATTAATTATTATATAATTGACTAGCAATTCAATAAAATCAAATTGTATTTTACCAACTATTTCAATTTGATTTATTACAGCAAAAACCGAAAGAAAGCTGGTACAAATTAAAATAAGTAGTATGTTGAATACTATTTTTTTTCTTTCGAAATACATGAAGAAAAAATAATGAAATATTTTAATAGTAATTATAATAATACCAGATATAATAATTGATGAAAAAAAACCATTTCCCCCTAAGTAAAATCTATATGAAAAATATACAATACTAATAAAAATTATACTTCTTGTGTTTCCATATAGTAAAACTAAAAGAATAGGAATAAAGCGCAGATCATACATGTACCCAGTATGAAAATGAATTGGGAAGGTCATACAAAGAATAATTGCAATGGATGCAAGAAAAGAAATTAATATATTATTACGTGCTTTTTTTTCAGTTTTGTCTAACCAAAACACTTGATAACTAAGGATACAAATTATAATAATAAATGCGTTTAATAGTAGTGTAGAAATCCACATGTTTTATACCTCCCTAATTCTTTGTAAGAAGATTTTTGTTATGTGAAAGAAAAGGTAAAAAAGCACTTTTCCAAGTGCTTTTTTACTGCTTATATTAGAGTTGATGTCAATAAATCATTCTTGCAAGAAGAAAGCAAATAAAGATAACGACTCATGATTATATACTTTTGAATACTCTGTTATTTTTTTAGGAGATATCACCACCTATCGTGTAATTGCATTTATAATAACAGGAAAATCGTCATATTACAACAAAAAAGCAGAAATTTCTATCTTTTCAGTCGTTTTTTGTATTAAATTGTAGAATATTGCCGTTTTCATATAAAAATAAGAAGTTTTACTACAACTAAAAAAGGTTTTAGTAACCTATAAAACAAATGTCGAATTTATGAGAATTTTGTGTGTTTTTGTTGTTTTATTTTTCTTTTCATGCTAAAATGATAATTACAAAGAGAGAGTAAACAAAAACCCTTAGCGATTAATTTTTCTGAATTTTTAGTATTTAAGTTCAGTTTGTTCCATCTTGTTTAATTGACATATT
Source organism: Bacillus pseudomycoides (assembly GCF_002582035.1). GTDB lineage: Bacteria > Bacillota > Bacilli > Bacillales > Bacillaceae_G > Bacillus_A > Bacillus_A pseudomycoides_B. Next base: position 111,367 of record NZ_NUQE01000010.1, read on the forward strand.
TGTGTATTCTTTACTCTTTCTTTGTTGTATCCTTAAGAAGAAAACAACTTGTCCTTATCCAAGTTGTTTTCTTTTTTTAAAATTTAATTTATTATTTTATGACCATTGAGATAATTATTGTAAAAGTTATTCTATAAACTTTAGTTATTAGATATAGGTATATAAGATATAGTCTATTTCGGAACAATAAAAGAAAGCAGACCCTTTTCTAAAAAGGTCTGCTTTTTTCATTAAGTTTCATTTTTTCTTCTTCCTTAATATACAGATAAAAAATCCGTTATTGTTTAAGTGCATCTAAGGAAGTTGTAACAGATACATCAACCGGTCCTACTCCATTTACATTCCCACTGTCTGTATATTGCCAAGAATTCCATCCGTTCCAGTCACTTAATGTAGTTGGAAGAGTAGAGCCATACTTTGCAACCCAAAGAGGTACGTCGCCGAGTCCGGTTATGTTAAAACCATTTACATACCAGCGGCCTGTATAAAGCATGACGCGTTTTCCTGTTGTCTGCTGTACGTAATTAATAAAAGTACGTGCCCAGTTTGACACATAAGAGCCTGTTACCTTATCTGTCGGACTAGATGGTGATTCAAGATCAAGTACAGGCATTAAATCAGTATGATATCGATTCAGTACATCAACAAAATGTTTTGCTTCCACTATCGGGTCATTTTGTTCTGGATGAGCAAAGTGATACGCTCCGACTAAAAGACCTGCTGCAGATGCATTTTGTACGTATTGTGCATAGGTTGGATCTGTATATGAAGTACCCTCGGTTGCTTTCATATAAGAAGCATCAATACCAGACTGCTTCACTTGATTCCAATCTATATTTCCTTCCCAGTGCGAAACGTCAATAAATGTATAGGCAGGTTTTAGTGTTGTCGTTACTTTACTAAAGCCTGTACCTTGCATATATTCTACTTCGATCCAGTGAACATCCCCTAATCCATTTGTTGCATTTTGGTTATCATGGATATCAATTTTGGACGCTTGTTCATTGTAAGCATTATACCCCCATGTATCTGCAACCTTTTGTCCATCTATATATACACGAACTCCATCATCTGCTCCTGTGTATAAAAGATACTGACCAGCTTTCAAGTGCTTAGCTGTGACATAGCGTGCTGAGAAATGGGTTCCTGGAACGCCTGTAGCTGGGGAGCCTTCAAAACCATTATTATCTTGTAAGCCGCCATTTGCTGCTTGCGAAAGAGTCTTAGCTGCAACCGGATATCCAGAAAGTGTTTCATTTGGATAGTAATATGCAAGCCAGCTACCAAATGGTACTACATCTGAAAATACAGCTGCTTGTCCACCATCTTGATAATATTGCGTGTGAATACTATGAGAGCCTGATGCTACATTTGGTAATATAGCACGATTCGTTTCACCAGCAGCTAACGCCCAGCGATCGATGACTAGATTATTATCAACCGAAACCTTTATACCATCATCTGCAAACGACTGAACAAAGTAATCTCCTCCAGGCAATTGCTTATTCTGAACAAAATCACCTTGGAATTGTTGAGAAGGAAAACCAGCAGGAGCTCCTGATCCCCAGTTATAATGAACTTCACCATTTGGATCCAACTGAGTATATGCAGTTTGCGAAGATAATACATTCGCATCAACCCAACCTAAAATGCGATCGCCTTGCTTAATTTTGTTCCAAGTAGTAGAACCTTTTGTGGCACTTTGTATCACTTGCACCATTTGAAATTTATAATTATTTGTATATTCTACGAATTTCGAACCATATTCCCCATATGGTAAAGTCCATATGCCATCACCGTTCGTAGATGGTTTTACAACTACTGCTCGATTCTCATCTTTTATATTCGTTAAATCCGTAAGTGCCTTCCCGGCATCGAGCCACCCTAACAGCTTACCGTCTTTTGCCACCTGATACCAAGTAACATTTCCTATTGTTGCAGTTTTCACAACTTGAAGCGTTTGATATGTATAATCATTCGTACTTTGTACATATTTTGCGCCAGCAATGCCGTACGGTACGGTCCAAATGCCGTTACCATCCGTACTTCCAATGGTAACAGAAAAGTTTGCCGGCTTTACTATCCCTGCATTGTCTAATGCATTACTACTAATCCATCCAATAACTTGACCGTTTAGACTAAACTTATACCATTGTACACCTTGGTATGTAGCGCTCTCCAGCAACTGCAGATCCCGAAAAGCATATTGATCGGTCGATCCTAAATAATTTGCACCTGGAAGGCCATATGGCATGGTCCATATACCATTGACATTTGTCGCACCCATCACAGCCGTCTGATTTATGGTTTGCAAATTCGTCAAACCGCTTAACGCACGACTATCGAGCCAGCCAATTACTTGATTATTTACGCTAAATTGATACCATACGACATTTCCTATCGTTAATTTCTGAATCAGCTTTATATCTTTCCCTACATAATTATTAGTGGAACCGACATAGCTTGCGCCATTTAGACCATATGGAATAGACCAAACTCCATTCCCTGTTGTATTGACGACCAGCTGATTCTGATTGACATTCGTTGCAGCATTTAAGACTTTGCTATCAAGCCAACCTCCATCTTTCCCATTTATCTGCACGTGATACCAAAGTACATTCCCAACCTGTACACTACCAATAACATGAACCATCATACCATTATATTTGGTAACGTCTCCAAGATAACTAGCCCCTTGTAAGCCATATGGTACTGTCCATATGCCATTGCCATTCATGTTACTCTTAATCAAGCCATCGAAATTTACCGCTTGTTCATTTGTGACCGTACTAGCTGCCAAAGCAGTGTCCGCATTTACAACAGGTACCGTCTGGATACTGCAAACCGTAATAGCGGTACATACAGATAGCCAAAACTTTCTCACTTCTGCACACCCTCTCCTTAAATTGTAGTAATCTTGCAGCTGGAAGAGGTCTATTTTTATGTAATCTTTAAATATACGTTCTAATAAATAAGATCCCTAACATCTATGTCCCTCTCTACTACCTTTACATATTACTATTTTTGTAGAAATTTTCATATAGTATTTTTGACAAGCATTTCGAAATATTTTTAACATACATACTCTTCAATAACCTTTATACAGAAGTAATTATTCACGTTTTATACAAACAAACGATACATTCTAATACATGCCAATTTATTATTTTGGTATAATTTCCAAAACAGTGTTATTTTCCCATTTTTATATTATGTACTCGTACTATCTTTAGCAAATATTAATGGGATTTATCCCGCTATTTATGGTTCGTAAATCCCCTACTTCAAGGTTTAAAAGAAATTGGTCAAGGCTAATGCAAAGGTGTAAATGCCCGTAAAACAAAAACCTAAGTGTGCTAATTCAAAGATATGGTGACGAAGAAATAACCTATTCATAGAAACATAAAATAATAGGCACATTTAAAGATGATAAAATGAAACTTCCATAGCTTAAATAGATTCAGGATGAGTATTATCTATCAAGTATTACAATAATTCTCTCCTTCTCTTATATAACATTCGGACCAACTAATCATTTTATGGGGGTAGTTTTTTGAAATTCATTCAATGAAATCAGAAAAATTTCGAAATATATGATTTTACGAAGATATCTATACAATAAAGTGAAACTTCCATCAGTGGGGGTTTTCTTCCTCCCCCACTGATGGAAAGCTCTCACCAATCGGACTTTTACGGGCCGTTATCCCCCACACCTATCTTCTTTGCTTCTCTCTGAATCTTAAGATGGAGGCTTACTGCCCGTTAATACAGAATAAAAAATTAGTTTCCGCAGAAATTAGTGCCACTTTATCACCAGAGATTACACTTTACGAAAACCTTTAAAAGAATACCGTAAAAATACAAATGAGAACTCCCACTCAAAAAAACAATTTTATAGTTTCTTCCACAACACGCTGTGTATCTCTTTTCTCCCCTTCTCCCACCGCCTGAGATATGGTAAATCCTATTACAGCAATATTTTTTACACTCACATTAAGCATAGCGGAAAAATATACCTGCCTACCGTTATAAACACCTTCATCATTTAATTCCTTGAATAATAAAAGTAATTCGATTACAATCTAATTAGATAAACATAAAATTAGGAGGGTCTGAATGCAATTAAACAAAATTGTTGATTTTCATAAAGCGTTAGGCGATCTTACACGAGTTCGTATTATTGCCTTGCTCCAACAAGGTAATTTGAGTGGACAAGAAATTGCTGGGAAATTAGGTCTTAAACCACCAACGATTACCCATCATATTACGAAGCTGCGAGATGTTGGGCTTATAAAAGAACGCCGTGATAAAAACACCATCTATTTTTCTCTTAATACAAAAATATTAGAGATGAGTGCTAAGGCTATTTTTACTGTAGGAGCAGGGGGTGATTCAAATATGGAAATGTCGGTTACTGAAAAGGAACGTTCAGCTATTATCAATAATTTCTTCACAAAAGATGGAAAACTGAAAACCTACCCTGCACAACGAAAGAAAAAGCTTGTCGTACTTTCACATATGATCAAAGGATTAGAATTTGGAAAAGTTTATCAAGAGAAAGAAATTAATGAATATTTAAAGCAATTCCACGAGGATTATGCAACATTAAGACGTGAGCTCATTATGTGCCAATATATGTACCGAGAAAATAATCAATATGAGTTAAACCCCGTTGAGCTATGGTGGTTGAAATAAAGGGTGTCACCCGACGCCCTTATTTTTTTACCCAAATAATTAGATAACAATAAAATTAGATAAGTATAAAACAAGGAGGATAGATATGAATATTTCATTTATAAATGAAGAAAAACAATATCGGAAGTTATTTCTAGCTGGAATTGTGAATGGTATTGGAGATCGCTTTAGTTCTGTAGCTGTGTTAGCGATGCTGCTTCATTTAACAGGATCAGGTTTGGCGGTGGGAATAACTTTAGCAATTCGTCTCATACCCTCTTTATTTTTGGGACCAATAGGTGGAAAATTAGCTGATCGATTTTCAAGAAAAACAATATTAGTTGTAACAGACCTTATAAGGGTTGTGTTTGCCTTATCCTTCATATTCGTTCAGAGTAAAGAGGATATCTGGATTGTTTATGTTAGTTCATTTATTTTAGCTGCTGGGGAAGCTATATATGGACCAGCAAGAAAATCAGCAATACCTAGGCTTGTTAATAAAAAACATCTTGTAAAAGTAAATAGTTTGGAACAAGTAATGGTAGGAATTGTTTTAATCATTGGAGCACTTTCAGGCGGAATAGTTTCGGCTATTTTTGGACCTGATGTAACATATTTGTTAAATGCAATATCATTTTTAGGAGCTGCGGTCATCAACTATACGATTAAGTTTCCCAAGAATGAAGGTGTTAAAAAAGTAGAGAAGCCCCAAAATTTAATCTCCATCTTCAAAAAGGTAATCTTGATGTCCGTTTCGGTTCAAATTCTTGTTTTATGTGAGATATTAATAGCTTCTATGAATGGAATTGATAATGTTTTAATCAGTGTGTATGCGATTAACGAGTACCATCTTGGAGATGTGGGTGTAGGTCTTTTTTATGGTGCATTAGGGATTGGTTTAATATTAAGTTTTTCTGTTGCAAATCAACTACGGAAAAATTTCCTTGTTACAGGTTTAGTATGTCTATTACTTGAAGGGATATTTCAACTGCTATTAAGTCAAACACATTTAGTATTTTTTGCTTTTCTTATGTTTTGTGGAGCTGCATTTATGTCTGGGATTTGTAATGCATGCTTTGATACCATCCTTATGAAGGAAATCCCTGAGCAGCACCAAGGAACCATTTTCGGAATATTAGCAACTATTCTAAATACCGTATTAGGAATATCTATGTTAATTTCTGGATTCGCACTGCAATACCTCACTCCACGTTCCTTAGGTTTGATTGGAGGTATCGCCTATATTCTTATTGCCATTTCCTTAATCGTAATTATTTCAACGAAAACATTTCGGAAAAGAGGTACCATTTGAGAGGTACCTTTTCTTACAAAGACTTTCTCATATTCATCAAAAATAAAAAAGCCCTGATTCTACCTATGTTATTCAAGAATCGCGCCTTATATTTCCTACTGATATTTATTGTATTTTATCTTTGGAATGTGCAATATTATTAGTTCCCATTCAAATGATAGATTAGTTGCACAACGCCAGAAGAGAACGTTCTTGTATTAACCATTTTTAAATTCAACCTCTGTTTTATATCAATAAACAACGGTTTTCCTTCTCCTAAAATAACAGGGTGAACAGATAATCTAAATTCATCAACAAGCCCTAAATTGATAAAAGTTGTAATAAGACTCGCTCCGCCATAAAGCCAGATGTCTTTACCAGGCTTATTCTTTAATTTATTTACTTCTTCAAAAATATTATCATTTATGAATATTGCTTTATTATCAGTTCCTTTTTGTGTTCTAGAAAACACGTATTTTTCTTTACTATGAACTAATTCCCAAATTTCTTTTTCAGTATCAGTATCTTCAATTTTTGGAGTAAATTGTCCCCATAAATCGTAGCTTTTTCTTCCATATAAAATAGTATCAATTTGATTCAAGAAATTAATAAACCCCATCTCAGAATCCATGATGCACCAATCAACTTCCCCATTTTCCCCTTCAATAAAACCATCTAAAGTAACTGCTAAATCTAAAATTATTCTTCTTGCTCTTACGTTATTGGACATAATTCTTCCTCCCTTTAATCATTTAGATATTGTTTCTCCCGCCAAGTTTTTTTATATTTTCATTATTTACAGCATTTATTTCTGAATAAAGTTACTGATGTTATTCAACTAACCTACCCTTTAGCTTAACATATCCAATGGGGTAGAGCGTCGCAACTTTATTCAAAACTTCGTGTCTTCCTTACAAATTTCAAGCTCACAGCGGCCCACTTATATACTTCTCTTCCACGTACTTGTATTACTCTTAGTTGGGCTTCTACTTTCCCCTCGCGAATTAAGCGTTTTAATTCAAATCAAAAAATAGGTTTAATAAAATATTTTTCGGAATTTTTTAAAATTATTTTGACACACATATTAGCCAATGCTAATGTGAATGAAGAATAAACATTTTAGTAGTGTCTAATACAAATAATTTAGATATATAAGCCAATTTTATTCGTAGCTTTGCTGATAAAACGAGGCTTCAGATTCTTTAATGTATGGTGGATAGGGAAGATTGGAGATGGTATTAATGATGCCCCTGCCCTTGCCACAGCGAATCTTGCGATTGCTATGGGCAGTACAGGTGCTGCACTCCTTGTCATTTTAAATATTATGCGTTTATTACGAAACAAGTAATCTATAAGGAAGAAATGAAAGGGGATACATATGAAAAAGATTCGTAACATCACACTACTGATGATTGTCAGCATGATCGTATTTTTAAGTGCATGTGGAGACAAAAAATTAGAAAACTCATTGAACTGGAAAGTAGAGACGTTTTCGTATACTGATCAAAACGGAAAACCTTTTGGTCTTTCGGACTTAAAAGGAAAAGTATGGATAGCAGACTTTATTTTCACAAGTTGTGAAACGGTTTGTCCACCTATGACAGCCAACATGACAAAACTTAAAAACATGTTGAAAGATGAAGGAATCAAAGATGTAGAATTTGTTTCATTCAGTGTAGACCCTACTGTGGACAAGCCAGAAAAAATGAAAGAGTTTATGGGACGCTATGATACTGATATGTCTAATTGGCACTTTCTAACAAACTATACACAAGAAGAAATCACTGCTTTTGCCAAGAATAGCTTTCAAGCATTTGTAGATAAACCAGCAAGTACAACACAAGTCATTCATGGAACAAACCTCTATCTTGTAGATAAGAACGGAACTGTCGTAAAGAGCTACTCAGCCCTTACCGATACACCGTATGAAGAGATTATTCAAGATATTAAAACGATTCGTTAATCCATAATGAAAACCAAATGTGGATAAAGATGAATATATGGAAACGATAAGAAATAACTAAAAAAGCAGAATGTTATAAATAGCATATCAAAAAAGGAATCATAACATTGATTCCTTTTTTGATAGTTTTATTGATATTGGTGTGTACGATATACTATATGTAGGTTATTTTCCTATTTAATGTAGTATTCATTATTACAAGTTTAGAAATCTATACACTTCATGACTAAGTTACCCCTTTTCTGTACTTACCTTAGTCATGCTTATGTTTATCCTTTTTATCTTTATTTTTTTTATCTTTGTCTTTTTTATCTTTATCTCCACCATGACCTGAGTTTTCATTATCATTCCCTTCACTATCGTCCTGTTCCGGATTTTGAGCTTCCGGTGAAACAACTGCGGATGGCGCCACGGATGGCGCCGCTGCTGGTGGAACAGCGTCAGGACTGACTCCATTAATGTACAGCTCATTATTCATTTGATATACGCTGCTCGGCTGCTGGAATCTGGATGTGTCTGTTCCAACTGCTTGAATCATCGCTTTAAAAATAAGCTGTGAGATTTTTGTTGTATCTCCAAGCATATAATTCCCTGGGCCATTCTTCGCATATCCAGTCCAAACAGCCATCGTGTATTGTGGTGTATAACCGGCAAACCAACTATCATTTGTCGCTTTAGATGGATAGCCGAATTGACTGAGTGTCTTATCGTCAAAGTTGGTTGTTCCCGTTTTCCCTGCAATATCAAGACCTGGTACATTAGCTGCTGTACCTGTTCCGTTAGAGGCATTCACTACACCACGAAGCATATCAGTAATCATATAAGCCGTATAGTCATGCATAACGCGTTTGCCTTTCTGCTTAAAACTTATTTCTTTACCGTCTGAGAAAACAACTTTTGTAACGAAATGCGGTTTTGTATACACACCATCGTTTGCAAATGCACCATATGCTCCTGCCATTTCAAGAGGAGACACAAGGTTACTTCCAATCGCATAAGACTCATAAACCTGATTACCGGAAAACGTAATTCCGAGTGATTGTGCAAACTCTTTTGCTTTATTTAAACCAACTTCTTGTAATGTCTTCAAAGCTGGAATATTCCGTGACTCTACTAAAGCGTTCCGCATAGACATAGGACCTTTATAATCCGTATAAGCGTTTCGAATAGGTTTTCCATTTGAGTAATGATACTGTTCGTCCACAAGTTGGTGGTACGTTGACCATTTTAAATTTTCAATCGCCGGACCATAATCAAAGATTGGTTTAAACGTCGAACCTGGTTGACGGTTTATATCAATAGCGAAATTATTTCCTCGAAATGTTGCTTTGTATTCATTGCGGCCACTTCCAATGGCACGCACTTCACCCGTTTTCGAATCCATAAACGTGAAAGCTGCCTGGAAACGGTCGTTCGGATAACTCACAATATCTTGCGTATTCATGATTTTATCGGCATACTGCTGTGCTTTCGGGTCGAGTGTCGTATAAATTTGAAGACCATCCGTACCGATATTGACGTCTTTCACCTTGTCTTCAACTTCTTTTGTTGCAGCATCCAAAAACGCTTCATACAGCATACCATCTTGATTGGTTTTCGGAACAATACCTTCCGTTACCGGAACCTTCATTGCATCCTGCATTTGTTGCTCTGTAATATAACCTTGTCTATGCATAGATTTTAAGACAAGGTTACGGCGCTTTGTCGCTGCTTCTTCGTTTTCCGGTTTAGACGGATCGTAGTTATTCGGACTTTGCGGTAGCCCTGCCAACATAGCAGCCTGCGGAAGAGTCAATTTTTTTAAATCATTCGCTTCAATACCGTAGTAATTTTTGGCTGCAGCAGCAACGCCGTAAGAACGGTTTCCAAGATTAATTTTGTTCAAGTACATTGTTAAAATATCATGTTTGGAATATTTTTGCTCCAACTTATACGCCAAGTACCATTCCTGTATTTTTCGTTTTAACGTTTTTTCAGGAGACAAAAATGAGTTTTTAATAACTTGCTGTGTAATGGTACTTCCGCCCTGAGATCCGAAATCCCCAGTCAAGTTTTCAAAAATCGCTTTACCGGTTCGCTTTATGTCTATGCCATGATGTTCGTAAAAATGGGAATCTTCTGTAGCAATAAATGCTTGTTCCAACACTTTTGGAACCTGATCATACGTGATTTTTGTTCGCTTTTCCTTTCCATATTCATAGATAAATTTTCCATCTTTGTCATAAAACTTCGTTGATAGTGGGTCCACCAATTTTGAGGCCTCTATTTTAGGAGCGTCCTTAATCATGTAAAAGAAAATAACGACTCCTGCTCCTACTAAACTGATGCCAATCAACAAACAAACAAGTAGGATTTTTTTAAAAAACGATCCTTTTTTGGAGGACTTTCCACTTCCTTGTTGTTTTTTCTTTATTTGTTTTCGTTCCTCACGAGAACGATACGTTTCTGACATTATTTCTTCTCTCCTACCTTATGAAAGTTGCAGACCATGTTAAGTAGGCCCTTTTGTTAGCTTACTATCTACTAAATTACGAGTATTATATTTGGCCTAACACTTTCTCATCTATAACGCGTACATAACGTACTAAATAAGAATTTATTATATAAGCTCCTTCGTCACTTTTCGCAACAAAAAACTTGTCGTGTTCTATCTTTTCTAAAACTTCTTGTATAACCTCTTCCTTTTTAACATCTAACCCTTTTATTATTTTTTCTCTTTTAATATCATTATCCAAAGTATAGCAAACAGTAAATTCCTTCAAGTTAAATCTCCCTTTCTAATACGGTTTCCAATATTTTTAGTAGAAATAAATTTCTATTTATACAGACCCGTATATGCGTAAAATTTATATACTACATACGCACGTAGTTATCGCTCAATGTTGTTTTTTCATAGACTTCACTTCGCACACGAAATAGGTGTCCATCTATAATAATTTCGCAAGGCACCTTATTTTTAAGGGGGTCAAAAAAGTTTTTTCAAAAAAACTTTTTTGATTCCTAATTAATGTAATTTATCTCCTGAACAAAAAAGACACTGGATATGTATTCAGTGTCTTTTTTGTATATTATATTTATGTGAAGTTTACTTAAACATGTCATTAGTCGCAGTTGAATATACGCTGTATCTATTCGGGGATATCTATATTTAATGCTTAGAATCTTATTGCTATAATAATGGTCTCCTAGGATTTTGCTATCCTCTCTATACTTCTAAGTGTGTATTTTCCTTCAATGTTAATTCTGGATAAATTTATATACTGTTCAAAATAAAAAATAAGACACCTCTCACTATGCAGAGAGGCGTCTCTATAATAAATCCATACATGTTACTTACTTTGTTAATCTTTTAAAATTTCTTCATAAGGAACAGTGGCTTCACTCAGCATAAAAAACTCGTAATCCTAACAATTCAAGAAGCCAATATAGAAAATGTAAACCAATTTAGTCGTCCTAAAAAAACACCATATCTTATAAGTTAGATTTCTGTTACTAGTTGCTGAAATTCGCCCATATCCAATAGTGGAAAAATCTTTGTTTCCACCATTCCTGGTAATTTGCCCGCTAAATCAATTTTCTTTACTGCTAATATGTCAGGTGCTTCAAAAGTGATAACCATATCGTATTCACCTACAATGGCATAAGCAGTTAAAATCCGTCCACCGAATCGTTCATAATTCTTATGTAAGTTTGAAAAACGTTCACTAATATTTTTTATATTTACATTTCCTTCACGATTAAACTTTGCTAGAAGTATATATTTTTGCATAAGAACCTCCTCTTATTTCTAATAGGAATAAAAACAGCTAATACTATATTCATTACTCGATGAAAATATTAAATTATCATTCTTCTTAGGTGAATTCCTTCTATTTTACATATCTCCCATTAAAGTCACTAGATGATGATGCATTTCTTCTTTGTTAATCATTTTAATTAGAAAGGGCATATAAACAAATATCAATCAAATTGACGAATACTTGGAACAGATAAAGCGGCCATGACTACTACAATAGCCGCAATCGCTAAAATAATGATAGTCAAAATACCACCAATTACATTGGCCAACCATCCAACTATCAAATATCCTAGCGGTAATAGCGCAAAGGATCCTAGCATATCAAGACTAACAACTCTACCGAATGCTTCTTCCGGCACAAGTTCTTGCAAACTCGTTTCCCAAATTAAACCGAAAATCATAATGCCAAACCCCTCAATAGCCATTAATCCAATTAACACTGGTGACCATGAGACAAAAGGCATTATTAAGAGCGCCATTCCACTAATTAAGACACCACCATAAGCTAATAAACCACGTTTATGCCACTGTTGTTTCCCGCCAAAAATGAGGGCAGCAACTACAGCGCCCCCACCAGAAAATGCCATTCCAAGGCCATAGACAAAAGGTTCGAAGTGATGATGAATATTAAATAACCAAGGAATTAAGACGACTACAATACCTGCGTGACAAATATTAATAAATGAAAATGCTAAAATCGTAATCCATAACCACGGATGGCTTTTTAATACGACAATTCCTTCCGTGAAATCTTTTTTTAGGTTCACTTTATTATCTGCCGATTCTTGTACTTTTTTTACTGTTAAATCCTTCAAAAATAGTAAACATACAAAAGAGAGCAAATATGTGAATGCATCTAAACCAAAACCGATACCTGCTGATGCAACAGAAACAATGATCCCTCCAAGCGCTGGACCAATTAAACGTACACCTTGGCTGCTCATCTGCGTTAATGCATTAGCTGCGTTCCGAATTTCTGGCACAAACACCCTTGCTCGAACTGCTGAATAGGCTGGTTGAAATAACCCTTCCATAAGACCATACATCGCTACTAATACATATAAAATATGGATCGTTAAAGTATCAGTAAACATAAGAATTGCTAGCGTTGTCATTAATATCCCTCGAACAATATCAGTAAATAACATCAATTTAACACGATTAAGACGATCTACAATTAATCCTGAAAATGGTAAAATAAGTACGTTTGGAAGCATATACATCGCCATTGTCATCCCCATAACGACTGTCGAACCTGTTAATGTATATACAACCACCGGAAGAATGACCATTGTAATGGAACTTCCAAGAACTGAAAAGAGTTGCCCAATCCATAAAAAAGTAAAATGACGTGATTTTGTAATAGGTAATAATAAATTACTTATATAATTTGAATTTTTTTGTTCTTGTATCTCCCCTTGCATATGTCCCCTCCTTACCTAAAATAAAGTGAAACTTCCATCAGTGGGAGTTTTCTTCATCCCCCACTGATGGTTAGTTGAACCAATCAGGCTTTTACGGGTAGTTATCCCCCACCTATCTTCTTCGCTTTCTCTGAATCTTGAGGTGGGGGTCTTACTGCCCGTTAATGCGGGATAAAACAATACTGCATTCCATTATAACATTTAAATGTAATAATTTTCTAAAAATTCAAATTTAGTTAATTTTTGTATTTTATATCGTATTATTTAGCAATAAAAAACGATTGCTACTTTCGAGCAATCGTTTTTTCTATTTCATAATCAATCTCTAGAAACTTCACACCAAACATCCACATTTGATGATGTGCTGTTAATGTAATTTTATCCTTCTCTCTTATCACAAACGTTTCAGCTAACGGTAAGCGAATCGTAAAGAAGCGACTATGTAAATAAATCCCCTCATCCCCTTTGGCACTGTTCCGTAACCGACTCGTAATGATAAGATTTTTTTTATCATTGCGCAGTTTTAACATTCCAGTCATATTCGCATATGGTAATGGCAGTGCAATATTCATGTATGTTTCCCCATTATGTTCATGCTGAGAGTAGAGCGCTACAAAGATTGTTTCATTCTGTTCGTTTTTCCGAATCCATGCTCTGACATTATTTCTACCGTCTTTTTCATCTTTTATAGAAACAATCTCTCCATGCATAACCTCTAACCGATTTCCCATTCCTAAATGAATTTGCTGCACGCGTCGACTTATTTTTTCATAAAGAAAGGCAAACGTTTGAAACCAGCGTGACCAATGAATAGTTGCTTTTAATTCATAGTTTTTCGTGTTCTCATAAAAATCAATAATGAGCGGTGATACACTTTTTGGATTAAACTGTTTACTATGAAAATCTATCATTTTATTTATAAGACCTGTATATTCGTTCTTCTCTACTAGCTTATTTTTTAATAAAACCTTTTCTCCAATTTGCATCTTTCCTTGAATACGACTCATCTTTTTTCCATAATGAATATATGTCGGACCATTCTTTTCGATCATCCACCCAATACAAGCAGGTAATGCCACGCCAATTCCGTTTACAACCCCATGAATCCAAACCATTTGTCCAATCGAAATAGTCATCATTCCTCTGAAATTCCCGTATGAGTATAAAAGCGAGAAAAGAATAGTCACCATAAGAGTACTAGACGAAATGATAAGAAGAACTTTCGCACTCATAGAAGTAAATTTTGTTTTCCATACAAAAATGCCGTAAACATAGAGCGAAATAAGATAGAGTAGCACCGCAAAAAACTCGAATATTCTCGAATAGGTAATGCCAATGGCAACTGTCATCGGAGAGATGATGATAATCAACATAACAATCGTATATAATTTACTTTTCTTTTGTTGCTTTCTCCCTAGCAAACCCGCAGATAAAGGAAGTAAAAAAGCAGAGTAATGAAAATGAGCCGCTGTAAGTAAGACGATATCTGAACTAAACTGCATAATTGGTATGTTTGCTACAGAGACAAAGAACCAAAAGCCACCTAAAAATAAATACATAAATCCACTATCAATCGCTGTTTCTTCTAGCGGTTTCCATCCTCTTTCTAATAATCTACTTACACCAAATAATGCTACAATACCCGTATATATAAACCAAATTATCGCAAATAGAAAATGGTTTGTTACAAAAGCAAGCATTGCACTTATCGCTGCAATCGGATAAACAAATACTACAAGTTTATAACAGCATAATTCCTCTCCATCTCTTTTTCTCTTATCAACAATAGAAAACGCCATCGGGATAAATAGAAGAATTGACAATAATATTATCGATTCAACAGGATGTAGCTTTGGCCTTTCTAATATGAGAAAAATAACATAACAGATGAAACCAATCATTATATTTCGCATATATTTATATCCCTTTCTTTAAACGTTCCCTTATAGGAGAACAACGGTCCTAATAATGGATTTTGCACTTGTACATGAATCCGATAACAATCTAATTCATCATCATAATTTTCTATAATCTTTGCCTCTCCATATAAAAACTTTGGCAATGGAATTTTCATTCCACATAAGTAGAACCATTGTTTTTTTGATGAAATATGAATTGCTCCTTTTGTATCAACATGAAACGCAAGCGTCGATACGAGCAAATGTGGTTCACCGAAATAATCAACAATTTCATCTTGTTTATTATTCAAATACATAACAGCATTAAAATAACGCTTTTTTTCACCAAATAGAAACATCCGATTCCATCTTACAAAGACCTCTCCTCTACTATCTTTCTCTGCAGTATTCTGAATGATAAATGGTACTTCTTCCCCTCTTTCTGAAAAGAACATCCGGAATTTTGCTGCTACTTTTAAAAACATTTTTACAGCAACCGAGCCTTCTGTAATTTCATCCATCCTTCCTTCTCCTACAAAACTATATTTTTCTGTAATTGCATAGCGTTTCTGTAATTTTGGATGTAACTGATGATAGGATTCTCCTAATAAAGTTTCGTAAATGGAAGACAAATTTTTACCCCTTTCTGCTTCTCTTACAATGTTTTGCTTGTGGTAAGTTATTACTATTTACATAACCGATTATTGAGAATCCAATCAGCATGATGTTTAATGTAATTGGATTAAAAGGTTGTATAAAACTATCAATATTTGTGAATCCTGCTGCAGCTGTCAATGCCAATAGTATAATAATATGAATGAAAAACAATTTCTTCTTTTGAAAAGGTAGCAACCACGCGATTCCAAACACGATTTCCAAAAAGCCAATCATTTTAATAATCGATGTAACATTATCAGTTGCACCAATAAGACTAGAAAGCATTCGTACCTCTTCCGGATGAGTATATAAAACTTTCGGAATAAGGCCTTGGTAAATCCACACAAAAGAAAGTAAAAAGCAAACAAGATAATACGTAACAGCTCTTTTTAATAATAAACGTGGATGAAGTCCTTTTTCTAACCACAGTTTTAAAGCATCAAAACTCCATGCAGTTGCCCAGCCCAATAACGGACGAAATATGTATGAATCTATAAATCTTCCTATAATTCCAAACCTTGTTTCATAATCATACTGCGTCTCAAAGCGAATCTTGTTCTCATCCGGCGTATACTTCCAGTAGCCTCTTCCTATCGTAATCAACGAAAGTTTACTGTCTGTCCAAAATTTCAATGAAGAGATTCGTCCCCCATCTTCTTTTTGTAGTTCTCCTATTGATTCTCCTTCTCCAGCAATTTCAAGTCCAAAACCAATTTTTGTTTTATATAAAAAACGTTGCGGTTCACCTTCCTTTCTCTCTAAATACGATATTTCTGTAAACCGCGCATCCCATTCTGTATGTATCTTTGGATCTTGTGTATATTTCCAAAGTTCATTCATTGTTGTTTCTATTTCAGTTTGCACATAAATAGGTTTTTGTTTTTCCATTCACACTGCTCCATCCATATAATCTATATAATAAATTCATTTGTGAAATATTGTTATAAATTCTTCTTTTAAACATATTTTATATCGTTTTTATTTTACCATTAAATAGATTTAATTTTCCGAATATTTATACCCCACTTGATTTCTCCCAGCATTTTGATTACTATGGAACAAATGTTACCAACAACTTCATACAACCAATCACTCTCGCCGAACGACGTGAGATAGAGGTTGCAACTTTTATGAGTATTCTAAAAGAGACACAGAGATTGTCAGCGAGTTTAGAAGAAAGGAAAAGTTGCCGAAATTTATGTGTTTCTCTGAACATATAAATTGGGGCTGTTTTCGAATAGAAACAGAACTGTCATATATACAGCGGTGTATATATGAAGAGCTATCTACAAAAAAGAGAGATCATGTTTCTTTATGATCGTCTTCTTTTTTGGCGGTTTTTTTATTAGCTCCGTTTTCTGTTTCCTTTTTCCTGTAACAGCACCATCCTCACCTATTTGAGATGGTGTTTTTTATTTGCTTTCGGTAACTTGCAGGAGTAAAAGGGATCTATATTTCCCATCTTATGTGTAACAACATTTTTCCTAATTTATTAACCAATATTAAATTGAAAGTAGGCTCTCATAATGGAATTTATTGTTCAAAAATTTGGTGGTACATCTGTTGGAAGTATCGAACGTATTCAACATGTTGCAGATTTAGTCATTGAAGAATATGAAAGAGGACACGGAATTGTAGCGGTCGTTTCCGCGATGGGACATAGCACAGATGAATTAGTATCTTTAGCTGCTGGCATTACTGATCATCCTAGTAAACGAGAAATGGACATGCTACTTACAACAGGTGAACAAATTTCAATTTCTTTATTAACAATGGCTCTGCAAGCGAAAGGTTATGCTGCAATTTCACTAACAGGCTGGCAAGCTGGTATTACAACAGAATCTGTACACGGCAGCGCAAGAATTACTAATATTCATACAGAGCGTATTCAATCTCATTTACAAAAAGGAACAATTGTCGTTGTAGCTGGTTTCCAAGGATTAAGCGCAGAACAAGAAATTACAACGCTCGGCCGAGGCGGTTCTGATACAACTGCAGTCGCATTAGCTGCAGCATTAAACGCAAAAAAATGTGATATTTATACGGATGTAACAGGTGTTTACACAACTGATCCACGCGTTGTAAAAGATGCTTACAAATTAGATGAAATTTCCTATGATGAAATGCTAGAACTCGCCAACCTTGGTGCTGGTGTACTTCATCCGAGAGCAGTAGAATTTGCAAAGAATCATAATGTTATATTAGAAGTTCGCTCAAGTATGGACCAAAAAAACGGAACAATTGTAAGGGGAGAATGTAGCATGGAACAACAATCAATCGTAAAAGGCATTGCATTTGAAGACAATATTACGCGCGTTACAATTAAAGGCTTACAAGCAGGAGGTCTTTCCACAATCTTCTCTACATTAGCAAGTGCTCATATTAATGTAGATATTATCATTCAAAGTATTACAAATGAAGGAACTGTGCACTTATCCTTCTCTATTCATTCAAATGATTTAAAAGCAACACTAGCAGTATTAGAAGAAAATCGCGAAGCTATGCACTATGAGTCTGTAGAATATGAAAATCATTTAGCAAAAGTATCAATTGTTGGATCAGGTATGGTATCTAATCCGGGTGTAGCCGCTCAAATGTTCTCAACATTACAAGAAGAAGATATTCATATTAAAATGGTAAGTACATCTGAAATTAAAGTCTCTGTCGTTATTGATCGTCTTAACTTAGTAAAGGGTGTAGAAGCACTTCATGAATCATTTATGGCAAAAATTGAGCCTCTCGTATCAGTAAATTAAATGAAACAAGGAATGGGGAGATTATCAAGATCTAAATCTCAAGAATCCTTAAAAAAAAGATAACACATATTAGTCATGTGAAATATGTGTTATCCTTTTTTCTTTTCCTCAAACTCAAGCCTCCTTTAGTGAAGAAAGACTGGATGAATTAGGGGTTTTTAGCTGTATTTGCTGCAATGCTTACTTTATTACTTAAAGAAACGTTTTTTTCATTAATTGTGAAGTAATAAAGTGAAACTTCCATCAGTGGGGTTTTCTTCATCCCCCACTGATGGTTAGTTGAACCAATCAGGCTTTTACGGGCAGTTATCCCCCACCTATCTTCTTCGCTTTTCTCTCAATCTTGAGGTGGGGGGTCTTACTGCCCGTTAATGCGGGATAAAAAAGCAGCCTTGATTTTTAGATAAGGTAAAAAAACTTCTGTAAGTTAATAGATGGCAATAGATAAGTTTCCACTAATGAATTGATGCATAGGTTAACTTCATCCATTGTCATTTATATCTTGATATAAATTATTAGACATCAAGGTTACAGCATAATTGGTATAACCATTACTTAGAAACCTCCCATACCCATTCCTGGGAAACCACC
>NZ_NUQE01000019.1 GCF_002582035.1 Bacillus pseudomycoides
AGCTGGACAATGCTTCTCTCAATCTTGAAGTGGGGGTCTTACTGCCCGCGAATAGCGGGATAAAATCAGACCCATATAAAAAAGCATAGCGCCGCCACGCTATGCTTTTACTGTTTCGCCGTCAATTTTCCCTCATACTGATTCAATGCTGAAATTTCCACACCTTTATAATAATGCGTAACAATATCTGTATACGCCTTACCTTCCTTCGCCATTCCATTGGCGCCGTATTGGCTCATCCCAACGCCGTGACCATAGCCTTTCGTTGTGACAACAACTTGATCGCCTTGCTGCTTCCATGTAAAGTCAGAGGAACGTAAACCTAACTTATCCCGTACATCTTTTCCCGTTAATGTTTTTCCTTGAAATTCAACTTCCTTCACACGCTTTCCTTCTGTTCGTTCTTTAATGTTACCGACATTCCCGTTTGCTAATACTTTCACACCAAGACGCTTTTGAAAATCAGCAATAGTAAAGGTTTGTTCGCTTGTAAATTTCGGTGATTGCTGATCCCACGGACTATTTACACTTTTTAAGTACGGATAGTCGCTGCCCCAATAATCTGCGGCATTTTCTGTATAACCATTACTTGTCGAGAAAAATGATGCTGTAATTGGGCTTCCCTCGTATGTTAAAACTTGTCCGGCGGTTTTCGATACCGCTTCTTCAATACGCTTCATTCTGCCTTCATACTCTTTTCCCCACTGTTCTTTTAGCTCTTCTTTACTTTTGTACACTTGATTGTCCACCGTATCTGTTACGTCTGCTTTATTTTGAAGCTTTTGCCCGCTTAACATGCGCTTCACAACGAATGTACGCGCTGTTAATGCCTGTGCTTTTAATGCTTCCATTTCAAAGTTTGCTGGCATTTCTGCAGCGACAACCCCAGCAACATAGTCTTCAATTGGAACCGTGTCGATCTTCTTTTGTCCGCTGCGATACACAGATACTTGTACGTTGGTCTTTGTAGGAGAAGGAGCTGGCGCACTTTGCGCTGCTGGAGGAGCAGAAGGCATAGAATGCTTTTCCTCTTTCGCTTTTGCAAACGGAAAAACAAGCATACTTGGTACGATAATCACTAACGCTACTAACAGCGTTACGATGACTATAATTGGCTTCGTAGTTTTCATTGCTTTCCTCCACTATGAAATTAGACTCATTTCATTCTTATGGAGTAAGACAAGCATTTAGAACAAGTTCTTTTCTTCTTTCTAACATGACACAAAAACAAATTTTTGGAATATTTGTAATGAAACAGGCATAAACATTACGTTTCCTGACTATAACAATAAGAGTACATAAAAAAATAGCTTCCATGCCAAAACATAGAAGCTATCCCTATTAAGCGTGAAGATCAGATACTTGTTGTTCTACTACTTCTGCCGCTCTTTCAGTTATACGTTCAATATCTGCACCTAATGCAGCTAACTTGCCATGGAAGTTTACATATCCGCGGTCAAGGTGTTTTAATTCTGTTACGCGCGTATGACCTTCAGATACTAAACCAGCTAAGATTAATGCCGCTGCAGCACGTAAATCTGTTGCTGCTACTTCAGCACCTTGCAGGTTACCTGGTCCGTTCATAATTACAGAACGACCTTCAATTTTAATATCTGCATTCATACGACGGAACTCTTCCACATGCATGAAACGGTTTTCGAATACTGTTTCTGTAATCATGCTTGTGCCGTTTGCTTTCAATAATAATGCCATCATTTGTGATTGCATATCTGTTGGGAATCCTGGGTGTGGCATCGTTTTAATATCAGCCGCTTTTAACTTTTCTGGGCCGATAACGCGTACGCCTTCGTTTTCCTCAATAATTGTAACGCCCATTTCTTCCATTTTCGCTGTAATGGAGCGTAAATGTTCTGGTACAGCATTTTCAATTAATACGTTTCCGCCTGTAATTGCTGCTGCAACCATAAATGTCCCTGCTTCAACACGATCAGGAATAATTGAATGGTTTGCACCATATAATTTATCGACACCTTCAATACGAATTGTGCCAGTTCCAGCACCGCGTACTTTTGCGCCCATTGCGTTTAAGAAGTTCGCTAAGTCTACGATTTCTGGTTCTTTTGCTACGTTTTCAATTACTGTTGTACCCTCTGCTAATACAGCAGCAGACATAATGTTTTCTGTTGCCCCTACGCTCGGGAAATCTAAGTAAATTTTTGCACCTGTTAGTCTACCGTCTACATACGCTTCAACAAATCCGTTACCAACTTTTACTTTTGCTCCCATTGCTTCAAAGCCTTTTAAATGTTGGTCAATTGGACGTGAGCCGATTGCACAACCACCAGGAAGCGCAATGCGTGCACGACCATTGCGTGCTAAAAGCGGTCCCATTACAAGAACGGACGCGCGCATTTTACGTACATATTCAAATGGTGCCTCGATGTTTAGTTCTTTGGATGCGTCAATTGTTACCTCATTGTTTGCAAAGGATACCTCTGCATTCAAATGACGTAATACTTCATTAATTGTGTATACATCTGAAAGTTCTGGTACTTCAGATAGTACGTTCTTTCCATCACTCGCTAATAGGGCTGCAGCGATTATAGGTAATACAGCGTTTTTTGCGCCCTCTACGCGCACTGTGCCGTTCAACCGCTTTCCGCCACGGACGATGATCTTTTCCAAGTTATTCCCCTCCGTGTCCTTTTTTCACATCTATTCAATACTCAGAAGTTATGATCGGTGTGCCAACCACAATTGTATTCTTGTTGTTTGTAGAACGTATTGCTATTTGCACATTGATTTTCTCTTTATTTGTTGAAAGAGCGTCATTCCATTTTTTATTATATGCGGAGACTGACACAAATGCTCTTTCTTCTACCTTTTCAATCGTTCTTGCTGAAAGATCTTTCAAAACTTCATTGGCTTTATCTTGCAAAACACCTTCAATCTTATCACTGAGCGCACCTTGAATACAAGTATAAATTTTAGGTTTTGTACTAAAAATTTTATTCGTTTTATTCGTATATTTAGGATCCCATTTTTCTCCGCTCACTTCATATATAATGAAAGTGTTTTCTTTAGTATTTTCCATTGTCCATGTAACTACTAGCCTTTCTTCATAAGAAGAAAAACTTTTTTGTGCTGTCGCTTTATAACCTTCGCTAGACTGTTCAATTTCCCATTCTTCTACATTTGCACGTTGCTTAATCTGACTAAGTAACTTTTCAAACATATGTATATTTGAAATTGTCTTTGTTTCTCGCGCTAACCAAGACCAATGCTGAACATCGGCACCATGTTTCTCTAAAACAGCAATCATACTTTCCACTTTTTCTTGATCGCTCACAGGTTTCATTTCTCTATATCCGGCTAAAAATATAACAGCACTGATAACAATCAACAACACGGCTTGCATCTTTTTCACGTTCATCCCCCCTAGTCCCCATTGTTGACGGAGGAGGATGGTTCTATACGTTGTACTTTTTTACTTTATAAGGTATGTTAAGCTCTTTGAATACCCTAAATAATCAAGAAAAAAGTTACTTACAGATGCACCAATAGCAATCGTTACAAGAATCATAAACACTCTCGTTTGCAATACTTTTCCTGATTTCATCAGGCGTTCTACATGAAGGCCCTGCAGCGCCCACCACGTAATGGTAATAAACAGTAAATGCGACACAATCGCAATGAGTGCTTGTTGCCCTAAAACTTGCGACATAAAAAATCGACCCCTTTAATCTGCTCATACAGGCATTAACTTTCGTATACCTTGATGCATAACTTCCCGTATGAACCCGATTGGTTCAACTCACTTACTACTTATGTAGTAAACAAAAATAACCAAAACAAAAAGTGTAGAGTACATGCTCTACACTTTCAGTTTGTACTATTGTACCACGTTCCCGACAAAGAAGAAATCTTTCATAAGTGGAAAATATTCATAAAAGAAATGGTAACCGATTGCTGGTAATACTCCGAGCACAACCGTTGCAATCGCGCAAAGGCTCACAACTATTTTCAAGTTAACCGGAAGAACGATACGCTCTTCACTTTCTGCACGGCGGAAAAATATTTGCTGCAAAATGCGGAAATAATAGACGAACGAGATTACCGTTGTCCCCATCATAACTGATGCTAGCACATAATGAGCCGGCTGGACGATGAAGGCTCCTAAAAAGATATTAATCTTTCCGATAAATCCCGCTGTCCCCGGAATACCAGCAAGTGACAACATAAAAATTGTCATCATGACCGCTGCAAATGGTGATCGTTTATACAAACCTGCAAAGGCAGATACATTTTCTTGTCCCGTTTGTAAGATTATGCCGTGGATAATCGCAAATGCTCCGATATTCATCAGTACATAAGCAAGCATGTAAAACCACATGCTATCCATCAGAAATGGTGACAACGCTACGAACGGTACAAGTAAATAACCAGCATGCGCCACCCCTGAGTACGCAAGCATTCGTTTTATGTTGTATTGCTTTAAGGCGACGCTATTTCCAACAATCATTGTTATACCAGCAAGAACTGCAATATAGATGCTCATATTACTTAATAATGATGTTGTTCCATTTTGGATAGGAACTGCTGCGAAAATAACTAAGAAAATGCGGATAATCATCACAAATCCTGCAATTTTCGATACCGTTCCTAACAGCGCTGTAACAGGCGTTGCTGCTCCTTCATACACGTCAGGTGCCCACATATGAAATGGGACAGTCGCAATTTTAAAAGACAAACCGACAAAGAGCAGGATAAACGCAAGTGCCAACAAAAGTTGTACATCACCGCTGACCCCTTGCACGAATAAACGCTGCATATCTAAAATATTCGTTGAACCCGTCAGTCCATACAAATAACTCATTCCAAACAGTGTAATTGCTGTGGAAATACCACCGTTAATTACGTACTTCATTGCCGCCTCATTCGAAGCTTTATTGTTCTTACGAATGCCGACTAAAATGTACGAGGACAACGATAATAATTCAAGTCCGATGAACAGCGTAATAAGATCATTACTAGACGCCATAACCATCGCACCAAGAAGCGCCGTTAAAAATAAGTAATAATATTCTCCCAGGTCTTCAATCGGTTGCTTGGCATCATCGCTCATCGCAATGAGTAATACAAGAATACCACCAAGCAATAAAAGCGTTTTAAATGCTTTTGAAAATCCGTCTAATATAAATGACCCATCTAAAATCTCTCCAGCTGGTGCGCCGTACAATGAAACGAGCGCAACAAGTGCAAGTATGACCGTTCCAATTGCCCCATATGCTAAATTCCGGCGATGAAATGTTTGTTTCGCGAACAGATCAAAAAGTGATAGGAGAATAGCTCCGCCAAGAAGAATGAACTCCGGCGTCATGAGATGCCATGATAAACCTAGTAATGTTTTCATATCCATCTTCTATCTACCTCCTAACGATTGTAATGTGTCACGAAGCGGTTCACCAAGTACATCTGGCAGGATACCGATGATTAGAATACACACCAGCAAGATCACAGCGGGAATATACTCCCATCCGCGCATATCGCTTTTCGCTTCGCATTTTCTTTGCCCGAATGTAACTTGCATAACTGCCCGGAGTACATACACCGCTGTTAAAATAATACCGATTGCTCCAACGGCCGCTAAGATGGGGTGCGCTTGAAACAAGCCAAGAAACGCTAGAAATTCACTCACAAAGCCAGACATTCCAGGAAGTCCGAGCGAAGCCATACTTCCTGCTAATAAGAAACCGCTAAGGATTGGTACTTGCTTCGCTAAGCCGCCAAGCTTTGTAATGTCAGAAGTGCCAAAGCGCTGCTCGATGATGCCAAGAAGGAAGAATAACAACGCAGCGATTAAACCGTGGGAAACAACTTGGAACAATGCACCTTTCATCCCCGCCGCGTTCAGCGCAGCTAAACCGATCAGCACAATTCCCATATGCGAAATACTTGAATATGCGAGCACTTTTCGGAAGTCTGTTTGAACAAGTGCCAGCAATGCACCGTACAGTAAGTTGATAACCCCTAAAACCCCTAAGACAACCGCAAATTTTTCAAATTGTGATGGAAAGAGTCCTATTCCAAATCGGACAATCCCGTATGCCCCAATCTTTAAGAGAACACCCGCATGCAGCATAACTACCGCCGGGTGCGCTTGTCCGTGAACGTTTACCATCCAGCGGTGAAGCGGAAAGACCGGGAGCTTAATCATAAACGCAACCATAATCGCTAGGAATAAACCAAGCTGCAACGAATCAGACAGTTCACCAACTGTTGTCATCTCTCTTCCTGCTAAAATTGCTTGCAGCTCTGCTATATTCGTTGTACCTGCTCTCGCAAATAAAATCGAAAAAGCAATGAGTAAAATTGCGGAACCAATGCCGTTATAAATTAAGTAGCTGTATGCCGCCTTTTCACTGCTAAATTTCCCCCATTTGCCAACGAGTAAAAACATAGCTGGCAGTGTGATTTCAAAGAAAACGAAGAACAGCAGTAAGTTTTCAGCAGCGAAGACACCAAGCATTCCGATTTCAAGCATAAGCAGCAACATATAGAAACCTTTTACATTCTTTGTAATAGAAAACGCCGTAATTGCCGCTAGTGTCGCTAACAATGCTGTCAGAAGCATCATAACGAGCGAGAAGCCATCAATGCCAAGCTCATAATAAATTGTAAACACTTCTTTCTCTATACCTTGAAAGTTTCCAAATTGAATCCACTTTACCTTTTCTGCAAACATCGTTAAACTTTTTCCCGATGCATATGTACTCGCGATAAAGAGCGCGGACCCAAGCGGAAGTAATGTACCAAGAAGACCGACAACCCTCGCCGCTTTCTCCTTTGTCTTCGGTACAAATGCCAACAGTACTATACCTAACAGCGGGGAGAAAATGAAGAAAGATAGTAGAAAGGAACTCATTGTCCATGCCCCCCTGTCAATAACAGAATCATTACTAATGCAGCTAAACAAATCGCTGTAACTGTGCCATACATTTGCACTTGCCCGTTTTGCAATTTCGAGAAGGCCGCGCCCACACCTCTTACAATGTTAGCGATGAGCTTCGCAATTCCTTCGACAATATACGTTTCAAAGAAGTGCAACACATATGCAATTCCTTTCACGAGCGGAAGCACTGTTACGCTATACAATTCATCAATATAATATTTCTCCTTCAGTAAGCTGTACATTGCAGTCTTCTCGCCGCCAATCCAATCACGAGAAATTGTGCGTTTTCCATATATCAAATACGCTAAGAAAATCCCTGCTAATGAAACGAGCGTTGCCACAATCATGATCCAGGCCGGGCCATGAACTTCCCTCACCTGAAACGCTACATCTTTTGTAAGCCAATCCCCAAGAAATGTTCCGAACCAAGGTGTATTCACATAACCTGCCACAACCGCCAAGACGCCAAGAACCATCATCGGCACTGTCATCACGCCCGGAGATTCATGCACATTCTTCTGCTCCCCGCGCGCTTCTCCCGTAAAGACAAGGAAGTAAAGACGGAACATATAGAAGGCAGTGAAGAAAGCTGCGATCACCGCAAGGACGAATAAAACGTAATTGCCGCGTTCCCACGTCGCCGCTAAAATTTCATCCTTACTAAAGAATCCAGAAAATAGCGGAACACCGCTAATCGCAAGCGTACCAATTAAAAACAACGAGCCGGTTATTTTCATCTTCTTAAACAAGCCGCCCATTTCTTCGATATTTTGCGTATGTACGGCATGAATGACGCTTCCGGCTGCTAAGAATAACAATGCCTTAAAGAACGCGTGCGTCGTTAAATGAAAAACACCAGCCACATATCCTGCCGAACCAAGTGCAAGCATCATATAGCCAAGTTGACTTACTGTAGAGTACGCTAACACACGCTTAATGTCTGTTTGCACTAAACCAATGGACGCTGCAAAGATTGCCGTAACGCCGCCAACGATGGCAACAGTTTGCATTGCTGCTTCGCTCGCTGAGAAAAGCGGGAACATGGTAGCAACTAAATATACCCCAGCTGCAACCATCGTTGCTGCGTGGATAAGCGCTGATACTGGCGTTGGGCCTTCCATCGCATCTGGAAGCCATGTATGCAGCGGAAACTGACCGGACTTCCCCATTGCGCCGACAAAGATTAAAATCGCCGTTAGTGTAATCATCGTTCCTGAAATCTCTCCAGCTTGTACGGCCTGGAAGATTGCATCGTAGTCAAAACTGCCAACTTGCCAGAATAATAGAATCATCCCGATAAACAAGCCGACATCCCCAATACGCGTCATAATAAACGCCTTTTTTGCAGCTGCCTTTGCTTCTTCCTTAAAGAAATAGAATCCAATTAGCAAGAAGGAGCCAAGTCCTACTAACTCCCAGAATATATAAAGCTGCAATAAGTTAGTCGAGATCACAAGCCCAAGCATCGCAAACGTAAATAAGCCTAAGTATGCATAAAAAGTATGGAACCTTTCATCGCCGTGCATATACCCTTTCGAATACACATGAACGAGCAAGCTCACAAGTGTGACAATAAAAAGCATCAATGCGTTTAATGCATTTACTTCAAAGCCGAAGGATATGTTCACATCTCCGATTTGCAGCCACGTCCATTGCTGTTTTACCGTTTCTGCTGATAGCCGTTCTATTAATACAAGTACCGCGCCCGCAAATGAAAGAAAAACGAGAAAGGTGCCAAGTAAGCTGCTTCCTTCTTTCAACTTCTTGCCAAACATCAAGAGTAAAACGAAAGATACAAGCGGGAAAAGCGGTATTAGCCATGCATAGTCCATCATTAGTTTCTCCCCCCTCTTCGGTCACAACATTAATGCTTTAATGAATCCATTTCGTCTGTATTCACCGTTGCGCGATTTCTGTATAAAGCGATTAAAATTGCCAAGCCAACCGCAGCTTCTGCTGCAGCGACGGACATTGTAAACAGTGCAAAGATTTGTCCCTTTAAATTTGGAAACATCCCTAATTTACTAAAGGCAACTAAATTTAAATTCGCCGCGTTCAACATCAGTTCAATACAAACCAATACAATCACTGTATTACGCTTCGTTAATGCCCCAAACAAACCGATGCAAAACAGTATAATCGCAAGCGTCAGGTACGCAGAAGCTGGAATGCTACTCATGCGAATCCCCCTCTTTCTCATCCTTCTTCGCAAGTACAATTGCGCCAACAAGAGCAACAAGTAACAAAATAGACATTAGCTCGAACGGTATTATATATTTCGAATACAGCAATTCCCCAATCTGAAGTGTATTTTGCTCATGAAGCAGTACCCCATCTTGAACGCTTCGATTCTCAAAACCTACGTTATTGACTGCAAAATACATCACGGCACCAAATACTACAACTGCAAGAAAGACAAGCAATTTCCGCCAACCAAAACGCGTTTCTTCCTCATCATTATGCTTCGTTAACATAATGCCAAAAATCATGATGATCGTAATCGCACCGGAGTAGATCAAAATTTGGACAACCCCGACAAATTCTGCCGATAACATAAAATAAAGCCCAGCAATACTAAGGAACGTAAACACTAGAGCGAGCATCATATGCATCACTTTCGTTAAGTTCAGCATAAGTACACCGCCCAGCATCGCAAGCAGGGCTAATGCTAAAAATGCTACTAACTCGCCATTCATACTTTATTCTCCCTTCTCACATTTTGATCATTTTCATCCAGCCACTGTAAATTTTTAAATAAATCATCACGTGAATATTCCGCTAGCTCAAAGTTGTTTGTCATCACAATCGCTTCTGTCGGACAAACTTCTGTACAAAGGTCGCAAAGAATACAAATTTCGAAGTTAATATCATACGTATCTATAATTTTCCCTTTCTTCTCTGGATCCGGGTGCTTTTTCCCTGTTAGTTGAATACAGTCTGTGGGGCAAATATTTGCGCATTGATTGCAAACAATGCATTTTTCTGGATAGAACTTTTGAATACCGCGAAAGCGATCTGGAAGTGGTAGTGGCTGATTTGGATAGTCATACGTTACTTTCTTCTTACTTAAGTTACTAAGTGTATACTTTAAACCTTTAAATAATCCTTTCATTGTACTCCTACCCCCTTTTTAGATTAGAAGAACAATTCTTTTATGACTGCCGTTAAGAAAATATTCGCAAGCGCTACTGGCAATAGTACTTTCCAGCCAAACTCCATTAATTGATCGCCTCGTATACGCGGAAACGTCACGCGGAACCAAATTAATAGAAACACAACAGCACTAAATTTCAGCGCAAACCAAACGGCACCTGGAATAAATGATAAAAACGGAATTGGCTGCCAGCCTCCTAAGAATAGTACCGTCATAAGCGATGCCATTCCAAAGAAATACACGTACTCAGAAAGCATGAAAAACGCCCAGCGGAATCCTGAGTATTCCGTATGGTATCCGGAAACAAGCTCCGATTCAGCTTCCGGTAAATCAAACGGCGTCCGGTTCAACTCGGCAACAGCTGCAATTAAGAATACGACAAAGCCAACTGGCTGCACGAAAATGTACCAAACCCCTTTTTGTGCCTCGACAATATCATTTAAATTCAAGCTGCCTGTTAGAAGAATTACTCCAATTACGCTCATAACAAGTGGAATTTCATAGGAAATCATTTGCGCTGCGGCGCGCATTCCTCCCAGTAAGGAATATTTATTATTAGACGCCCAGCCCCCAGTTACAACGCCAATTGTTGTAATACCAGAGATAGCAATGTAATACAGTAAGCCAACACCAATATCAGTAAACTGCAATTTATCTGTAAATGGAATCACTGCTAATACCATAAATGCCGGTGTAAACGCAATGACAGGTGCTAATATGAAGAGGGGCTTATCAGCAGCTTTCGGAATCGTATCTTCTTTTAACAGAAGCTTTAACACGTCCGCTACTGTTTGCAGGAGTCCAAAACGGCCCCCCACTTGGTTTGGTCCTATGCGCCCTTGCATAAATCCCATTACTTTTCGCTCTGCTAAAATCCCATATGTAACAAAACCAAGAACGACAAACAGCAACAATGTTGCTAATCCGAAAAAGATAAAAAAATTCGTCCAGCTTGTGGGTGACCCTAAGAGGTTTTGTATCATCATCCATCAACCTCCCCAAGTACAATATCAACGCCGCCTAAGATTGTAATTAAGTTTGCGATATTCTCGCCTTTCAAAAGCTTCGGTAAGATTTGTAGATTATAGAAAGATGGACGGCGGAACTTTAAGCGGTACGGCTCTTTTTTTCCATCGCTCGCAATGTAACAGCCAATCTCTCCGCGCGGTGATTCAATTCGAACGAAAGCCTCACCTTTTGGTGCTTTAATAATCTTCGGTACCTTTGCTAAAATAGCTCCTTCTTTCGGAAACTGCTCTACCGCTTGCTCAATAATTTTCAGCGACTCTTCAATTTCCTCCATCCGGCAAATATAACGGTCCCAAGCGTCGCCTACTTTACCAACCGGAACATCAAAGTCAAAGCGGTCATAAATTGAGTACGGCTCATCTTTGCGAAGATCCCATTTCACACCTGTGCAGCGTAGGTTCGCTCCGCTTAATGAATATTGCAGCGCATCCTCTGCCGAATAAATACCGACTCCCTTTACGCGGTTTAAGAAAATTTCATTGCCGCTCACAAGGTCGTGATATCCCTTTAGCTGCTCCCTCATATATGGAACAAACTCGCGTACTTTTTCAATCCAGCCGTCCGGCGCATCCCACTTCACTCCGCCAACACGCATATAGTTAAATGTTAAGCGTGCTCCGCATAATTCGTTCAGTAGGTTAATAATCATCTCGCGTTCACGAAATGCATATAAGAACGGACTCACCGCTCCGATGTCAAGTAAATTTGTACCCCACCAAACGAGGTGACTTGCTACACGCCCGAGCTCCATTGCAAGTATGCGTAAATATTCAGCCCGCTCTGGTATTTCTAATCCCATCATCGTCTCAACTGCGTGACAAATGACGTAGTTATTTGTCATCGCCGATAAATAATCCATTCTGTCTGTGTACGGAATAATTTGTGTATACTGTAAGCTTTCCGCAATTTTCTCTGTACCGCGGTGCAAATATCCAATGACAGGTGTAGCTTCTTTAATGATTTCCCCATCAATTTTAATAACGAGTCGAAATACACCGTGCGTACTCGGATGCTGCGGTCCTACATTCAAAAGCATTTCTTCTGTACGAATCATATTTGCTACACCTCCACATCAAACGGCTCGTAATCTTTTCGCAGCGGATAGCCAACCCAGTCGTCCGGCATCAAAATACGCTTTAAATTTGGATGGCCTTCAAACACAACACCAAGTAAATCATATGCCTCGCGCTCCGGCCAATCTGCCCCGCTCCATAACGGTGCAATAGAAGGTACTTTCGGCTCGTCCCGGTCCAGCTTTACTTTTACCGCTACAGATCGATTCATACCGTAAGAAAATAAATGCACGTACACTTCCATATGTGTCACAAAATCTGTCGCATGCAATTCCGACATATAATTGAATACAAATTCAGGATCCTTTTGTAAAAGTTCCATCACTTCATAGTAATGCTTTGGCTTCACAATGAGCGTTGGAACATCCTTAGACAATGTATTAATATAAAAATCTTCTAGTACATCTTCGCCAAATTTCGCTGTAATTGCCTGAACGTACGCATCTAAATATGGCTGATTTCGTGACGGCTCTTCTACTTTCGGTTCTTCTTCCTCTTTCTTTCCTCCAACAGCGCGAGCCTTTGCTGCAGCTGCCGCTTTTGCCTTCGCTGCAGCAATTGCTTTTGCCTTCTCATCATCTTCCGGGGCTTCTTCTTTTCCCTCTTGTTTTGCCAGCGCCGCCGCTTTCGCTTTTGCTGCTGCCGCTGCTTTTGCCTTCGCTTCTGCGATTGCTTTCGCCTTCTCATCGTCTTCCGGTGATTCTTCTTCCTTTTCTTTTTGCTTCGCTAGCGCTGCCGCTTTCGCTTTTGCCGCTGCCGCTGCTTTTGCCTTCGCTTCTGCGATTGCTTTCGCTTTCTCGTCATCCTCTGGCATTTCTTCTTCCTGCTCTTTCTGCTTCGCTAATGCAGCCGCCTTCGCTTCTGCGATTGCTTTCGCCTTCTCGTCATCCTCTGGCGTTTCTTCTTCTTTTTGCTTCGCCAATGCCGCCGCTTTCTCTTTTGCTTCCTCTGCTGCCCGGCGTTTTACTTCTGCTGCATCTATTTCGCTCTCATTTGGTAGCGCTTTCTCTTTTTCTTCTACAATAGGAATCTCATTTTCCTGACGTGCCGCCAGTCGCTTCTGCGCTTCTTCCTTTGCACGTCTTGCCGCTTCTTTTTTCACATCATCTATATTTTTATCTTGGTCGCTCATTTATTCGTCACCTGCTTTCCTGTCTTTGCTTCGTAACGAATTTTCTCTTTTAATTTATTAATACCGTAAATTAAAGCTGCTGGATTTGGCGGACAGCCAGGAATGTATACATCCACTGGTACGATTTGATCCACCCCTTTTACAACAGCATACGAATTCACATATGGTCCTCCCGCCGTTGCACAAGATCCCATCGCAATAACCCACTTCGGTTCCGGCATTTGATCATATAAACGACGAACGATTGGTGCCATTTTCTTCGTTACTGTTCCAGATACAATCATGACATCTGATTGACGGGGTGATGTACGGAAGAAAGAGCCAAATCGGTCTAAATCATAATGCGAAGAGCCAACTCCCATCATCTCAATCGCACAGCATGCCAGTCCAAATGTCATCGGCCATAGTGAATTACTGCGCGCCCATCCCTTTACTTGCTCAAGCGTTATAAAAAATATATTTCTTTCTAATTCAGCGCGTTCTTGTGGATGAAGATCTTCAAAATTTATAGCCATTGTAACACCTTCTTTTTCCAAGCATATGCAAGACCAATGAGTAGCATAATAACAAAAATGAGCATCTCCACTAATGCAAATAACCCCAGCTTGTCATACGCTACCGCCCACGGATATAAAAATACAGTTTCTACATCAAAAATGACAAAAAGCAATGCAAAAATATAATAACGGGCATGGAAGCGGACGTTTGCATCATGAAATGGCTCAATTCCACTTTCATATGTTGTTTCCTTCGCTGCACTCGGTTTATGTGGACGCAGCAACTTTCCCAATGTGAGCGCTACAATCGGCAGTAATATACCTAATAGCAAAAAAATGACGACAATCATATAACTATTTTCATATACATTTGCCATTGTGAAAACCTCTCCCCCCTCACAAATACAAGTTCACTCAGTAAACGTTATGATTGATTTGCACCATTTATTATTTTTTAATTTTTCTAAATAATGCAATTACAGTTATTATATCAAATTCCAAATTCCTATGTCGACATATTGGGAAAAAGGAACAAAAACTTACCACATTACGATCAACTTAAAAATAAAGAGTCTTCCAAGAATGAAAACTCCCGCCACTTATCTCCTGCGGATCTTGAAGTGGGGGTTTCTCGTGTATCACCTTCAAGAGATGCTTAACACAAGTGGAGTTGACACAGCTGCCTGATGGCACAACCCCTCTATTCCATCGGCAAACGCCTTTGGAACTGCTTTTTTTAAGATGTTATAGGAACCATTCACATCTGCGTTCAGTAGTTTGTTCCCTTTCGTACGATACAAGCCACGTTTGATCCGTTTTCCACTGAATACAGGAATGTCTTCCTCACCGTAAGTGGGAATATCATCATTGTCTAGAAAGGATGCCTTGCTTGTATACGATTCTTCCACGACTTGTACCATGATACCCTGTCGCTTCGCCTTGTAGTTGATCATTTCAATGAGTAAATTATGTGGAATATGGCAAAAGGATTGATTCTGTCGTTTTCCCATATCACTGTTTTGTTTCCATGATGTATTTTTCCCAATCACAATCATAGAGATTTCATGTTGAATCGCGAGTTTGACAATGTAATAACTCATTTTGTGAAAGAGGTCTTTTATTTTGAGAAACCGTTTTTCATGAAGCCTCTCTAAACGCTTTGACGTGTGTGGTCCTTCTTTTGGTTCTTTTCCATGACGAAGAATACCAAGTAAATGAGCCTTTTGTTTATTGTAGTATTGATTGATACTTTTAATCACATTGCCCTTTACTAACACAGGAGTAGCCCCTGTATTCGTTATGATAGTTACAATGTTATTGATTCCTAAGTCAATACTCATATAACGGTTGTTCTCAACATCCTCAGATGCTGGTTCGGACTGTTCTGTCACAATTTCCACCTTAAACTTCCTATAAGCAGGAGAAACACGTACCTCTTTTAGATTGCCAATCTGCCCAAACAATTTACCGATATTTAATTTCATGCTTGTTTTTGGAAAACGAATGTACTTCTCTTGGAGTTTACATACTTGATTCGTGAATACAATTTCTTTCATAGATGATTTAATATATTTGGGAATGCGAGGTCTGCTTGTAAAAGTGGAAGGATGTTTTTGGTATGCCTTGATGGAAGCGAAGAATGATTTCCAGTTTTGATATAGCTTCTTCATAACCGCTTGATTCGTTTGCGCTGGCAAGTTCATATAATCTTGTTGTTTCATTGTTTTAAACAAACAATCTAAGAAATGATACGATAGGAACGATTTCTCTTTTGTCGGTAATGTAAACAAGTTACATTTCATTTCTTTTTGTTCTTTAACAGGTTTTTCCTTCTGTTTTAGTACACGTTTTTGATACGCATGAAGTTGATTTTCATTCATGATTTCAATATGTGCTTGTAATGTATGAAGAACTTCTTGTTGAAGAGGCTGTAATGGTTGATCAGTACGTAAGGCCGTATACACTTGGCGAATATAGAAGTTTGTTGTATTGTAGAGATTTTTTGCATTTTGACACATTTCCATGAAGTAGGCGTACAATTTGTGACCTTTCTTAATCCAAATTTGATAGGTTGCATATTCTTTTTCTTTTGTCATCATTTTCACCCCCTTCTTTCCTTCATGATACTACAGAACACCGAAAAAGAACATACATTCGCATTTATACAAAAATATTTTTACGAATGCGACGGCAATTCATCCCCACCTTAAACTGGGCTATGCCCTGCGCGTTTTGAAGATGGTGTTTTCTTGCCCATTTTCCGATAAAAAACCCTGATTTCCCTATTAGAAGGGAGAATCAAGGTTTCTCTTTAAGTCCTCAAATTTTAAAAACTGTAAAACATAATTTAAGTCGTCGTTAATTTAGCATAGATGATAAAAAACAGGGTTAATTCTCCCATTATGACAATGTTCGGAACTACTACTATCAAATTAATAATAAAAAAGACTACTAAAATCCCTAAAAATAACCCTAAATGATAATATTTCAAACGGTGTTGCTCATACCTGTATTGGTGAAAAACGATAGACGTTGAAATGAAATACAGTAATACAGAACCGAATACAAAATACAAAATAAATGAATAACTCACCTCTTGTAAAAACAACAGCTTGATAGATGCAGCAATCATGCTCAAAGACATTAAAATAAACAAATGACCGTAAATAATAAATTGACCAGCTGTTTGGATTGACTTATCTACTTTCTTTTCTACATTATCAAAATACTGCCACCACATGGAAATAATAAGGATAAATGAAATAAATGAAAATGAGATCGAATGCCAATCTCCCTTTTGCGGCTGTATCACAGAAAGGGTGCTGACGACCGATTCTCCAAAAAGGATTAATGTCAACAAAGCAAAGCGTTCTAATAAATGAGCCGTATTGGTCGGTGCTTTCACCAAATATTTGCGGCCGAAAATAGGCACAATAGTATCCACAATAATTCCTGCATACAACACGCCATACCGAATCCATGAATCCAAAAAGAAAGAGAAAGATGAGATTATGATTCCAAGCCAAAAACCTTTTCCTAAAAAGCTAGCAGCCTTTCTTCGATTTCCTTCTTCTACCTTTTGAACAACAAGATATTGAATAGCTGTTAATGCTCTTAAGCCGATATAGCCAATAAGAAAAGAGAAGTAGTATTGATCAAAATCTACCGATAAACTGGACGTCATAATAAGAACAAACAACATTTGAAGAATTATAAAAATACGCTGATGCAAAAAATCTTGCCCATACCGATTCGTAAACATTGTTTGGCCAGTCCAAGCCCACCATATCGGAATAAACATAAGAACAAACTTTAATAAATATTCTGGGTGAATATACCCTTTTTCAACATGAAGTAGAACTTGTGTAGTAGTTGCGACCGCTGCTACAAATAGCAAATCATAAAAAAGCTCTAACCACGTGACCTTTTTTTCTTCCATTTTTAGCACCTCTTTCCATATCCGATAGGGTATAGTATCATGAAAGGTAACTTCAAACAAGGAGGTAACTTATATGACTAAAACTATTGGTCTTATTTGCGGCAGTTTAAGAAAAGATTCTTATAATCGAATCATTGCTCAATCATTGACAGGTATGAGTAATTCTGTCCAATTTCGTTGGATCGAGATAAAAGATCTTCCTCTATTTAACGAAGATTTAGAAGTAAACGGAGATCCAGAAGTAGTAACATCATTTAAGTCATCTATTCAAGAAGTTGATGGTATTATTATCGTAAGTCCAGAATACAATTCTGGCATTCCGGGCGCGTTAAAAAATGCGTTGGACTGGGCATCAAGACCTACGAAATCCTCTGTTATTAATAGAAAACCAGTTGGCTTAATTGGAGCAACTCCCGGCGGACTAGGTACTGCCTTTTCTCAAATGCAAATTAGACAAATACTAGAAGCCATGCAAGCTCATGTTCTTCCGTTTCAAAAAGTACTCATTTCGCAAGTACATGAAAAGATTGATTCCAATCAAAAAGTACTTACTGACGAAAAAACAAAACGATATCTTCAGCGTTATTTACAACAATTTATTCAGTGGATTGACCATACACCTAATTTAGATTAACGGAATCATACCAAACATCATCAAACATCACCTTGATGATGTTTTTTATTAAAAAAAATGTTATTGACTGTTATCAGTTTATAAAAGTAAACATTATGATCATTTTTAGGGGAGTGAGATTCTATGAATGATGAATACAAACGTTATACAGGGAAAGATATCGATGTCTTTTTCAACGCTGAAATATGTGCACATTCCGCAAAATGCGTAAAAGGATTACCAGAGGTTTTTGATATAAAGAAGAAGCCATGGATTAACGCTGATGGAGCAGAGGCTGACAAAA
Organism: Bacillus pseudomycoides; assembly: GCF_002582035.1. Classification (GTDB taxonomy): domain Bacteria; phylum Bacillota; class Bacilli; order Bacillales; family Bacillaceae_G; genus Bacillus_A; species Bacillus_A pseudomycoides_B. Next base: position 18,155 of record NZ_NUQE01000019.1, read on the forward strand.
TTGCAAAAGCTATTGATCAATGTCCAAGCGGTGCATTGAAATATATAAGAAAAGATAGTAGTAAATAAGAATATGAAAAGACACCTTAATCATTCAAAAAATAAAAGAAATGATTGAATACACGTGCGTTACATAAAACCACTTTTCCATAATACCGATTTAGTAGATTCATGAAAACAAATGGATGGCATGACTTTATAAGGAGGACATATGAAAATGCTCGATATTAAAAAAGATACCAATACTTTTTATGTGGGAGAACAAAATAAAAAAGAGGCAGAAATACATTATGTTCCAACTGGAAAAGAAAAAATTATCGTAGACCATACATTTGTTTCAAATAATCTTAGAGGTCAAGGAGTCGGAGAAGCGTTAGTAAAAAAAATAGTCGAATTCGCTAGGGAAGAAGGGAAAGTAATTATTCCTCTATGCCCCTTTGCAAAGAGTCAAATTGAACGTAATGAAGATTATCATGACGTTTTAGCAAAATGATACAATGAAACATCTATCAGTGAGGGATTCATCTCCCGCCTATCTTCCTTACTACTCTCTAAATCTTAGGCTGTATTAAAGGTAAATGTTGATAATTGAAACCTCACCGTTTCCCTTATATAATTAATATAGGAACAAGCATTCGGGGGAGGTTGTTACGATGATAAAAGGCTTTGGAGGAATATTTTGGAGAACTAAGAATCTTGAAGTTATAAAAAAATGGTACAGTGAAGTGTTGAAGATTGAAATAGAAAATTGGAATGGGACTGTGATAAAACCCCAATTAGGAAATGAGACTATCTTTTCTTTCTTTACCGAGAATGACAGTTATTTTCCAACAGAACAACAAGTGATGTTAAATTTCCAAGTACATAATCTAAACGAGACTATTAAGCATCTTGAACATATTGGTGTACCTCTTGCAAAGAAAAAAGAGATTAGTGAATTTGGAAAGTTTATTTGGATTGAAGATCCTGAAGGTCGACTGATCGAGCTTTGGGAGAAATAACGAGTTGTAATTCATTTACTATTGAGCTAACAGGGCCAAATCTTAAAATGAGGGTTCTGCCTGTGAAATTATAAAAGCCGTAAAGGTTATCCCTTTACGGCTTTCTTTTACTTCATATTTGTAACATTCAAACGGTTCACTGCACGTTGTAGTGCCATTTCTGCACGTTTGAAGTCAACATGTGCTTGTTTATCTTGCAGACGTTGCTCAGCGCGGCGCTTCGCTTCATTTGCACGATGAACGTCGATATGACTTGCTGTTTCAGCAGATGGTGCTAATACTGTTACTTTCTCAGGGCGAACTTCGATAAAGCCACCGCTAACTGCTACGTAATCTGTATGGCCACCATTTTTCAAGCGAATTGCACTAATCTTAAGAGGTGCAACAGTCGGAATGTGACCTGGCAAGATCCCCATTTCCCCGCTCTCTGCTTTCACGCTTACCATTTCAACTTCGTTTTCGTAAACCGGTCCATCAGGAGTTACAATACTGACTGGAAATGTCTTCATAATTCGTCCCTCCTAAGGCCTTACGCCATCATTTTCTTCGCGTTTTCAACAACTTCTTCAATACCACCAACAAGACGGAATGCGTCCTCTGGAAGGTCATCATGTTTTCCTTCTAGAATTTCTTTGAATCCACGAACTGTGTCTTTTACAGGTACATAAGATCCTTTTTGACCTGTAAATTGCTCTGCAACGTGGAAGTTCTGTGATAAGAAGAACTGAACGCGACGAGCACGATGTACAACTAATTTATCTTCTTCAGATAACTCGTCCATACCTAAGATAGCGATGATATCTTGAAGCTCTTTATAACGTTGCAATGTTTGTTGGATTTGACGAGCAATTGCATAATGCTCTTCTCCAACGATTTCTGGAGAAAGTGCACGAGATGTAGACGCTAATGGGTCTACCGCTGGGTAAATACCCATTTGTGTTAAACGACGCTCTAAGTTTGTTGTTGCATCTAAGTGAGCGAACGTTGTTGCTGGTGCTGGGTCAGTGTAGTCATCGGCTGGTACATATACCGCTTGGATAGACGTGATAGACCCTTTATTTGTTGATGTAATACGCTCTTGTAATTGACCCATTTCAGTTGCAAGTGTTGGTTGGTAACCTACCGCAGATGGCATACGACCAAGAAGGGCAGATACTTCAGAACCGGCTTGCGTGAAACGGAAGATATTATCGATGAACAGAAGTACGTCTTGTCCTTGCTCATCACGGAAATGTTCAGCCATTGTTAAACCTGTTAATGCAACACGTTGACGTGCTCCAGGTGGCTCGTTCATTTGTCCGAATACCATCGCTGTTTTCTTGATTACGCCAGAATCACTCATTTCATGGTATAAGTCGTTACCTTCACGAGTACGCTCACCTACACCAGCGAATACAGAAATACCACCGTGCTCTTGTGCGATGTTGTTAATTAATTCTTGGATTAATACTGTTTTACCTACACCGGCACCACCGAATAGACCGATTTTACCACCTTTAATGTAAGGAGCTAATAAGTCTACTACTTTAATACCAGTTTCAAGAATCTCTACTTTTGTAGATAACTCTTCAAATGCAGGTGCTTGACGGTGAATTGGATCACGGCGTACATCCGCTGCTACTTCTTCACCTAAGTCAATTGCATCACCTAATACGTTAAATACACGACCAAGTGTTGCATCACCAACTGGAACAGCGATTGGTTTACCAGTATCTTCTACTTCTGCACCACGAACAAGTCCGTCTGTAGAAGACATTGCTACTGTACGAACTGTATTATCACCAAGATGAAGCGCAACTTCTAAAGTTAAGTTAATTGCATCTTGTTTAATTCTAAGGGCATTGTAGATTTCAGGTAGCTTTCCGCCGTCAAACTTAACGTCTACAACCGGACCCATGATTTGCGTAACGCGCCCTTTATTCATCGGGTTCCCTCCTAGCTTTCTTTAAATTAGCCAGCTTTTCTACGAGCAGTCGGCTTTAAATTTTTTTATATTTCATTTCGCTTTGAGATTATCGGCTCCGCTTTTTATTCCTATTCTAACGCTGCTGCACCGCCAACGATTTCCGTAATTTCTTGCGTAATCGCTGCTTGACGAGCGCGGTTGAAAGAAAGTGTAAGTGTATCGATAACTTCCATTGCGTTGTCTGTAGCACTTTTCATTGCTGTCATACGCGCTGCGTGCTCGCTTGCTTTACCGTCTAGCAATGCACCGTACACTAAGCTTTCTGCGTATTGAGGCAATAATACTTTTAAAATATCTTCTTCAGACGGTTCAAACTCATATGAAGTTTTTGCTTTTTCAGATGCCACATCAGTAAGCGGTAGAATTTTCTTCTCCGTTACTTCTTGTGAAATCTTACTTACATAATGATTGTAATAAATATACAGTTCATCATAAGCACCATCTGTAAACATAGAAATTGCTCTTGAAGCAATATCTTTGATATCTGCAAATACTGGTTGATCAGATAATCCAATTACTTCATCAATGATATTAAAACCACGACGTTTTAAATAATCACGTCCTAGGCGTCCTAGCACAATAATCGCGTACTGACTTGCGTCCATGTTGTGACGCTCTTTCACTACGTTGCTTACTGCACGTAAAACATTACTGTTATATCCACCTGCTAGTCCGCGATCCGATGTAATAACGATGTATCCTGTTCGCTTCACAGGACGCGCTGTTAACATTGGGTGATTTACCCCGCTACCTTGCGCTATGTCCGCTACTACTTCTTGAATCTTATTCATATACGGAACGAAGGATTTAGCATTTTGCTCTGCACGGCTTAATTTTGATGCAGATACCATCTCCATCGCTTTCGTAATTTGACTCGTTTTCTTTGTCGAGTTAATTTTTGCTTTTATATCGCGTAAAGATGCCACAGGTTTTCACCACCTTTTTTCCGGAAGTTGGCATGATTAGAAAGGCTCTCCGTTTGTTCATCTTTCTAATCTAATTAACAAGCTATACTTGTTCATGATTGAAGGAAAAGAATAGGTGCACCTACTCTTTTCCTCTACATATCCGTTAGCACTCTATGTAAGAGTTACCTGTTTCTATATTTAAGTAGAGCGGCTACAAGAGCCGGCTCCGCTTTTTGTTATTATTCAGATGCTACGAAAACTTTTTTGAAGCCGTTAATAGCTGCTGCCATTTTTTCGTCTTCAGCAAGTTTTGTTGTTGTACGAATTTCAGTTAATAATTCAGCTGCATTTGTATCTAACCAAGCATGGAACTCCTCTTCGAAACGAGTGATGTCCACTACTGGGATATCATCTAAGAATCCACGTGTTAATGCGTAAAGAATCATAACTTGTTTTTCTACTTTTAATGGCTTATGTAAGCCTTGTTTTAATACTTCTACTGTACGTGCACCACGGTTTAATTTCGCTTGTGTTGCTTTATCAAGGTCAGAACCGAACTGAGCGAACGCTTCTAATTCACGATAAGATGCAAGGTCAAGACGAAGTGTACCAGATACTTTGCTCATCGCTTTGATCTGAGCCGCACCACCAACACGAGATACAGAAGTACCTGCGTCGATTGCTGGACGTACACCAGAGAAGAATAGATCAGATTGTAAGAAAATCTGTCCATCTGTGATAGAGATTACGTTTGTTGGGATGTAAGCTGATACGTCCCCTGCTTGTGTTTCGATGAAAGGTAATGCTGTTAAAGAACCAGCGCCTTTTGCATCACTTAATTTTGCCGCACGCTCTAGTAAGCGGGAGTGTAAGTAGAATACATCCCCTGGATATGCTTCACGACCTGGAGGACGACGTAATAGTAATGACAGCTCACGGTATGCAGCTGCTTGTTTAGATAAGTCATCATATACAACTAATACGTGTTTGCCGTTGTACATGAACTCTTCACCCATTGTTACACCAGCATATGCAGCTAAGTATAATAATGGAGCAGGTTGAGAAGCAGATGCAGTTACAACGATTGTGTACTCTAATGCACCATGCTTACGTAATGTTTCAACTACGTTACGAACTGTAGATTCTTTTTGTCCGATCGCTACATAGATACAAACCATATCTTGATCTTTTTGGTTCAAGATTGTATCAAGTGCAACAGCTGTTTTACCAGTTTGGCGGTCACCGATAATTAACTCACGTTGTCCACGACCAATTGGTACAAGAGCGTCAATCGCTTTAATACCAGTTTGAAGTGGCTCATGAACAGATTTACGGTCCATTACACCTGGTGCTGGGCTTTCGATTGGACGAGTTTTTGTTGTATTAATCGGGCCTAAACCGTCTACTGGTTGACCCAATGGGTTTACAACACGGCCGATTAATTCTTTCCCTACTGGTACTTGCATGATGCGACCTGTACGACGTACTTCGTCACCTTCACGAATTTCAGTATAAGGTCCTAAAATAATGATACCTACGTTATTTTCCTCTAAGTTTTGTGCTAGTCCCATAACGCCGTTAGCGAACTCAACAAGTTCACCAGCCATAACGTTATCAAGACCATGAGCACGTGCAATACCGTCACCAACTTGAATAACTGTACCAACATCGCTAACTTCGATCTCAGATTGATAGTTTTCAATTTGTTGCTTTATCAGTGCGCTAATTTCTTCAGCTCTGATGCTCATGCGCTTCACCCCTATCTATTCTTCATAAGTTCACGCTGGATACGTGCTAACTTTCCTTGTAAACTGCCGTCGTAAATGCGGTTTCCAATGCGTACTTTAATACCGCCTAGTAAATCTTCATCTACAACATTTTGAACGCGAATTGCATCTTTTCCTGTTTTCTTTGCAAATACTTCTGCAATGCTAAGCTTCTCATCTTCTGATAAAGAACGAGTAGAGTAAACAATTGCATCAGCTACGTTACGCTCTTCATTTGCAAGTGCAACATACGTATCTACAATTTCAGGTACTAATGTTTCGCGATGATTATCAATTAAAATATATAACGTGTTTAAAATTGGTTGAGAAACAGTAGAAAACACGTTAGAAAGGAATTGTTTTTTCTTTTCTTTTGAAATGCTTGGTTGTCCTAAAAAAGTATGTAATTCTTTACTACTTACAAAAATACTTTGTACAAGGCGCAGTTCTTCCTCAAACATTTCTAGTACGTGTTTATCTTTTGCGATTTGAAAAAGAGCGACAGCATAACGTTTAGCTACAATCTCATTGCTCATCGCGCTTCTCCTACCTCTTTAATATAATCGCGAATTAATTGAACTTGGTCTTCTTCTTTCAATTCTTTTTGCATTACTTTAGAAGCAATTTGTACAGATAAAGAAGCAACCTGTTCTTGCAGAGCAGCAATCGCATGCTCTTTTTCGCGTTGAATTTCTTGTACAGCAGATTCTTTAATAGATACTGCTTCTTCTTTTGCAGCAGCAATGATACTTTCTTTTTGATCCTCTGCTTGCTTTTTCGCTCTCTCAATCAATTCTTTCGCTTCAGTACGTGATTGTTTTAACTCTTCACGTTGTTCTTCTACTAACTTTTTCGCCTCTGCATGGTTCTTTTCCGCAGCGTCGATTTCACTAGAAATATGATTTTCACGTTCCTTCATAATTCCCATTAAAGGTCCAAATGCATATTTACGAAGTAATGCTAATAGAATTAGGAAAACAACTAACGTATAAAGTACCGTTCCGTATGGAACAGCAGCAGCTCCTAATAATAGAGTTGGCACAAGGATTCACTCCCTTCAAAAATCTAAATTAAATAAATGAAAAGACAAATAATGTTTCATTCATACAGCAATGGCGAAGAAGGTCCCAAAACGATCTTCGCCACTTATTGTAAGGGGAGCTATCCCTTATTTGTTTAATACGATAAACGCGATTACTACACCGATGATTGGAAGCGCCTCAACTAACGCTACCCCGATGAACATGATTGTTTGAAGTTGACCACGTAATTCTGGTTGACGAGCAACACCCTCAACTGTACGAGATACGATAAGACCGTTACCAATACCAGCACCTAATGCAGATAAACCAATTGCGATTGCAGCTGCGATTACACCTAAACTCATTTTAAAAGTCCTCCTTTTTATCATTAAAAAATAAATTTTGTACTTACTTTAAATATATTAATGGTCGTGGCTTATTTTATGAGCCATGTACACCATCGTTAACATTGTAAAGATATATGCCTGGATAGCACCTACGAAAATACTAAAGCCCATCCATGCTAACATCGGCAGAACAGCACCTAACGCGCCACCCACACCGCTTGCACCTAACTGCGCAAGTAATGTTAATAAAATCTCACCAGCATAGATGTTACCAAATAAACGAAGACCTAACGTCAATGTATTAGCAAATTCCTCAATCACCTTTAATGGGAGTAAGAATTTCATTGGTTGAATATAGCCTTTTAAATATTCTTTCGTACCCTTCATCTTAATTCCATAATAATGGGTGAGGGTAACTACCATCACGGCTAATGTTAGAGTAACTGCTGGGTCAGACGTTGGAGATCTCCAGCCTGCAAGGTGCTCACCACCCTCAGCTACCGTAAGCATGAGCGGCAAACCGAGCATGTTTGCTACAAATATGTACATAATGAGTGTAACTCCAAGCGTTAAAAATCGTCCGCCTGTTTGCCAATCCATCGTACTATTGATCATACCCTTCACGAAGTCCATAATCCATTCAAGGAAGTTTTGCATTCCTGTTGGACGCAAGGCTAAGCGACGTGTACAAATCATAGCGATGATAAATACGATTACTGCCGCAACCGTCGTCATCATAACAGCTGACATGTCGAACGTTAAACCTAGAAATTCAACTAATTTACCGTGTTCCACTAGTAATTCACCTCTCTTCCCTGCTCTTATACTGTAAATAAAGAAAATCTATGATCATGACAAGATATCCTGTCAGCAATCCTACTCCTAAGCTCCACATCGCTATTAAATATTGATATTTTGCTGCAAATATAATTAATAGCCCTATCGTAGCTAATCTCGAATATGTACTCACTGCGGTCGCTTTATACTTTACATTCGCTCCTTGTGTAACGCGATCTAACAGCCTGTCCGTCTTGTGTGCAACGATGCGCAAACTAAGAAAACCGAAAATCGTTCCGATAATCAGTCCCAGAAAGACATCTTTGTATGAGGTAAAGCCCCATCCTAATACAAAGAGTGCCAGAAGGTTGTACATATATTTCTTTTGTCTTTGAACAAGTTCATGTACTTCTATCATCATTGCTCTCCTGAATAAAAGTGTCGAATGAGTCGAATCATAGCGTAAACCCCAGTTCCAAGGCCTAGTAATAAACCGATTACTAGGAATAAAGGGAATGTTCCAAGCTTACTATCAATCCACTGCCCGCCAAAAATTCCAACTAAAATAGCACCAACGAGCTGAGAAAGAATTCCAGTCATTAAAGCATATGCCTTAAATGGACTACGCTTGTTTTCATCCAAGGATTCATCCCTCCATATGTAAGCCTCATTCACTATGCGTTAATAATAACTCATTTTTCTGTATAAATTCTATGCAAATAAAAAAGTTTACTTTTTTGTCACTGAATAGATGAAAAATTGTCAATGAAAACCCTACCATCTATCCCCGTTGTTAGCATACAATAGGGTATTAAACAGTGTCAACGTCAAATCGAAAAAAATCAAAAAATTTGAGTATTAGTCATTTATTGACAGAAATGAAAACGTTCCCCTTCAAAATACTGTTAATAAACGTCTAATTTCTAGGCCTTTTCTCTTTATAATGGAAGAAAAAAGTTCACATTTTTGTCAATATTACTTTTTCCTAATATAACATTTCCTTTCTGTAGTATAGCTTTTTCAGGTAAAAAGTTTCTATATTATATGCAATTTGACTGTATATTATGTTGTATAAAAAAACAGACGAGAAGGCATCCTTCTCGTCTGTTGTCTTACTTCGTTCCGAATAAACGGTCACCAGCATCTCCAAGACCTGGTACAACATATCCATGATCATTTAATTTTTCATCTAATGCAGCAAGATAAATATCCACATCAGGATGGTCCTCTTGTACAACTTTTACTCCCTCTGGAGCACCAACGATACACATTAATTTAATATGCTTCGCACCACGCTTCTTTAAAGAAGTAATTGCTTCTGATGCAGATCCGCCTGTCGCTAACATTGGATCAAGTACGATAAAATCACGTTCTTCTACATCAGTTGGAAGTTTCACATAGTATTCTACAGGTTGTAATGTTTCTGGATCGCGATATAAACCGATATGACCTACTTTCGCCGCTGGAATTAATTTTAAAATTCCATCTACCATTCCTAAGCCCGCACGTAAAATAGGAATCAAACCAAGCTTCTTACCTGCAATCACTTTTGTTTTCGCTTTACTTACAGGTGTTTCAATTTCAATTTCTTCAAGCGGAAGATCGCGTGTAATTTCAAACGCCATCAAACTTGCTACTTCATCTACTAGTTCACGAAATTCTTTCGTACCTGTATTCTTATCGCGAATATATGTAATCTTATGCTGAATTAAAGGGTGATCAAAAACATACAGTTTTCCCATGTGAATCTCTCCTTCAGATGATATTGATGCGTGAGGACACGCCGTTTTTTACACTATGTACGATTTTAAAGAAAACGCTACTAATATTCAAGGGTGAATTTGGTGAAATTTTAAACGGTTCTTTCTTTTACAAGAATACCTTTACCAATTATGGGAACAACATCCTTCATTATATTTTTAAAATGTATTCATGATTTGTATACATACATAGAACGATTTTTATGTTCTTTTTTCTCATATGGAAGACGTTTTAAATTCTTATTCCACTAAAGTATTAGTTAGTTCAATAAAAACATGATACATGTAAGAAATAAACGAGTCGTTAATTAATCACACATGAAAAGTTTATCATTTAATAAACTCCTTCAAAATTATGTCTTTGCAATTTATTTCAGAAAGTACTTCATCTATATTCGTTATTTCAAAAGGAAAAACTACGCCCTTAATCTTGCTATGTAATGTAACTTTGGCTAAAGCGGCTGTAACCATTGCCGTAGTATGATAATCTGAAAAGGTCGATAAGGATAAAGTTTTGATGCATTCTTTATTATCGATTATTCCTTTTACTTCAACAGTAAGAAAAGCCTGTTCATCTTTATTGGGATTATGTTTCACAACTTTTGAGAGAAACTTACTGTTATTGAGCTTAAGGATTACATCAATTACCCCAAGTTTTTTAAGAAAAGAGATTTGTTTATTAAAGAATTGATTATTCCAAGCGGTCCAATAGTTCATTTGTTCAATTTTTAATTTTTGATTTAGGAAATCTTTTTCTGCGTGGTCAATTAGTCTTACTTCACTTTCATTGTATGGTTCATTAAAATACATTTTTCTTTTTTTTGTAAAGCCTGATACATTCTTTGTATCGTTGTCTGTATAATAATTAACACGTTGAGAAATGATTTTTAACATATCTAATATACCTGAAACTCCAGCCTTTGCATTTGTATTTTGTAGTAATCCAATATTCACATCAGTTACTTCTTGAAAATTTGAAACTGCTTTATTAACCATCAATCCAGATAATCCAGGAAAAAATCCAGACATTACGATAGAACCAACACCATTTTTTTCAGCATCCTGATGTAACAACTTTATCTTTTCTACAAAGTTAGAAAAGGGAGTTACATCAATACATATAATATGATTATCTATACAAGCTCTTTGAATGTATGGATGTTGTTGTTTTACAACAACAACTACAAGATCAACATCCTTAATCGCCTTCGTTACACTTTCCTCACTCGTAATATCTAGATATTTAAATATAACTTCCTCATTAATTGACTCTGCTAATTTCTTTCCTCTTTCTTCTTTATAATCAGTTACTACCATGGTAACTTGATTATTAAATATGCGAAGTAACTCTATACAAACTAATCTACCCAGAACTCCTGAAGCCCCAACGACCATTACTTTTTGCATACTATAATGTCTCCCTTCCAACATACATTTCATGAACTCTAACCATTTACAAGGCCTAGGGGTGTGATAAAGTGAAACTTATATTATTAATTATTTCAATTCTTCTAAGCAATTATATTCTCTCATTAATATTACATTTGTTTCCATTTAATATCAACAGAGCGATTTCACATAACCTTATGAAAAAAAGCTGCTGAAACAATACGTTTCAACAGCTTTTTCTATTATAGCTCTTTATACATTGGGAATTTATCTGTTAAAGCATTTACACGCACGCGTGCTTCTTCTAGTGCTGCTTCATTGTCATGATTTTTTAATGTGTAAGCGATAATGGATGCAATTTCATCCATTTCAGCAAGTCCAAAACCTCTTGATGTTACAGCTGCAGTTCCAATGCGAACTCCGCTTGTTACAAATGGGCTAGCTGGGTCAAATGGAATTGTATTTTTGTTTGCTGTAATACCAACTTCATCTAATACATGCTCTGCAACTTTTCCAGTAATGTTTAAATTGCGAACATCAATTAAGATTAAGTGGTTGTCCGTTCCACCTGAAACAAGTGTAATACCTTCTTTTTTCAGACCTTCTGCTAAGCGACTTGCATTGTTGATAATGTTTTGTGCATATGTTTTGAAGTCATCCTGTAATGCTTCTCCAAATGCAACTGCCTTTGCAGCGATTACGTGCATAAGCGGTCCGCCTTGAATACCAGGGAAGATGGATTTATCAATTTGTTTTGCAAATTGTTCTTTACATAAAATCATACCACCGCGTGGTCCGCGTAGTGTTTTATGAGTTGTTGTTGTTACAAAATCAGCGTATGGTACTGGATTTGGGTGTAAGCCAGCTGCTACAAGCCCCGCGATATGTGCCATATCTACCATTAAATATGCGCCAACTTCATCAGCGATTTCACGGAACTTCTTGAAATCAATTACACGAGGATACGCACTAGCACCCGCAACGATTAATTTCGGCTTATGCTCTTTCGCTTTTTCTAATACATCTTCATAATTAATGCGATGTGTATCAGGATCTACACCGTATTCGATGAAGTTGTATTGTACACCACTAAAGTTAACAGGGCTTCCGTGTGTTAAGTGACCGCCGTGAGATAAGTTCATACCAAGCACTGTGTCACCTTGCTCTAGAATTGTGAAGTATACAGCCATATTTGCTTGTGCACCAGAATGCGGTTGAACGTTTACGTGCTCTGCGCCAAAAATTTCTTTTGCGCGGTCACGTGCGATATCTTCTACGATATCTACATGCTCACAGCCACCGTAATAACGTTTCCCTGGATAGCCTTCTGCATACTTGTTCGTTAATACAGAACCTTGAGCTTCCATTACGGCTTGGCTTACGAAGTTTTCAGATGCAATAAGTTCGATTTTTGAACGCTGTCTTCCTAATTCTAATTCGATTGCAGCAAACACCTTTTCATCTTGACGTTTTAAATGCTCCATCAAAATCCCCCTTTTCTGAACGAATTACATCTATTCTCGATGTTTTCTCTTCATTTTCTAAGAAAAAACGAAAATTCCAGTTGTAATTCTTCTTAACCTTCATGTTTTCAACTACATTCTAACACGACTCTACACATGATAAAAGAAAAAAAAGACCGAATCTGGCCTTTTTTTTATTGTAAATTTATGACTTAACTACAAGTAAACGTTTCCTCTTTTACTGCATATACTGCACGCGCCCCTCCAATTAATTTTGGACGCGTCTTTGCCATCGTTACATGCGCATGCCCAATTTCTTTTACACGTGTACGTATAGGAACAGCTACATGTTTTAAATGCATACCAATGAACGTATCTCCAATATCAATACCTGCATCTGCTTTTATGAACTCTACGATAACAGGATCTTTCATATTGTGATATGCATATGTTCCAAGAGCCCCACCTGCTGATCTGACAGGCGTAACATTTACAATTTCGAACTGGTGCTTCTCTGCGATTTCTCTTTCTATGACTAAAGCACGGTTTAAATGTTCACAGCATTGAAACGCTAACGCAATACCACACTGTTCTTGAAACTGTTTTAACGCAGAAAAAATCGCTTCAGCCACTTCCATCGTTCCCGATGTTCCAATTCTTTCACCTAGCACTTCACTCGTACTGCAGCCTACAACAAAAATGTTCCCATCTCGCAGCGAAGCTTGCTCTTGAAACTCAGAAAGCGCTGTTTGCAGCTGCTCTTTCAATTGTAATATTTCATTCATTACGCTCTTCCTTTCGCAGGTAGGTTCAACAAATTATATTAACTCTTACTAGAAGTTAGACTATGATTACTTCGCTTCGTATGCTTTAATTTTCCCTACACGATTCTCGTGACGGCCGCCTTCATACTCCGTTGTTAACCAAATTTTCGCGATATCACGTGCTAATCCAGCTCCGATTACACGCTCACCCATTGCTAACATATTCGTATCGTTATGTTCTCTCGTTGCTTTTGCACTAAATGTATCATGTACTAATGCGCAGCGAATGCCATGTACTTTGTTTGCTGCAATTGACATACCAATACCTGTTCCGCAAATTAAAATACCGCGGTCTACCTTACCACTTGCAACCATTTCTGCCGCTGGGAATGCAAAATCAGGGTAATCTACAGAACCCGCGTCGCACTCACAACCTAAATCAATATATTCAATATTTAACTCTTCTAATAGACTTACGATTTCTTTACGAATATTCATTCCGCCATGATCAGATGCTACTACTACTTTCATTCTAAACCCCTCCAAATATAAAGTGAAACTTCCATCAGTGGGAGTATTACTGCCCGTTAGTGCGGGATAAAATGAAACCTCCATCAGTGAGTTTTTTTCATCCCCCACTGACAATGAACCGAACAGTTGACCCCATCTCAAACCTTTGAGATATAAGATATATTACCCGTTAAATTGAGATAATCTCCAATATCGTATTATACACGAAACATTAACTTTCTGAATGGTTTTTCAGCAAAGTTTGGACAAGTTGTTCCATTTCTTCCAACGTTGCTTTATAAACAGCAAGCGAACCGCCAAAAGGATCAGAAATGTCCTTATTTGTACCTTCTACAAATTCATATAATGTATACACTTTTCCGTTTACTTCTGGATGATGTGCCAGTAAAAGCTGCTTATGTCCCGTTGTCATTGTTAATACAACATCGGACCACTCTAGCAACTCTTCCGTTACTTGCTGAGAGGCATGTGCAATTGAAATCCCTTTTTCTCCCAACGCACTTTTAGCATGCACAGATGCATCGCTGCCTACTGCGGCAAATACACCCGCAGATTGTACTTCAAAATGCCCTTCCCCGTAATGTCGTAATAGAGCCTCTGCCATTGGACTACGGCATGTATTACCTGTACAAACGAATAATACTTGCTTCACCAAACACCAACTCCTTATGATGAATATCTATTTTCATCATAACGCACAATGATGATGAAAAAAAGAAATGTATATATAGAAAAGCGCATTTCCTCTAGAAGAAATGCGCTTTTCTATATATGTGAAACTCTAGTTCCAAGTGACTACAATATAGTAACACAGGACAAGAAAAAATCTACTGTTATTCTTTCATTTTAATACCAGCCATTCCATCAGTGGAGGATGTAAAAAAGGAATCCACTTCAAATATGAAATGGATTCCTTATGAATCAAAACGATTATTTCATTGTTACTTTCATTACTCCTGTTGAACCTTTTGTAGCTGTTACGCCTATAGTTGTTTCAATAGATTCTGTTGCATCTGTGTTTGTAATAACGATTGGTGTAATTGTGCTTTTTGCTTTTTCACGAATCAATTCTAAGTCGAAAGAGATTAATTTATCGCCAACTTTAACAGCTTGTCCTTCAGCAACATGTGCTTCGAAGCCTTCGCCTGCCATTGTTACAGTTTCCAATCCAACGTGAATTAAGATTTCTGCACCGTTTTTCGATTTAATACCTACAGCATGTTTTGTGTGGAATAATTGTACGATTTCACCGTCTACTGGAGATACTACTACACCTTCAGTTGGATCGATTGCAACACCATTTCCCATCATACGGCCAGCGAATACTGGATCTGGCACTTCTTCAATATTTTTCACTTCTCCAGTTAATGGAGCTACGATTGTTTCTGCATTTGTTTTAGAACCAAGACCAAATAATTTTTTAAACATAGGATAATCCTCCTTATATTCCTTACTTACAATACACTTGAGTTCAATAATTACAACCCCTCACTTTACTAGCGTAAAACGTTTTCGATATGAAAAAGAGGGTTGTCAATTAGACCCCTATTGTACCGCCTTGCAAAATTCCAGTCAATTCAGACAGTCTGAATTCAAATGGAAAGAAATTAACTTCTTCATTTCTATTTAAGCTTTTTTTCTTTCAGTTGTCTAGAAGTCTTAACATCATGTTTATTTTTTGTTTACCATTTGTAAAATTTCTTGTTGTTTTTTATCAAAGTTACTTGACTAAAATAAGTAACTATTTTATTATTACTTACATAAGATAAGTAAATAACTTTTAGGAGGTATTATAAAATGATGAACATTGGTCTTCTTATTATTCGTCTTATTATCGGGGTTACATTCATGGGTCATGGTACTCAAAAATTATTCGGCTGGTTTGGCGGTTATGGTTTAAAAGGTACTGGCGGCTGGATGGAATCAATTGGCTTACGACCAGGAGTGTTTATGGCGTTTATGGCCGGAGCAACTGAATTATTAGGCGGTTTCTTATTTGCTGCTGGTATTTTCACTTGGATAGGGGCTCTATTTATTGTCGGTACAATGTTAGTAGCTATCTTCACAGTTCATGGTAAAAATGGTTACTGGGTTACACAAAATGGTTTTGAATATAACCTTATCTTAATCGCAGTTGCAGTTGGCGTTGCTCTTATCGGACCTGGCGCTTACACTTTAATTTAACTTAGTATCTCGAATTCGAGATATTCATCGCAGTAAGACCCACCACTGATGGAAGTTTCACTTTCTCAACTCAACCCCTCACAATTGTGAGGGGTTTTTTCTCTTCAATTCGTATTAACAACAATTTTACTCCTCCGTTTCGGGATTTCGCTGCAACGGATACCCTTGTCTTAACCTAGTCGTTACGAATGCCTTCACGACCCGGAACTTAAACCTTAGAGTATATATATGCTGAATACACCACAAAAAAGCTTCTTCATATATNNATATATGAAGAAGCTTTTTTATCATTCATTCAGTATGCATGAAACCAATACGAAAATAAATTTATTCTCATAGTTACTGATCATACAAAAATTCATTATACAAAGGTCATTCAGTTTTTTATAAGAAAACATCGTCATTGCTAAAAAATTTTATCTTAAACAAACATTTATATAAAAAGCTTTCCAATTATTTTCTTGCAGGAATTTCCCACGTGCCCCAAGCCGTACCGCATATACTTGGGTCAAGTTAAAGCGGATGCCGAAGCTTTAAATCAGCTTCCCCCCTTTTTATATTTAATATATTTTGTTGAAAATCTACCAATTGTATACCCTTCCTTTCAAGATTATGGTAGATTTATAAAGTTCGGGTTTATGTTAGAGAAAGGAGATAAAAAATTGAATAAAAAATGGTGGTATGCCCCAATCATAGCAGCTGGTTTTTTTCTAACCCCATTTATCGCACATGCTGCGAGCGATAATACATTTACCCAAAACGGTGGAGATGTACATTACAACTGGGGATATCAAAGTCCAAGATCCGGCATTTCAGCGGATCATTTTACCGGCATCTTTAATCAATCAAAACAGTTATCAGCTGGAGACTACTTCGTACATACACTGGCTGATGATCGTATCAAAGTTTCCTTTAATGGGACACCTGTAATTGATCGTTGGTATGATTCTGGTGGACAAATTGATCGTGCACTTATAACAAATGTAAAAGCGGGAACTTATAAGTTACAAACAAATTTCTATGAAAATACTGGTCAAGCAGCGGTTTTCTCTGATATTGTTCCATTTGATCACTGGTTAGCCTACTATTACCCGAATAAAAATTTAGAAGGTTATCCAGTAAATGCAAAAGTGATTCCTCCAACAGGAAAAGAAAAGAAGCTGGTCGAAAATAACGGAAGTGGTGCACCAATGTCAAAAGTGCCCGCAGATAATTTCTCTGCTCGTTATACGACAGTAAAGCGATTACCTGCTGGAGATTATATCATTCGTGGAAAAGTAGACGATGGTATTCGTGTCTTTATCGACGGAAAACTTGTTCTTGACCGCTGGGGTCCCGGTTGGTCACAAGAAGATGCTCGAAAAATCCACATTAATGATGGAACTGCATCCTGGGCATTTGGTAAAACCAACGAAAAGGATACCCATCTAATTGAAGTTCAATACTTAGAAGAAAGCGGAGGCAGTCAAGTAGATTTTCAAATTGAGCCTTATAAGGAAGCAACAAAATCAACTAGTTGGCTCGGCGAATTCTATAATAACAAAGAGTTAAAAGGTGACGCTGTTGTTATCGGCGGAGAAAATTCTTCAGAAAAGTTAAACACAATCAACTTTAATTGGGAATACAACTCTCCGCATAAAGCTATCTCAAACGATAATTTTTCTGCCCGCTTTACTAAGGTAGATAAGTTTGAGCAAGGTGAATATTCATTCACGGCAAAAGCAGACGATGGTGTGCGTGTTTACGTTGATAACAAAGTTGTAATCGATTCTTGGACTGCTAGTAACAATGAAACTCGCAAAGTAAAAGTACCATTGTCAGCTGGAGAGCATAAAATTACTGTTGAATATATGGAACAAGGCGGAAAGGCCAATCTTCAATTCGATTATAAAAAATATCCTGGACCTTTTTCTCAAACAGGCGGGGATGTTCATTATAATTGGGGATACGGAAGTCCTACACCTGATCGAACGGAAGATGATTTCACAGCGATTTTTGATCAATCTAGGCAGCTGGCTGCCGGCGATTACTTTGTACATACGTTAGCTGATGATCGCGTTAAAGTTTCTTTTGACGGGAAACAAGTAATTGACCGCTGGTATGATGTTCCTGGACAAATCGATCGTACGATCGTGACAAATGTGCCGCAAGGTGATCATAAAATTCGAACTGACTTCTATGAAAATAGTGGTCAAGCAGCTATCTTTTCTGATATTGTACCATTCGATTCTTGGCTAGCTTATTATTATCCAAATACCAATTTAGAAGGATATCCAGTTGATGCGAAAGTGTTAGCACCTCAAGGGGATACAAAGCAACTTGCTGAGAATAACGGCAATGGTGCACCAACTTCTAAAGTACCTGCTGACAATTTCTCCGCTCGTTACACAACGGTAAAACGTTTAGCTGCTGGAGATTACGTCATTCGTGGGCGCGCTGATGATGGGATTCGTGTCTTTATTGACGGGAAACCTGTCCTTGACCGTTGGGGACCAGGAGGATTTACAGAATACGCAAAGAAAATTCATATTTCTGATGGAACTGCAGCCTGGGCATTTGGTAAAGCCAATCAACCAGATACGCATTTAGTTGAAGTACAGTATTTAGAACAAACAGGCCAAAGTCGCGTAGAATTTAGCATTGAACCTTACAGTACTGTGCAAAATTCATCTACTTGGTTCGGTGAGATCTATAACAATACGAATCTTCAAGGCGATCCTATTATTCTCGGTGGCAATAACGCCTTACAAAAAATTGAGAAGATTAATTTCAATTGGCAAAATGGTTCTCCAAGTCCATTTATTTCAAATGATAACTTCTCTGCTCGCTTTACAAAAACGGAATACTTTGAAGGCGGCGATTATACATTCTCGGCGAAAGCAGACGATGGTATTCGCGTCTATGTAGATGATAAGCCCGTTATTAACTCTTGGGAAGCAAGTAACAGCGGTGCACGTAAAGGAAACATTTCTTTAGCAAAAGGAAATCATAAGCTACGCGTAGAGTATTTTGAAGGAAGCGGTGCAGCGAATCTTTCACTAGATTACTATATTGGCAAGCCTTATGAAACGCTAGATTTACGTAAACCTTCAAAAGTAACTGCTGGGGAAATTGATAACTATATGAGCCGAAGAACAAACGGGACAAGCCCGCTTATCGGATATGGACAAGCGTTTATTGACGCACAAAACAAATATGGTGTGAACGCTCTATTTTTAGCATCTCATGCTATTTTAGAGTCTGGATACGGCAAATCAGAAATTGCCTATCGAAAACATAATCTATTTGGACTTCGCGCAGAAGATTCTGATCCATTTGGCTTAGCCCGCTACTTCAATACGTTTAATGACAGTATTAATTATAATGCAGCTTACGTAAGAGCGTATTATTTAGAACCTGGCGACTGGCGCTATAAAGGAGTCACAGTCAAAGATATTAACGCTAACTATTCAACCGATCCTGCATGGGCAACTAAAATTGCAAACCTTATGGAAGAAATACATCCATATAATCGTTCGGAATATGACGGTGTGAATATTATACCTAAAAATAATGCACCGGTTGAGGATTCGCATAATTTACCAAAAGATATTCCTTTTACAAACTACGCAGCAAACACAAAAGGAAAAATTACAAAAACAACAGACGAGTTCCGTACAGGGCCGTATCCATATGCCAATAATAAAAAATGGACACTGCAGCAAGGAACAACTGTTGATGTACTGCGCAAAGATCCAAATAACTGGATTGAAGTTCGCATTGGCGATCAAACAGGATGGGTTCAAGCAGCCAATTTACAAGTAATTGAAAATAGAGATCCATTAAACGGAAAAGCAATCATCATTGATCCAGGTCATGGTGGTGTCGATGGTGGTCATGCTGGTATCAACAACGGCATTTCAGAGGACGAAGTTGTATTAGATGTTTCCTTACGTGTTCGCAATTTATTTAATCAAAAATCACCGTTTAAAGTGCTATTAACTCGTGAAACGGATTCGCGTCCTGGTAATACAGCTAGCGAATCACTACAAAAACGCGTAGAATTTGCACAACAAAATAACGGAGATATTTTTGTCAGCATTCACGCAAATGGCTTCGATGGTACTGCAAATGGAACAGAAACATACTATTGGAAATCAAGAAGTTACGGAAACCCTAATACAGAAGAAAGCCGTGTACTAGCTGAAAAAGTACAAAGTCGTCTTGTAAATGCTATGGGAACGAAAGACCGCGGCGTAAAAGATGGCGATTTATATGTTGTTCGTGAAAACACAATGCCTGCTATTCTTACAGAACTTGCTTTCATTGACAACCCGAAAGAAAATGAAAAATTAGCATCTGAATATTGGAGACAACGTGCTGCCGAAGCAATTTACTCAGGTATTTTAGACTACTATGAGTGGAAGGGCATCAACGTTTCATCCTATCGTCTATAATGAAAAACTTAGAACATAAAAAACAAAAAGATGGCAGATGTCATCTTTTTGTTTTTTTCAAATATATACCCCCTTAGTGAGCCTCTCCTACTTCTCCAGTTAATGACCCTAACCTTGAGGTTAGGGTCTTACTGCCCTCGAATCGTTTCCGCGTTCCTTGTAAGGAATTGTTTCATACCCTTTACAAAAATCGGCAAAAAAATATTTTTCCAGCAGGAGTTTCTCTCCTCTATCTTGTAAACAAACAAAGAAGTGTTACAGATATAAGAAGGGAGATTACATGCATGCTGTCTATTAATCCAAATGAACAAACTGAAAGAGACAATTACAAATTACTCACAGGAAGCATTATTCCGCGCCCAGTTGCCTTCGTCACAACTGTTACGAACGACGGGACACTAAATGGGGCACCATTTAGCTACTTTAATATCGTTGCTGCTAATCCGCCTCTTATCTCAATTTCTGTGCAGCGAAAAGGTGGAGAACCAAAAGATACAGCAAGAAATGCGATGGAAAAAGAAGAATTTGTCGTTCATATTTCTGATGAATCATACGCGGAGGCTATCAATGAAACAGCAGCTAACCTTCCTCCTAATGAAAGTGAGATTGAACTTGCAAAACTAACACCAATTGACAGCGATGTCATTTCTGTACCTGGGGTAAAAGAAGCGAGTATCCGTATGGAATGTGTACTAGAGCGCGCTATTCAGCTAGGCGGAACAGAAGATTCTCCTGCATGTGATCTCTTAATTGGACGCATTGTGCGTTTTCATATTGCTGAGCACTTATATGAAAATGGACGCATTCATGCCGAAGGGTTAAAACCAATAAGCCGACTGGCTGGACATAATTACGCAAAACTCGGGGAGCAATTTGAACTTGTAAGGCCAATTTAAAAGTGGAGACGGCTCGTTCAGCTCTGACTGGCTAAGGTTCTTTCGCCCCAAAGGCTCTCTTTGCCTCGGTGGAAGACGCGAAGCCACCGACTGTTCTAGCGCTGGAGCTAAATAGAACTAAAAATGAAAGCCCAGCCACAATAACTGGCTAGGCTTTCTTACATTATTTGTTCCACTTCATACCGAAAATAATAATTTAATCCCAAATCCAACAAGTATAATCCCGCCAAGTACTTCTCCATACGTTCCAAGAAGGCTTTGTGCTCTGCGGCCAATTAACAATCCGAGCCAAGTCAGCATCATACTCACAACGCCGAATATAAGAATAGTTACAAATGTACGTGCTCCGTAAATACCAAGGCTTAAACCGACAGAAAAACTATCCATGCTTACACTAAAAGCAAACAACAATAAACTTCCGCCGGCAGGAACGCTCCTATACTCATCATCATGAGAAATTGAGCTATACACAATGTGAAATCCTAATCCCATTAATAGAATACTACCTATAATTGTAGTAATAGAACCAAATTGCTCTGATAAAAAGCGGCCGAGCATTATGCCGATAAAAGGCATGATTATATGAAATATACCAATTATAATACCGATATAAAAGATTTGGCGCTGCTTAAGCGTAATCATCCCCATACCGAGGCTAACAGAAAATGCATCAAGCCCTAGCGCAAATGCCATAATAAACAGTGGCAACAATTCGCTTATAATATGTTCAATCTTCATAATGTCCCTCCTCGGACTTGCTACTTCACAATATGCACGTCCGAGGAGAGATAGAATTTATTTTTCGAAGATGATTTGATGACCTGCAGCTTTTGTTAAACGGTTCATGATTGCACTACCAATTCCAGCGCTTGGGAATGACTCACTAAAAATGATATCAACACCGCTTGCATCAAATGTACGCAATACATCATAAAGCTTTGTCGCAACTGTTGCTAAATCACTGCGCTTTCCACAAGAGAGAACAACCTCAGCTTTAAACACATGCTGATATTCCTCTGTTGTTAATACACCTACTTTATAACCCTCTTGCTCTTTTTTATCCACAAGTTGTTGAATAAATGCACGCGAACCTTCAACAATGCTAAGCGGCGCTTTCGGTGCATAATGTGTATATTTCATTCCTGGCGATTTTGGTTTTTCCGTTTCATCCTTTAACGCCGGATCTAACAAAACAGGTCCAATCACTTCTTCTAACTGCTCTTTCGTAATACCGCCTGGGCGCAATATCGTCGGTATTTCACTCGTACAATCTACTACCGTAGATTCAACACCAACACCAGTTGCTCCGCCATCAACAATACCTGCAATTTTTCCGTTTAAATCTTCATATACATGAGAAGCGAGCGTTGGACTAGGGCGACCAGAACGATTTGCACTCGGAGCCGCTACTGGTACATTTGCTGCTTCAATAAGTGCCAATGCTACCGGATGATCTGGCATTCGAACTGCCACCGTATGTAATCCAGCTGTTACCTTTTCAGAGATCCCTTCTTTTTTCGGGAAAATAAGTGTTAGTGGTCCTGGCCAGAAGTGTTTCATTAATACATTTGCCACTGGCGGAATATGAGCCACAATGCCATCTAATTGTTTTTCCGTACCAATATGTACAATAAGCGGATTATCGCTTGGTCTTCCTTTTGCTTCAAAAATTTTCGCAACAGCTTCGTCGTTTAATGCATTCGCACCAAGTCCGTATACTGTTTCAGTTGGGAACGCTACTGCTTCATTTTCTCGCAATAAATGTGCTGCTTCTTGCAACTGTGGATAATCTTTTTTTATTTCCACAACATTATCCACAACCCACATTTTTGTATTCATTTTTTCCCACGTCCTTTTCTACCATGAAATACTTGTTATTTGTAGTTTACTATGAGATTTATCCAAAAGACAAATAAGATTTATCCACAAAATGTGGATAAATCAATTTAATCGGTGGATAACTTTGTGAATAGCTGACAATTTAGTATAATTACATTTGGTTGTTTTATATTTTTACAAAAATGTTCTAATGCTTGAATTCCTTCTGGCACAACATGCTTTTCCACAATTTCAAATTGAAAAAACTGAAATATTGTAATCGACTGTGGATTCTTTGTGAGTAAATATAATTGCTCAATACTTTTCTCTTTAATATACTGCAAAAACGTTTCGAAAAAATGTAAGAATGTAACTTTATCCACAGCAGGTGTGAACAAACAAGAACGAAGAAGCGCATCAACTCCAGCTTGCTCAAATCCAACAGCCGCTTGAATTTGTCCCTCTTCTTCTAACATCATAAAGTTCCCATATAATTGATCTAGTCGTTCTTCCTTCATATGAGCTTGTCCAAAAAAGGCCTGTAACCTTTCTACATCTGTTTTTGTAGCAAAACGTATTTGCTTCACACATAATCCCTCCCCATACTTTTATATATGAGGAGGGACTATCTTTTAGAACTTATTTGGAAAATAAAGATGTAACTGCTTCAACGATAAACAATTTTACCTTTGGTTCTTCTTCCGTTTCTTCCACTACCTTCACGTGTTCTTCTTTTTGAATAGCACGCGGTTCCTCTTGCTTTACTTCTTCTTGTTTCTGTAATTCTTTCTCGACGCTGTTTTCGCGCACAGGTTTTGCTTTCACCTTTTGTTTAGGTGCAAGATTTGTCTCTTTCTTAGCTTTAAGAGATTGCTTTACTTCTTCTCTTACAACTTCCTTTTGCAAATAATCTTCTTCTATCTCGTCCTCATCAATTGTTTCTGCCTTTACAACATGCTCTTCTTTCTTCACAGCTGTACCACTAGAGAAATCTAAGAAACACATTGGGGGAAATAACACGCACCACCAATTTGCACCTTCACCTTTACCAATTGTCACAAGTACCGCTTCATACTCTCCGGCTGGATAAATAAAGTTTCCATACAATTTCGTTGGAAATTTGATATGTTTATTAAACTGAACTGTAAAAGTTTCCTTACTGCCTTCTCGCTTCAACGTGTTCGCCACTGTTTGTTCAAGTTCTGGAATACGGCTTCGGATGATACGACGTGCGTCTTCAAACGATTTTAAATCTGCCACCCAGCTATCGATTTGTGCTTTCACTTCATCGCGCACTTTACGTTTTAACTCTTGATCTTCCTTCGAATCACTATTAGCCAAAATACGTAATCGAATCGCTTCTTTAGGAATCACGACAGGTTCCTTTGCATCAACTTTCATATATCCAAAGTGCGCAACCATTTGTGCACCAATTAATAATAAAAGCAGATAAGCAATCGCTTGTTTTTTCATCCTATCTCCACCGCCCCTTCAGTAAAACAGTGTAGACAAGTTTTTTTCTTTCTAAACTACTAAATTCAGAATCTATTTGTTTTTTAGGTGATTATATAGATACAAATTGAAAAAAAACGGCATAAAAAACCTTTTCTTTTTATATGGACGGGAGCGCCTAGCCATGCATAGCAGTGGTCAGGGCCTTTTTCTGCCACGGACAAGAATTAAAACAAAGGGAGAAAACGAGTGCGGGGCACTTTTTTCTCCCTAGCAGCAACTTATATGCTGGAAAATTAAAATGGATTTATCCCGCATTAACGGGCAGTAATACTCCCACCTCAAAATTCGGTGAAAGCCCGATTGGTTCAACTAATAATTAGTGGGGGATGAAGAACCCCCCCACTGATTAAAGTTTCACTTTATATAATCCATTACATTTCCGCGAAGACCATACGATCTTTCCCGTTAATATCAAAGACCACTTCCACATGTGCATGTGGGAATGCTTCTTGCAGCAGGGCACACACATCTTCTCCTTGCCCTACACCTACTTCAAAGGCAACAATCGCTTCTTCTTGCAAAACCTTTGGTAGCTCTTCCATAAAGCGTCTATAGAAATCAAGTCCATCTTCACCGCCAACAAGCGCACGCTTTGGCTCATGCTCTTTCACAACCGAAGAAAGCCCCCTCCAATCTTCTTCTGGAATATAAGGAGGATTCGACACAACAACATCTAGCTTTTGCTTCGTTTCCTGAAACGGCGACAATAAATCACCGTGGTAGAACGTTACATTCGCCTCTAGTTCTGTTGCATTTTTCTGCGCCACTTCAATCGATTCTGGAGCAATATCGACTGTATATACATGTAAACGGGGATTTTCTAAAGAAAGTGTAATCGAAATTGCCCCGCTACCAGTGCCAATATCAGCCACATGCACGCCCTTATCTCCAAATTTACGGCGAATACGTGTTAATACGCCTAGCACAAGCTCCTCTGTTTCCGGTCTTGGAATTAGCACTTCCTCATTGACGAAAAATGGACGCCCATAAAACATTTCATATCCAATTAAGTACTGAACAGGTATGCCTGCTACATGCTTGTGGATAAAGTCTGCAAAAATACGCTCTTGTTCTGCCGTTAATTCTTCACGCATGTTCATCATTAAACCTGTTCGATTCGTCTTTAATACATGACAAAGGACAATTTCTCCCGCATTTTCATCTCGCCCATTTTCTTGTAAAAAAGAAGAAGCCCATTTCAGGGCTTCATAGACACGCATTACTCAGCTGCCTCCATCTTTTGCGCCTGATCTTCCATCACTAAGGCATTGATGAAATCATCTAACTTACCTTGTAAGATTTGATCCAGCTTCTGAATCGTTAAACCGATTCGATGGTCTGTAACACGATTTTGCGGGAAGTTGTACGTACGAATACGCTCAGAACGGTCTCCCGTACCAACAGCTTGTTTACGGTTTTGATCGTACTCAGCTTGCGCTTCTTGTCTAAACTTATCATAAACACGTGCACGTAATACTTTCATTGCTTTTTCTTTATTCTTAATTTGTGACTTTTCATCCTGACAAGAAACAACTACACCAGTCGGTAAATGCGTTAAACGTACCGCTGACATCGTTGTATTAACACTTTGTCCACCAGGACCACTAGAAGCAAACGTATCCACACGAACATCTTTTTCATGAATAGCGATTTCTACTTCTTCTGCTTCCGGTAATACAGCTACAGTTGCTGTAGAAGTATGGATACGTCCTCCAGATTCTGTTTCCGGAACACGTTGCACACGGTGCGCACCATTTTCAAATTTCAACTTTGCAAAAGCGCCTTTACCGTTGATCATAAAGATAATTTCTTTATATCCACCTAGTTCTGTATAGCTCGCTTCGATAATTTCAGTCTTCCAACCTTGCACCTCAGCATAACGGCTATACATACGGTATAAATCACCAGCAAATAATGCCGCTTCATCACCACCAGCAGCACCACGAACCTCTACGATAACGTTCTTATCATCATTCGGGTCCTTTGGAACAAGTAAAATTTTCAGACGCTCTGATAATTCCTTCTCTTGTCTCTCTAGCTCAGACACTTCTTCTTTTACCATTTCACGCATGTCAGCATCTAACTTCTCTTCTAACATCGCTTTTGCATCTCTTAATTGTTCACGAGCATCTTTATACTCACGGTACACCTCTACCGTCTCTTGTATATCAGATTGTTCTTTTGAATACTCACGAAGTTTGTTTGAATCACTTATAATCTCTGGATCACTTAAAAGCTCGTTTAACTTCTCATAACGGTCTTCTACAGCTTGCAAACGATCTAACACAACATTCACCTCAACATCCTAGTCTCTAATCTAATACAAATAGTATATGGTACATAACAAAAAAAACGCAAATTATATTTAAAAGTGGAGGAGGCTCGCTCATTTCTGACCAGCTAAGGTTCTTTCACACAGAAGATGCTTTTTATCTTCTCGTGCGGAAGAACCTTAGACGCGAAGAGCTTGCCGCCGGAACTAGATATATCTAAAAGCGGAGGCGGCTCATTCAGCCCCTACGCATTTTCTAAAAAAACCCGCCTTATGTAGCGAGTTTTTATCTCTGTTTAATTGGCAAAGCATGACAATGACGACAACGTGGTTCATATGATTCTGATGCACCAACCAAGATAATTGGATCATCAAAAGAAGCTGGTTCCCCATCAATTAAACGTTGCGTACGACTTGCAGGAGATCCGCATTCAGCACATACTGCCTGCAATTTTGTTACATGCTCCGCAATTGCCATAAGCTGAGGAACTTGTCCAAATGGTAGACCACGGAAATCTTGGTCTAAACCAGCAACAATTACACGATAGCCGCGGTTTGCCAATTCTTGCACCACTTCCACAATGTCCCCATCAAAAAATTGTACTTCATCAATTGCTATAACATCCATATCTTCCGTTACATGCTCAAACATCTCTTTTGAAGCCGTAACAGGAACTGCTCTTACCTTCAATCCATTATGAGACACGACATCTTCTTCACTATAACGATTATCAATGCACGGTTTAAATACGATTGCATTTTGCTTGGCAAATTGCGTACGGCGTATACGGCGGATGAGCTCTTCTGATTTCCCTGAAAACATGCTTCCGCAAATCACTTCAATCCAACCGTTTTGATTTATTACGTACATAAGAGCTCCTCCTTTCATCTACTTATTCTTACTCTAAGTAGGTAAAGGTTTATATTTTCGCAAAAAAAACAGACAAGCGGATATATACACTTGCCTGCTTTATGTTTGTTATTACTTAAGGCCGTATTTCTTGTTGAAGCGATCAACACGTCCGTCTGCAGTAGCAAACTTCTGACGTCCTGTGTAGAATGGGTGAGAATCAGAACTGATCTCGATTTTTAATAATGGATAAGTGTTACCATCTTCCCACTCGACAGTTTCGTTAGAACCTTTTGTAGATCCGCTTAAGAATTTGAAGCCTGTGTTAGTATCCATAAACACAACTTTTTTGTAACCTGGATGGATTCCTGCTTTCATTCTTTTCATCTCCTTCCGCCCTGAGTCATTTTCGAAACAGAGTTTTTTCATCGTTAGCTGCAACCACAACTATAATGATGAAACACACATGATGAAATTATAACAAGGCTATCTGCATTTTGCAACTACCTGTTTTTAGCATTACTTCATCGCGACATATCTCTTTGAATCTTCAGGGATATTTTTTAGAAATTCTTCATTTGTCTTCGTTTGACGCAACTTGCGTAAGAAGCTTTCTATAAAGTCTGGTGTATCTCTCATCGTTTTGCGAATACCCCATAACTTGTCTAAATGCTCTTTTGGAATTAATAGATCTTCTTTGCGTGTACCAGAACGACGCATATCAATAGCTGGGAAAATACGACGTTCTGCTAAAGAACGATCTAAGTGCAGCTCCATATTTCCTGTTCCTTTGAACTCTTCATAAATGACATCATCCATACGAGACCCTGTGTCAACAAGAGCCGTTGCTAAAATTGTTAAACTACCGCCCTCTTCAATATTACGAGCCGCTCCAAAAAAGCGCTTTGGTCGATGGAATGCCGCTGGATCAATACCACCTGACAACGTACGTCCACTTGGTGGAATCACAAGGTTGTAGGCACGCGCTAAACGGGTAATACTATCCATTAAAATGATAACGTCTTTTTTATGCTCAACAAGACGCATTGCACGCTCTAGTACAAGCTCAGCCACTTTAATATGATTTTCTGGAACTTCATCAAAAGTAGAACTTACAACATCACCTTTTACAGAACGCTCAATATCTGTTACTTCCTCTGGGCGTTCATCAATTAAAAGTACAATTAGTTCTGCTTCTGGATGATTCGTTGTAACGCTGTGAGCAATCTCTTTTAACAGCATCGTTTTACCAGCCTTTGGAGGCGCAACAATTAGACCACGTTGACCAAACCCAACTGGTGCAATTAAATCCATGATGCGTGTTGATAATTTCTTCGTTTCCGTCTCCAATTTCATTTGACGATTTGGATATAACGGTGTTAACGCAGGGAAATGCACACGTTCTTTTGCTGATTCTGGATCATCCCCATTGACTGCTTCAACTTGCAACAATCCAAAATAACGTTCATTTTCTTTCGGAGGTCGCACTTTACCAGAAACTTTGTCTCCATTACGCAAATCGAAACGACGAATTTGCGAAGCTGAAATATAAATATCTTCAGAACTCGGAGAATAGTTGATTGGACGTAAAAATCCAAATCCTTCTGATTGAATAATTTCAAGTACACCTTCCATGAAAAAGAAACCTTCTTTTTCTGCTCGCGCTTTTAAAATCGCAAAAATTAACTCTTTCTTTGTTAATTTGCTGTAATAGGAAATCTTAAATTCTTTCGCAAGCTCATATAACTCTTTTAATTTCATGTTCTCTAAAGCTGAAATTGTTAAATTCATTCAGACACCACACTTTGATATTATTCTATTTTCACATGGGTAAGGAAAATTATGGAAGGCAAATACATAATAATGAAAGGCAATAAATACAAGTAGGGTAATATTCACTATTGTAACCCTTTTACCTCATTTTAATCAATACGTTGGAAGACAAATACAAGAAGCGAAGACAAGGAAATTTGTCTTCGCTCTACCTATCTTTTACACGCTTTTTATTTTATCACGATTGGTGAAAGCTTTCCATTAGCAAGAGATAAAACCTTCCCCCAATGGAAGTTTCACTTTATCCCGCTACTTTCGGGCAGTACCCCGCCTCAAAATTCTGCGTAGTCAAAGAAGATCGGTGGGAGATAACTGCCCATAAGAGCCCGATTGGTGAAAGCTTTCCGTTAGTGGGGGGATAAAGCACCCCCACTAATGGAAGTTTTACTTTATAACTAAATTTGGTTTCTTGCTTAAACTGTGACGCCCGTCAACAAAACGAACTGTTCCAGATTTCGCACGCATAACAAGGGAGTGTGTTGTACCGGTACTGCCTTTAAATTGAACGCCGCGCAGTAATTCTCCGTCCGTAACACCTGTTGCCGCAAAGATTGCATCGTCACCTCTTACCAAATCTTCCATACGAAGAATGCGGTTAATATCATTAATGCCCATCTTTTTACAACGCTCTAATTCTGCATCATTTTGCGGAAGAAGCTTTCCTTGAATTTCTCCGCCTAAACATTTTAATGCAACAGCTGCTAGTACCCCTTCAGGTGCACCGCCAGATCCGAATAAAATATCAACGCCTGTACGATCGAATGCTGTGTTGATTGCACCAGCTACATCACCATCGTTAATTAACTTGATGCGAGCTCCCGCTTTACGGATTTCCTCAATAATTGCTTGGTGACGTGGTCTGTTTAGAATCGTTGCTACAACATCTTCAATGTCCTTGTTTTTTGCTTTTGCAACAGCGCGTAAATTATCAATAACTGGTGCATTAATATCGACAGCGCCAACCGCTTCTGGGCCAACTGCAATTTTCTCCATATACATATCAGGTGCATGCAGTAAATTTCCATGGTCTGCTACCGCAATAACAGCTAATGCATTCCATCCTCCTGCTGCAACAATATTTGTTCCTTCTAACGGATCAACCGCTACATCAACACGTGGACCATATCCAGTGCCTAATTTTTCCCCAATATATAGCATCGGCGCTTCATCCATTTCCCCTTCGCCAATTACCACGGTTCCTTTCATTGGTACTGTATCAAATACGTCGCGCATTGCTGACGTTGCTGCACCATCTGCTTCATCTTTCTTACCGAGTCCCATCCAGCGCGCAGATGATAAAGCTGCAGCCTCTGTTACACGTACTAATTCCATAGATAAACTTCTTTCCATAATAATCCCTCTCCTTTAAGCCGTAATATTTATGTCATACTAACCAGTGGGGGATGAAAATCCCCCACTTAACTTCCAATAAAATTTTTATCTTATGCCGTTTTTACTTACACTTTATACACGTATATCACTCTACGCACGTAAAGCTCTTTATGCATTTTTCATCTGTTCAATCTCTTGGCCTGTCATTTTTTCACGCCAGATTTTTGCTCCAAGACCTCGAAGCTTGTCTTCTAAATTTTCATATCCACGATCAATATGCTCTAATCCTGTAACTTCTGTGATCCCTTCTGCCATTAAGCCTGCAATTACAAGAGCAGCTCCTGCGCGTAAATCACTCGCTTTTACTTTAGCTCCTTGCAGCGAAGCAGGGCCTGTTACGATAGCAGAACGACCTTCCACTTTAATTTGCGCATTCATTCTTCTTAACTCATCTATATGTTTAAAACGCGCGCCGTAAATGGTATCTGTTACAACTGCCGTTCCATTCGCCTTCGTTAATAACGCCGTAAATGGTTGCTGTAAATCAGTCGGAAACCCTGGATATACGAGTGTTTTTACATCTACCATTTTTAGCTGGCGATTCCCATTCACCACAATTTGATCATCGCATGTATCTACTTTTACACCCATTTCTCGAAGCTTAGCCGTTATGGATTCTAAATGCTGCGGAATGACATTATCAACTGTAACTTCACCGCCAGAAGCTGCGCCCAAAATCATATATGTTCCAGCTTCAATGCGATCAGGAATAATAGAATGGTAACAACCATGAAGCGATTCAACACCATCAATACGAATTACGTCTGTTCCTGCTCCTTTAATACGAGCACCCATACTTGTAAGAAGCGTCGCTACATCAATAATTTCTGGTTCCTTCGCTGCATTTTCAATTACTGTTCTACCTTTTGCACGCACTGCAGCAAGCATAATATTAATTGTCGCACCTACGCTGACAACATCTAAATAAATACGCGCTCCCCGCAATTCATCCGCACGTAAATATATCGCACCTTGCTCATTTGTTACATGTGCTCCAAGTGCTTCAAATCCCTTAATATGCTGATCAATTGGCCTTGGTCCTAGATGACATCCACCAGGAAGTCCAATTACTGCTTTTTTGAAACGGCCAAGCATTGCTCCCATTAAATAATAGGAAGCACGCAGTTTTTTTACCTTTCCATTTGGAAGAGGCATGCCTACCATTTTAGAAGGATCAATTGTCATTTCTTCATCTTGATGATATGTGACAGTCCCACCAATTTCCCCTAATAAATCACCTAGTATTTTCACATCAGAAATATTCGGCACACCACCGATTGTAACTGGTGTTTCTGCTAAAATGGTCGCTGGAATGAGCGCAACAGCACTATTTTTCGCACCACTTACACGAATCGAACCTTGCAAAGGCACACCGCCTTCAATCAGCAACTTGTCCATTTTGAACCCCCTTCTTGTGAATCTACCTACCGCTCCAGCCCCCCACTACAGCGGACGATTTCACAACTTCGGATACGTTTTTACACGTATGAGTATATCCATGCTATTCGTTTCCTCTATTTTTACACAATTATAAAAATATTTCCTTTCAAATGCCTTAACAAGTAGAAAATTATTTATCCCATATAATGTTCACGCTTTCATTATACAACGAAACGAAACCGTCTAAAAGGCTAGACGGTTTCTAAAAACATTTTTAGAATTATGCTTGACCGTTAGAACCAAATTCACGAATTTTACCGATTACAGTCGCTTTAATTGCTTCACGACCAGGTCCGATAAATTTACGAGGATCATAAACTTCTTGGTCTTTATTTAATACTTCACGAACCGCTTTTGTAAACTCAATTTGGTTCTCAGTGTTTACGTTGATTTTAGAAGTACCTAAAGAGATAGCTTTTGTGATGTCAGCTGTTGGGATACCAGTACCACCGTGCAGTACTAAAGGTACACCAGTTAAGTCACGAACTTCTTCCATTTCTTTGAATCCTAAGTTTGGCTCACCTTTGTAAGGACCATGTACAGAACCTAATGCTGGAGCTAGGCAGTCAATACCTGTTGCAGCTACTAGTTCTTTACATTCTTGAGGATTAGCGTAGATAACACCCTCAGCTACTACGTCATCTTCTTGTCCGCCAACTGTACCAAGCTCAGCTTCTACAGATACGTTACGAGCGTGTGCATATTCTACTACTTTTTTAGTAGTTTCGATATTTTCTTCAAATGGGTGGTGAGAAGCGTCAATCATTACAGATGTGAAACCTGCATCAATTGCTTCTTTACATTTTTCAAAGCTTGAACCATGGTCAAGATGAATCGCAACAGGAACAGTAATGTTCATTTCTTCGATTAAAGCTTTAACCATAGCTACAACTGTTTTGAAACCAGTCATATGACGAGCCGCGCCCTCAGATACACCTAAAATTACAGGAGATTTTTCTTCTTCTGCAGCAGCTAAGATCGCTTGAGTCCACTCTAAATTGTTCATGTTGAATTGACCAACTGCGTATTTTCCTTCTAGTGCTTTGTTTAGCATTTCTTTCATGGAAACTAAAGGCATGGTGAATCCTCCTAAAAACGTTTTTTGTATCCGATAAGTTCTTATCGATGGTAGTATGACCACGAAAAGGAAAAATATGTATAATCACATACCGGACTTTTTTCTACACTCCATAGGATACCAACTTGTACCCAAAAACTCAACTGCATTCACCTGCTCATCAGCTCATGAAAACGCTTTTTTCCACATTTTTTAATAAAAATTTCACGATTATGCTTGTACTGTAATCTCTTTTCGCACAGCACTACGAATTTCATCAATATCAAATGGCTTCGCAAAGTGCATTAATGCACCAAGTTCTTTCGCTTCTTGAATCATATCTAATTCACCATACGCCGTCATTAAAATCACTTTAATTTCTTGATTAATTTCTTTTACATGCTTTAAAATTTCAATTCCATCCATACCTGGGATTTTCATATCTAAAATAACTAAATCAGGACAGTCTTTTTTCACAATATCAAGGGCTTGAAAACCGTTTGCTGCTTGGAACGTTTGATAACCTTCCTTCTGAAACACCTCGTGTAATAAAACACGAATGCCGTATTGATCATCAACGATTAAGATTTTCCCTTTCATGCCATCCAACCTTTCTATATGAATACAAAATTTATATTTCTCATATCTCTTTCGATTATTTTCGCTACTTTTTATCAAATTCCTTCCTATTTTTTCTTATTTTACCGCTTCCTACTTACTGATGCTAGCACCTGTATGAAAAAATGAGCTATAATGAAATCCATCTAGCACGTTAGAAAGGAGCATCCTCATGTTTAAAATTTTTTCCACTCAACTTGGCGGCTATTTTACAAAAATTGCTCAAAAAGAAGAGATGAATATAGAAGATAGCGCTCGTTTACTTGCACAAGCATTAGTCGGAGATGGACACATTTATTTACACGGTACGCAAGAAATGGAAGGTGTAATTTGTGAAGCTTTGTATGGATCCGAGCCTATGCAAAATGCAAAACGTCTATTTGAAGACGGTAAACAAGCAGACATAACCGTCGCTGACCGCATACTACTTATCAGCCGTTTTTCCACAGATGAAGATATCGTTTCATTAGCCAAGCAGTTGCAAGAAAACGGTCATTTTATTGTTGGTATTTCTGCAAAACAAGAAGGCGAATTGTCGCTAGAACAATTCACCGATGCACATATCGATACAAAACTTGTAAAAGCATTAATTCCAGATGACGATGGCTCTCGCTATGGCTTTCCAAGTTTAATAACAGCTTTATTTGCATATCATGGATTAAAATTTACAATCGATGACATTATGAATGAATATGAGTAACGTAAAAAGGCGCCCGATGTAGGACGCCTTTTTCTTATTACTTACCTTCTTTATTAATAATAGAAGCTTGTACGAAGTCACGGAACAATGGTTGCGGACGATTTGGACGAGATACAAATTCTGGGTGGAACTGTGATGCCACGAACCAAGGATGCTCTTTTAATTCGATAATTTCTACTAAACGGCCGTCTGGGCTTGTACCAGAGAAGATGAATCCAGCGTTTTCCATGTCTTGACGGAATTGATTATTGAACTCATAGCGATGACGGTGACGTTCATAAACAACTGGCTCGGTATACGCATTGTAAGCATTTGTTTCTGGAGTAAGCTTACATGGGTATAGACCAAGACGAAGTGTACCACCTAAATCTTCTACATCTTTTTGTTCTGGTAATAAATCGATAATTGCGTAAGGCGTGTCAGGATTGATTTCAGAAGAGTTAGCTCCTTCTAATCCTAATACGTTACGTGCAAATTCGATTGATGCAAGCTGCATACCTAAGCAAATTCCTAAGAATGGAACTTTGTTTTCACGTGCATATTGAATTGCAGCGATTTTACCTTCAACGCCGCGGTCACCGAAACCACCTGGTACAAGGATACCGTCTGTATCGCCAACTAATTCTTTCACGTTTTCTGCTGTTACGTGCTCAGCATTTACCCATTTCACTTCTACATCTGTATCAAATTTGTAACCTGCATGACGAAGTGCTTCTACAACAGAAATGTATGCATCTTGAAGCTCTACATATTTACCAACAAGAGCGATTTTTGTTTTCTTAGACAGGTTGCGTACTTTTTCTACTAATGCATTCCACTCTGTCATATCAGCAGCTGGATTGTCTAGTTTTAAGTGATCGCAAACGATTTGGTCCATATTTTGCTCTTGAAGAGATAATGGAACTGTATATAATGTATCGGCATCGCGCGCTTCAATTACTGCTTTTGGATCGATGTCGCAGAATAATGCAAGCTTATCTTTCATATCTTGAGAAACAGGAAGTTCTGTACGAACAACGATAATATTTGGCTGAATACCTAAGCTGCGAAGTTCTTTAACGCTATGCTGCGTTGGTTTTGTTTTCATTTCACCCGCTGCTTTTAAGTACGGAATTAGCGTACAGTGAATGTACATTACATTGTCACGGCCAATATCGCTCTTAATTTGGCGAATTGCTTCTAAGAATGGTAGAGACTCAATGTCACCAACAGTTCCGCCGATTTCTGTAATGATAACGTCTGCATTTGTTTCACGACCCGCACGGAATACGCGTTCTTTAATTTCGTTCGTAATGTGAGGAATAACTTGAACTGTTCCCCCTAAATATTCACCGCGACGCTCTTTTTGAAGAACAGAAGAGTAAATTTTACCTGTTGTTACGCTGCTGTATTTATTTAAGTTAATATCGATGAAACGCTCATAGTGACCAAGGTCTAAGTCTGTTTCTGCACCATCATCTGTTACGAAAACCTCACCGTGTTGGTATGGGCTCATTGTCCCTGGGTCTACGTTAATGTATGGATCAAACTTTTGGGTTGTTACGCTTAGTCCTCTGTTTTTTAAAAGTCTTCCTAAAGATGCTGCTGTAATACCTTTTCCTAAAGAAGATACTACACCGCCTGTGACAAAAATATACTTAGTCATGAAAGTACTCCCTTCTAGTTTGCTGTTATATAATCATCGCTGCAAATCGCAACGTATGTAGATAACACTTGCCTTATCTTATTGTTAGACTCTTTTGTTTTTCTAAACAAAAAACAAAAAAGAAAATTGCTCCCTTTATCACTAAAAGTAATAAATAGGGAGCAATTTTCTTTTATATTTACACGTAAAAGTTATTATCGTCTTTTTTAAAGAGCCCAAAAATGATTCTACATGGACGATAATAAAAAGTCAAGGACTACTGTTCTTCCTCTTCTTCGTCTGATTCGTCGTATTCTAACTCATCGTCATCGGCAAAATCATCGTCGTCTTCTAGATCTTCAAGATCGTCATCGTCTTCATCCAGAATTTCATCAATATCATCTACATCTTCGTCTGCATCGTCGTCTGCATCTGCATCTTCGTCGAAGTTGTCCTCTTCATCATCGCTGTAGTCATCTAGCTCGTCCTCTTCTACCTTACGTTTCTTCTTAGGCTTCGGTTGAGGTAAGATTTCCTCATCGATTTGCTCGTATGGATACCATCCGCGTAGTCCCCAACGATTTTCTCCGAGATTGATAAAGCGCCCATCGATATTTAAATCTGTATAAAATTGTGCGATTCTCGCAGCAACTTGCTCTTCAGATAGTCCCAGTAATTGAGCAATCTCTTGAACTAGATCGTGAAAAGTTGTTGCTTGTTGTTTTTCCCCTAACAAGCTATGTACAGCTTCGATCATGGACAATTCTTTTAGCTCTTCTGGTGAATATTGCTTTAAACTCACTTATGCGGCACTTCCTTTCTTAAAATATATCCTAATAATATAAAGGCCTGTTCAAAAAAAATCCATACTATTCATTATAAACAAAACTTCACCAAATATGCCACAAAAAAAATAGGGAATCATAAAGTGATTTCCCTACATATTGCAACGTTATTGCTCTTTTTAATTTTGAGTCATATGAGCACCATTTAATACGTAACGAATTTGCATCTCTGTATATTCTTCCAATGTATAAAGTTTCTGCAGCGCCCAGCGCCGAAATCCCCACATTTGTCCTTGAATAAAAATATTATGAGCAAGCAGTTGAATCTCTTTTTTTGTTAAAATAAACACCTTATTTTGAACACATTGCTGCAAAATATCTTCAAACATCCCTACCATTTGAAATTCTTTCTCTAATACGTAAGGCAGCGACTCTTTGGGCAAAAAACGAACTTCTTGATACATAATAAGAACCTCTTCTTGCAGCTCATCCATAACTTTAAAATAATTTGTAATCGCGGTTTTCAAACTATCAACGCTGCCTTTTTCTCTGCACAGCACTTGCGCTAAGCGCTCTTTTACATGTTCATAAATGCTATCGCACACTAAATAAAGCACATCATCTTTCGTTCGAATATATTCATAGAGTGTACCAATGCTAAAGCCTGCTGCTTTCGCAATTTCTCTCGTTGTTGTACGCGGAAATCCTTTTTGCTTAAAGAGCTGCACAGCACCTTTAATCATTTGCTCACGCCGAAGTGCAATAAGTCTTTCATCTTTCACAGACGCTTGTACATTGTGCTTAACCATCTCCTTCACCCCTTTTCCTGTCATTTTGCAGGAAGAAGCGTAGGAGATTCCCTACGCTTCTTCTAGATTCTACTTCGTTAACATACGTGAAATAACAAGGCGCTGAATTTCTTGTGTTCCTTCATAAATTTGCGTAATCTTCGCATCACGCATAAAGCGCTCAACTGGATAATCTTTCGTATAACCATATCCCCCGAATACTTGCACAGCTTCGGTTGTCACTTTCATCGCCGTATCTCCTGCAAACAATTTCGACATTGCCGATTCTTTGCCATACGGCATTCCTTCTGACTCAAGCCAAGCTGCTTGATATGTTAACAAACGTGCCGCCTCTACACCCGTTGCCATATCCGCTAGTTTAAAGCCAATCCCTTGCTGCGCAGCAATTGGTTTCCCAAATTGATGACGTTCCTTCGCATAATCGGCAGCAGCATCAAGTGCGCCTTGTGCGATGCCAACCGCTTGTGCAGCAATACCATTACGGCCGCCATCCAATGTTTGCATCGCAATTTTAAATCCTTGCCCTTCCTCACCAAGTAAGTTCTCGGCAGGAATGCGGCAGTCTTCAAATATAATTTCCGTCGTTGGTGAAGAACGAATACCGAGCTTACTCTCTTTCTTTCCAACAGAAAAGCCAGGTGCATCACTTTCCACAATAAATGCACTTGAACCGCGCTGCTTTGATTCTGAATCTGTCAGCGCAAATACAACATAAATATCCGCGATTCCGCCGTTTGTAATAAAGATTTTCGAACCGTTTAAAATATAGTGATCGCCGTCACGCTTTGCTGTTGTTTTCATTCCGCCAGCATCAGAGCCTGAACCCGGCTCCGTTAAGCCGTAAGCGCCAATTTTCTTTCCCTCTGCCATCGGACGTAAATACTTCTGCTTTTGCTCTTCTGTACCAAATTTAAAAATCGGCCATCCTGCAAGCGACGTATGCGCCGATAATGTTACAGCTGTAGATGCGCAAACGCGTGACAGCTCTTCTACCGCAATCACATAAGCCAAGTAATCGCTTCCAATTCCGCCGTACTCTTCAGGCCATGGAATACCAGTTAAGCCTAGCTCCGCCATTTGATCAAACAAGGCGCGATCAAACCGTTCTTCCTCGTCGCGCTCTGCTGCTGTTGGTGCCACTTCATTTCTCGCAAAATCACGAACCATTTTCCGAATCATTTCATGTTCTTCTGATAATTTAAAGTGCATCTCTATTCCCCCTTAAAGCGCTCTACTAATAACTAAGCGCTGAATCTCACTTGTTCCTTCATAAATCTCACATATTTTTGCATCGCGGAAGAATCGCTCCGCAGGATACTCTTTTGTATAACCGTAACCGCCAAGCACCTGCACAGCTTCAATCGCAACTTCTACCGCCGTTTTCGAAGCAAATAGTTTTGCAATTGATGCTTCCTTCCCGCACGGTAAGCCTTGTGCCCTTAGTGATGCTGCACGGTATACGAGTAAACGTGCTGCTTCAACAGCCGTTGCCATATCCGCTAGCTTAAAGCCTAGTCCTTGCTGCGCGGCAATTGGCTTGCCAAATTGGTGACGCTCTTTCGCATAATCCGTAGCGCACGCAAGCGCTGCTTCAGCGATACCAAGCGCCTGTGCCCCGATACCGATGCGGCCGACATCTAAGTTTGCCATCGCCACTTTAAAACCTTGACCCTCTTCGCCAAGCAAATTCTCAGCAGGAACTTTCATATCTTCAAACGTTAATTGCACTGTACGAGAACCTAATAACCCCATTTTGTGCTCATCTTTTCCAACGATTAAACCTGGTGTATCTTTTTCAACAATAAATGCCGATATACCGCGTGTACCCGCATCTGGATCTGTAGAAGCAAAGACGATATATGTACCCGCCTCGCCGCCATTTGTGATAAATACTTTTGAGCCGTTAATAACATATTCATCACCGTGCCTAACCGCTCTTGATTTTAGACTCCCTGCATCTGATCCTGCGCCTGGCTCTGTTAATGCAAATGCTCCTAAATATTCACCAGATGCTAACTTTGGAATATACTTTTGCTTTTGCTCTTCTGTTCCAAAATATAAAATAGGATTCGTTCCAACAGAGGTATGTACCGCTAAAATCACACCTATTGTAGCGCTTACTTTTGAAAGTTCATTAATTGCTGAAATATATGAAATAAAGTCCATTTCCGCTCCACCGTATTTCGCTGGAATTGGAATTCCCATCAGTCCAAGCTCACCCATTTTCTTCAAGACTTCTCTAGGAAACACCCCTTGTTCCATAGTAGGAATAAAGGGGGTAATTTCCTTTTGAGCGAAGTCCCGAACCATTTTTCGCATCATTTGCTGTTCTTCTGTAAATTGAAAGTTCATATGCTCCACCTCAAATTGTTTTATATAGTAATTCAACTATTTGGTAAGACCACTAGTACATGCAAAGAGGTGCCCTACCGGCGTATATTATTATTCGTAAACGTAAAAACCGCGTCCTGTCTTGCGCCCTAACCAGCCTGCGTTCACGTATTTACGAAGTAACGGACATGGGCGATATTTGCTATCTCCTAATCCTTCGTGCAGTACTTCCATAATGTATAAACATGTATCTAATCCAATAAAATCAGCGAGTGTCAACGGTCCCATCGGATGATTCATGCCGAGCTTCATAACTTCATCAATTGCTTCTTTCGTTGCCACGCCTTCATAAAGCGTATAAATTGCTTCGTTAATCATTGGCAATAAAATACGGTTCGAAACAAATCCTGGGAAGTCATTTACTTCAACTGGAACTTTGCCGATTTTTTTTGTAATATCTTCAATCGTTTCATATACAACATCTTCTGTTGCTAAGCCTCGAATAATTTCAACAAGCTTCATAACCGGAACCGGATTCATAAAGTGCATACCGATGACTTTTTCCGGACGATTCGTAGCAGCTGCAATCTCTGTAATTGGCAGCGAAGATGTATTTGTTGCCAAGATTGTATGCTCCGGTGCTAACTCATCTAAGTTTGCAAAAATTTGTTTTTTAATATCCATTCTCTCCACAGCTGCTTCAATGACAAGATCTGCTTCTTTCACGCAATCGAGTGTAAGTGTTGCTGTAAGACGATTTAATGTTGCTTCCTTATCCTCTTCACTCATGCGGCCTTTCTCGACTTGCCTAGATAAATTTTTCGTAATAATCCCCATTCCGCGGTCTAACTGCTCTTGTTTTAAATCTTGCATATATACGTCATAACCTGCCATCGCACACACCTGTGCAATTCCAGCTCCCATTTGCCCCGAACCAATTACAACAATATTTTGTACCGTCATGTTTATAGCCCCCTTTTTTACTGAACCTCAATCATAATTGCGTCGCCTTGACCACCGCCGCTACAAATAGATGCAATTCCAATTCCGCCGCCGCGCTGCTTTAACGCGTGAATAAGAGTAACGATAATGCGCGCACCACTTGCTCCAATTGGATGCCCCATCGCAACCGCTCCGCCGTTTACGTTAATCTTTTCTGGATCAATACCTGCAATATTTGCACTTGCAATTGCTACAGCTGCAAATGCCTCATTAATCTCAAATAAATCAATCTCTTCTACTTTCTTACCCGTTTTCTTTAATAGTTCGTTAATGGCATAACCTGGTGTTCTCGGGAAGTCCTTCGCTTCAACCGCAATTGCTGTATGACCTAAAATTGTCGCAAGCGGCTTTCTTCCCTCTTGCTTCGCACGCTCTTCACTCATTAATACGAGCGCTGCCGCGCCGTCATTTAAACCTGGTGCATTTCCTGCGGTAACCGCTGCATCCTTATCAAATACAGGTTTTAATTTTGCTAGTTTCTCAACTGTTGTATCTTCGCGCGGTGCTTCGTCGTGAGCAACAACTACTGGCTCACCTTTTCTCTGCGGCACAGATACAGGTACAATTTCTTCTTCAAATCGGCCTTCCTTGCGTGATGCAACGGCGCGCATATGACTGCGGCATGCCCACTCGTCTTGCATTTCGCGGGAAATACCATCTTCTTTCGCTACATCTCCGCCGTACACACCCATATGCGCGCCAGAAAATGAGCACGTTAAGCCATCTGCCACGTTTAAGTCAACAACCTCGTTATGCCCCATGCGATATCCCCAGCGTGCACCGCGTAAAATATATGGACTATTACTCATCGATTCCATGCCGCCTGCTACAAGCAACGATTGATCGCCGGTACGAATAATTTGATCCGCTAATGTTACTGCACGAAGCCCGGAAGCACATACTTTATTGACTGTTTCTGTGCGCGTCTCCCACGGGATCCCTGCTTCTCTTGCCGCCTGGCGTGATGGAATTTGTCCCTGACCACCTTGAATAACCGCTCCAAATATAACTTCTTCAATATCACTTGCTGCAACATTCGCGCGCTCTAATGCCGCTCCAATTGCAATTCCTCCAAGCTCCGTTGCCTTTACATCCTTTAAAGCTCCCCCAAACTTTCCAACAGGTGTTCTTGCAGCACTTAAAATTACTGTTCTAGTCAAAACATATTCCCCCATTTCTTAATTTTGCGGCGTTGATTGAACGCTCGTTCAGTGCAGCTGTTGTGAGAAAGAGGTGCAAATCTTGCACCTCCTTTTATCTAAAGTTGTACGGATTCTTACATGTTTACATTGCTTCTTTCTTTGGTCCGATGACAGAGCGCTCTAAAATCTCTGTTATATCAAGCGTTTGCACGCGCTCTTCTACTTCTTTCGCCTTCGTACCATCGCTGATCATCGTTAAGCAATACGGGCAGCCCGTACCGATGATCGTCGGTGACGTAGCAAGTGCTTGCTCCGTACGTGCAACGTTAATACGCGAACCAGCAGTCTCTTCCATCCACATCAGACCGCCGCCCGCTCCGCAGCACATTCCTTTTTCGCGGTTACGCTCCATTTCAATGAGCTTCACGCCTGGAATTGCTTTTAAAATATTGCGCGGCGCTTCGTACACTTCGTTGTAGCGTCCTAAATAACAAGAATCGTGATACGTAATCGTTTCTTCTACGCGGTGAACTGGTTTTAAGCGCCCCTCTTTCACCCACTGTGCTAACAATTCTGTATGATGATAGACTTCCGCTTGTAAGCCAAAGTCCGGATACTCATTTTTAAACGTGTTATACGCATGCGGATCGATCGTAATAATTTTCTTCACGCCCGCTTTCTCGAACTCTTCAATGTTCTTGTTCGCCATATCTTGGAAGACAAATTCATTTCCAAGACGGCGCGGCGTATCACCTGAGTTTTTCTCTTTATTTCCGAGGATAGCAAAGGAAATACCAGCTTCGTTCATCAGCTTCGCAAACGATAACGCAATTTTTTGGCTGCGGTTATCATATGATCCCATAGAGCCTACCCAGAATAAGTACTCAAACTCTTCGCCTGCTTTCGTTTTCTCTCTCACAGTCGGAATAGAAACTTCTTCTTCCATCGTACGCCACGTTTCACGCTCTTTGCGGTTCAGCCCCCAAGGGTTTCCTTGACGCTCGATATTTGTCAGGGCACGCTGCGCTTCTGGGTCCATTTTTCCTTCTGTTAAAACAAGATAGCGGCGCAAATCAATAATTTTATCAACATGTTCATTCATAACTGGACATTGGTCTTCGCAGTTACGGCACGTTGTACAAGCCCAAATTTCTGTTTCTGTAATGACATCGCCAATTAAGCTTGGATTGTATGCTAGTGTTGCTGCAGATTCATGTTGTCCATCTCCAGCCGCCATCATCGCTAACTGATTACCTTGTGTATTGTTAAATGCAACAGTTGGAACCCATGGTGCGCGCGATGTCACCGCTGCGCCTTTATCTGTTAAATGATCACGCAATTTTAAAATTAAATCCATCGGTGATAGCATCTTTCCCGTTCCCGTTGCCGGGCACATATTCGTACAGCGTCCGCACTCTACACATGCGTATAAATCAATAAGCTGTGTTTGTTTGAAATCTTCAATTTTTCCAACGCCAAATGTTTCTTGTGTTTCATCTTCAAAATCGATTTTTTCTAATTTCCCTGGATTTGTTAAACGGCTAAAATATACATTTGCTGGTCCTGCAATTAAATGCGCGTGCTTCGATTGTGGCACGTAAACTAAAAACGTTAACAAAATAAGTAGATGCAGCCACCACGCAAAATAGAACACAACAATCGCAGCTGTTTCACCAATTCCAGAAAATAAGTAAGCGATTGCAGAAGCAATTGGTTCACTCCATGATAATTCCTCGCCATGCCAAATGATGCCCATTCCGTTACCAAGAAGAACAGATAGCATTAAGCCGCCGATAAAAATTAAAACAAGTCCCGCTTTAAAATTGCGTTTTAAGCGCACAAGTTTTTCAATATACCTTCTATAAAAAGCCCAAAAGACTGCGATTAAAATGATAAGTGTGACGATTTCTTGGAAGAATGTAAATGCAGGGTATAGTGGTCCAAGTGGAAGATGCGATCCTGGTGCTAAACCTTTCCATATGAAGTCAATTGCTCCAAACTGGACAAGAATAAATCCGTAAAAAAACATAACATGCATGATACCGCTCTTTTTATCTTTGAGAAGCTTCTTTTGTCCGAAGACATTCCCCTTAATAAGATCCCATCTTTCTTTAAAGCGGCGATCAAATTCTACTTTCTTTCCCAATTGTATGTAGGTAATCCGCGTTCGTATGAGATATACAAATAAATATGCTGCATACGCTATGATGGCGATTGTCGCCAACCAATTCACAATTAATAAGCTATTCATGTTTCTGCCAACCCCTCTCCGTATAATATTCCCTTTTTCGAATCTTCAAAAATAAATAATTTTCTGAATTTATAGTCCCTATTTCCATTATATGATGAGTGAGCATTCAGTCAACAGTTTTTTGTTATACAACAACATATTTTTTCTATCTCCCTTGTACA
Organism: Bacillus pseudomycoides; assembly: GCF_002582035.1. Classification (GTDB taxonomy): domain Bacteria; phylum Bacillota; class Bacilli; order Bacillales; family Bacillaceae_G; genus Bacillus_A; species Bacillus_A pseudomycoides_B. Next base: position 62,964 of record NZ_NUQE01000019.1, read on the forward strand.
ATCCCCTTCTCTCCTCCATCTACAGCTCATGAAAATAAAAAGTCATCCCAGAATAGAATCGCTTTCCATGCTTTTGCTTACAATATAAGTACTATTTACAAAACAACATGAGCCTTACTCTTATCGCTCACCGATGTTGAAATAAAAATGAATATAGCGGAGGGAATGAATACATGAATTTTTTATTTCTCTTCCTTATCTTTCTCGTATTTTGGATACCTTTCGACTTCATATATGGAAGAAAACATCATTTAAAACAACTTAAACCTCGTTCATTTCCTTTGCGCCATAGTAACTTTACACTCTATACATATGGCCAAACATTATATAAGGAGCTATTTACTGATATAAAACAGGCTAAGCATCACGTACATATTTTATTTTTTATCGTAAAAAACGATGAGATTAGCCATACTTTTTTACAGCTTTTAATGGAAAAAGCACAGCAAGGTATTGAAGTACGCCTTCTCCTTGATCGCATTGGCAGCCACCATTTACCAAAGCAAACGATTCGTAAATTAAAACAACATGGCATACATTTTTCATTTTGTCATAAAATCCGTCTCCCGTTTCTCTTTTTTTCCGTTAATCAACGGAACCATAGGAAAATTACAATTATTGACGGAAAAATCGGCTATATCGGAGGCTTTAATATCGGTGAAGAATACCTAGGTCATAATGCTGCGCTCGGCCCGTGGCGTGATTACCATTTACGCCTTACCGGAGAAGGAGTACAGGACTTACAAACACAGTTTCTACACGATTGGCGCGATGATACAAATGAAGACCTACTGCATAAAAATGATTACTTTCCAATACTAGAAAAGGGGGAAACTTCCCATCAGTTCGTACCAACTGACGGCGCTTATTTACAACAAACATTTCTCGATTTAATTGAAAATGCAACAAAAGAGCTATATATCGGTACGCCCTATTTTATCCCTGGGAAAAAGCTAATGAATGCATTGCTGCGCGCAAAAAAACGAGGCATTCGCATTACCATCCTCGTACCTAAAAAAGCGGATCATCCATTTGTTCGTGAAGCAAAACTCCCGTATTGCCGGAAGCTTATTGAAGCAGGCTGTCATATTTACGAATTTCAAGATGGATTTTTTCATGCGAAAATTGTAATGATAGATGGCTGTATTTGTGATATTGGAACTGCGAATTTTGATATGAGAAGCTTATATCTGAACCATGAAATCAATTGTATATTATATGGATCACCGTTTTTAGAACAAGTGAAGAAAGAAATCAATCAAGACTTAGAAGCTTCCACTTTACTTTCATTTGAAGATGTTTCTCCTCACTCTCTTTTAAACAAAGGCAAAGAATGGATTGGAACAGTCTTTTCCTTTTTCTTATAAATACATGAAAGGCGAGATACGTATGAAAATAAGATTTGGTTATGTCTCACATGCACTTGCATTGTGGGACTGTTCTCCTGCAAAAACAATGACATTTACAAGATGGGAACAATTGAACAAGCAAGAACGCGATGAAAAATTATATGATGTGGCAAAACAAAACATTTTACATACAAATATTCAAAACTTCCTATCCATAGCAAAAGAACTGAATCAAGACTTCGATATTATGATTGAAAGTAAACAAAAAGATTTAGCACTTTTCAAATTAATAGAGGATCTCCCATCTATAAGAGGAATAAAACGAAGGACCAGTGCTGCACTTGAATGATAATTATTTACGATATCTTCATAATCTCTCAAACACATTATATGTTATTATCTGTATATACCACTTTTAACGAATTGGAGTTATGTTATGCGAAAGCAGAAAAAATATATTACTTTTGTTTCTATTTACATTCTGGTATTTCTCATATGGATTTTAGTAGTTCCTTCACACACTTCTAGTAAAGAATGGGGAATTCTTTTCTTTTTTAATTTTGCTGCTATCATTTCCTTTTTAGGATTATTAAAAGCAATTTATGTTAGTAAAAAACCAACAAAAATACTTTGGTTACTCATTTTATGTACATGTATATCCGGCTTCATAATGGAAATCACCTTATTTTCAAAAACTTTATCTATTTATAAACAAGAAATGTTTTCCTATGACGCTGTACCTTTTTTCCTTTTGCAATATGCTTTATTGTTTACCGCTCTCAGCTATGAATTTATACATAAACAACCAATAACTACATTTTTACAATTTTTATTTGATAGTGTGTTTATTATCATAATGACCCTCTACTTTATGTTTAACATTATATTGGATCTCGAAACTATAAAGGATTTGTCCCTAAATACGGCGATGATAACCTTTTATTTCATTGCGCAATCTCTCGTTGTATATGCCGTAATTAGCTTATGCAAAAGTGAACAGCGATACACAGTTAGTAGAAAGATATTAATCGGGGCGTTTTTTATCACCCTCGTATACGGATATGTATATTTGTATCAAGAGGCTAGGGGCGTTTATCTTTCATCTGAATTCACTTACTTTGTTCATACTACTTCTCTTTTATTAATTGGATTATCTAGCCTCCTATACAAACAAAAGGACAAAGCACTACAAGTAAACAATCAGAAATACAATCGTTTCAATTATGTTCGTTTCTTTCTTCCTTATGTAAGCATTCTTGTAATCCTATTTTTTATGTTATCCAATGCAGTGAAAGGAAAAGAGCTATTCATAGGATTAGCCATTCCTCTCGTATTGCTATTCTTTCGGCAGATGCTTATGTGGAAAGAAAATAAACAATTATTATATACATATCAAAGTTTAAACGAACAATTAGAAGTAAAAGTACAAGAAGGTATTCGGGCACTTTCCAAAAGCGAACAGCAATATAAATCGTTATTTGAAGAACATCCAGATGCTGTTTTCTCACTCGATATGGACGGGAATTTTCAACATGCAAACTGGGCCTGTACAAACTTATTCGAATCTTACTATAACGAATTTATTGGGCATTCTTTCTTACATTTCATTGTAGATGAAGATCGTTTTGAAGCACAGACTGCCCTGCACATTGCAAAAGAGGGACTTCCCCAAACATTCGAAGTACGAACATACACAAAAACGGGGATATATCATTACTTGTATATCACACTAATACCAACAACTGTTGAAGAAAAAATTATTGGTATGTTTGGTATTGCTCGTGATGTTACAGAGCTGAAAATAAAACAACAACAAGTCGAACACATGGCGTTTCATGATGCGCTAACTGGACTTCCAAACCGCAGGAAGTTTGAAGAGGAATTATTAACAGCATTACAAGATGCACATAAACGAGATACAACTGTTTCTGTCTTGTTTTTAGACTTAGATCGATTTAAGAAAATTAATGATCGGCTTGGTCACGATGTGGGTGATTTGCTCTTAATTGAAGTAGCCAATCGACTTCAGAGCTGTTTACGACCAAAAGATGTTGTTGCTCGTCAAGGGGGAGATGAATTTACAATCTTCTTACCAGATACCTTCTCAAAACAAGGAACTTCTCTTATAGCAAATCGCTTGTTACAAGAATTAAACAAGCCGATTTTTATTAAAGAATATGAACTCACAATAACACCAAGTATTGGTATTGCAATTTATCCGTTTGATGGAACCAATGCCACGGAGTTAATGAAACATGCTGATATCGCCATGTATCGGGCAAAAGCAGCTGGAAAAAACAAATTCATCTTCTTCTCAAAAGAAATGAGTATTGTTGAACATGAGACACACTTTCTTGAAAGTGAACTTATTAAAGCACTAGAGCATAATGAATTTTACTTGCAATATCAGCCACAAGTAAATACAAAGTCAAAAGAAATCATTGGGTTTGAAGCACTCGTTCGATGGAAACATCCAAAACTCGGTATTGTTTCCCCCACACAGTTTATTCCAATCGCTGAGGAAACTGGATTTATTATTCGTCTCGGGGAATGGGTTCTTCGCACTGCCTGTAAGCAAGCGAAAGAGTGGCATCAAAACGGATTTTCTCATCTAAAAGTAGGTGTCAATTTATCACCCGCTCAGTTTAATCATGATGATTTAATCCCAACGATCTCTCAAATTCTGAAGGAAACACAATTACCTCCAGAAGCGCTAGATTTAGAAATTACAGAAAGTATTGCGATTAATAAAGAGCAAACGGTAATTGAAAAGTTGAAACAAATGCATCAACTAGGCGTTAAAATTTCAATCGATGATTTTGGCACTGGATACAGCTCACTATCTTATTTAACGAAATATCCAATTCATACATTGAAAATTGCACGTGAGTTTATTAAAGAAATTGAAAATAATCCGCTTGAAGAAGCAATTACATCTTCAATTATTACACTAGCAAAAAATTTACAATTAACTGTAATCGCTGAAGGAGTGGAGACCACCGAGCAATGGTCATTTTTAGATGATAAACAGTGCGACCAAATTCAAGGCTTCTTAATTAGCAAACCTGTCTATGCCGAAGAAGTATGGGGGTTGTTACAAAAAGAAGTACAGATTCAAACAACAGAATGAGTACGATTTCACAATATACGACGTAGACCTAGGTAAGTAACTGGTTCGTTTAATGGGGAGAAAACTAAAAAGGCGTTGCCCAAAAGCAATGCCTTCTTCTCTTATTGTGATTAAATCACTATGCTTCTGTATTAACTTCAGACACTCCAAAATGTATGTTATTTACTGTTTTTTCCCTCTAAACCGAACCCATTACTAGGAAAGACCGTTGTTTCTATTCTCATATCCACCCTTTTTCTTCAGCAATTGCAATTGCCTCAATCCGATTTTTTGCATTTAATTTCGTTAACACATCAGAAATATAGTTTCGAACTGTTCCAGATGACAAGTATAGTGTTTTTGCAATTTCGTTTGCCGTTTTTCCTTCTTTCGCTAACAAGAGAACCTCTTTTTCCCTATCTGTTAACGGATTTTGTTCTTGCCAAAGCCCAAACATGAGCTCAGGAGAAATTTCTCGTTTTCCATTCATTACATTCCGAATTGCCGCTGCAAGATCTTCACTTGGACTATCTTTTAATAAATACCCATGCACGTTTGCTTTCATCGCTCGCTCGAAATAACCAGGACGGGCAAATGTTGTTAAAATCATAACTCTACACTGTGAATGTTGTTTTCGTAACGTTTCAGCCACATCTAATCCGCTCTGAATCGGCATTTCAATGTCCATAATACTAACATCTGGCTGTAGTTTTTCAATTAGTTGCAAAGCCGCTTCTCCGTTTTCTGCCTGTCCAACAACCTCAATATCATCTTCTAAATCAAGCAAAGCTCCTAATGCCCCGCGAAGCATACGCTGATCTTCTGCAATGATGATTCGAATCATGCTCTCACCCCATCTTTCCCTGTTCTTATAACAATTGGTACATGTATTGTTAACATCGTTCCATCATGAATATCATCTAGCTCAAGTACTCCATCAATAAGAGCCAATCGTTCTCTCATCCCAAGAATGCCATTCCCATCATGATTTTTTTGTAGTCCGATTCCATTGTCCTTTACTTGTAAAAGCAATTTCCCTTGTGTTTCAAGTAAAGTAACCACACACGTTGTTGCCTTGCTATGTTTTACAACATTTGTCACCGCTTCGCGTAAACACATTCCTAAAAGGTTTTGCTCTAGCGGTGATAATACATTCGTACTTGTCTCCTGCTTCACTTCTAATGATATATTGGCCGCTTGAAGAATCACCTTCACTTGTTCTAGCTCTTCTTCCACTGTAATCATACGCATATCAGAAATTAATTCCCGCAATTGTTTTAACGCATTTCTTGATGTTTGCGTAATTTCCTTTGCTTCTAGACAAGCACGTTCTGGATTTTTCACAATAAGCTTCTCAACAAGCTGACTTTTTAATGTAATAAGTGATAACGTATGTCCTAATGTATCATGTAAATCTCTCGCAATACGCTGGCGTTCTTCTCTCTTCACTAAATCACGAATTTGTTCATTCGCTTCACTTAATTGTGTTCTTAATACCTTTTTTTGATTAAAATTCCGCATGCCAAATGGCGTAACAATCATTAAAATAAACATCGGGATTGCAGTTATAGCAGACGCGTTTGTAAACTCGCGCATGTTCACCAACATAAAAGAAACAATCATTACGATTAAAAGGAAAAACAACAGTCGAAATTGTTTTTTTGTCGGTGCAAATCCCATTGCGTTTGCTGTATAGAATCCAAAGAAAATCATATATGGGTTATAAAACGTACTAAATAAGAATGTAATTACAAGTTGAATACACGCCCACATAATAAATGTCTTTGGTACAAAGTAAAGCTGACGGTATGCAATAACAAAAAGTACAAGCATCCCGCCTCCTAATATCAATTTCCAATTTGATTGCCCCATCAAGTAATAAAGAGGAAACAACAAGTACACGAGCCATATATAAGGGAACAAGCCCATATGTTTTGGAAAAACTTCAAACTGTTTCTTTTCGATCATTTATACCGCTTCCTGTCTCTTTCTTATATATATTGATAATACAACAAAGGCAATGAAATAACCTCCTAATATTGCAGCATTCTCCCAGCCAATTGCCTTACCAGCAACAATATCCCAAGCTCCGCTTCCGAAGCGATATGTCGGTGTCCACTCCCCGATACTTCTTAACATCTTTGGTAATACTTCAATTGGCATCCATAAACCACCTAGAATGGCTAAACACATATTTAAAATATTTGCTAGCCCAGCAGCCGCATCAGCTTTCTTAATCGAACCAATTACCGTTCCCAGCGCTAAAAATGGCGTAACGCCAATTAACAACCATAATCCAGCCCCAACCCACTGTCCAATCGTTAACTGTACATCATTAATTAATATTCCCGCGATAAAAATAACTACAATCGAAAAAGCATTTACAAGTGTTTGCGCAACAATTTTTGCAGATAAATACGATCCTTCTGGCAGTGGTGTAATTTGTAAAAGCTGTGTCCATCCTTGCCCTCTTTCTTGTGAAAGACGAACGCCAAAACTAAAAAGTGCTGTTCCTACAATACTAAAAGTAGCCATTGAAATTAAATAGTGTGCTTTCCATGCATCTCCGTTGTCCGGTACTGACACGACATTTGTAAAAATGTAATAAAACATAACTGGCATTAATAACGAGAAAAAGATAAATAATTTATTGCGAAACGTACGTAATATTTCTATTTTACATTGCATCCAAAACGCTCTCATGCAATTCCCTCCTTCTGATTTGCAACAAACTGTTCAAAAGCTTCATCCAAGCCGCCGCGCTCAACAGCAATATCCATAACAGGCAAGTTTTTATGAAAGATTTCTCGAAGCGTAGCATCCGTATCATCTGTTGTCAGTACGATACGTTTTTCCTCCCACCGGACGCTTGTAACATGAGATAAACTCCGAAGCATACTTGTTGGCATTTCCTCTTTTGCATAAAATGAAATTGTTTTTTGAGAAATTGTTGCTTTCATCTCATCTGGTGTTCCATCAGCAATTACTTTTCCGTTTGCAAATAATAAAATTCGATCTGCTAGTGCATCTGCTTCTTCTAAATAATGCGTTGTTAAAATAATCGTTTTCCCTTCACTTGCTAATGTTCGAATTGTATCCCAAAAGCTTTTTCTAGACGTGATGTCCATTCCTACTGTTGGTTCGTCTAAGAATAGTAAATCTGGATTTCCAGCAAGTGCGAGCGCAAAATTTAAACGTCTTTTTTGACCACCAGATAGCTTTTCACACCTTTGCTTTCTTTCTGATTCTAAATTGGATAGCTGAAGTAGTGTTTCTTTTTTGATTGGATTCGTATAATAACTACGAAATAAATCAATTGCCTCTTCCACAGAGATACTATCAATTACGCTCACTTCTTGCAGCATTGCTCCAAGGCGATTGCGAACATCTCGGTGCTTAGGACTCTTTCCAAATATGGAGATATTCCCTTCTGAAGGATCTCTTAATCCAAGCATCATCGAAATCGTTGTCGTTTTCCCAGCTCCGTTTGGCCCAAGAAGTGCAACAATTTGCCCCTTCTCTACTGTAAATGAAACGTTATTTACTGCTTTTTTATGTTTAAATGTTTTTGAAACACCATTTACTTCAATTACTTGTTCCATCTCTCCACCCCCGTCGTTACTTACATTTATATTGTATAAATTGGAAGAGATGGAAAACAGTAAAAGTCGTCATGACATGAATATGACAAATGTCAGGAAATCTTGAAATGAGAGGCTTACCACGCAAGTAGCAGGACAAAAACAAACGTGATACAATCATGTGAGATGTACATTCGAGGAAGGACAGTGGTTTTCATGATTATTCGTAATGAACAAGATTTAGAAGGCTTACGAAAAATCGGCCGCATCGTTGCGCTTGCTCGCGAAGAAATGAAAAAACAAGCGAAGCCAGGCATGACAACGAAAGAGCTTGATTTAATCGGTAAGAAAGTATTAGATGAGCACGGTGCCATTTCTGCACCTGAAAAAGAATATGATTTTCCAGGCGTAACTTGCATTAGTGTCAATGAAGAAGTTGCTCACGGCATTCCAGGAGATCGCGTCCTAAAAGAAGGCGATTTAGTAAACGTAGATGTATCTGCAGCACTTGACGGTTACTACGCAGATACAGGTATTTCGTTCGTTCTTGGACAAGATGAAAAAAAAGAAAAACTTTGCGCTGCTGCTGAAAGTGCATTTTGGGCAGCCATGAAAAAAGTAAAAGCTGGCGCAAAACAAAATCAAATTGGTCGTGCGGTTGCCAATGATGCTCGTAAAAACGGTTTTACCGTTATTCAAAACTTAACAGGACACGGCATTGGGCTTAGCTTACATGAAGCACCAAATCACATTTTAAACTATTTCGATCCAATGGATAACGCTCTCTTAAAAGACGGCCTCGTCTTAGCAGTAGAACCATTCGTATCTATGGGTGCGGATCATATTATCGAACGCGGTGATGATGGTTGGACATTTGTAACACCAGATAAAAGCCTTGTTGCTCAATGTGAACATACAATTGTCGTTACACGCGGCGAACCAATCATTTTAACACAACTATAAGAAAAAGCAGGACGTACGGAAAGATTTCCGTGCATCCTGCTTTTTTATTATCTAGTGCCACCGACTAGAATACTTGGTGGCTTCGCTTTTCTTTCTTACATCTTCTCTGGTGCAGATACTCCAACTAATGCTAATGCATTTTGAAGTGTAATGCGTACTGCACGCATTAAATCGTAACGAGCCTTACTTAACTCTAGATTATCTTGGTTTAATACTTTTTCTGCATTGTAGAAGCTATGAAGTGCTGCTGCTAAGTCAAATGCATAGCTTGTAATGCGGTGTGGCAAACGTTTTTGCGCCGCTTCTGCAACTGCCGCTGGGAATTCACCCAGTTTCTTTAATAAGTCTACTTCTTTCTCAGAAGCAACAAGTTTGTAGTTCACATCTCCGCCTGCAGTTAATCCAAGCTCTTCACCTTGGCGAAGGATGCTGCATACGCGTGCATGCGCATATTGTGCATAGTATACAGGGTTTTCATTTGATTTTGATACCGCTAAGTCCATATCAAAGTCTAAATGAGAGTCACCGCTGCGCATTGCAAAGAAGTAACGCATTGCGTCCACGCCTACTTCTTCCATAAGCTCACGAAGTGTAACAGCTTTACCTGTACGTTTACTCATTTTTACTTTTTCACCGTTTTGGTATAGTTGTACCATTTGGATGATTTCTACTTCTAATGTATCTTTATCGTATCCAAGCGCTTGAATTGCTGCTTTCATACGTGGAATGTAACCGTGGTGGTCAGCACCCCAAATGTTAATTAATTTCTCAAAGCCACGCTCTAATTTATCACGGTGATACGCAATATCTGGCGTTAAGTATGTGTAAGAACCATCGTTTTTAATTAATACGCGGTCTTTATCATCGCCGTAAGTTGTAGAACGGAACCATGTTGCGCCCTCTTCTTCAAATACTTCTCCGCGCTCTTTTAACGCTGCAAGAGCTTCGTCAATTTTTCCGTTTTTGTATAGTGATGTTTCAGAGAACCACACATCAAATTTAACGCGGAAGCTTTCTAAGTCTTTTTGAAGTTTTGCTAATTCATATTTTAAACCGTACTCACGGTAGAATTCATAGCTTTCTTTCTCATCAGCTTTTGCATAACGATCACCAAACTCTTCTGCTAAACGCTTCCCGATACCGATAATATCTGCACCATGGTAACCGTCTTCTGGCATTTCTTTATCTAATCCTAACGCTTGCATGTAACGAGCTTCCACAGAAAGCGCTAAGTTATGAATTTGGTTACCAGCATCGTTAATGTAGTATTCACGAGATACATCGTATCCTGCTTTTGCTAATACATTACATAACGTATCACCAACTGCTGCGCCGCGCGCATGTCCTAAGTGAAGGTCACCTGTTGGGTTTGCAGATACGAACTCAACTTGTACTTTTTCACCTTTACCAGTGGTTGTTTCACCGTAAGCTTCGCCAGCTGTAATAATTGTTGGGATTAGATCTGTTAAGTAGCTGTTATCCATGTAGAAGTTAATGAAGCCAGGTCCAGCAATTTCGATTTTTTCAATAGAAGCTTTTGCTTTATCAAAATTTGCAATTAATTCTTCTGCGATCATGCGTGGTGCTTTTTTCGCTACACGTGCAAGTTGCATCGCCATGTTTGTAGAGAAATCACCGTGTGTTTTATCTTTTGGTGTTTCTAATACAACGTTTGGAATTTGTTCTTCTGTCGCTAATTCTGCTTTTACTACAGCAGCTTTAATTTCCTCTTTAATGAGTTCTTTTACTTGTTCTAAAGAGTTCATTATTGTCCCTCCTTGAGATTAATGGTAATTGTATATCGGCCTGCTTCTTGTTCACTTAGAAGCAATGCATACGTTAGAAAGAGTTGTCCCTTTTTCTTTTCTTCCGACCATTTAAAAAGGACGTTATCTGTTTTCGTTTGCAATGCAAACGTCCCAAGTTCACTCATATAGGTTCCTGTTGTCCATTCACCTTTTTTATGAGTTTGACGCATAGAAATAGCGCCCGAACGCATAATGAGAACTTGATCATCTTGAATTTTAATAATTGTCTTCACTTCGCCTTGTTCATTCGGCTCTTGAAACGTTACATATGTACTTTGACCCTTTACATAGTATAGACCATTTGCGTCAAAAGCAATAGTTTCCTTTCGCGCTCCTTCACGAATTTCCGTTACAAAGTGAACTTGTACTGGTAAGCCTGCAAGTTGCTTCTCCACGTCTTGCACACCTTTCGAAATGTTATAGATATTACATATAGTTTATAATAAATCACTTTTCCTATCATATCAAAAAACAGCGGTGTCTGTCTGCTGAAATATTAGGAAACCTATTGAAAGATATAGGTCAAAAAAAGCAATTTATAAAGTGAAGCTTCCATCAGTGGTTTTTTTTCATCCCCCACCTATCTTCCTCATTTCTCTCTCAATCTTGAGGTGGGTGGCTTACTGCCCGTTAATGCGGGATAAAAATGTTGATATCGTCCTTGTAAAACATTAAAACCCAGGTCCAGTATGAACTTGGGTTTTTCGCTATCTTTTCAGTTTTTCTAGCACTTTCGCTGGCACCTCATTCTCTCGCAGTTCTGCCCATCCTTTCCCTTGGCTGCCTTTTGCGTAGATTTTCAAATAGATTCCTTGGCGAAGTTCATGATTTATCATTTTTTTCACAACTTGCTCATTTCCATCTCTATCATAAGCAGTAAATGTGTATAAATACTTATCCCCTTTTTTCTCACCTTGATTTGTTACAGTATAATATTCCTTTACCTCCTTACTTGAGAAAAAATTATCTACAAAAGCTTGCACACCTTCTGTTTTTGATTGTAAGTAAAAGACACCTGCACCGCCTAAAATAGCAAGTACTGCTGTAACTTTTAATATCATACGCATGAATCTTTCCACCTCTAACATGTATCCTTGTATAATGCTTCATTGAGTATAAAATCTATCAAAAATAGTCTCTATCGATTTCCCTTACATTTCTCTTACATCATTGTAAGGAAAGTAAACTGGAATATTTAATAAAAATAAAAAGGCTATTTCGNNCGAAATAGCCTTTTTATTTTGCTTACTGTTCATCTAGCTCTAATGGCTAGAATGACCGGTAGCCTAAACTTTATTTTTGCACCCATCCAAGTAACATTTCGCGCACAAATTTACTTGCTGCGATTGGTGTTTGATCACTGTGATCATATACAGGAGCTACTTCTACTAAGTCTGCTCCAACTACGTTTATATTTGAATTTGCAATTGCAACAATGGAATCTAATAGTTCTTTTGATGTAATACCGCCAGCTTCTAACGTTCCTGTACCAGGAGCATGAGCTGGGTCTAATACGTCAATGTCAATTGTGACATAGACTGGGCGTCCTGCAAGTGTTGGTAATACTTTCTTTAATGGTTCTAATACATCAAATTTGTATAAGTTCATACCAACTTCTTTTGCCCACTCGAATTCTTCTTTCATACCAGAACGAATTCCGAAAGAATATACGTTTTCTGGGCCAATTAAATCGCACACTTTACGAATTGGTGTAGAGTGAGATAAAGGCTCACCTTCATAAGATTCACGTAAATCTGTATGAGCATCCATATGGATGATCGCTAAATCTGGATATTTTTTGGCCATCGCCTTAAAAATTGGCCAAGACACTAAGTGCTCGCCACCAAGACCTAGCGGAAACTTACCAGCATCTAATAGTTTTGTTACATATTCTTCGATCATGTCTAAGCTGCGCTGTGCATTACCGAAAGGAAGCGGAATATCACCTGCATCAAAATATTTAACTTCCTCTAATTCACGATCTAAATATGGACTATATTCTTCTAGCCCAATTGATACTTCACGAATACGTGCTGGGCCGAAACGAGAACCCGGACGATAACTTACTGTCCAATCCATCGGCATCCCATAAATAACAACCTCAGCATCTTCAAAACTTGGATGACTGTTAATAAATACTTTACCTGAATAAGCTTCATCAAAACGCATATTCTTTTCCTCCTATCCGGAACTTAAGGTATCCCAACCTTTCATTTTGTCTCAAATTTGGAGCTATTTTGCTCCTCTTTATCGATTTGCCACACTCTTCTTACACTGCTAAGAAGATTTTTTACTTATAACAGCGTAAGCGGCTAGCATATTCTGTCCTTTTATACCGTACACCTTAGGCGAGCCGCCTTCGCTTTTCTTACTTAATTAAATCCCCAACGAATTTCGGTAATACGAATGCTGCTTTGTGAAGTTCTTTTGTGTAATATTTCGTTTCGATTTCGTGGAAACGCTCTTCACTTACTTCTAGTGGATCATGCTTTTTAGATCCAATTGTGAATGTCCAAAGTCCACTTGGGTACGTTGGAATGTTTGCTGTATATAGACGTGTAATTGGGAAAATTTCTTTTACGTCTTTAAACACGTTTGAAATTAATTCTGGTGTAAACCAAGGGTTATCTGTTTGCGCTACGAAAATACCGTCTTCTTTTAACGCCTTAGAGATTCCAGCGTAGAATCCTTTTGTAAATAAGTTTACAGCTGGACCTACTGGCTCTGTAGAATCAACCATGATTACGTCATACTCATTTTGGCTTTCAGCAATGTGCATGAAGCCATCGCCTACTTTTACTTCTACGCGTGGATTTTCTAATTCGCCAGCAATTTCTGGTAAGTACTTTTTAGAGTACTCGATTACTTTTCCATCAATTTCAACAAGCGTCGCTTTTTTCACGCTTGGGTGTTTTAATACTTCACGAATAACGCCGCCATCTCCGCCGCCAACAACTAAAACGTTTTCAGGGTTTGGATGTGTGAATAATGGTACGTGCGCTACCATTTCGTGATATACGAATTCATCCTTTTGCGTTGTCATAACCATGCCATCTAAAATAAGCATATTGCCGAATTCTTCAGTTTCAACCATATCAAGCTTTTGAAATTCTGTTTGCTCCGTATGTAAAGTGCGGTTAATACGCGCTGTAATTCCAAAATGCTTTGTTTGTTTCTCAGTGAACCATAGTTCCATTGTACAATCACGCCTTTCATTGCAAATTATAATGTGGACACCATTAATGTCCCCTAACAAAAATAAAACAAAACATGTAAAATGTATAGTTAAAAATATTAAAAAGAACGTAAATATATTTCAAACGAGTCGTTTTTGTTCGTATATTTAGTCAATTATGTATAAAACAGTAAGAAAATCCTTTCCTAGGAAAGGGTTTTGTTCTCATTTTCTCGAATCGGTAGACAAATTATCACACATTCAACTAGCGCAACAATTCCTCCTACTAAAAACGGGCTTTGCGTTGAAACTACGTGACCAATAATTCCAGATAAAATTGGTACAATTGCCCCGCCCAACCAACAAACAAAGTTATATACACCGGATGTGATAGATCTTTCATAAGGTAAGGTATCCATTACACTTTTGTAAATTTTTTCTACTAGCATTGTGTTTTTGATCGCTCAGTTTCATAATTGAAGCAAAGTGAAACTTCCATCAGTCGGGATTTTTTCATCTCCCACCTATCTTCTTTGCTTCTCTCTCAATCTTGAGGTAGGGGCTTACTGCCCACGAATAGCGGGATAAAATGAACCATAAGGAGAATTTGTTATGAAACAACCACTTATTTTTGCGCATCGCGGTGTAAGAAGTACACACCCAGAAAATACAATGATTGCTTTTCAAGAGGCAGAGCGTGTCGGTGCACATGGCATCGAGCTTGACGTACATATATCAAAAGATGGCGAAATTGTTGTCATTCACGATGAAACGGTGGACCGAACTACAAATGGAGCAGGTCTTGTATATGAACAAACTGTCCAGCAATTACAAGCACTCGATGCCGGCAGTTACAAAGACCCTTCTTTTCATGAAGCAAAAATCCCAACGCTCCGCGAAGTGCTTATTTGGCTTTCTACAACAACAATGCAATTAAATATTGAATTAAAAACGGATGTTATTCGTTATCCCCGTATAGAAGAAAAAGTCGTCGACCTTGTCCGCGAATTTCATCTATCTAATCAAGTTGTATTTTCTTCATTCAATCATGAATCCGTTGCCCTGCTTGCAGATTTAGCACCAGAGATCCCCCGCGCGATTTTATATGATGAACCGCTCGCAGATCCAATTGCTGAAGCAAAGAAAAGACAGGCAAATGGTCTTCACCCAAATTTTGAATTACTCACAAAAGAGTTTGTACAAACAGCTCAGCAGCAAGGATACATATTCCGCCCTTATACAATTAATGAATACAAAGACTTACAAAAGATGATAGATTACGGCGTCGATGTAATCATTACCGACTGGCCAACACGTGCTTTTGAGCTTCTTTCTTAATAAGAAGCTCTTTTTTAGTTTAAAAACAGCCAAAACCCTCAATACTAGTAAAGTGAAACTTCCATCAGTGGGGGTTTTTTTCATCCCCCACTGATGGTTAGTTGAACCAATCGGGCTTTTACGGGCAGTTAGCCCCCACCTAGCTTCTTCGCTTCTCTCAATCTTGAGGTGGGGGTCTTACTGCCCGTTAATGCGGGATAAAAGTATGCTATGAGGGGTGACAAAAAATGGAACTTACAACAAATGAAAAACAAGCAAAGTATATACGCTTTTTCCTCACTGCACTGTTATCATGTGTTATTTTCTTTGTTTCTACTATTTTCATTATCTTACTTGTTGCAAAAATTGCAGGACCACCACCTGTTGCAGTTCCGCAAACCACTATCTTTTATGCAAATGATGACTCTGTTATGGGGCAAAGTCATGGCGCGCAGGAACGCTATAATGTGTCACTCGACCATATTTCACCTTACGTGAGAGAAGCAACACTTTCTATTGAAGATCAGCGCTTTTATAAACATCATGGTTTTGATGTAAAGCGCATCGGCGGAGCAGTAATTGCTGACATCAAAGCGATGGCAAAAGTACAAGGTGCAAGTACAATTACGCAGCAATACGCTCGAAATTTATATTTGGATCACGATAAAACATGGAAACGAAAATTGTTAGAGGCAATGTACACCGTTCGTCTAGAAGTTAATTATAATAAAAACAATATTTTACAAGGGTATTTAAATACAATTTACTACGGGCATGGTGCGTATGGCATTGAAGCAGCAGCTCGTCTCTACTTTAATAAAAGTGCTAAAGATTTAAATTTAGCCGAAGCAAGTATGCTTGCTGGCATTCCAAAAGGCCCAAGTTTGTATTCTCCCTACTTACATGAAAACCGAGCTAAAGAAAGACAAGCTCTTATTTTAGATGAAATGGTAGAACAAGGGTATATCACGAAGAAAGAAGCAGCAGCAGCAAAAAAAGAACAACTCACCTTGGCTTCCCTTGAAAAAGAAGAAGTAGCAGAAGTGGCACCTTACTTTCAAGATGCTGTACGAGCTTCTCTTATCAATGATGCTGGTCTTGATGAACAAACAATAGGACAGGGCGGCCTGCGTGTTTATACAACGCTAGATCCAAAGCTCCAAACAATTGCGGAAAGTACAGTAAAAGAAACCATCCCAAGTACAACAGAGCTAGAAACGGCGATTGTATCCATGAACCCAAAAACAGGCGAAGTAATGTCCCTTGTTGGCGGGCGTGATTATAAGAAGAGTCAATTCAACCGAGCGACGCAAGCGTATCGGCAGCCAGGTTCAACATTTAAACCTTTTTTATATTACGCCGCTCTTGAGCAAGGCTTTACACCAACAACTCGCTTAAAAAGTGAGCATACTGTATTCACATTAGGTGATGGTGTTTCCAAATATAACCCAGCGAATTATAAAGGCTATTATGCAGATGACTTTATAACGATGATGCAAGCACTTGCTGTTTCTGATAATGTGTACGCTGTGAAAACACATCTTTTCTTAGGTGAGGAATCACTTGTAAAAACGGCGAAGCAATTTGGGATTACAAGTGCATTAAAAGATGTCCCATCTCTTGCACTCGGAACGTCTCCTGTAAAACCGCTTGAAATGGTGAACGCCTACAGTATGCTTGCTAACGGCGGTAAACAAGTCAAGCCGACATTTATTCGACGCGTTGTCGATCATGATGGAAATATCTTGTATGATGCTCACTTAGAAAACAAACAAATTCTTGATGAGAATAATACTTTTGTGATGGAAGAGATGATGACGGGCATGTTTAATAAAAAATTAAGCAGCTACGCCTCTGTCACTGGACAAAACCTTATTCCAAAATTATCCCGCACATACGCTGGAAAATCCGGTTCAACTGAGACAGATAGCTGGATGATTGGCTTTACACCACAGCTTGTGACAGGCATTTGGGTCGGCTACGATAAACAAAAGACAATCTCTAACCCCGCTGAGCAATCTTATGCGAAAAGTATGTGGGCAACCATTATGGAGCAAGGATTACAGGAAAGCCCGAAAAAAGATTTTAAACAGCCGGCTAATGTTGTCGCATTAAATATTAACCCTGAAAATGGGAAAATCGCAACGAAAGGTTGTCCTACTTCTGTCAAAATGTATTTTGTAAAAGGTACCGAGCCAACGGAGTACTGCATGGATCATGTGGATGCGAAAGATGAATTTGAGGCAGTGCTAAAAGAGAAAGAAAAAAATAAACCAAGCTGGTGGAAGAAGTATTTTCCGTGGTAATCAAAATGCTTTCTATAAAGATTTCATCCCAAAAAGGGCGCAGTGATTCTCCTGCCCCCTTTTTTCTTAAACAGTGCTCCTATTCATCATCATCATTTACGATAGCTAACACTTGATGGTCTTGCCATCTTCCATTTATCTTCACATTCTTTTTTGCAATGCCCTCTTTATGAAATCCTGATTTCTCTAAAACTTTTATTGATCCTATATTATGTGGCATAACCCCAGCCTCAATTCGGTGAAGCTTTAACTCATCGAATGCGTAAGATACTACTAGCTTAACAGCCTCTGTCATGTATCCTTTCCCATTATGATTTTTATCTAGAGAATATCCAATATAGCAACTTTGTAAAGGCCCGCGCAGCACCTCCGTCAGTGTAATATTCCCAATTAGTTCTTCTGTTTCGATTACGTAAATACCAAATGAGTATAGCTGATCAAGATCTTTCTTTTCCTTGTTCTCCCTAATTCGATTCAGTTGACCTTCCAACGTATAAAAATCACTTTCTCTTAACGGTGTATATAATTGAAAAAAATCTCGGTTTTTCGATTCCAAATCTAGCAATTTTTCTGCATCACTATCTTCAAGAATCTTCACAAAAATACTATTTCCCTTCAATTTCAAAATGTATCCTCCCTCTCATACTCTTTATGAAATATATTTTCTGACAACATTCTTTATTTCCTGCATAAAAAAATACAGTCACTGATATTTCACCACAAACCTATTTCAGAGCAAATAAAAAAACCCTTTCAACAAGAAAGGGATTTCCTATTACTCTCCTAACAATTCACTACGTAATTTCTCACTAGAAAGATTCCATAGCTCTTCATTATGTTCCTTTAAGAATGTTCCAAGCACCTTTTTAGAAGGTTCGTCCATATGATCAACCATGATGTGACGCTTTAATGATTTATCCATTTTATTTACGTGCTCAGGTAATGATTTATAGCCGCGGCGAATTTCACGGTCTACTGTCATTTCGCATGCAGTTGCACCAGCATAATATGCGCCGTTTGCAGTGCGCTCAATTGTTACCCAAACGAGCCAATACGGTTTTGCATTTGGCACTTCTTCTTTATTAGTTAAAAATTTAATACCTTTTTCAACAGCACTGCGTGCATGCATCGCACCGATATCAACAACTGCCGTTCCTTCTGTTACATCAATAATAACAGGAGAAATATTTTCTAGACTTAATGCGCCGACTCCAAAACCACCATGTCCATCTGTAGAGTCATTTTTAATAATATTAAAGCCGATTTGTTTCTTTTTCTCTGCCATCGGAAATCCTCCTCTTTTCTTCTAATACACTCCAAATAATGGTCCAATTATACTATGCAGCATACTTAAAACATGCGGAATGACGACTTGGAAAATTGGTTGAATCGTATATTGATCTAACGGTGTAATCACAAGAATTAATAAAAAGATTGAACCGTATTTTTCATATTGCGTCATTTTCGCACGTACATTTGTCGGTGCCAAATCTTCCACAACACGGTAACCATCTAATGGCGGGATTGGTAACAAGTTAAAAACAAATAAAACTATATTAATCCCGATAAAAATTTGAAAGAACTGAAATAGTGTTTCTCCTACTGCCATCGGGATTGCATCAATAACTCCAAATTTCAACAAACTATACCAAGCAATAAGCCCAAGGGCCCCTAATAGTAAGTTACTAATTGGTCCAGCAATTGAAACAAGGATACCAGCAAGACGTGGTCTTTTGAAATTATAAGGATTTACCGGTACTGGACGTGCCCAACCAAATCCAATTAATAATACCGCAATAAGCCCGATTATATCTAAATGTGCCAGCGGAGATAATGTTAAACGACCTTGCCTCTTGGCTGTATCATCTCCAAATTTATATGCAACATAAGCATGTGCGAATTCGTGTACTGACAGCGCCATTACAACAGCCATTGCCAGTAACGGTAATTGTTGCAGCGGATATGCAAAAAAGTGTTCCATACTTCCTCTCCCTCTTCATTATGTTAAACAAGAAAAAAATTTCTTTTTCTGATTGTTCTCTTCAAGAATCCGTTATAATAGTACTGTAATCTACATAAAAGGAGCGATACATATGCCATACGTAACAGTAAAAATGCTAGAAGGTCGCACAGAAGAGCAAAAGAAAGCCCTTGCTGAAAAAGTAACAGCTGCAGTAAGCGAAACTACAGGTGCTCCAGAAGACAAAATCGTTGTATTCATCGAAGAAATGTCTAAAAACCATTACGCAGTCGGTGGAAAACGCTTAAGCGACCAAGAATAATATTTGGTATAAGAGAAGCAGCACAGCTGTTTCTCTTACTCTTTTCCTTCTAATAAACGAATAATCTTTTCTTTTACTTTTCCTTTTCGTCCGTCTTCATACAGTAAATCATGCGGATAGAACAGTTTTTGATCTGTTCTCTTTTTACCTGTAATTGCCTCAACAATATCCGACTCACGAGATAATTCGCGAAGCTCCCCATTCGGCATAAGGAGCAAAATTGGCAGACGTTCTTCCTCTTCGCCTGCACGGTAAAAGTCATACGGCAAGTCCGACGTAGAATCTACTACTAAATAATAGTCTGGATCAAGTCCAATCTTCTTAAATAAACTATTTAATTCTACCCAATTGTTTAATCCATGCTTTTCAGTAAAATCAACACATTTAAACAAGTTACGGTTCATAAAACGGCGGCATAAATCACTTAAAATAGCATCCTCTTCGTCTTGCCATACTTGGAAGTAATAATACATCACATTCTCGTCTAACTTTAAATAATCCTCTACCGTTACTTCTCCTTCGAATAAAGAATAGAAATGCACCGGATGATATTTAAATGTATAGTACTGTTCATGCAATGCTTTCGCCCGGTGCAAAATTTTTGTTAAAATCACTTCGGCACTGCGCGTTACCGGATGAAAATACACTTGCCAGTACATTTGATAACGACTCATAATATAATGCTCGACAGCATGCATCCCGCTATATTTAATCACAACTTGATTATTAAACGGACGCATTACTCGTAATATCCGTTCCATATCAAAATTTCCATATTTCACACCTGTAAAGTACGCATCTCGTAATAAGTAGTCCATACGATCCGCATCAATTTGGCTGGAAATCATACTAATTGCTAGTTTATTATCAGATGTTTTCGCAATGACGTCTGCTACTTTTTGCGGAAACTCACGGTCAACTCGGCTTAGCACCTCATGAATTTCTGTATCACCGACAATAATTTCTTGTGTAAATTTTTCATGGTTTAATTCAAAGACTTTTTCAAATGAATGAGAAAAAGGACCATGTCCCACATCATGTAGAAGTGCTGCGCATAAGCACAACAAACGATCTTCAGCGTTCCAGTTTGGCCTTCCATCAAACACATCATCAATCATGCGGCGAATAATTTCATAAACACCTAATGAATGAGTAAAGCGACTATGCTCTGCACCGTGAAATGTAAAAAATGTCGTCCCTAGCTGCTTAATACGGCGCAGACGTTGAAACTCTTTCGTTCCGATTAAATCCCAAATCACGCGGTCGCGTACATGCACATACTGATGCACTGGGTCTTTAAACACTTTCGTTTCATTTAATTTGTCACTTACATATGCCATTAAAATTCACCGCCCTCCATTATACATTCTTATCTCTATTATAAACGAAAGGCGAAACAGAAAGAAATGAAAGACGGTATATTACTTGCATAAAAAGCAAATCACCTTCAAAAAACGAAGGTGATTTGCTCTATCATTATTAATTTTCTAAAATAAAATTAGATAACTCATCTAATAACATCTCTTTACCAAGTGGGAAGTATCCTTTATTAAGATCTTCGTTTTTAATCATATACACGTGATTGTTTTTCACAGCGTTCATGTTTTTCCAAATCGTTTCCTCTTGGAATTCTTTTAGACGCTGTGCGCCGTCTCCTGTTGTAAATACAAATAAATAGTCTGGATTATAATCAATTAATGCTTCTTTTTGCAATTGTACTAACGGCTTGTCCAATGGTGTACCATTCACTGCTGGTAATTTTAAATCTTTAAATAGAACACTACCGTAACCATAATCGCCGTATACACGGAATGCATTTGGATATGCAGCCATTACCATAAATTTCGCATCGCCAGTTTTTGCAACGATTTTATCGTGTAATTGGCTTGCTTTTTCATCATATTGCTTCAGCCATGCATCTGCTTCTTTTTCTTTACCAAAGATTGTACCTACTTCTTCAAACTTTGGACGCCACTGATCTAATGGAGTACTTAACATAACTGTTGGTGCAATTTTAGATAATTGATCATAGATTTTTTCTTGACGATTGTTCACCAAAATTAAATCCGGTTTTGCAGCAGCTACGGCTTCGATGTTAATTTGATCTCCCCAAGCAGAACCAACTGGTTTTACACCTTTTAATTGATCTGCAATATGAGCATCAATTTTCTCTTCGGTCGTATTCGCCGTAACAACAGGCTTCATACCAAAGATTAATAATTCTTCTGTTGACCCGCTTAAATCAGCAATTCTCTTTGGATTTGCAGGAATTTTAGTTTCCCCTTTTGCATGTTTGACAACGCGCTCTTCACTTTTTGCATCTGCTTTCTTTTCTTCTTTCTGATCAGAAGAACATGCAGCAAATAATACAGAAGTAATAGTTAACAAGAAAACTAGTAGAGTAACTTTGATTTTCTTCATGATTTCCTCTCCTTACCTTATTGTAATTCCCACTCTAAATAGACAGTGCTACGAAACTCTTCCTTACAAAATGACTATCTACAAGAGTTTTTCTGCAAATATAACCATTTTTATAAATTTATGGTTCATCACCAAAAGACGGGGGTGTCATATAGATAGATGTACACTCCACTCCGAGTGGACGCTTTCCGCGGGCGAGAGCGAGCCTCCTCGGCAAGCCTGCGGGGTCTCACTTTCCTCGCTATTCCCGCAGGAGTCGCCACTCTCCGTTTCGTGTATTCAAAATGATTTATTTTCAAAAAATCAACCCCATGTTACGGTGATGAACCAAATTTATGGAAATTTAATTTTCTCCCGTTCTAACGGGCAGTATATCTCCGACTCTATCGTCAGCCATTTACTGCCCGCTAGAACCAACTTAAGCCTGCTTACGCACTTGTTAAATCGTAAGTAAGACAAATTGGTTTGTCATTGACAGGACACGAAACAATTTGGGCTTCGATTTCAAACACTTCGCGAAGCGTTTCAGATGTCATGACTTCATCAGGCGTTCCTTGTTTCATTAATTTTCCATCTTTTAACGCAATCATATGATTAGAAAAACGAGAAGCGTGATTTAAATCATGAATAACCATCACAATCGTCCGGCCTTCTTCTTCATTTAACTTTCTTAATAAATTCAACACTTCAAGTTGATGCGCCATATCAAGATACGTTGTTGGCTCATCTAACACAAGCAGGTCTGTTCCTTGTGCGAGTGCCATCGCAATCCAAACACGCTGACGTTGCCCGCCTGAGAGTGCCTCAGCTGGTCGATTTGCAAATTCCCTCATGCCAGTCACATCAAGCGCCCAGCGAATGTAGCGATAATCTTCTTCTGATAGCGTACCGAACCCTTTTTGATGCGGGAAACGTCCATATGAAACAAGTTCAAATACAGTAAGACCTGTTGGCACTTCTGCTGTCTGCGGCAAAATCGCCATTTTTTTCGCAATTTCTTTCGTCGCCTGTTTCTCAATTGCTTTCCCGTCCAAATAAACAGTACCCCGTTTTGCCTTTAAAATGCGCGAAGTTGTTTTGAGCAACGTAGATTTCCCACATCCATTTGGACCAATAATTGTTGTAATTTTCCCTTCAGGTATTTCAACAGATAACCCATTAATAATTAAATTTTCACTATATCCAACACAGATTGATTGAACTGATAAAGATGGCATACAAATCGTCTCCCTTATCTTGTTTTTACAAGTAAATAAATGAAATACGGCGCGCCGATTACTGAAATAATAAGACCGACCGGTATTTCTGATGTTGTAAGTAAACTGCGCGAAAGAAGATCAGAAAACAATAACAATAACGCTCCAATTAGCGCAGCAGTTGGTAGCATAATTTGATGCTTTCCGCCTACTAAGCGGCGCGCAAGATGGGGAGCCATTAATCCAATAAAGCTAATTCCCCCTGCAACTGCAACGGAGGCACCAGCTAAACAAACAGCGATAAATAGTAACTTGCGGCGTTCTTTCTCAACATCCAAACCGAGGCCCGTTGCCGCTGCATCTCCTAAATTCATTACATTTAAGACGTGTGCCTTCATAAAAGCAATCGGTAAGAAAATAAGCATCCACGGCAGAACGCTTAATACGAATTTCCAATCTGTTCCCCATAAACTTCCTGATAACCAAATCGTAGCAAAGCGGAAATCATTCGATGTCATTTTCATCGAAAATACTAGACTTACAGCTCCAAATCCGGCTGCTACGGCAATCCCGACAAGAATTAAACGAATCGGAGAAACTCCGTCCTTCCAAGCAAGCGCATAAATAATAACTGCCGCCAGTATTGCACCAACTAAAGCAAAAAACGGCAGAATAAATACAGATAAAAACGAAGACATCGTTACTTTTCCAAAGAAGAAATAAATAAAGACAACAACCGATAATCCAGCCCCAGCATTAATACCCATAATCCCTGGATCAGCAAGCGGGTTTCGAGATAGCCCTTGCATAATTGCACCTGAAACAGCTAAAGCTGATCCAACGAAAATCGCAATAATCATTCGCGGCATACGAAAATCAAATAAAATTGTTGTTTGATCTTCAGCTCCAAGCCCAACGAGTGTTTTCAATACTTCAACTGGTGACATTTTGAATGTACCTATATATAAGCTAATGAAAAATACTGCACAAATTAAAATACTAATACTAGATAAAATTGAAATATTTTTTTTCGTTAAAATTCCTTGATTCACATTTTCCCTCTCCCTTCTTTACGTGCTAAGTAGAGGAAGAATGGTACTCCGATTATCGCTGTTACAGCACCAATTGGTGTTTCAAATGGCGGATTTATAATACGCGAGATTATGTCGGCACATTCAACAAGCAAGCCGCCTAAAACGGCAGCGCACGGAATCACCCAGCGATAATCTGATCCAACAAGAAAGCGCGTTAAATGTGGAATAACAAGACCAACAAACCCAACAGATCCAGCCATTGAAACCGCAGAACCTGTTAAAATAAGGACAAGGATGGTGCCAATCAACTTAATGAGCTTCGTATTTTGTCCAAGTCCAATAGCAATTTCTTCACCAAAACTTAAAATCGTAATATATCTTGCTAGCATAATAGCAACAATAAGACAAACGAGACCAATTGGAAGTAACATACGTAAACTTTCCCATTTTACACCAGCAACACCGCCTGCATGCCACATGCTAACTTCTTGTGATAAATTAAAATACAATGCAATCCCAGATGAAATTGCGCCTAATAGAGCACTAATTGCCGCACCAGATAAAGCTAACTTAATTGGCGTTAATCCACCCGGAGATGCTGCACCAATCCCATACACAATGCTCGCACCAAATGCTGCACCAATAAAGGAAGCAATTACGAACATGAAGTATGGCGAATTTGGAAAGAACGCAAACATAATCGCAATTCCAAATACTGATCCGTCTGTAATCCCCATAAGTGACGGAGACGCAAGTGGGTTTCGCGTCATTCCCTGCATAATCGCACCAGATACTGCTAAAAATGCTCCAACAGCTGCTCCTCCAATTGCTCTTGGAAGCCGCAATTCTTGAATAACATTATGATATGTAATCGATTCATCAAACTGAAACACAGCTTGCCATACTGTTTTCAAACTAATATCGGCAGCACCAAACGATATAGAGGTTGCCATACTTAAAGCTAATAAAGCAGTTCCGATGATTAAAATTATTAAGGCAATAAGAGGCCGGCTTTTTATCTCTTTTACGTCTACCGACTCTTCTTCGTAAAACTTTTTCATACTCGCTTCCATCTACAACACCCTAACTTTCAATATACATAAATAATAATGAAATTCATTCTCATCATAGAACAAAAAAAGAAAACCAAGAGCGGATCTTGATTTTGATAACGATTCTCAATATCATTATACAAATTTACACCAAAATTTGTCAACCGCTAATTTTGTTATACAAAACTTTTTTACGCTTTGAAAAACTTTAGTGTACAAAAAAAGATACGACAGGCGTATCTTTTTACTTGTTTAACTTTACTTCAATTTTTTTAATTAACTCATCTTCATTTGGTGCTGCAACTGGACGGTTATTTACAAATGCAAATGATTTCTTACGACCAGGACCGCAATACGATTGGCATCCGATTTGAATATCTGCACATTCATCTATTTTTTTTAAACGCGGTACTAACGTCTTAATATTCGTTGCCTGACAATCATCACACACACGAAATTCGTTTCCCATTTTATATAACACTTCCTCTATTTGAAACTTTTCTCAAGTACATATAACAATAAACACTAAATGGTATTTTACCTTTCTTTTCGATGTGATGCAAGTTTTCTTCCTGCCAGGCTACATACGGAATAAATGACATACAAACATATTTTTGCTCAAAATCTACCATAATTTTAAAAGCTTTGTATAAAAGCGATTTATTTTGTCCATTCTAAAAATAAGATATTGATAAAAAGAAAGGGAGATGAATCTATGAAAGTAAGACAAGACGCTTGGACTGAAGAAGATGATTTACTTCTTGCTGAAACAGTTTTGCGCCACGTCCGTGAAGGAAGTACGCAATTAAATGCCTTTGAAGAAGTTGGTGATAAATTAAATCGTACCTCCGCGGCTTGTGGATTTCGTTGGAATGCTGTCGTGCGCTATAGTTACGATCAAGCATTACAACTTGCGAAGAAGCATCGTAAAGATAAAATGCGTGCAAATGGCGGCGAACAGACGAAAAAACGTCTTCTATATACACCGCCAATTTCATCTACTTTAACAACGGATGAAAATATAGCTATCGAAATTGAGCAACCTATTCAAACTGTTCAAACTGCACAAGTAACGTCAACAACTTCTTCAATTGCTATGCACGACGTTATCCATTTTCTACAGTCACTCGGAACTTCTAATGTAAAAGTATCCGCGCTTGAAAGAGAGAATGAGAGATTGAAACAAGAAATTGTCGAGTATATGCGAAAAAATGCTGAATTAGAAAAGAAAGTGGAAAAACTAGAGCAGCAATCAACTACAGTTCAGGAAGATTACGAGACGCTGATGAAAATTATGAATCGTGCGCGTAAACTAGCATTAATGGACGATGAAGAGCGTACACAAACCTCGTTTCGCATGGATCGAAACGGAAATTTAGAAAAGATTGCAGAATAAAAAGGATGCTATAATAGCATCCTTTTTATCATGATTTTTATTCACCGTTTGAAATTCTCCCATCTTATATTCTCTACGTATATCGGGATAACTCTCTTTTTTCAGATTTTCTTTTAACTCTAGCTTTTTAATCCTTTCAGGTTCTTTTGGACAACCTCCCTCTCTACTCTCTCTTTTTTGCTATAATAAAGTGAAACTTCCATCAGTGGGGTTTTCTTCATCCCACACTGATGGAAAGCTCTCACCAATCGGGCTTTTATGGGCAGTTATCCCCCACCTTTCTTCTTCGCTTTTCTCTGAATCTTGAGGTGGGGGTCTTACTGCCCGCGAATAGCGGGATAAATATTGTCATTTTATAGATAAGGGGTTATTTACATGAGCGATTCTCGTTCGATTTTATCTCAACCAGAGTGGCGCATTGTTGATCAATCAAGTTTAGGTCCGCAATTTCATGCGCTGCAGTCTTTCGCAATGGATGATACGTTATGTACAACAGTCGGAAACGGTACATCAGCAGCAACAATGCGCTCTTGGGTTCATCACAATACAATTGTTCTTGGCATTCAAGATACACGATTACCTTATTTAAAGCAGGGAATTGAATTTTTGAAAAGTAAGGGCTTCAATGTTATCGTCCGTAATTCAGGCGGGCTTGCTGTTGTGCTAGATGAGGGTGTTCTGAACGTCTCTCTTCTATTCCGTGAAACAGAAAAAGGTATTGATATCGATCTTGGGTATGATACAATGTGGCATTTAATTAAAGAAATGCTGAAAGATTATGATGTTAATATTGAAGCAAAAGAAATCGTCGGCTCTTACTGTCCCGGCAGCTATGATTTAAGCATTAACGATAAAAAATTTGCCGGTATTTCACAGCGTCGTATTCGCGGAGGCGTTGCTGTACAAATTTACTTATGTGCTACAAATAGTGGTTCAGAACGCGCTGCACTTGTTCGTGATTTTTATAACTTGGCTATTCAAGGAGAGGAAACAAGGTTTACCTATCCTGAAATTATTCCAAGTACGATGGCTTCATTATCAGAATTACTTGGTGAAAACATTACCGTTCAAGATTTAATGATGCGCCTTTTACAAACATTACAGCACTTTACACCGCAGTTAACACCATCTCAGCTTACAATAGACGAGATACCACTATACGAGCATCACTTACAGCGCATTATTGATCGAAACAACAAATCACTTGTATTAGAAAACTAAAAAACCCCGCAAATGCGGGGCTTTTTAATTATAGTGCTTGAGCTGCTGTAATTAAAGCAAGCTTGTATACTTCTTCTTCGTTACAACCACGAGATAAATCATTTACTGGCATGTTTAAGCCTTGTAAGATTGGTCCTACTGCTTCGAAGTTACCTAAACGTTGTGCAATTTTGTAACCGATATTACCAGCTTCTAGGCTTGGGAATACGAATACGTTAGCATCACCTTTAATAACAGAACCTGGTGCTTTCTTTTCAGCTACAGATGGTACGAATGCAGCATCAAATTGGAACTCACCGTCTAATGTTAATTCAGGAGCCATTTCTTTCGCGATGCGAGTTGCTTCTACAACTTTTTCTGTTTCTGGAGATTTCGCAGATCCTTTTGTAGAGAAGCTTAACATTGCAACGCGTGGATCAATGCCGAATAATTCAGCTGTTTTTGCACTTTCAATACCAATTTCAGCTAAATCTTGGCTGTTTGGTGCAATGTTGATTGCGCAGTCAGCGAATACATACTTCTCATCACCGCGTACCATGATAAATACGCCAGAAGTTTTTGTAACGCCTGGTTTTGTTTTAATAATTTGAAGTGCTGGACGAACAGTATCAGCTGTAGAATGAGCTGCACCGCTTACTAAGCCTTGTGCTTTTCCCATGTATACAAGCATAGTACCGAAATAGTTTTCGTCTTTTAAGATTTCACGAGCAGCTTCTTCTGTTGCTTTACCTTTACGGCGTTCAACGAAAGATGCTACCATTGCATCCATTTCTTCATATGTAGCTGGGTCATAAATATCAACGCCTGCTAATGTTAAGTTCATGCTAGCAGCTTTTGCGCTAATTTCTTCTTTATTCCCAACTAAGATTGGTTTTACTAACTCTTCTTTTGCTAAACGCTCTGCAGCGCCTAAAATTCTTTCATCAGTTCCTTCAGGAAGTACGATAGAAACGCCTTTTCCTTGAACTTTTTCTTTTACTGTTGTAAATAAATCGCTCACAAATAACCCTCCTACGAATTCAAATCCATATTTAAGAATACCGCTTTTTATCTATATTTTAAACTTATTGCTTCTAAAAAATAGGTAAAATAAAAATGATTATATTTTCTTAAAATTCCGCCATGAAATATGACAATTTTGTGCTCCGAAGATTCCGATACATGCTTTTTCATTTATATATGATATAGTTAACGTGTAAAACTTGACTATTCGAGGTGAACCTAATGAGTGAAGCAGCAAAAACGTTAGATGGTTGGTATTGTTTACACGATTTCCGTTCTATGGACTGGGCGGCATGGAAAACATTATCTAGTGATGAGCGTCAACAAGCAATGTTCGAATTTTTAAGCATCGTTGAAAAATGGAACAAAACAGAAACTGCAAAACAAGGTAGCCATGCAATGTATACAATCGTTGGGCAAAAGGCTGATATCATGTTCATGATTTTACGTCCAACAATGGAAGAATTAAATGAAATTGAAGCAGAGTTCAATAAAACAACATTAGCAGAGTACATGATTCCTGCATACTCTTACGTATCTGTTGTGGAATTAAGTAACTATCTTCCTGCTGAAGAAGATCCGTACCAAAATCCACAAATTCTTGCGCGTCTATACCCAACATTACCAAAAGCAAATCATATTTGCTTCTATCCGATGGACAAGCGCCGCCAAGGTGATGATAACTGGTACATGTTACCGATGGAAGAGCGCAAAAAATTAATGTATAGCCATGGCAAAATCGGTCGTCAATATGCAGGAAAAGTACGTCAAATCATTACTGGTTCTGTAGGTTTTGATGATTATGAATGGGGCGTAACATTATTCGCTGATGATGTTCTTCAATTTAAGAAGCTTGTATACGAAATGCGCTTTGATGAAGTAAGTGCACGTTACGGTGAGTTTGGAACATTTTTCGTTGGAAACATTTTACCAAGCGAGAAAGTTGCAAAATTTTTACATGTATAAGCTAAAAAGGAACGATTTTTCGTTCCTTTTTCTATACCCTGCTAACACTCTCAGTTGAATCAACCCTCAACCAAACTAAAGATTATCCCTCATCACAAAACATGGCTTAGTTGTCATATCTGCTCCTTTTTTTTCATACCTATGAATTAGTGATTGTTCTACACTTTCTTTTCTCTAGCAGAGTAATAAGAGAGGTGAAAGAGATGGGTGTTATTGCCTATACAGATGAAGAATTAAAACTACTCGCAAGGTTAATGCGGGCAGAAGCAGAAGGGGAAGGGTCTAAAGGAATGCTTATGGTTGGAAATGTCGGCGTCAATCGCGTAAGAGGAAATTGCTTAGATTTTAAAAAGGTTCGAAACCTTCGTCAAATGGTATTTCAAAGTCCTGGTGGGTTTGAGGCGACGCAAAAAGGTTACTTTTATCAGCGTGCTCGTGATAGTGATATCGCTTTGGCAAGACGCACAGTTCAAGGTGACCGCTTTTGGCCTGCTAATTTTTCTTTATGGTTTTTCCGTCCAGTAGGTGATTGTCCATCAACTTGGTTTAATCAAGAAAATTCTGGTCGTTTTAAAAACCATTGCTTTTTTCAACCAACTAGTGAAGACTGTCCAAGTGTGTTTTAGTGAACTGAAAAGAGGAGGGATTTTGTATGGCACAGCAACAAAACCCATACTATGGGGGAGGATTTTATCAACCATCTGGCGGATATATGCAACCTCAACCGGGGCAATCAGGTCAACAAGGACAACAAATGCAAATGCCACAAACGCCGCAACCTACTCAAGCGCAAATTGCCGCTTCTCAAGGCATGCTTCCACTTGAGCAATCGTATATTGAAAATATCCTTCGTTTAAACAAAGGAAAACCAGCGACTTTTTTCATGACATATGAGCGCGGCAGCTCCCTTGGTACACAATCCTATACAGGCATCATTGAGGCTGCAGGACGCGATCATATCATTGTAAGTGAACCTAAGTCTGGAAAACGTTACTTACTACTTATGATCTATCTTGATTATGTAGAATTTCCTGGAGAAATCACCTACTTCCCAGCACAACAACCAGCAACTTACGCTCCAAGATAATAAGAAAAAGCTGGCAAATGCCAGCTTTTGTTTTATTTTTATCCCGCTATTCGTGCCCCACTACTGGAAGTTTCAATTTATAAACCTTTTACAACCGCAGTTCCTAGTAAAACCCAACCTACAATAAATGCTACGCCGCCAAGCGGAGTGATTGGACCAAAAAATTTCATACCAGTTGTACTTAATGCATATAAGCTTCCGGAAAACAGAATAATACCTGCCACCATACACCAGCCTGCTGCGCTTACAAGAGAAGATTGAATCTTGTCCATTAACAAAGCTACAACAAATAACCCACCTGCATGAAACATTTGATACGTAACACCTGTTTTCCAAACCTCTAACATTTTCGGAGAGATTTTCCCTTCAAGTCCGTGCGCCCCAAATGCACCAAGTGCAACAGATAATGCAGCTGCAATACAACCTAATAAGAAGAAAATTTTCATTGGAATTCCCCTTTTTATTTTTATAATAAAAAAATTTTTACACATAATCCAACTATTTAACTTTTAAAAATCAAAAAGAGAGTTTCCATTTGCGTCATCTTCTTTTATATATACAGGCTCTCCTGAAAACGAAGCAATTGGTTGAACCGGCATTTGCGGCGTTATAACATGTGTTTGTATTGTTGGCTCAACATACGCAGAAACTTCCGTCTGTTCTTCGAGCAATAAATCGCATA
This sequence comes from Bacillus pseudomycoides, assembly GCF_002582035.1. Lineage (GTDB taxonomy): Bacteria > Bacillota > Bacilli > Bacillales > Bacillaceae_G > Bacillus_A > Bacillus_A pseudomycoides_B. The sequence goes on from NZ_NUQE01000019.1 coordinate 94,911, forward strand.
ATGCACGAACAACTAGAAGATGCTCTTTCGTTTTATGTGATTCGCTTCCCTTCGCTTTTGCAATTTCACTTGCCATTTTATTTAAAATCTTATCGCTAGATATTTGCATATTCTTTATCACCTCATATATTGTAATTCTTTCTCAAATTGCTCCAATTTCTCTACTGGACCAAATACTATTATCATATCACGTTCTGCTAATTTTTCCGCCCCTGTTGGGTTATGAATAATATATCCATCTCGCAAAATCGCTAAAATCGTAACATCAAAACGGTTTCTTACATTGCCTTCCATTAACGTTTTTCCAATTAAAGATGACCCCGCAGACATTTCAATTTCTTCAATGGCAAAATTCTGTTCTGTTCCATACAACACTGTATCTATATAATTAACCGTTAAAGGATTTGCAATTCCTTTTGCAATATGAATTCCCGCCATACTAGATGGGTTAATGACTTTATTCGCACCAGCGCGTCTTAGCTTCTCTTCCGACTCTTGTTTTTCTGCCCGAGCTATGATTTTAATATTCGCATTTAGGCCTCTTGCAGTTAATGTAATAAACACATTTTCTGCATCACTGGCAACGATTGCCACTAAAGCAATTGCCCTCGTAATACCAGCTTTATGTAACACTTCATCTTCTGTTGCATCGCCGTGTACATATAAAAGTTTTTGCTCTACTAATACAGACTCTTCTCTATCAACAACAATAAATGGAATATTTTTTTCTCTTAATTCTTGCACAACTTGCAAACCAACCCTGCCACATCCACACACAATAATATGGTCTTTTATTTCTGCAATCTGTTTCTCCATCTTCTTCCTCCGCATCGCTTGAAATAAATTCCCCTCAACGATCATGGCTGCTACTACCCCAATCGCATACGTCACAATACCAACACCAAGTGGAATAATTAAAAGGGCAAAAATCTTTCCTGCTTTTGTTAATGGAACGGCATCTCCATATCCAACTGTTAATACCGTAATCATTGTCATCCAAAATGCTTGAAACATACTAATCTCTTCTATTATCATAAACCCGATTGTTCCGACAATTACAACGAAACACATACATATAATTGCAATAATCAATTGTTTACGTGCATTCATGATATTCTTTCATCTCTTTTCTCTATGTTCAATCTTTGCCACAACAAATCAAATACATATATACTAGAAGCGGAATACAAGAAAGAGGTCGATAAGATGAAAACATTTCTTTCCGCCTTACAATGGGCATTATTTATTTTAGCCGGTAGTCTTATTGTTCCGATTAGTGTTGCTGCTAATTACGGACTTGAAGGGGCAGATGCTATCGCTTTTGTACAACGAACATTATTTGTTCTTGGCTTTGCCGGCATATTACAAGCTGTATTTGGACATCGTTTGCCAATTCAAGAAGGACCTGCTGGACTTTGGTGGGGTATATTCTCGTTATACGCAAGCCTCGGAATTACGTTATTTGGGTCAAGTGATGAAACACTTCGTGTACTCCAATACTCTTTTTTACTAAGCGGTCTCATTTGCATCCTTCTTAGTGTATTTGGACTTATCGATAAGCTCGTGCGCTATTTTACACCAACTGTCGTCGGAACATATTTATTTCTTCTCGTTGCCCAGCTAAGCGGCTCCTTTTTGAAAGGAATGTTTGGACTTGATGGACAACATAAAGAAATACAAGGAAAAGTACTCCTTCTTTCTCTCATCGTTATTTTACTATCATTCTTTATTATGAAGCTACCTGTTCTCGGGCAATATTCTGTTTTATGTAGTATCGTAATCGGTTGGGTTCTATTTGCTTACTTCGGACTCTCTAATCCGATTACACCAGTAAATGATATCATCCACCTTCCTTCTATCTTTGTTTTCGGTATGCCCCGCGTAGAATGGAATATGGTCATTACTGTTGTTTTCGTAACACTACTACTGCTTACAAACATGTTAGCAAGTATTCGCGTTGTTCAACAAGTCATTTCGAAATATGAAGAAACCGCCATACAAAATCGATTTAAACAAGCAGGGATTATAACTGGCATCAATCAACTTTTGGCCGGTCTTTTTTCAGCAATTGGGCCTGTTGCTATTTCTGGATCAGCCGGTTTTATTTCAACAACAAATATTTATAAACGATTACCGTTTATTCTAGGTTCAACCTTTATTATTCTCATTAGCTTATTCCCGAAAGTTACATCTTTCTTTGCAGCGATTCCAGTAGCTGTTGGTTACGCCGCTATTTACCCTGTATTTGCAAGTATGATTGGACTAGCTTTTCGAGAATATGAAACTGTGAAAGATAAAGAACGCTTATTCAAAGTTTCCGGTCTTGCTCTCTTTACCGGAATTGGCGTCATGTTCATCCCAACAGAGTCCTTTTCTTCACTTCCGCCGTTTCTTGCATCCTTTTTAAGTAACGGCCTTGTACTCGGTTCTGTAATGGCAATTATATTAGAAGTATTATTTTCTCGTTCAACGGACAAACAAGCATCGTAAAGTGAAACTTCCCTCAGTGTGGGGGTTCTTCCTCCCCCACTGAGGGAAAGCTCTCACCAATCGGCAGTTATCCCACACCTATCTTCTTCGCTTGTCTCTGCATATTGAGGTGGGGGGTACTGCCCGTTAATGCGGGATAAACCTTAACGAACCGACACGAGATGTACAGGAATTTGGAAAACTTCAATCGTTGCAGTCTATTCTAAGAGTTGGTACGATGGTAGAAACATATATGAGCAGATAATCTGTGTCTGCTCATATGTGAATTCGCGCGGAATCGATTCCGTCTTCCACAGAAATCCGATGTCTTATGATAGGTTTATCCCACTACCTGCGGGCAATGAGCTCTACTGATGGACATTTCACTTTATAAATTTATATTAGGAAGGACCACTCAAATGTCTTATAAAATGATTGTACTAGATTTAGATGATACATTACTTCGCGATGACCATACCATTTCACCGCGTACAAAAGAAGCACTGATGAAAGCACAAGAGCGCGGCGTGAAAGTCGTACTAGCTTCTGGTCGTCCAACATTTGCGATGTGGGCGATTGCAAAAGAGCTTCATTTAGAAGAATACGGAAGTTTTATTTTATCGTTTAACGGTGCAAAAATTATTAACTGCAAAACAAACGAAGAATTATTTAGCAGTACGTTATCACCTGAAATCGTTCATAATTTACACAAAACAAGCCAGAACGAAGATGTTTGGATTCATACGTACATTGGCGATGACATTGTAACAGAAGAAAATAATCAATATACAGAAGTCGAAGCTCATATTACGGGTATGCCAATTATTGAAGTTGATAGTTTTGTAGATGCAGTGAAAGAACCTGTTGTGAAAGTATTAATGATGGAAGCGCCAGAACGCCTTGCAGAAGTTGAAAAAAAATTACAACAAGAATTTGAAGGCCAATTAAGTGTTATGCGCTCAAAACCATTCTTCTTAGAATTTACAGAGGCCGGCGTAACAAAGGGAACAAGCTTAAACCAGCTCATCCAAAAACTTGGTATTAAACGTGAAGAAGTTATCGCAATGGGCGATAGCTATAATGACCTAGCGATGATTGAATTTGCTGGCCTTGGCGTTGCAATGGGCAATGCACCTGATGACATTAAAGCCATTGCTAATCATGTAACAGACACAAACATGAATGATGGTGTCGCAAAAGTTGTAGAGCAATTTGTTTTGAACAGCGAAGTGCTTGTGTAGAACAGTTTGCTCATTGACGATTAGTTGAATCAATCGTCTATAAAATCCCGTTGAAGTCAAATATTTCAGCGGGATTTATCTTTTATTTTTAGCAGCTTGTGAAGATATTTTGAACTTTACACTATTTTCGTAGTGTAAAGTTCATTTTAGCTTATAATGGAACAAAATAGACTATTTTGTTTATAAAAAGAATACAAATTTACCATAGACGAGCTTATATAAGGAGGTCATTTTATGTTATCAACACCGATTGGACGTTTGAGAGTCATTGGAGTACTTGAAGGAATTTCTTTTCTAATCCTTCTGTTCATCGCAATGCCGCTAAAATATTTTGCAGGTTTTGCAAAAGCCGTTACTGTAGCAGGTATGGCACATGGTGTCTTGTTTATACTATTCATCTACGCTGTCTTTCAAGTAATGACTATTCATCATAAATCAAAGTCATGGGCATTTGGTGCGCTTGTTGCATCTGTTATCCCATTTGGTACATTCGTACTAGATGCGAAATTAAAAAAAGAAGAAAACAAATAATGTGAACCCTCCATCAATGGGGGTTTTACTGCCCGCGAATAGCGGGATAAATAAAAAACAGACCGCTACATATGTAGTGGTCTGTTTTTACATGTATAAAGTGAAACTTTCCTCGGTAGGGATTTTTTCCATCCCCTACTGAGGGAAAGCTCTCACCAATCGGGCTTTTTCAGGCAGTTATCCCCCACCTATCTTCTTCGGTTTTCTCTGAATCTTGAGGTGGGGTCTTACCGCCCGCGAATAGCGGGATAAATCTCTAAATGAAAGGACTCTCATTTAGAGGTTCGGAATTTCCCAATCAATTTCCTGTTCTCCTTGTTCTACTAACAAGTTGTTTATTTTTGAAAATGGTTTGCTGCCAAAGAACCCTCGGCGTGCTGATAATGGGCTTGGATGAACAGATTCAATAATATGATGATTTGGATTTGTAATGAGCTTTTTCTTTGCCTGAGCAGGTCGCCCCCATAACACAAAGATAACTGGTTTTTCACGTTCATTTAACAACTCAATAATACGATCTGTGAAAACTTCCCATCCTTTTCCTTTATGAGAATTGGCTTCTCCTTGACGCACAGTTAATACAGTATTTAGTAAAAGCACGCCTTGTTCTGCCCATTTTACTAAATAGCCGTTATTCGGGATTGGATAACCAAGGTCATCCAGCAATTCTTTATACATGTTTTGCAGTGACGGCGGCGTACGTACGCCAGGTTGCACGGAAAAACTTAAACCGTGCGCTTGATCTGGCCCATGATATGGATCTTGTCCTAAAATAAGCACCTTCGTATCTTGATAGCTTGTATAATGCAAAGCATTAAAAATATCTTCCTGCTTCGGATACACAACATGTGTACGATATTCTTCTTTTAAAAATGATTGTAATTGTTGATAGTATGGTTTCTCAAATTCAGCTGCGAGTAGCGGTTCCCAATCATTCTTTAGTATTTGTTCCATTCTTTCACTTCCTATCGTATTAATTAACCATATCTTGTTTTGTAAATACTGCGAAAGCAATAATGAGCGATACAACTGCCCATATTGTTAGATTAAGTAATGAAAAGCTCATCGATAATCCTGGCAGTGCTGGTAACTGTCCTGATAAATAATCCGTTAACGATAAATTAACACTAAAAATATATTTTGCACCTTCCCAAGACGTTGCAAAATTATTTAAGATATTCCCAGCAATTAACGCTGCCAGCATAACTCCCATACCAGCTGGCGTATTACGAATCAATACAGAAACCATAAATGAGATTGTACCGACGACAACCGCTACAAACCAAGCAAGCCCGTAAGCCATAACAATGTATTGCCACTGCGGAATAAGATGAACAAAGTTTGTGTTTAACGTATCCTTCTCAGTGATGAACCCTGTCAGCACCGGCAAATTCCACCCTGAATACCCAAAGACGATGCCTGATAATACATATGAAAGAACACCAACAAACAATAAAATGAGCGAAATAAATAGCAACATCGTCACATATTTACTCAAAAGAATTTTCCAGCGCCGAATTGGCCTAGTAAGGAGCATTTTCATCGTTCCATCACTTCGTTCTCCCGACACGATATCAATTGCTACAATCATGACTAGAAGCGGAATAAATAACGTAATTCCTTGTTCAATAAATGCGCGTACAAATGTCGGTGCTCCTGGAGCACTTGGATTAATATTATGATCTAAATAATATTGTTGCTGCTCCACGTTTACCTTTAACCATTTCTTAAATTCTTCCGGCAGACGCGAATTATTTAAGCGGTTTTGCGAATCAACAATTTGCTGTTGCAATGAAACTTTCCAATCACTCGTACCAAGACGTTTTATAGTCGTCTGCACTTCCCGATACTGTGCATAAACAAAAATCGGAATTAAAATTGCCAAAATGAGTATGACTACTACAATACGCCCTTTTCGGTATATCTTTTCCGCCTCATTATAGACGAGGTTCGCAAATTCACGCATGTTGCTCCCCCTTTGTCAGTTCCATAAATAAATCTTCCAATGTAAATACAATTTCTTTTACACTATGAACGTCTACATCGTACTCTACTAATTTTTTATTATAAAAGCTTACACGCTCTTGATTCATACGACATAATAATCGCCCTTCTTCTATTACAAGTTCTGTCACTTCACCAGATTCTTCAAGCAACGTCTTTGCTTTTTCAAGCGGTGTCACAATCCACTCAATCCGGCCACTCGCTTGCTTCACTAATTCTTCAACCCTTGCTACTGTAATCACTTTCCCTTTATTAATAATCGCAACGCGGTCACAAATCATTTGCACTTCACTTAACAAATGGCTGGATATGAATACGCTCATATTTTCCTCTTTCACAAGCGTATGCACAAATTCACGAAGTTCCCGAATACCAGCCGGATCAAGTCCGTTCGTCGGTTCATCTAATATAAGGAGTTTCGGATTCCCAAGAAGAGCTTGTGCAATCCCAAGGCGTTGCTTCATTCCAAGCGAATACGTTTTCACCTTATCGTGAATGCGTTCATCAAGATGTACCATTTTTGCAATTTCTATAATGCGTTCATCAGAAATTCCGCCTAGCATGCGAGCAAATTGTTTTAAATTTTCAAAGCCAGTCAAATATGTATACAACTCAGGGTTTTCAACGATACTTCCAATTTGCCTCATCGCTCCCCGAAAATTTTCTTTTATATCATAACCACCGATTGAAACTGTTCCTTCTGTTGCTTGAATAAGACCGACAAGCATACGAATCGTTGTTGTTTTCCCCGCTCCATTTGGTCCCAAAAAACCAAATACTTCTCCTTGCTGTATATCAAACGACACATTCTCAACAAGCGTTTTTTTCTTGATTACTTTTTTTAGATTTCGTACAGATAACACCGTCTTCATTTCTCTTCACCCCCATCAAGCTTTAATTTACTTACAACATTTTGTAATAAACGGTCCGCTATGAATGTATAGCCTGTTTCATTCGGGTGAAAGTGATCAGAATATAATAAATCCTTACCATGATTTTGGAACATATCAAATGTCGGGACAACATACACGTTTGGATAATCGAGTGCAATTTTTTCTAATGACGCATTCCAATCAACAACAATTGACGACGAGCCTTTTAACTCTTCTACATCTTCAAATGGATTATACAAACCAATCCAGAAAATTGGGCTGTTTGGATTTAACTGCCGCAGCTTGGATAAAATTTGCTTCGCATTATTTTGAAATGCTACTGTATCAGGATGATACGTCGTTAAATCAAGATTCTCAAGCGATCCCCATCCTGGGAATAAGTCATTTCCTCCAATTGTCAGAACAAGCATATCAGCTTGCTTAATTGCATACTCAGCACCGCTACTTTCCATTTGTTTTAACAAATCGGGCATTTTCGCACCGCTCACCGCTAAATTTGTAAGCGCTACCTTTTGGTTGTATTTTGTTTGCAATTCATTCTTCATACGTCCAATATATCCAATACCTTCTTTATCTCCGACACCGCGCGTTAACGAATCACCTAAACTAACAATTTGTAACGTTCCTTTTTGCTGTTTCTCTTTTGCTTCTTCTTGTACAGTAGGAGCTAACTTAGAAGCTTTCGGATTTAGAACATCGTTTACGCCGGCAATAAAGCCGTAAGCAAATAAACAAAAAGATGCCAGCGCAACAAATAAAATAGCTTTCACAAATTTCGACCTCATGCTAAAACCCCTTTATCTCCTTATAGATTGACCATATTATACCAAACGAAAATTTGAAAAGCGATTTTCATCAGCCTATAAAAAAAGCACAATCATTTTCAGTAAGATTGTACTTTTCACTTTATTCCTTATGTTGTAAGTCTTTCCGTTAATTTCGCAAATAACTCAATTCTTTTTACTTCTTTTTCTCTACTCGTAATATGGTCATGCAAAATTGTGAATGCACCTGCACCAACCTCTACACTCGAATGAGCAATTGTTGTAATATCTAGTATCTCTGCAACTTGCTGATCATCACAGCCAATAACGGTGATATCACCTGGAATAGAAAGGCCGCTTTTTTGGGCGGCTGTTACAATACCAGCTGCAATATGATTACAAGATACGAGAAGGGCGGTTGGACGCTCCTTCATACGAAGCAGTGATTGAACAACACGTGTCCCGTCCTCTATTGTAAAGCAGTCTACAAACTCCCACTCCTCTTTCGGTCTAACATGAACAGAGGATAAAGCATCCCGGTACGCCTGTTTTCGATTTTGACTGTTGAAACTATTACCTCGCCCAACGCAGTAACCAATTCGTGTATGTCCCTTTTCTATTAAATATTCCATTCCTAGCGCAAACGTTTTGTAATGATCAATATGAATGCTGGAAATTGTACTTGATACTGTATCTTCACACGTCACAATTGGACCAAACTTTGCGTATTTTTCAATCTCCTGGCAAGCATTGACTTTCGAACATATAATGACCCCGTCTAACTTTTTCATCTTTAACATATTCAAAATTTCTATTTCTTTATCCGTGCTATACCCCGTTTGGCAGAGCATCATATTGTAATTATGTTTTGCAGCCTCTCTTGAAATACCTTCTATAATTGCACTGTAATATTGATTATTTACAAACGGAAGGAGAACACCAATAACATTCGTTTTTCCTCGTACTAAATGGATGGCATTCGAATTTTGCGTGTAATTTAACTTTTCGATAATTGCTAATATCTCTTTTCTTTTTTGCTCATTTACATATGGATGATTATTTAAAACGCGCGAAACGGTAGAAATCGAGACCCCTGCCATTTCTGCGATTTTTTTTATATTTGGCATAATAAAATCTCCCTTCCCACCTTACATATTACCGCATACAAAAAATTTTAGAAATGTACCCCTTGACCTGGTAAGCTTTCCACATTATATCCTTTGCTAGCAAGCTTAATAAGAAAGGATTTGTGTTTCATTATGAAATTTAAATTAGAGTATATATTTTTTATAGGTGGATTACTACTACTCTCTCTCGGTATAAATATGATGACAACAATTACTTCATTTGGTCTTAGTCCTTATGATTCGTTTTTCATTGCTTTATATCAAAATTTTGGTTTAAGCATCGGATCTTGGATGTTTATTATTAATCTTATCTTTACCCTTATCGTACTGTCTATGAACCGAAAACAGATTACATTTGGGACAATCATGACGATGATTTTGATCTCTGTTTTTGTTGATATGATTGGTTCAGTTGCATTTATAATGGATGGCATTCGATCTCTTCCAAAGTATGTAACACTTATATGCGGAAATTTATTTGTTGGAGCAGGAATTGGTATTTATGTTTCCTCACAGCTTGGCACTGCGCCGCAAGAAGCGTTTGTTTTAACAATCTCTGAAAAGACAAAGTGGTCCTTTCGGAAAACAGAAATTTCTCTAGCTTGTCTATTTTTAACCGGTAGTTTCATGCTACATGGGCCCATTTATTTTGGTACCATTATTCTATCTTTTACAACAGGCTGGCTCATTCAAGCATTTATTCAAGTTGGTACAAAAATATTACAAAGTAATCGTACGCAAGAAGCCCATTGAAAGCTATATACTTTCAATGGGCTTTTGTTGTTCATATATAATATGTACCCCTTCGTTGACAACTTGAAGCGTTTCTACCACGCAATGACTAAAAATAGATTGCAGCCATACCTTTACTTCGTCAGCACTTCCTTTTTTCACATAACAAAGCACAGTTGGCCCGGCACCACTTAAAGAAACACCATATACATTCTCATGCTCTAATTCATGAAGTTTTTGTAATTCAGGAACGAGCTGCTTACGGTGCGGTTCATGAAATATATCCTGTTTCATCATTTCCCCAGCCAGCACCCAGTCCTCTTTACATAAAGCTGCTACAAGTACATTGGCAACACCGCTGCCGCGAATGCCTTCCATGTACGATAACCTACTCGGAAGCACATCTCTTGCATGAACCGTTTTCAGTTCATATGAAGGAATAACTGCAACAAGTTCTACATCATGAATAGCCTGTGACAAAAATGCAATATCTTTTCCATCATACGTTCCTATTATAAGACCACCATATAACGCAGCTCCAACATTATCAATATGTCCTTCTATTTCCGTTGCAATCAATAGCTTTTCTCTGCTAGATAGATGCAAATCACAGAGCTGATCGGCAAGTTCAATCCCAGCAATAATTGCCGAAGCACTGCTTCCAAGCCCTCTTGCTAATGGAATATCACTATCAAGATAGAGCCTGCAATATGGAAGCTCCTTATTATAACGAGCGGCTATTTCCCTTGCAGTCTTAATTAGTAAATTATTCTCATCTTCTGGCACACCTTGCAGAAGTGGTGTTTTCACCTTGCACTCCCATCTGTAATGTGAAAATACATCTACCGTTAAATATTTACTTACCGCAAGACCAATTGAATCAAAGCCTGGCCCAAGATTTGCTGTACTGGCAGGCACACGAATTGTAAACATGAGAGCCTCCTTCATCGTAGGACAGCTCCTTGAATATGTTCAAACACAACCTTTTCATCATTTGGCAAAACAAGCGGCTGAATTTTTTTCGTATCAATTGCAATGTTAGGATCTTTTAAACCATTTCCTGTTAAAACAGCGACGATTTTACTTCCTTTTGTTATTTCTCCTGTTTGTACTTGCTTATAAATACCAGCAAGCGACGCACAAGAAGCAGGCTCTGCAAAAATTCCTTCATATTTGGCAAGCCATTCATAGGCCTGAAGAATTTCTGCATCTGTTACCTCATCAATTTTCCCATTTGAATCATGTGCAGCAGCGGCAGCTTTATCCCAGCTTGCAGGATTACCGATGCGTATTGCAGTGGCAACTGTCTCTGGATTTTCAATTTTATATCCACGTACAATCGCTGCTGCTCCTTCTGCTTCAAAGCCGCGCATCTCCGGTAAACCTGTACCATGCTTTTCGTTATACTCCGTAAACCCTTTCCAGTATGCTGTAATATTCCCGGCATTCCCAACTGGAATAGCTAAAATATCAGGCGCTTTTCCAAGTGCATCACAAATTTCAAATGCCGCTGTTTTTTGCCCTTCAATACGATACGGATTCACTGAATTCACAAGTGTAATAGGCGATGAGTCGCTTAGCTTCCGCACCATTTGCAGAGCATGGTCAAAGTTCCCGTCAATACTGATAATTTCAGCTCCGTACATCACTGCCTGAGCTAACTTACCATATGCAATTTTTCCGTTCGGAATCATAACAATACAAGATAAACCTGCGCGCGCTGCATAAGCAGCCGCAGACGCAGATGTATTTCCTGTTGAAGCACAAATAACCGTTTTACTGCCCGCTTCCTTTGCCTTCGCTACTGCCATAACCATCCCGCGATCTTTAAAGGAACCAGTCGGGTTTGCCCCTTCTACTTTCGCATAAATAGAAACACCCCATTTTTCTGAAAGGCTCTCTAATAAAACAAGTGGTGTATTTCCTTCTGATAACGAAAGTAAAGGTGTCTGATCAGTAATCGGTAAATATTCTTTATAAGCAGCAAGTAGTCCGTTCCACATTAGCGAGCATCTCCTTCAATACGGTAATTCGCTTTCACGCAAGCCACTTCTTCATACGTTTCTAGCGTTTCTAAAATATATGCATAATCTGCAAGGGATGCGCGGTGTGTAACGATGACAATTTCAGCTGCTCCTTTCTCTTGTAATGGCATTTGAATAATCTTTTCGAAGCTTACGCCGCGCTCAGAGAACAGAGATGTAATTTTTGCAAACACACCTACCTCATCTTTCACATGAAGGCGTAGAAACTTCTTCACATAAATTTCGTCTTCGTCTTTTAACACTTTTTCATACTGCGGAGTCACAGCACTATTGCCTGTTACACCAAGTCGTACATTTTTCATAACCGCTACTAAATCAGATACAACAGCTGTTGCTGTTGGTAAACTTCCTGCACCTGGTCCGTAAAACATTGTTTCTCCTACCGCTTCGCCGTATACATATACCGCATTATATTCATTTTGAACAGCCGCAAGCGGGTGCGCATTTGGCAGCAGTGTTGGTTCTACTGTCACCTCTAATTTCTCACCATCACGCTTCGCTACGCCGATTAACTTAATTGTATAGCCTAAGCTCTTACTATATGTAATGTCCTCCTCCGTAATGGATGTAATCCCTTTTACATTCACATCATGAAGTTCTACATTTGTAGAAAAGCCTAGTGTCGCTAAGATTGTCATCTTTCGAGCCGCATCTAACCCTTCAACGTCCGATGTTGGATCTGCTTCTGCAAATCCCAGTTGCTGCGCTTCATTTAACACGTCTTCGTATGCTCTCCCTTCGTCAGACATTTTTGTCAAAATAAAATTTGTTGTTCCGTTCACAATGCCCATCATTTTCGTAATTCGATCAGAAGAAAGACCTTCCACAATGCTTCGCAAAATTGGAATACCGCCTGCTACACTTGCTTCATAAAACAAATCCGCTTGATTTGCTTTTGCCACAGTAAGAAGTTCTGCACCGTGAAGTGCCATTAAATCTTTATTTGCTGTTACAACATGTTTTCCGTTTTGCAGCGCTTGTAAAATATATGCTTTCGCATCTTCTACACCGCCCATCACCTCAATAACAACGTCAACATCTGGATTATTTATAATTTCATCTGGATTTTTCGTTAACAATGTAGGGGTTACTTGGACCTCACGTTCTTTTTCTATGTTTTGTACTAACACTTTTGCTACTTTAACAGGACAACCGATTTGATGCGCTAAACGATCTTGATGATCTTCAATAATACGCACCACACCGCTTCCTACAGTTCCAAGACCTAATAAGCCGACTCGAATTTCGTTCATAATATTGTCCACCCCTCTAAAAATTGTATTTAGGTGCCATTATATAAGGTAAAATTCAAAAAAACAATATATTTGGAACATTCCGAATAATAAAGGGCACTCCTTACAAAGAAAACGCTACCAAGTGTTATATAGTTTCCTTTACAAAATATAAGGGGTTTCTTGATATACATAGTAATTTAGCCAATTTGAAAATAGTAGATTCCCATGGCTACGCCATTTTACCACTGGCTTTTCCAAGGGATTGTCATTCCTAAAATAGTTTTTTGGAATAGCAATATCGAGCCCTTTTTGTTGATCACGCTCATATTCTTGCTTTAACGTCTCGCAGCTATATTCACTATGGCCAAGAACAAAAATATGCTTTTCGTCTTTACTCATAACGAGATGAACACCAGCTTCTTCAGATGTCGCTAACACATCAAGTTCCTGCACTCTTTGAATATCAGATGCACGGACTTCTGTATGACGAGAGTGGGGTGCAAAAAAGCTTTCATCAAAACCGCGTAACAAGTTCACATGCTCCTGCTTCACTTCATGCTCAAATACACCAAACATCTTTTGCTGAAGTGGATATTTTGGAACGCCGTAGTGATAATACAACCCCGCTTGTGCTCCCCAACAAATATGGAGCGTAGATGTAACATACTTCTGCGAATAGTCCATAATTTGCTTCAATTCTTCCCAATAGTCTATCTCTTCAAAAGGAAGTGTTTCAACGGGAGCACCAGTAATAATGAGACCGTCAAATTTTTCTCCTTCAATATCTCGAAATGTTTTATAGAAGCTTGTTAAATGCTCCTGCGCCACGTTCTTTGATGTATGAGATTCCATATGAAGTAAATGTACATCGAGCTGAAGCGGTGTATTACCAATTAAACGAAGCAACTGCGTTTCTGTTTCTTGCTTTGTTGGCATCAAATTTAAAATGGCAATCTTCAAAGCACGAATATCTTGTGTTTCTGCTCGTTCTTTCGTCATCACGAAAATATTTTCATTTTGTAATACTTGACGAGCGGGTAAATCTTTAGCAACGATGATTGGCATACTGTTTTCCTCCAGAAAGGGCTCCTGCTAAATCAGCAATAATATCCGCCGCATCTTCAATACCAACCGATAACCGAATTAAATCAGGCGTTACACCTGCCAGACGCTGCTGCTCTTCAGTAAGCTGACGGTGCGTTGTGCTTGCAGGATGAATCACACAAGTTCTTGCATCTGCCACATGCGTCACCAATGCTGCGAGCTTCACACTTTCAATAAACCGCTTAGCAGATTCAATACCACCTTTTACTCCAAACGTTAAAACACCGCTCGCACCTTTCGGTAAATATTTTTGTGCCAACACATAATTTTCATTATCTTGAAGCCCCGGGTAATTGACCCACTCAACGCGTTCATGCTGAGATAGCCATTGCGCAACAGCTAGTGCATTTTGGCTATGACGCTCCATACGAAGATGCAGTGTCTCTAAGCCAATATTACTCATATACGCATTGAATGGACTCATACAATTTCCATAGTCTCTTAATAACTGCACGCGAGCTTTCACAATATATGCCGCCTGCCCAAATTTTTGCACGTAACTCACACCATGATAACTTGGATCTGGTTCAACAAATTCAGGAAACTTACTCCAATCAAAATTACCACCATCAATGACAATACCGCCAAGTGAACTTGCATGGCCATCAATGTATTTCGTTGTAGAATGAACGACAATGTTTGCACCATGTTCAAATGCATGACATAAATATGGCGTTGCTAACGTATTGTCGACGATAAATGGCACTTCAAGCTCTTTTGCCGCATCAGAAAGCTCTTTAAAATTAAGAACATTCATCGCTGGATTTCCAAGCGATTCTGCATACACAAGCTTTGTTTTCTCATTTGCGAGAGCAACAATTTCATCAGCGGCTAAATTTGGATCAAAGAAGGTAACCTCAATGCCAAGCTTCCGCAGACTAACTGCAAATAAATTAAATGTACCGCCGTATACTGTTGATGAGCAAAGCAGGTGATCGCCGCTGCCGCAAATATTTAATACCGCTAACATAATTGCAGCTTGCCCTGATGCAGTTGCAACAGCACCAACGCCGCCTTCTAACTCTGTCAGTTTCTGCTCAAATGCTGCAAGCGTTGGGTTACCAATACGAGTATAAATATAGCCTTCAGCCTCTAAATTAAAGAGAGCTGCTAAATCATCAGATGTATCGTATTTATACGTCGTGCTTTGATAAAGCGGTAAAACACGCGGTTCACCGTTTTTTGGCGTATAGCCGCCTTGCACACAAATTGTTCCTTTTCCCCTTGCATCGCTCATTTCTCAATCCCCTTTCTTAACATAAAAAAACTGCTTCTTTCCTAAATAAGAAAGAAGCAGTTTAGATAAACGCTCGACATGTAGCCTTTCTTATCGTTCAGGAAATACCTGCAGGATTTGGCACAATTCCGCTTTACGGCTGTTGCCAAGGTTTCATAGGGCCCGGTCCCTCCACCTATTCTTGATAAGACTTATGCAATTACCGTTGATTTTATAGCAAATATTTCCTAGTGTCAATTATTTTTCTGAATCTTTATAAAAATAACAACAATCCATTTGTTTATTCTTAAATTTTAAATTATATTAAAAAAACATTGATATTCTATACTAAAAACAAAAAAACGTTTCAAAAACTTTACTTACTATGTAAAATTAAATAGTTATACTTAATTTTGGCAAGCATCAAAATATATGTATAAACATGATTAAAATTATGACTAGTTCAGATTTTCATACAATAATAATGCTGATTTTTGTAATATACTTTGAATAAGTAGCTCTTTAAAAAGGATAATATCCATATTGAATGAGTTACCCAATTATTTTCGTATCAGAATCTCTAACTTTTTCATAATAGGATATAACATAAAGGAGGCATAAAAAATGGCTACTAGGAGAAACATGCACTATTTACTCATCATGTACGGTTTATTTCTAGGTGCTATAGTTGGTGCTATAGTTTGGTTATTTTTAGTTGTCACAAATGCTGGAATTCAGTTTGTCTGGGGATATTTACCTAAAGAATTGGGATCACCCTCTTATTACACAATTTGTGTAACAGTAATTGGTGGTGTTCTTGTCGGACTGACACAGAAGTATTTCGGTACATACCCTCGTTTAATGCCAGAGACCATGGCTGAATATCAGAAAACAGGTAGAATCGAGTACCATTTTGTGCATAAAGCTACGTTAACAGCTGTTATTGTTTTAGTATTTGGCGCAAGCTTAGGACCGGAAGCAGCACTTGTTGGGATTATAGGTGGACTTTGTACGTGGGTTGGTGATCGCTTTAAATTTACTTTAAAAGGAATGCACGAACTAACGGAATTTGGGATTGGCGCTGCTTTAAGTGTTATTTTTAATGCACCGCTATTCGGTTATTTAGCTCCAAGAGAACATGAGGATACACAACTCACTGAAAATTTTAAAGGGAAAAAGACTATTGTATATCTCGCTACTACTTTTGCTGGTTTTACTGTTTATTTATTTCTCAGTCAGTTCGATAATCGAGGATCCTTTATTGTTAATTTTGGAGAAGGATCTTTTGCACTCCATGAATGGATTGCCTTTCTCCCTCTTATTTTTATAGGTGTTGGGGTAGGATACTGTTATTTCCAAGTAGAACATATATTAGAAAAAATAATACATCCTTTTCAAGAATATAAGCTAACATTAGCGATTATAGGCGGTATCCTTTTAGGGATTGCAGGAACTATACTTCCGTATACACTGTTTTCAGGAGAACACCAATTAAAAGAATTAGTAACTGAATGGACAGAGTTATCATTTGGAGTACTGGCTCTTTCAGGGATTTTAAAGTTGTGTATAACCGCGGTTTGTCTAACTACAGGTTGGCGTGGCGGACATATTTTTCCAATTGTATTTTCTGGTGCAAGTATTGGATATGCTATAGCAACTCTCATACCGTCATTAGATCCAGTTGCTTGTGTAGCTGTTGTAACGACAGCCATTTCAAGCTATGCAGTACGAAAACCAATCGCTATGACATTATTATTACTCATGTTCTTCCCAATTAATTTATTGTTACCAATGATTGGAGCTGCAATGATCGGTAATGTATTTCCACTTCCGAATCATAATAAGAATGAACAAGAAGAACTAGTACAAAAATAAAATAGTAAAATAAAGTGAAACTCCCAGCAGTGGGAGTTTTTCTTCATCCCTCGATAATAAAAAATCCACTCAAAAGCAGCGGGATAAAGTGAAACTTTAATCAGTGGGGGGTCTTCATCCCCCACTGATTATTAGTTGAACCAATCGGGCTTTTATGGGCAGTTTATCCCCCACCTATCTTCCTCGCTTCTCCCTGGATCTTGAGGTGGGGGTCTTACTGCCCGTTAATGCGGGATAAAAAAACAGTACCAGCACTTTTATAGTGTTGGTACTGCTCTATTAAATGGCGTTTATTTTGTTAATTAGAACGCACTTGCTACTTTAACAGCTTCTTCAAGACCTGCCGCAATAATTTCTTCCGCTTTATCGGGGAATTGGTTATGACCTTCAATTACTACTGTCTCCATATCTTTTGCACCGAAGAAGCCCATCATGCTTGCTACATACTTAACAGCCATTTCTACTTCAGCTGCTGGCCCTTCAGAATATACACCGCCACGTGCGTTTAATAATGCAATTTTCTTATCTCCAATAAGACCTACTGGGCCTTCTGGCGTATATTTAAATGTTTTGCCCGCACGGTTTAAGTAATCAATATATGTGTGTAGTACAGCTGGGATTGTTAGGTTCCATAATGGGAAACCGAATACAACTTTATCAGCTGCAAGGAATTGATCTAAATATTTATCAGCAACAGCTACCGCTTTTGCTTCTTCTGCTGTTAACTCGAATCCTTTACCAGCCTTAAATGTGCCATTAATCATATCTACTCCTACATATGGCAATTCTTCATTGTATAAATCAAGCTCTACCACTGTATCATTTGGATGTGATTCTTTGTAGCTTGCTAAAAAAGCCTCATATAATTTCACACTAACTGCCTGATCTGCTGGACGATTGTTTGCTTTTACAAATAAAACTGTTGTCATTCTGTTTTCCTCCTATTACTCGCTCTTACGTTGTTATATATTTACTCACTAAAAAGGGCATCCCCTTGTAATTGTTGTTGCTTACAAATACATTCTACCCTCTCATTCTAGAAATTTCTTCCTCACATAGACGTATCTTTTCATAAAAAAAGTCCACCTCCTAAAGGCGAACTAGGTCCTACGACTTTTGTCCTATACAATCCCATTTTTCACTGCATATAAAGCTGCTTGTGTACGATCTGATAAATTTAATTTACTTAAAATACTACTTACATGAGCTTTCACTGTTTTTTCTGTAATGACTAAAACAGAGGCAATTTCCTTATTACTCATCCCTTGCGCCAAAAGTTGCAGCACTTCATTCTCTCTTGCAGTTAGTACATCTACATCAATAGTTGATGATACCTCTAGCTCTGCTTGTGGCAACGCTTGAGAAAGAAGTGCACTTGCTATCTCAGGATGAAGCTGGATATTTCCTTTATACGCACTACGAATTGCTTCCACAAGTTGATCAGGTTCAACATCTTTTAAAATATATCCACTTGCCCCTGCCTGTAATGCGGGTAAAACATGTGCTTGATCGGAAAAACTAGTTAATACAAGTACTTTTACATGTGGATATTTCTTTTTAATACACGCCGTTGCCTCAATTCCATCCATCTCTGGCATATACAAGTCCATCAAAACAACATCCGGCTGCACTTCTTCTACTTTTTTCAAAGCTTCTTTCCCATTGTTTGCTTCTCCAACTAACTCAAAATCTTTTTGTGTACTTAAAAAAAACGCTAAACCTTTTAAAACAACTGTATGATCATCAACTAATAATACTTTTATGTTCACAAGTTTCCCTCATTTTCACTTCACATTATAACGGTACAATAACTTTTATACTTGTCCGTTTTTTCCCGCTTGTAATCGTAATACATCCACCAATTAATTCTACTCGTTCCCGCATTGTTGTCATACCAAGTGACTTCTTCTCTTTTATATCTTTCTCGATAAAGCCAAAACCATGATCAACCACTTCTAAAGATACTTCTCTCTCTGTTACTTTGAAATAAATTGTAGCTTCCATAACACCAGCATGCTTACTTACATTATTTAAAGCCTCTTGACCAACTCGCCACAACGTTTCTTCTACTGTACGCGGTAAATCACGCACACCTGTGACCTGTTCACGAATCTTTAACCCTAAGTTTTCACCATACTGCTTTAAAGCTGGGAGCAAACCTTTTTCTAATCCCGCTGGACGAAGCTGCCAAATGAGGCTTCTCATTTCCTTCAAGGCACCTTGTGCTAGTTCCCTCATCTCATGAAGAGATTGATCCACCCTTTCATTTTGTCCCTTCAAAACGGCCTCTGCACCCTTCGTCATAAAGGTTAATGAAAATAGCTTTTGTGATACAGAATCATGAAGGTCTCTCGCTAAACGGTTTCGTTCTTCCATTCGAACAAGATCACGCCTCTGTTCGTTTAACCTTAGATTCTCAATTATTAATGAAATATGATTCGTTAACGCTTGAATCATATCTACAGTATTGGCATCAAACTCACCTTGGTCCGAGCTCACGCATAAAACACCAAACACATGGCTTCGAATATGAATAGGAGCAGCGATAATTGAGTTCTTATACTGAACTACGTTCCCAATCTGCCGTTTTTGCAAAATCGCATGATTCTTCTCCATTGCTTCTTTTGCCACACTCTCTAGCTCTGCCTCTTCCTCGGCCCCGTGTTTCTTGTAAGAAGCTCGCATTGATAATCTCTTATCTTCTTGAATAAAAAGTGCTACTTGCTTCCACTGAAATACATTTCCCACTTGTTTTACGACTTCTTCTGGTAATGTATTGAGCTTATGGATTGTTCCCAATTGCTGAATAAAACGCTCTAATTTTACATAATAATGAGCCCTTCTTTTTTCAGCCTCATATAATTTCGTCCGTTTTAAAGCTGTCCCAATTTGTAAAGCAACCGATTGTAATAGCATGAGTTCTTCTTCGGAAAAATGCGTTTTCCCAGGGCTTGCAACATTTAATAAACCAAACTCTTCCCCACCAGCTTTTAATGGAACCGTCGCATGATGCAAAATCCCTTCAGTGTCACCCCAATTATTTTCAATCGCATTGTTAATTCGTTTGCATTCAATAATATTAACCGCTCGATCTAATTTCCCTTCTACAAAGCGGTGCAAACACCAACATTCTCCTTCACACATCGGTTTTTTATTTTGAAAAGTAAGCGCTTCTGGCAAATTGTAATCAATTAATTTTGTATATCTACCATTCACATCTGCAAGAAAAATCCATCCTGTTGTTAGCCCTGTTACATGCAACAGCTTTTCTAATACTGCTCGCAGAACATGATGAGTATCATTAGATGTATTCAACGTTTCTGCAATTTCTTTCAATATAACTAATTCACTTGTACGATTTTCTTGAAACATAAGGTATCTCCTACATACAATATTTTCATTTCTCATTGTATCAAATCCGATCTCTTCTAAAACATGCAAGTAACTTTTTCACTTTGTACTTATTCATAACATTGATATAATGGTTAAAAATGTAGTTTTCATTATATCACCTGAGGGGGCGTTCACAATGACATTAAACAAAGCACTTACAATTGCTGGATCTGATACAAGCGGCGGCGCTGGTATGCAAGCAGACTTAAAAACATTCCAAGAGCTTGGTGTATATGGTATGACAGCTCTTACAACAATCGTAACAATGGATCCACATAACGGTTGGGCACATAATGTGTTCCCAATTCCAGCGTCTACATTGAAACCACAATTAGAAACGACAATTGAGGGTGTTGGCGTTGATGCATTAAAAACAGGTATGCTTGGATCTGTTGAAATTATTGAACTTGTTGCTGAAACAATTGAGAAACATAATCTACAAAACGTAGTAATAGACCCTGTTATGGTATGTAAAGGGGCAGACGAGGCGCTTCACCCAGAAACGAACGAATGCTTACGTGATGTGCTTGTTCCAAAAGCATTGATTGTAACACCAAATTTATTTGAAGCGTATCAACTAAGCGGTGTAAAAATTAACTCACTTGAAGATATGAAGCAAGCTGCTGAAAAAATCCATGCTTTAGGTACAAAATATGTACTTATTAAAGGCGGCAGCAAGCTAGGAACAGAAAAAGCAATTGATTTATTATACGATGGAGAAACATTTGAAATTTTAGAATCCGAAAAAATTGAAACAACATACACACACGGTGCAGGTTGTACATATGCTGCTGCAATTACAGCAGAGCTAGCAAAAGGAAAATCTGTAAAAGAAGCAGTGCGAGTAGCAAAAGAGTTTATTACAGCTGCAATTCACCACTCATTCAAACTAAACGAATATGTGGGTCCAACTCATCACGGTGCATATCGTAAATTTGGAGCTGGAAAAGAACTTATATAAAGCGAAGCCTCCGTTAGTGCGGGATAAGAATAAAAAAAATAAAGTCGTCCATACGTGACGACTTTATTTTTCATGAAACAGCACTCACTTGATTTCTTCCATTTCGTTTGGAAGAGTATAATGCATCATCTGCAAGTTGAATAAATTGTTGTGGTGAGCCTACATAGGTTGAAACACCTACTGAAATCGTGATATGTAAACAAATATCATTTGGTAACCGAAACACATGCTGCTCTACAGCTGTTCGAATTTTTTCCCCTATATCTACAGCATATTGTAATGTTGATTTTGGTAATAATAAAGCGAATTCCTCTCCGCCTTTTCGAAATACTAAATGCGGGAATGGAGAACTATCCTTTAAAATCCCCCCTAATTGCTGTAAAACTTCATCACCAGCAGGATGTCCGTACTTATCATTCACATCCTTGAAATAATCAATATCTACTAGTAATAAACAGAGTGGATTTTCATTACTTTTCTTATTCTCAATATTTCTATTCAATTCTGTATCGAATTTACGAACATTTCCTAATCCAGTTAAAGGATCCATTGTTGCATACTGTTTCATCATGCGAAACAATTCGTTTGACTGCAAAACATAATGTGCACTTAAAAAAGTGATATACCCTGTCATAATGCTAATAAGTAAGTATAAACTTAGTACAAGCACATCTTTAAAAACGACATAAATTGCAATTGATGAAACTGTTAAACAATAAATATGTAACCAAATCCACTTTTTGAGAACAGAAATGCGAAACATTGAAATAATCGTGCAACCTATACCTGTTAATAAAATTACATACACAGCTATTTGTGCCCCTGCTGAATAACCAGTTAACAATAAACGTATAATTAAAATAATGATGGAAGCTAATAAACTTGCAATAGGTCCCCCAATAATTGCAGCCAATATAACAGAAAGATATCGTAAATCTAGCAGCACATCTTCAATATGGACACCAAACTTCATAAGCAGAGCACCTAAAGTTCCCATTACAATGCCAACAAAGCATTTCACTTCAAATGATAGCGGCTCTTTTAATGAAATATTTTTAAAAAGTTGACCACCAACGAAAATAAAAGAAAGAATAATAGTTGTATTTATAAATAGATCATTTAGCATAAAACTATACCTGGCCTTTCTACAACTTGAAAATTCACATGAAAGTTCCATCCTATCCATTTTCCTATTTATCATTGTATATTATATCCCTATAATTCCCAAACTTTTCGTTACATGTTTCACGTGAAACAAAAAAAAGAGCGAAATATCGCTCTTTTCTATACTATATTCTCTCTAGCAACATCTCGAAATTTTACCGCCTTTCGCATTAAATCTTGCTTCTTGCGCTTCGGCAAAAAATTGCTTTCGAGATAATACAATTTCATTTGGATGTTGTTGTTTCATATGAGCCACATACTTCTCATAGCTAGGTACACCAACAAGCAAACTAATAAATTGTTTTCGGTATCTCCACATGCTTATCATTGTTTTAAGCATAATGCTGTACCTCGCTTTCATCGCGTGGAACATACGCCGCTTCTTTTAATGGAGTTGCTTTATTGTTCAATACTTGTATCCATATTCTAATAGCTGATATCAGTACCGCAATTACAACAAGCATGAAAATTCCACAAAGCGCCGCATCAATATAATCATTAAGAATAATTTGTTTCATTTGTGCTACGTTTTTTGCAGGTGCTAAGACTTTCCCTTTATCTAGTGCACTTTGGAATACTTTTGCATGAGAGAGGAATCCAATTGCCGGATTTTCATGAAATAACTTTTGATAGCCTGCTGTCATTGTAACAATCAGTAACCATGTTGTCGGAATGAGCGTCACCCAAACGTATGCCTTTTTTCCCATTTTAAATAAAATAGTCGTTCCAAGTAATAATGCAATCCCAGCTAACATTTGATTTGCGATTCCAAAGAGTGGCCATAACGTATTAATACCACCAAGCGGATCAATAACCCCTTGATATAAGAAATAGCCCCATCCTAGTACACACAGCGTTGTTGCAACAATATTGGAAAGTATAGAATCTGTTTTTGCAAATGGTTTATAAACATGACCTAAAATGTCTTGAATCATAAACCGGCCAACACGTGTTCCTGCATCGATAGTTGTTAAAATGAAGAGCGCTTCAAATAAAATTGCAAAGTGATACCAAAATGCCATTAATGCTTTTCCACCAATTACTTGGGAGAAAATATGAGCCATACCAAGCGCGAGCGTCGGTGCCCCGCCTGTACGAGATAATATTGTTTGTTCTCCGACATTTATAGCTAACTCTTTCAACTCATTTGGCGTCACAGTAAATCCCCAAGAACTAATTACTTGTGCGGCCTGTGCTACATCCGTTCCAATGACTGCCGGCGGACTATTAATTGCAAAGTATGTACCTGGTGTTAGTACACAAGCTGCAATCATTGCCATTACGGCAACAAATGATTCCATAAGCATAGCACCATAACCAATTGGCTGTGCATGCCCTTCTCTTTCTATCATTTTCGGAGTCGTACCAGAAGAAACAAGTGCATGGAAGCCAGATACAGCTCCGCAAGCAATTGTAATAAATAAAAATGGGAATAAATTCCCTGCAAATACTGGGCCTGTTCCATCAATAAATTTTGAAACTGCCGGCATTTGTAAATCTGGTGCAACAATAATGATACCGAGCGCTAAACCAACAATTGTTCCAATCTTTAAGAACGTACTTAAATAATCACGCGGAGCAAGTAATAGCCAAACAGGTAATGCAGAAGCAATAAATCCATAAATGATAAGCATAATTGCAATTGTTTCACCTTTAAAAGTAAACATCGTAGCAAGCGTTGGATTTTCCGCTACATACTGACCCGCTACAAGTGCCAAAAGAAGTAAGATAATACCAATAACTGAACCTTCTCCAACACGGCCTGGACGAATGTAACGCATATATACACCCATTAAAATTGCAATTGGAATTGTTGCTGCAATCGTAAACATTCCCCATGGGCTTCCTATAAGTGCTTTCACCACAACAAGAGCTAATACCGCTAATAAAATAATCATAATTCCCAAAATGCCAATCATCGCAATAAAACCTGTTACAGGACCAATCTCTTCTTTAATCATTTCACCAAGTGACTTTCCGTTACGCCGCATAGATGCGAACAAAATCACGAAATCTTGTACAGCTCCGGCCAACACAACTCCAACAATAATCCAAATCGTTCCTGGCAGATATCCCATCTGTGCAGCTAAGATTGGACCAACTAATGGTCCGGCTCCAGCAATTGCCGCAAAATGGTGCCCAAATAAAACCCATTTATTTGTCGGAACATAATCTTTCCCATCATTCAAAAGCTCTGCCGGCGTTTTTCGATTGTCGTCCAATTCAAAAACTTTTCTGGAGATAAATCTACTATAAAACCGGTATGCAACGGCATATACTGAAACAGCAGTAACAAGCAACCAAACTGCATTAATCGTTTCACCGCGAGATAACGCTAAAACAGCAAATCCTGCTGCTCCTAAAGCCGTAATCACACCCCAAAGTAAAATAGATTTCCATGCTTTCAACAAGAATCCCCCCTAATGTTACGTCTTAGAGGGAATTGTACTAAATTTTCAGAATAGTTAAAAATAATATTCCTTATGATGAATGTTTCCTATTTTAACATGTTTAAATTCGTCCACGACTTGTTACAATTCAATTTTATTTCGAAGTCGTTTTACATAATTTCGACTAACGGGTATCGGCTGGTTATCATACCTTTCCAAATATAAGTTATACGTTCCGTTATAATAAGGCTTTAATTCTCGCACATATATAACGTTAATAAGATAACTTTTATGAACACGTAAAAAATCGTATACCGCTAACTTACCTTCTAATTCTTGTAATGTGTATGTTGAGATATATTGATTATTGATTGTATAAATTGAAACTGTTTTATTTTCTTTATTCTTACTTATATATACAATATCTTCCGGAAGAATATATGTAATTCCTTCATGACATTCAATCGGAAGCTTTTGCAATCGATTCTTCTCTCGTGT
The DNA here is from genome assembly GCF_002582035.1 of Bacillus pseudomycoides. Classification (GTDB taxonomy): domain Bacteria; phylum Bacillota; class Bacilli; order Bacillales; family Bacillaceae_G; genus Bacillus_A; species Bacillus_A pseudomycoides_B. The sequence continues at coordinate 120,553 of NZ_NUQE01000019.1, forward strand.
TACTTTTTCTTGCTCAATACTATGCAATAAAAACTGCAAGTCCTCCTGCTTAAATGGTTGCAATAAGTAGTAAAAAGCGTGAAAACGAAATGATATAATTGCATCTTTCATGTCGTCTCCTGTAAATATAAACTTTGTATGCAATGTTAATTGGCGCAGCAATCCTGCGACTTCAAAGCCTGTTGCATCTGGTAATTGTGTATCTAAAAAAATAAAATCTGGCGTATATTTCTTTGCTATTTGTAGTGATTCCATTCCTGTTTTCGCTTCAAAACATTCCAAATTTTTTATATGTTCCGTGAAAAAATCTATTAATTGTCCTCTGCTTTCTTCTCGTTCATTTACGATTAAAATTTTCATGTCTGCCCAACCACCTAATCCTTTTGTCCATACGCCTTGTTGTATACATTCGCTTTTTTAGAAATAATCCCTTTTTATAAACCATTTTTCTATCAAATATACCATGTTTTTGTCAGAAAACAACGAAAAGGAAGCTGCACACAGCTTCCTTTTCCTTATGTTAATTCTTGTTGTTTTGTTTCTTTCCCAAGCACAAGTACAGCAAGAGCGCCAATTACAATAGCTGCACAAAAGATCGTAAAGACAAAAGAAAGGGACGCATGCGTGGCTACGAGATAACCAACTAACAATGGCCCTAAAATACCACCGATGCGGCCAAATGCCGCTGCCATCCCAGCTCCTGTACCACGAATGATTGCCGGGTACTGCTCTGGCGTATACGCATATAATGCTCCCCAAGCTCCTAAATTAAAGAAAGATAGCAACATACCTGCGATCATTAACGTGAGAAGTGAATCTGCTGCTCCGAAGAGATATGCGCTGCATGCTGTTCCAAGTAAGTATGTGATTAACACAAACTTCCGACCAAAACGTTCAATAAACCAAGCGGCTGTAAAATAGCCTGGAAGCTGCGCAAGTGTCATAATTAACACATATTGAAAGCTTTTAATTAAACTAAATCCTTTTAATACTAGTACACTTGGAAGCCAAAGGAACATTCCATAATAAGAAAACACAACACAGAACCATAAGATCCAGAGCATAGCAGTCGCTCTTCTATACTCCCCAGACCAAACAGCCTTTATGTTTGCAAATACAGATTGTTTTTGAGGCACTTTTTGAAATTGTGGTGAATCTGGTAAACTCCAACGTAAATATAATGCATAAAAAGCTGGAATTGCACTTAAAACCATCGCTGTTTGCCAACCGTATGTCGGAATAACAAAATATGAAATGATAGCAGCAATTAACCATCCACCGGCCCAAAAACTTTCTAATAAAACAACAATTTTACCACGTTCATGCGCTGCAACACTTTCGGATACAAGTGTTGATGCAACCGGTAACTCTCCTCCAAGTCCCATTCCAATGAGAAAACGAAGTACAAGAAATACAGTTAATGTTGTTGATAAAGCTGTTAAACCACTACCAACAGAAAATAATAATAATGTAATAATAAAAACAGATTTACGACCAATTTTATCTGCTAATATCCCAAATATAAGTGCTCCAACCGCCATCCCAATAGAGTTAATACTACCAATCCATCCCATCTGCTGTGCACTAAGCTGCCATTCCTTTTGCAGTGCAGCAATAATAAACGAAAGCATCCCAACATCCATCGCATCAAATAGCCAACCAAGCCCAGCAATTCCGAGAAGCTTTCGATTCGAGATTTCTGTAACTTTCCCCACTAGAGGTCCTCCTTACAAAGCTGTCTTTACACTTAATTTTACATATGTACATTACATAAGTAAAATACTTTTTTAATTGTATATTAAAGAAGACAAACTACCTATTAAACCTTATCTTTCCCATGAAAAAACACCTCATACATAGATGTTTTACTCCATAAAATGAAAGGGCGAGCTACATATACAAGCTTCATAGAAAAAAGGTAGCAAAATATTGCTACCTTTTCGACCGAACCACTTCTTTTAAAAATTCAACTAATACAAGCTGGCGACGCCAGCGTGTTGGATTGCTGCATAAACGATAAAACCACTCTAAATGAATAGCTTGAATCCATTTTGGGGCACGCTTTACTTCTCCTGCCCAAACATCAAAACTTCCCCCAACGCCAACTGCTACCTTTGTATTTAAGCGATGTTTATTATGCTGAATAAAATTTTCTTGTCTCGGGAATCCAAGTGCAACAAGCAAAATATCTGGTTTTGCTTCTTGAATACGCGCAATAATTTCTTCTTCTTGCTCTTGTTTAAAATATCCATCTTGTGTACCTACAATGGATAGTGCCTCATATCTTTCTGTTAAAATTTGAGCGGCTTTTTCTACAACATGCCGCTTTGCTCCAAGTAAAAAGACAGATACCGATTTCTTCTCTTGTGATAATGTTTTAAATAAATCACTCATTAAGTCAAAACCTGCTACACGTTCTTTTAACGGTGTACCTAGCATGCCGCTTGCCTTTACAACACCAATTCCATCTGGCGTAATGATATCTGCCTGAAGAAGCGTTTCATGGAATTTAGCATCCTTTTTTGCACACATCACAATTTCAGGGTTTGCCGTTACAACTTGAAATGCATTCTCTTGTTTCTTTTCTAGCTGCTGCATCACATATTGAATCGTTTCTTCCATTGTCATCGTTGAGAAGGGCACGCCTAAAATATCAATTGTTTGCACTGCCATATTTACAATCCTCTCTATTTCAAATATCTTTTCTATTTCTATAAAGTGAAACTTCCATTAGTGAACACTCTCCTCACTAATGGTTAGTTGAACCAATCGGGCTCTTACAGGCAGTTTAACTTCTCTGATTTAGCTAAATATGTTACTGCCTGTTTGAGCGGGATAAAGTGAAACTTCCATTAGTGAACGCTCTCCTCACTAATGGTTAGTGGAACCGATCAGGCTTCCCTGATTTAGCATAACAGTTACTCCGATAAAAGCTTTTCATACGCTTTATGCGTATCTTCATACACCTTTCGTAAAGAAAAGTGAGAAGACGCATGCATATACAAACGCTCACCCATTTCCGCCAATTTACCGTTCCTCCATTTTTCATACGCTTCCTCTAACGCATGAGCAAGAGTCGGGGCATCACCAGTTGGAATGATCCAACCATATGTTTCATCAACAATAAGTTGTGACATATCACCAACATCTGTAGCAATAGAAGTTAAACGTTGATTTGCCGCTTCTAATAAAACAAGTGAAAAACTTTCACTATGTGATGTAAGTAAGTTAATATGTGCTGAGGCATATAATTCTTTCACATCTTGACGATGTCCTAAAAATAGTACTTTATCTTCTATTCCTTTTTGTTTTACCATTTCTTTTAGTTCATTCTCAATCGGACCATCGCCAAGTAACAATACTTTTATATTTGGAATCTTCGTATTTTGTAATGCCTCAAATAATATTTCATGCCCTTTAACAGGATGAAGACGCGCTACTTGAATCGCTGTAAATACGTCTGCCTGTATACCGAATTGTTCCTCTAAATTATAAGGCTTTGCTGGCGTAAGATCATATTCAATACCATTATAGATTGTACAAATTTTATCCTCTGGTACACCTAGTGTTACCGTATTTCTCTTAAAACGTTCTGTAATTGCAAAAAACAAATCAATCTTCTTAAACGAACGTAAATTTAACTTTGTAAAAATCCATCCTTTTACACCACGTTTCATAAAATCTAGTGTTGGATCACTGTGAACTGTTGTAACCCATTTGGCACTTATCTTTCTTTTTAATAGGGAAAGATAAAAATTTGCTCTTGCTCCGTGTGTATGAACGATATCAAAACGTTCTTCATTAATAAAAGAACGTATTTTTGAAAGAATAGATATATCATAGCGAGATGATTGTGAAAAAACGTGTACCTTTATCCCTAACGCTCTCGCTTCGTTTGCCATTGGACCTTCTTCAAATACTGCTAATTCTACTTCATCTTTCGGAAATTGCGACAAAAGTGAAATAATATGCGTTTTTCCGCCACCTGTTTCTGCTCCAGCATTCATATGTAGCACTTTCATCTTTTTCTTCCTCCATCAATATATTTTTCTTTTGTTTTACTATAACAAAAAATAAAAGCTAACATAATGCTAGCTTTTATTTTCCCATCATTCTATTTCTAAATCTACGATTAAATACGCTAATAATACAGCAAAGTAAATACTTACCCCTGGTGCCGTTAATACGTGACCTGCTGTATAAGCAATTCCTAATGCTAACAAAAGACCCGCAGTTAACAATGCATACTTGACTGTAAACATATCACGGAACCTTGTTATAAATACCATTAGGATTCTCAAACCATAATACACAAATGGAATCATAAGGAAAATGAAACCGATAATTCCAAATGTGTAAAACCAATCATGGAAATCTCTTTCAATTAATTTTGGGACATCTTTAGAGTTACCACCATACCCCATACCAAGTAACTTCTGAGACATAGGTGCTTGTTTATAAAAGTCTTTATACATCTGTGTATATAATTCACGTCCACTGAAAATGAGAGATTGTGTCTCAGCCTTTTTCTCTTCTTCTTTCTCTTTTTTAATATCCTCTTGTGTAGCAGGCTTATCCTGTTGTTTTTTCTCATGTTGTACTTTTTCAAAAACTTGAACATGAATACTCGTATTTTTATATATTGGCGAGAACGGAAAATACCCTAATACTCCTACAAATATAACTGTTGCAATCAAACCATTTAACAAATATGGCTTTTTATTATGCTCTTTCCGTTGTAAAAATGCTTGTATAAAGCACATAAAAATAGCAATAGCAACTGTACAGAAAATAGCTCCCGCCCCTACTTTTGTACCAACTGCAAATAATGAAAATATTATTAAAAGAGACGGAATCCAAAAATAACTCTTTGCCAAGCTTGTTGTTTTTTCAATGGAATACAAAAAAACAATTGGACATATTATTGCTAAAACTGATCCAAGTTCATTCCCTGCATAAAACCAGCCACGTGAACCTTCTTTAAAATATTCATAGCTATTATAATCTGTTCCAGTTGCGATAGATACAACCATAACCACATTTATAATTAAGGCTGCATACGCTATATAATTTCTCATCTTTGTATGCATCGTTTCTTTTATCTTTAATGACTTAAATACTAGAATATAACAGCTTATCATGACAAATGGGTATAACGCCTTTGCGATAAACTTAATCTCTTCTCCTTGTAACATCGGATCCTTAATCATTTTATTATTTAAAAATCCTAATCCAAGGACAATTCCTAGTCCAAGTAAATATATAATATATTTTCGATTTTCTTTAACACGGGCTTGCATAAGAATATAAATACCAGCAAGAGCCATAACAAAGAAACGCGTTATCACTCCAACCGTTGCATCAATTTTGAGCACTAAAATACAAAATGATGTAAGCAGATCTATAATTGGTTGTAATATAATAAAAATCAATAGAAAGTTCTCGAATTTATAACCTAAACTATTGTTATTTAACATCTTTGCCTCCGATAAATATTGTAGGTATCATAACTCGTTCCAAATACTTATTATAGCATAAGTTCTCAATTGACCCGGTGGTATTTCAATTGAATAATAAAATCTTTAAGAACCTCATTTTTATCCCGCATTAACTGGCTTTCCAGCAGTGAGGGAAGAAGAATTCCCCACCAATGGAAGTTTCACTTTACCTCTTTCCTATTTATAATTTATTTACTCTCAAACGGCATTTTCAAACGCTTTCTTTCCCTATTCTTTAACTTTTTTTACATGTAGCGAAACAGGAATTGTTATTTTCATAACTTTAGTGTATATTCTTTCCTTGGAATGTCTTTAGAAGGAAGGGATTGGAGCGATGTTTTTAATTGATGTATTTACATTTCTCGGCATTATCGCCGCTGCCATTTCTGGTACATTAGTAGGCTTGAAAAAAGAACTTGATTTATTTGGTGTCCTTTGTTTATCTGTAGCAACTGCACTTGGCGGCGGGATAATTCGTGATGTTATGATTGGAAACTTACCTCCAGTTGCATTTGTTCAACCCATTTACTTTTTCATTAGCATCTTAGCAGCATTATTTACTTGTATGTTTTTTGAAAGAATTCATAAATTACAAGTTGTTATTATGCTCTCAGACGCTGTTGGTTTAGGCGTATTTACTGCAGTCGGTGCAAATGCAGCCATTACCCATCATATGACTGCTCCTTTCTTAGTTGTTTCTATGGGAGTAATCACAGGTATTGGCGGCGGAATTTTACGCGATATTTGCGCTCAAGATATCCCATATGTCTTTCGTAAAGAAATTTATGCAATTGCCTCCATTCTAGGTGCAATTAGTTTTCTTATTACGTATGAAATGGGATCACACGTATTAGCTTTCTATATTTGTTTACTTGTAACATTTACTATACGCGTTGTAACTTTTATCTATAATATACATTTCCCAGTCTTTTTTAAGACACATGCAAAAATGAATAAAGGTCATTGATCTATTTTCATACAAAAGAGAGTTCTGCCATGAATTCTCTTTCTTTATGTCATATAAATCTTTTAAATTTTATATAACAATATAGAGAAAAAAAGAAAAAATAGCTATAATAAAGTGAAACTTCCATTATTAGGGGTTTTTCCATCCTCCAATAATGGTGAATCGAGCTTTTACGGGCAGTTATACCCCACCTATCTTCTTCGCTTCTCTCTGACTCTTGGAGTGGGGGTCTTACTGCCCGTTAATGCGGGATAAATAAAATGAAAAACATTGTAAACGCTTTATAAGGTAAAACTTCTATCAACAAGGGGTTCTGCCTTTAAATTTTGAGGTAAGGGCTTATTGTCTAGAGATAGCGGGATAAATATATACAGGGGGAACAATCATGCTAAATATTTTTAAAAAGGACGGTAGTCAAACAAACGAAAGAAGCTTAAAAGAACAAAGTAAAAATAAAACAGTAACATTTCTTGTACCAATGGATTCTGATTTAGCAGCACAGATGGACATGCTGCACGTAACAAAAGAGGATTTACAGGTTGTAAAAGTGCTACAACCTTTTATTTATGAACAACTTGATTGGATTACAAAAAAATTCTATGAAAATATTACAAAACAACCACACCTCATAAATATCATCGAAAAATATAGTTCAGTTCAAAAATTACAACAAACATTAAAGAAACATATTGAGCAATTATTTAGCGGTGATATTGATGAGGAGTTTATTCAACGTCGTGTTCAAATTGCACGAAAACATGTAAAAATTGGGTTACATAGAAAATGGTATACTTCTGCATACCAAGAATTATTTCGTTCAATCATTAAAATTCTAGAAGAAAAATTTACAAAACTCGAAGACTTCACCTGCGCTGTTCACGTACTAAACAAACTCTTTTCACTCGAGCAAGAACTTGTTTTAACAGCTTACGAACAAGAATATGAAGTAATTCGAAAAGAGCATGAACAAGAAAAAGAAATTGCCCAAATGACAATCACCCATATCGCTCAAGAACTTGCTGTTGTATCAGAAGAAACAGGCGCTTCTATTCAGCAATTAACAACACAATCAGAGAACATTATTGATATCGCAAAAACGGGTACATCGTTAGCAATACAATCAGAACAAAAAGCAACCCAAGGAAAACAGCAGCTTCATGTTCAAAATCAACGAATGGAAAGCATGAAAGGCAGCATGCAAACAATTATTGAAGATACACAAGAACTACTGGTTATTTCGAAAAAAATTAACGAAATTATTGATATTGTAAAATCGATTGCTGATCAAACAAATTTACTTGCTTTAAATGCAGCGATTGAATCTGCACGTGCTGGCGAATTTGGAAAAGGATTTGCCGTAGTAGCAGGAGAAATCCGCAAACTATCCGAGCAAACAAAAGAGTCCATTTCAAATGTGACGAAGCTTGTTGAAAAAACAAATGAACAAATTACACACGTTTCATCTTCTGTTGAACAAATTAATAGTCTTGTCTCTGAGGGAACAAATAGTATGAATGAAACTGATAACTATTTCGAAGAAATTGTAAAAGATATGTTTAACTCAAAAGAGCAGAATCAAAAAATTGAAAATGAACTTGAATTAATTACTCATGTTATAAAAGCAATTGAAGATGCTTCTGCAAAAATGGCTCTAACAGCTGATAGTTTAATGTCCGAATTAAACCGATAAGTACAACTCCAAAAAAGACCTACATTATACAATAATGAAAAAAGAATCCTACTTAAAGGATTCTTTTATTTTTTAAAAAACAGCTTTTGACAATATTGATATACTATATATACCCCATAGCTTTGCAATATCAATAAACTAGGGACTAGTATGCTATCATATACAATACGCGTATTCATAAGTCTTGCAAATAAATAACCTACTATAATGAATAGAAGCAGCATATAACTTCCATTTCCCGGTTTTTGAAATAGAAGATGTAACATAGCAATTGCTACAAATATTGTAATCATTATATATATAAGGTACCCACCCTTTATAAGAGTGTTTTTTATTTCTTGTTTCTGTAAGTTCCCTAAACTCATTTGAATAGAGGAAAACCCCTCCATCTCTATTTCTTTCAACTTTTTATTTATAAAATCCACAGTATACTCTTTTTTCTCCCGTTCTGTTGTTTTTTCATTTCCACCTACTAATACAGATTGAACATACCGATCATTTGTAAATGTAGATTGTAAACTACTTGATTTTGCCAATGCGTAACTTACTCCATAATGGACACCATAAAATATAACGCATACACCTACTATTTTAAAAAGCATTTTTTTTCGTTCTGTACTTTGCAAAACTTCCACCACTACAAGGTACATAACAAGGACTATAATCAAAAATAAACCTAATGGACGAATTATATTACTAAAAGCAAATAAAAAAGCGGCCACTCCCCACATATACGAGTGACTTAAACCCTTATGTATAAGTAAGTAGCATGCAAAATAAAATAAACACGTTGCTAAATGTTCATTTGTCAACACAGAACAAAGTACAATATTAGGAATATATACAGCATACAACATAGCCGCAATTCGGCCGCATTCTTCATGAAATAGCGTAGAAGCAAGCTTGTAAATAAAAAAAGCTGTAGCCCCGCAATATAAGATATTGCATATCTTTAATACAAACATTGCATCTCCAAAAAGACGAATAAAAAAGGATTCGTACATAATAAAAGGTGATTGTACAAGAGCTTCTATCCCGCTAAAACTAGTATTTCCTTGCCCAATTTGCTTAGCGGCCTCATACATCATCTTCGCGTCACCTTCAAGTGGGGCTCCCATCGACACAATTGCTAGAAAACGAAGTACTACAGTACTTGAAATAAGAAAAAGAATAAATTGTTTACTCGTAAATCGATATTGTAAAATAGATGTAGTCAGCAAAATTAAAATGATACAAACACCTAATACAATCACTAAACCGGTAGAGTTTATATCAAAAATATTGCTTACCTCTTCAAAAAAATACCAAAATGAATATAAAAAAAAGAGGAACATGAGTCCAACTACTATCTTGTTAAATAAAGAATGAAAGCCTATCTGTACATTACTCATAATTCTATTGTATGGCACCTCTTTTTCCCTTTATTAAAGGGTATCTATTCCCTTTAACTTTATATTTTTAACAAAATGATTTTATCACGAATAAAAGGAGTGCTGGTAGCCTATTTCTATGACAAAGCTAATAACATCACATATTCTCCTTGCAATGTAAGCGAAATCTCTTTTACACTACAATCTAGATAGAGTGAAATTTCTGTTCATTAATGATTATACATAATGAACAGAACAAATCGAGTTCTTATGGGAATCATTAAGCCAAAATAAATAGGAGTAGATAATATGGAAAAGAAATTTATGAGAGAATCTAAGGCGATAAAAACAACACGTGTTTTTCCGAATGACCTAAACAACCATCAAACATTATTTGGCGGAAAATTATTAGCGGAAATTGACAGCATCGCTTCTATTGCAGCTGCACGTCATTGCCGTAAGCACTGTGTGACAGCTTCTATCGATTCTGTTGACTTTTTAACACCAATTCATCAAACTGATTCTGTTTGCTATGAAGCATTCGTTTGTTATACAGGAAGATCTTCTATGGAGGTATTCGTAAAAGTCGTTGCAGAGGATTTATTAGGTGGCGAACGCCGTATTGCTGCTACTTGCTTCATTACTTTCGTGGCATTAGAGAACGGAAAACCATCCTCTGTACCAGGTGTAATTGCTGAAACAGAAGAAGAACACTGGTTATATAATACAGGTACAGAACGTGCAGAAAAACGAAAACTGAACCGACTAAAAAGTAAAGAGATGGCAGAAGTACTAACAATTCAAAAACCGTGGAATGCATAATTAAAGAAACCACCATCCTCTATTAGGATGGTGGTTTCTCATACTTCTTCTTAATCTTTAATATGACATTTAAAATCCGTTTTCATCAATGATTATTTCCATAAGTTGCTTTACAAAGTTTACGCGCGTTACACTGATAAAGTTAGCTATGGCTTTTTTAAAAAAATTTGCTCACAACATAAAATAAATCGTATAATTACCAAATGTGTAATAGATAAAACACGAATCATATACTCCATAAAATTATGTATAGAAGGATCTAGTTATGCAAAAATCACTATTTAAAAACATTTTGTATAAGATTGCACTGAATATCTTTAACATTATTCTCCCCTTACTCGTTGGACCATACGCTTACCGAGCGCTTGGAGCACAATCAATGGGAACTGTTAACTTTGCTGATACGATTTTTAATTACTTCTTCATTTTTGCTGTATTTGGTATTTATCAATATGGATTACGAGAAATGAGCTTAGTAAAAAATGATAAAAAAAAGGTAAGTCAACTTTTCACAAACCTTTACCTTATTAATTTAATGACAAGCTTATTTGCTCTTTCAACGTTTTTAATATTTAGTTACATCGGCTATGGCAATGAAAAAATATTCCCGGTATTAGTTATTTTTGGATTTAACTTCATTTCGAATATGTTCTACGTAGAATGGGTAAATGAGGCTCATGAAAACTATGATTTTATTGCTATAAAAACTATTTGTGTTAGATTAACTTACGTTGTGCTATTATTTATAATCGTTCATAATGCAAATGACTATAAACAATATGCAGCACTATTAGCTCTTTCAACATTTTTAAATCATTTTACTAGCTTTATATACATTAAGCGGAAAATAAAATTTGATTTCTCTAATATTACAATCGTTCCGCACTTAAAACCATTACTAGCAATTGTTATTTTCTCAAATACAAGCGTCTTATATACACAATTAGACCGTTTCTTACTTGGAGAATATTTAGGTGCAGAATCTGTGGCATTCTATGTAATGGCCTTTCAAATGATGACCATTATTAATACACTAATGATCAGCGTAATTCAAGTTACCATTCCAAGACTATCCTATTTATCAGGAAATGCTAATGAAAAAGAGTATGAAACATTATTAAATAAGATTTCAAAAGTGTACTTTATTACACTCTTCCCTGCTGCTGTTGGCCTCATTTTAATTTCTCATGCTGCCGTTGTTATTTACGGCGGATCCGAATTTGCATCTGCTGGGAATGCATTATCTATTTTTTCTCTATATATGGTTTCCTTAGGAATCGAGTCAATTCTATCGAACCAAATTATTTATGTGAAGAAGAAAGAACATATTTTAGTTCGTTTTTTATTTATATGCGGTTTCACAAACCTTGCATTAGATATTTCATTAATTATCTTTCATGTCTTCACACCAGCAACTGCTATTTTCACAACAACAATTGCAAACTGCTTATTGATTGTTTTGGAATATACGTATGTAAAGAAGAAATTAAAAGTAAATTACACATTGTTTGATATGAGTAAATTAAAATATTTACTTTACTCATTAACCTTTATTCCATTAACATTTATTGTAAAGATGTATTTCAAAAACACGCTATCATTTGCTGTTATCACAATTGCAGTAAATATATTTGCTTACGCTCTTATCTTATTAATAACAAAAGATGAAATTCTCTTTATGTTTTTAAATAAAATAAAATTAAAGTTTAAAAAAGCGTAATACACATGAGGAAAGGATACTGCATCTTTTCCTCAATCCTCCTGCTAACGAAACTTCTTAAAGGAGCTGTTACGATTGAAATTCTCTTTAATCATGGCCACTTGCGGCAGACGTGATGATATTATAGATTTACTAAAATCCCTAGAAAAACAAACATACAAAAACTTTGAACTCATCGTAGTCGATCAAAACGATATACCAATCTCTGATTTATTTGAAGATTATAAAGAAAAATTCTCAATCAACTATATATACACACCAATTAAAGGATTATCCCGTGCACGTAACACAGGATTAAAAGCAACTGACGGCGATATTATTGCTTTTCCAGATGACGATTGTATTTACGAAACAAATGTATTAGAAAACATCCAAGAAACATTTGAAAAAAATAAAGATATTCAGTTTATTTCTACCAATACAACAAATGTAGAAAAGACAGGCTCTTTAATACACGCACCAAAAACAGATATCATTTTAAATAACAAATATGGCTTCATGGGACCTTCCTTTGCACTATTCTTCACGAAACAATTTGTACAAGATGTAGGCACATTTGATGAAGGCTTAGGAGTTGGATCAGGGACGATTTACGGAGCGGGCGAGGAAACTGACTTCGTACTTCGTGGTATGAAAAATGGATATACAGGTTTATTTAAGCACGACCTTTTCGTATATCATCCAGTAAAAGAAGAAGTCATTAATGAGCAATCATTGAAAAGAGCAATTTCCTATGCTGGAGGTTTCGGCAGAGTCATTCGCTTACATTATGGATTCCCTTACTTTTTACGTGCCATTGCTGCTGCTACATTCCGTACGATACAAAACATCTCTAACGATAAACGAAAATTCCATGTAAATCGCTTAAAAGGTATTGTCAGAGGGTACTTTAAATAAAGTGAAACTTCCATCAGTGGGAAGTTTCTTCATCCCCACTGATGGAAAGCTCTCACCAATCGGGCGCATGCCAGCAGTTAGCCCCCACCTCTCTATCAATCTTGAGATGGAGGTCTTACTGCCCTAAAATAGCGGAATAAAAGAAAAAGCAACTGTCCAATACAGGAACAGTTGCTTTTTCTTTATAGGGTTTTAACTTACAAAAAACAAGGGGATTTTTTATAATCTCTAAACAAGTGATGAATAAAATAATGACAATGTATCATCTTGGTATAAAGCACGCATCATCGTATTTATCATTATATTTATTCATCTATACATTGTTTATACAACCTTGTTAATGAAAGTATATAATATATATAAGGGATCAACTATCGATTTTCCTTACAAAAAAATTACATTATTGCAAGGTAAATTACATCATTGTAAGATTAATCGATAGTTACAACAAGTCATATTCTTCTTTAGTACAAACATAATTTTTCCCATAAAGTTACAGCTCCCATTCATACGGAATACGTGATAACTTAAAGATAAAAGATAGCTTTATATTTAAGAATTTAGTATCATGATTCAAGATACTATTTCAAACAGGGCGGAGGACACTATGAGCTTATTAACAGTTGAAAGCCTAGGTCATACCTTTGGCGATCGTACATTATTTAAAGATGTATCAATGCGTTTATTAGCAGGAGAACATGTTGGCTTAGTCGGCGCAAACGGCGTTGGTAAATCAACATTTATGAATATTATTACAGGACAACTTATTCATGATCAAGGGCGTGTAGAATGGACACCAGGCACGCACTACGGATATTTAGATCAGCATACAATTTTAACGCCTGGAAGAACTATTCGTGACGTATTAACAGATGCGTTCTTACCGTTATTTGAGAAAGAAAACGAGTTAAATGCAATTACTGAAAAAATGGCAACGGCATCACCAGAAGAATTAGAAGTACTACTTGAGCAGATGGCAGAAGCGCAAGATGCACTTGAAGCAGGCGGTTTCTATTTATTAGATATTAAAATTGAAGAAGCAGCACGCGGTCTTGGAATTGATGCAATTGGTTTAGATCGTGATGTTTCGGCATTAAGTGGTGGACAACGTACGAAAGTATTGCTTGCTAAACTATTACTTGAGCAGCCAGAAGTGCTATTACTCGATGAGCCGACTAACTATTTAGACGTTGAACACATTCAATGGTTAGCAAACTATTTAAAGGAATATCCTCATGCGTTCCTTTTAATTTCCCATGATACAGAATTTATGAACAAATGTGTCAATGTTATTTTCCATTTGGAATTCTCAAAAATGACACGCTACACAGCAACATATGAAAAGTTCTTAGAACTAGCAGAAATCAACAAAAATCAACATTTACAAGCATATCAAAAACAACAAGAATTCATTAAACAGCAAGAAGATTTTATCGCACGAAATAAAGCGCGTTACTCAACAACAGGACGTGCAAAAAGCCGTCAAAAGCAGTTGGAGCGTATGGAGCGTATTGATCGCCCAGAAACTGCTATGAAACCTGAGTTTTCTTTTAAAGAGTGCCGTGCAAGCAGCCGCTTCGTCTTCGAAGGAGAAGGTGTAGAAATTGGCTATACACACCCTCTATTACCGAAATTAACAATGACAATTGAACGTGGTGAGAAAATTGCCATTGTTGGGTGTAATGGTGTCGGAAAATCAACATTACTCAAAACGATTCTTGGAAAAATTAAACCGCTAAGCGGAAAAACAAGTCTTGGTGATTTCTTAGAGCCAGCTTATTTTGAACAAGAAGTAAAAGCAGAAAATATTACACCAATTGATGATGTATGGAATGCGTTCCCACACTTAGACCAACATCAAGTACGTGCAATGCTTGCGAAATGCGGTTTAAAAAATGAGCATATTTCTCGTCCATTGAGCCAACTAAGTGGTGGCGAGCAAGCAAAAGTTCGTTTATGCAAATTAATGGCAACAGAAAGTAACTGGCTATTATTTGATGAGCCAACAAATCACCTTGACGTAACAGCAAAAGAAGAATTACAGCGCGCTATGAAGGCATATAAAGGCACAATCGTTCTTGTTTGCCACGAACCAGACTTTTATGAAGGTTGGATTACAAAAGTTTGGAACGTAGAGGAATGGGCAGAAAAAGCTGTGCATCAATAAAAATATAAAAAATAAAATATGCCTCTTGTCTCAGACAAGAGGCATATTTCATTATTTCTTCGAAAAAAACATTTTACCTTGTTTAAAAAATTGTATTCTTATAAAGAATGTGCTTTATTCCCATCTAAATACATAAATTATTTTATTACTATACTTCATCTTCAAAATTAATAAAGACAAGGAGTGTAACAAACCATGTTAACTCTACAATGGAATCGTCTAAGTTCATTGCTAGCAAAATTCCTCGTGTTTTTATGCTTACTTATCTTTGCTTTTACTATTTGGAGCTCTTATTTAACTGTTAAAGAAACTCTATGTATTCGAACACTTATTAGCGGCCCAATTATAATGGTCATTATGATTGTACTGATATTACTAACTTACCTTTGTAATAAGTATCTTTCTAAAACTGCCTTTATTATTTTGTTAACGCTTTGCGCGTTTACCATTCGGTTCATTTGGATTCTAAAAATCCCAACACCAATTGAATCTGACTTTGCCATAATGTATAACAGTGCTGTACAAGCTGCTCACGGTGACTATAGTTTTTCAAGTTCTCCCTACTATACAGCGTGGGTATATCAACTTGGATTTACAATGTATCAAGCTTTTATCATCAATGTATTCGGTAATCATATATTCATCTTGAAGTTGTTAAATGTCCTTTATTGTACAGGGACTACCATATGCATATATAGTATTACAAGCAACATTTTTAATGAGTGGACTGGGCGTATAGCTGGACTATTATATGCCTTTTTCATTCCAAGCATTATGATGAGCTCCGTCTTAACTAATGACCACCTTGCAACATTTTTATTTTATTTTGGGTTCTATTTATTAGTGTCAAAAAGATTCCGTAATAAATATACTTGGATCTTTGTAGGGATTACCCTAGCGTTTGGCGATATAATGCGTCCCCTAGGTAGCTTTATTTTATTAGCAGTTATCATTTATCTATTCATTCACGGATTTCTTGGAAAAGATAAGAAAACAATGTTTACTACAACAAAGAAACTTATTGGTATTCTTTTTGTCTTTTATGCTGTCCATTATATCGTCAGCTCTGCATTCATTGCTGCAGGAGTTACAAAGTACCCCTTATCTAATCGTGATCCCCTTTGGAAATTTGTCGTAGGACTTAACCATGAAACAACGGGATTATATTCACCATCCGATGCTGAACAAGTCATGAGCCTAGAAATAGGTGAAGAAAGAAAAGAATTAGAAATGAAGCTTATTAAAGAACGAATTACAGATAAAGAAAAGCTATTCACACTCTTTGGAGATAAATTTTCCTATATGTGGGGAGATCTTGATTCCGCCGGTTACTGGAGCTTAAATCAATTAAATAAAAAAGAATTGGCTGATACAGCCATGGAATATGAAAAATATATTTATATTGCAACCATGCTATTTGGTATGATTGGGTTACTATACCTTCTTTTCACAAAACAGAAAAACCTTCAATATACATTATTCCTATTACTTATTATTGGATATATATCTATTCATTTTTTAATAGAAATACAGACAAGATATCGATATTTTATCATTCCAAGCTTCTTTATTATTCAAAGCTATGGAATCTATGTGATTCATCAATATATGAAAAAACTCAAACAGTTACCATTTATGTAAAAAAATATAAAATTTATGGTTCACCACCGTAACATGGGGTTGATTTTTTGAAAATAAATCATTTTAATACACGGAACGGAGAGTGGCGACTCCTACGAGAATAGCGAGGAAAGTGAGACCCCGCAGGCTTGCCGAGGAGGCTCGCTCTCGCCCGCGGAAAGCGTCCACTTGGAGTGGAGTATACATCTATCTATATATCACCCCCGTCTTTTAGTGATGAACCAAATTTATTATTCTTTAAATGAAACAGTTTATATATTAAATAAAAACAACGTAATAACAGCCTGTTCCAAAAATGAAATAAGCGGAACAGGCTGTTATATTTTTTAATGTCTAAACAAGATGAGAAAATCTCCGTATCCTTCTTTCTCTAAATCAGCTTTAGGGATAAAACGTAATGCAGCAGAGTTAATACAATAGCGTAAACCATTTGGCCCTGGCCCATCTGGAAATACGTGCCCCAAATGGGAATCTGCATCTTTACTACGTACTTCCGTTCTCGTCATATTATGGCTCACATCTATTTTTTCGTTTATACTTGCTGATAACATCGGCTTCGTAAAACTAGGCCACCCACAACCGCTATCAAATTTATCTAAAGAACTAAATAAAGGCTCTCCTGAAACGATATCAACGTAAATACCTTCTTCTTTATGATTCCAGTATTCATTTTGAAATGGCGGTTCTGTTCCATTTTCTTGTGTAACATAAAATTGCATTTCTGTGAGTTTTTCTTTTTGATGAGTATGATCCTTTGGCCAATTTTTTTTGATAAACGCATCACGCCCCGAACCTTGACGATATAACGCATATCGAAATGGATTTTTCTCATGATAGCTTTGATGATATTCTTCTGCAGGATAAAATGTTGCAGCCGGTAAAATTTTTGTGACAATCGGCTTTAAAAAGCGTCCACTTTCTTCTAATTCACGTTTAGACGCTTCTGCCGCCTCACGCTGCTCGTCACTATGATAAAAAATGACTGTTTCATATGATTGTCCGCGATCATGAAATTGACCTCCAGCATCAGTAGGATCAATTTGTTGCCAATATAAGTGAAGTAATTGCTCATACGGCATACGCTCTGAATCAAAAGTAATTTGCACCGCTTCATAATGACCTGTTGTTTCTGAACAAACTTCTTTATACGTTGGATTTTCCTTATGTCCACCTGTGTATCCAGATACAATCTTTATAATGCCATCCATCTCTTCAAATGGCGACACCATGCACCAAAAACACCCTCCTGC
This sequence comes from Bacillus pseudomycoides, assembly GCF_002582035.1. Taxonomy (GTDB): domain Bacteria; phylum Bacillota; class Bacilli; order Bacillales; family Bacillaceae_G; genus Bacillus_A; species Bacillus_A pseudomycoides_B. The sequence goes on from NZ_NUQE01000019.1 coordinate 138,575, forward strand.
AAATGTTGCAAGTTTATATTTTTCGTTTACAGCCACGTCTTCACCCCACTATCTTTTACTTACAGTATGGCATACAAAAATGTAAGTTATAAATAAAAAAGCATCAAAATAGATGCTTTTTATCTCTTGCTTACCATTTCTTCCTTCTCGTCACTTGTTACTTCTAACACATCTAATAAAAACATAAAGATTGGAATCCCAATAATTAATCCCCAGACTCCTAAGAAATGTTGGGAGAAAATTAAAATCATAAATGTATAAAAAATAGGTAAGTTCGTTTTATCTGACATAAATTTTGGATTTAAGAAATAACTTTCAATTGCATGAATGACTGCCACAATAATTAAAATGTATAGTACATATACAACGCCCCCAATATTGTAAGCAATCATACAAAGTGGAAACAGTGACATAATTACACCGGCAACAGGAATAAGACCTAATAAGAAAATCATTAAAGCTAACCCGAGCAACTGCGGAAAACCTAAAAACCAAAGGGCAATAACAGATAACACACAATTTATAATAGCAATAATAAATTGTGCCTCAATTACTTTTCCAAACGAGCGAGCAAATTTCCTTCCAAAGTACTCAATCTCATTATAAAAAACAGCTAATTTACTTTCTTTGAACTTTAATGTAAATGCAACAATCCGAGACTTTTCTAACAAGAAAAATAAGCTTAAAATGAGTGAAAGTAAAATTTGCAAGCTTACTTTCCCAATATTCGCTAATGAATTATAAATAATGTCAACACCTTGATTCACATACTTCGATAACTCTATATGATCAATTGCAGAAATTAAATATTTAATTACCTCACTATCAGGTGGATTTCGTACAAATATATTGAATTGATACACAAGCTGTGTAATTTGTATCATTAGAACGGGTACATACTTGTATAACGCAATAACAATCCCACTAACCAATGTTATATAGAGAAACGCAATGATTATTCTTCTATTAATCGGTAAAAAATGATCCAGTTTACGAGAGATAAACTTTTGAAATCGGTCCATTAAATACGTCAGAATAAATGTAATTAAAATTAAATTAAACATACTTTTCAACCCATATAATATGAGCACAAGTAGCCCTAATACAACTAACTTCTGAAACCCTTTACTTTGAAATAGGTCTTTCATTTGCATAATCGAAGCTTGATCTCTCCCGTCCTTATAATTCGTACTAATCTCATTTTACAATATAAACGGTACTTTCAGAACGTATTCTTGTAAACTAAATAAAAATGTTTTACTAGTAAATTTAAGTTTTCTTTAAACAATATGTATCTACACCAATGTAACATAAAAAAACAAGCTATCAATAGCTTGTTTTCTTTATAAAAGACAATGTTATTTATTATTTTCCCTCTTACGAAATGCTTTAGTATCAACTATTAAGCTACTTTTTTAGGATGCCAAACACCTATATAATCGAAGCATTCATCAATCCTTGAGAGGATCAGCAACTAACTAATAACTCGTGTGTGCATCTATATTTTTTTGAGCAGCATTTACATTAGCTTTCAATTTAAACGTACAAACACAGAAATATATAATCGAAAGAATCGATACATATATCCATAGGTTATATACATAAGAGTTTTTCCATACACCTATCAAGGAGAGGAGCGCTGGGCACGTCAGTGTAACCCATGACTGTACAAAAGCTATTTTTCCAATATAATGATTGATATTCTTTTTCTGCACATTAGAGATAAAGAATAAGAACCATAGAAACGCCCACATCAACCAAGTTAACGCATTAACAATATCGTGAAAATGTATAATAGCCACAATCATGTAGAATAGTGCAATAATTGCTACCCAAAGAGAAAACCAGCCTAATCCATCACCTTTTAATCCTACGATGAAAGTAACTCCTACGTATAAATAAGTTAAACCAAATAAAAAAGTAGCCGCATATAAATACACTGTCCAATTGCTTTGATCGGACACTACAATTAAATAAAAAGGAATAATAATTTGCAGTACGCCTACAAATAAATTAAAAACACCAATACTCTTTTCTTCCGCTTTTCCTAGCATTACAAGGCTATTTAAAAAGAGCACTGCACCGGAAAGCAATAATCCAACATCACCCATATATATTCTTGTGAAAAACAAAACTGTTTTTCACAACGATACCTCCTTACATCATACATTCATTTTTTGATAGTTTTAACAATAAAAAGCAGTTCCTCTTCTCCAATAACATGTAGCAGAGGGACTGCTTGCATTTAGAAAAATTTACAACAAATAATACATTTGAAGTGCATATAAATTTCGAATCAAGCGCTTTCAAAACAAAAAGTACACATTATGAAAACGATATCAATATCATAACAGCATTCGGGATAAAAATAAATGATTAAAAAAATAGTATATAACCCATAAAATACCTTTATTTATAAAAGTATTATAAACAGATGGCACTGAAGATATTACTCCCTAACAAATAGCGAGATAAAGTGAAACTTCCATCAGTAGGCGTTTTTTTCATCCCCACTGATGGAAAGCTCTCACCAATCGGGCGCATGCCAGCAGTTATCCCCTACCTATCTTCTTCGATTCTCTCTATCTTGAGGTGGGGGTCTTACTGCCATAAAATATGCTCTCTTTTAATGAAAAAACTCCTATCTTTTTTCCTTAGATAAGAGTTTTTTATGTGTAATTTGAAATTTTCCTCATATATACAAAAATTCATTAAGCGGTAAAGTTTCTTATCGTACCTTAACCTTTATTCATATCCAAATACTAAATTACATAGAAGTAAACACATAAAAAGTGAGCAAGGCTACCTAGTAATACAAAAATATGAAAGATTTCATGATGTCCCATATATTTAAATTCTAACCATTTCAGCTTTGTACCATAAATAAATCCGCCAATTGTATAAAATAGCCCTCCTAGTATCAATAGAACTAGACCACCTGTACTGAGATTTTCTGATAATGGAGCAAAAAAGAATATAATCAGCCATCCCATTACAAGATAAATAGATGTCGATAACCACCTAGGACAACTAAACCAAAACATTTTAAAAATAATTCCGCACACAGCAGTTGCGTATACCAATGTGAACAATAACAAACCTTTTTCGTCTTGTAACGTAATTAAACAGAAAGGTGCATATGTACCTGCAATTAAAAGGAAAATCATGGAATGATCCAGTTTTCTAAAAAAATAAATGACACGATCACTTGCAACAACCATGTGGTATACAGTGGATGCAGCGTAGAGGATCATCATCCCCAATCCAAACAAAATGACTGCTGAAATTGTAGTGACAGACGGCATTTCTATAGAAACTTTAACTAACATGGCAAGAAGTGCGACGAATGATAAAATTGCGCCTCCAAAATGCGTAAATGCATTAACTGGTTCTCTCACATAAGAATTCACATTAACAACCCCCTATATAATCACATGTAGTTTTGATAACTACATGTGATTATATAGTAATTAATTCTGACAGTCAACATTTACAAGAAACATGTTTCATAATACTATAATTAAATATATAGGAATAATCGCATAAAGTTATAATCATTAATAAAGTGAAACTTCCATCAGTGAGAGTTTTTTATCCCGCATTAACGGGCAGTAATACTCCCACCTCAAAATTCGGTGAAAGCAAAGAAGTTAGGGGGGAGATAAACTGCCCGTAAAGGCCCGATTGGTTCAACTAATAATCAGTGGGGGATGAAGAAAAACCCCACTGGTTAAAGTTTCACTTTATCGCCTACTGATAATTAGCACATGCCAGCAGCCCCCCTCACCTTGTTTTCTCATAACCTTGAGGTGGGCATATCAGCATAAAAAGTTACATCATTCTTATAAAAGTGAGGATTTCATATGGAAAATATAAAAGATTTACTAGAAACATTACATTTAGAAAAAAAAATTACACTTGAAGATATCCCTAATGTAGATTTATATGTAGATCAAGTCGTTCAGCTATTTGAGAATAGCTACAACATGACAACTAGAAACGAAGATGAAAAAGTACTAACGAAAACCATGATTAACAACTATGCAAAAGGAAAACTGTTTTTTCCTATTAAAAATAAAAAATACTCTAAAGAGCATATAATCTTAATTAGTTTAATTTATCAGCTAAAAGGGGCACTTTCTATTAACGACATAAAAAGTTCATTAGTTGAAATTAATGAAAAATTAGTACACGAAGACGCTTTTGAACTAGATGCTCTTTATAAAAGTTACCTCCATCTAGCAGAAACAAATATCAAAAACTTTAAAAATGATGTAAACAATCGGGTAGATGAAGTGAAAGCAGAAGCAGCTATCCTCGAGAATGAAAATTTTGAGAAATTCCTATTGCTCACGTCTTTCGTGACCATGAGTAATATGTATCGACGTTTAGCAGAAAAAATAGTGGATGAAATGAAGAATTCCTAATTCTATTTATTTTTAATTCATGAACTACTAAAAAGCCACCTAGAAATAGGTGGCTTTAATAAAGTGAAACTTCTATTAGTTTTGCGGTAAGAGCATCGATATATTCCTTCTACCATTATTATTCTTCAAGAAGTTTCTCACCACATCATAGACATGATAATTCGTTCTACTCACTGTAAAGCCGGAATCCCCCCAGGGCAATATCGTAATATAAAATCAAACCATAGCTTCTACCTATACACAAAAGAGCATCGCTATTTGCTTTTTTGTATATATTCACTCAATGAAAAAAACTAAAGCTGACATTTTAGAATCTTTTAGTTGCCTATACTTTTGTGTTCTCCGTAAATAATCTATTAGAAGGTCCAAATTTATTATTATTTTAATAAATTCTCAACACTGAAAGATATTCCTTAATACCCTCTTAACAATTTAATGATTTAATAAAATTATTAAAAATATTAGGGGGAATCGAATTATTATGAAAAAAATAGTTTCAGCTGGCCTTTCTATGGCTATAATGGCTTCTGCTGCCGTTCCGACTTTCGCATCCGATTTTGATCATGATTCTAAGTCTCCAAAACAAAACCAAATAGAGCGCGTGGAATTCACTTCCATGGAAGCTCCAACTACTATTGAAAACATGGTCAAAACTTATTCAGGGGCTAAGGTGAAAATCACCTATAAAGACGGCAGTGTGAAAGAAACTCCTCTTGATTACAATTCTCTTTTTTTATCCAAAGATAAAATTGTAAAAAATAAAGGCGAAATGATCCCTGCTGGCACTCCTATTGACGCAAAAGGGAATCCGGTTGTCGATAAAAGTGTTCCAGACAAGCCTTCTTATTTTATTTCTGATGCACCTGACTCCAATAGTTTTATTACGGTCGCTGGAAAATCTTATATTATCTCTCATTATGAATATGATTCAATAGACAATTCAGGAAAATCAATTTCTGGGCTACCAGCATCTATGACTCTTACACAAGTTGATCAAAATAAAAAAACTGGTGAGCTAACTGTTAATAACGCCAAAAAAGTCGATTTTTCAAACGTAAATGGTCTCTGGAATCCATGTAATGGGACTACAACAGATTGGAACACTCATCTTGGCTCAGAAGAATATGAACCAGATGCACGCTCATTTGAAGATCCTACATCTAGTTCTTATAAAGCTGTTACAGATTTTGCTAACTACTACTTCGGTGATAAATCTAAAGCAAATCCTTATTTTTATGGCTGGATTCCTGAAATCTCCGTCAATTCAAAAGGAGAATCTTCCGTTGTCAAACATTATAGTACAGGAAGATTTTCTCATGAATTGATGCAAGTCTTACCTGATGATAAAACGGCAATATTTGGTGATGATGGTGGAAATACGATGATGTTTATGTATGTGGCAGATAAAAAGAAAGATTTTTCTGCAGGAACTCTATACGCAGCTAAATTTAAACAAACAAGTGCTGAAAATGGCGGTGCAGGAAACTTAGAATGGATTAAGCTGGGTCATTCAACCGATAAGGAAATAAAAGCTATTATTGATAAAGGTGTCAAATTCAGTGACATTTTTGATACAGCAACTCAACCTACCGATGGCTATACAGCAATCAAAACATCAGCAAATAAAAACGTCGAGTATCTTAAAATAAAACCTGGAATGGAAAAAGCAGCCGCATTCCTAGAATCCCGCAGATATGGCGCTATGTTAGGTGCAACATCTGAATTTAATAAAATGGAAGGCCTCGCTGTCAATGAGAAAGATAAAAAAGCATATATCGCTATGTCCTATCAAAATGGCAGTATGCAAAAACAAGAAGGAAGCATTCAAGACGATATTCAGCTACCAGCTATTAATTCTGGAGTAACGTGGCAGATAGACTTAGGCGGAGAGCAAAAAGATAACAGCGGCCGTCACATCGAGAGCGAATTCGTACCTGCTAGTATGAAAGGACTTATTATTGGAGAAGATTTGAAAACTCCAGATGCCTACGGAAATACAGCTGCACCAGACAAAGTGGCAAATCCTGATAACTTAACCTTCTCAAACGATTTAAACACGTTATTTATTGGAGAAGACAGCTCCATGCACACGAATAACTTTGTATGGGCTTATAACGTTAAAACTAAGCAACTATCAAGAATTCTTTCAGTTCCTGCTGGCGCAGAAGCAACAGGATTAAGAGCAGTTGACGATGCTAACGGCTTCCGTTATATCTTAAGTAACTATCAGCATCCAGGTGAAGACCTGGAAGGCAAGCAAATTACAGCCGTCGACAAAGCTAAATTAGAAGAAGCGATGAAACAAGGCATAGGTATTCAGGAAACCGGAGGAGTTGGCTATATATCTGGACTGCCTTTTGGAAATAAAAAATAATAAATTTGATAAAGCGAAACTCCCCTCAGTGGGAGTTTTTCTTCATCTCCCACCTACCTTCTTCACTTCCTCTGAATTTTGAGGTTTGAATGCAAGATGAACTTAAAGTACAACGTACTGTACTTAATATAAGCACTTGTAAAATTCTTATTTACTTATGGTATAGTTCACCGTGATTAATTTAAATAGGATTTTTTCCTTAGATGAATTGCCTTTTCCGTTCATTTCCTATTAGAAATTCGTCTATACCCACTTCAATTAAATTCATATTATATATAACAAACAATATTTGATTCTTTAAAAAGGAGGCAGTTAATTGTCTTTAAAAAAGTTTGTAGATGCATTACCAATTCCTCCCGTCTTAAAACCAGAAGGTATCCTTGATGGAATCCCATTCTACGAGGTAGCGATGAAGCAAGTCAAACAAAAATTACATCGTGATTTGCCGCCAACTACCGTCTGGGGTTACAACGGTATGTACCCTGGCCCTACATTCGAAGTAGAAAGAAATCATCCTATTTTTGTAAAATGGAAAAATAAATTGCCTTTTGAACACCTGCTGCCCGTCGATCAAACCATTCATGGTGCGCAACCAGACAAACCTCCTGTTAGGACGGTTGTCCATTTACATGGAAGTCGGGTTCGTCCAGAAAGTGACGGATATCCTGAGGCATGGTTCACAAGAGATTTTCAAAACGTTGGACCAACATTCGTGAATAAAGTCTACTACTATCCGAACTGTCAACGCCCTACAACACTTTGGTATCATGATCACGCCCTTGGAATCACTCGTTTGAACGTTTATGCAGGCCTTGCGGGCTTCTATCTTCTCAGGGATGAAGAAGAGAAAAAATTGTGTCTTCCTAGTGGGAAATTTGAAATCCCGTTGGTCATCCAAGATCGTTCGTTCTATGCCAATGGCGAACTATTCTATCCATCCCAACCAGGAAATATGGCGCCCCCAGCCTCGCAGCCACCTCCACCAATCGATCCTACATTACCAAATCCGTCAGTCGTCCCTGAATTTTTCGGTAACACAATTTTGGTCAACGGAAAAGTATGGCCTTATCTTGAAGTTGAGCCACGAAAATACCGGTTCCGCATCCTAAATGGCTCCAATTCTCGTTTTTATCGTATGCAGCTGAGCTCTGGGCAAAATTTTGTCCAAATTGGTACGGATGGAGGACTTTTGGAAAAACCAGTCCAAGTGTCCGAAATCATCCTTGCACCTGCAGAACGCGCCGATGTCATTGTAGATTTTTCAAACCATAACGGTCAGAGTATTATTTTAACAAATGACGCACCAACCCCATTCCCTGACGGTGAAAGTCCTTCTGAAGATTTGAGGCAGATTATGCAATTTCGCGTCAAACAAACATGCTGCAAACCTGACAAAAGCAAAATTCCACGAAAGTTGAGTTGCTTGGAATACCTGAATTCCCAGGATGCTGTAATCACACGAAAAAACACTTTACTTGAAGCTACCGATAATTTTGGACGCCCTATGCCATTATTAAATAACATGGAGTGGGATCAGCCCATTACAGAAACCCCGTATAATGGAACGATAGAGATTTGGGAGCTGTATAATACGACACCGGACACTCACCCGATTCACTTGCACCTTGTAAATTTTCAAATTTTGAATCGTGCTGTATTTACTGGCGATCCAAATGGTTCTAACCTCAAAGTCGGGCCGCCAATACCACCCGATCCAAATGAGAGAGGATGGAAAGATACTGTTCGTGCCAATCCCGGAGAGGTTACCCGAATTATTGCACGTTTTGGGCCATTTACAGGAATCTATCCGTGGCACTGCCACATTCTTGAACACGAAGATTACGATATGATGAGACCATACGAGGTTCTAGCTAATCCTACCTTTAACCCATGTGAACGAATTTCAGAACAATGCAGTGATAACTCCTTTGCTCAATGTTTTGACTGTCATAAATATCGTAAAAACAAATGACAGTAAACAAAACCGATGCGATGATGATTGACTTCAATATTCAAATTTAATTACAAATTTTTTAGCAACAACCTAAAAGTGGTCGATTTTTTATTCTTTTTAAGTCTCAAAACAAAAAAGAAGAGAAATAATTATTCCTTGATTTCTCTTCTCCCTTTAATTCAGTTGATACCCTCAAAAGAATAAGAACCCCATTACCCTTATGTTTTATTAAAAAATCCTTATATTTTTTAATAATAAACTTAGAATCCCCTCAATGTTCCTTTACATAAAATTCCTATAATAGTTTTTAGAATTAAATATAAAATTGAGGTGTGGTATATGATAAGAACCAAAAACTCACAAAAAGTCTATGATAATAGCTTTGAAGCAGTAAAAAATCTTAATTTAAATATTCATAAAGGTGATATTTATGGAGTTTTGGGCCAAATGGGGCAGGAAAAACAACCACAATCCGAATGCTAATCGGATTAATCGAACCAACAAGCGGAGACCTAGAGGTAACTTAAATGTAACCTTAGTATATAAAAATATGATAAAATCGTATCTATTAAGTTTATGGTCATTATGTTTTGAACATTACATAAAATTAAATATCCACAGTTATACTAATTAGAAAAAACACTGGTACCAAAATCTTTTATAAGGAGGGAAGATATGAAAAACCTTTATAAAAAGAAGTGGATATACCTAGTCCTATGTATTTTTTTCAGTGTATTTTTTTTCAATGTCTTAAACCATTTGCGAAATTCCTCTAGTTCAAAAACTTTTTATCATAAACCTATTACGCCTGAGCAGTTTGGAGCAACTGGACTTGGTAAAGAATTCGATACGCAAGCTTTACAAAAAGCCATTGACAGTGGTTCACACCTTATTTTAAAAAATGGTGCTACTTATCTCATTGATAAGCCTCTTATTATCAATCATTCTATTAAAATTGAAACAAGTAAAAATAATGAAAAGCCAGCTACAATTTTACAAAAAAATAAAGATAGTGCACTTATTTTTAAAAATGATCCCGTGAAATCAACTTATGTAAAACAAACAATTACCCCTAATCAATCTTATGTTGTATTAGAAAGTACAAAAGGAATGAAAATCGGTGATCTACTACATTTAAAATCTGATAAATTATGGTATTGGGATAATCGAGGTTATTTGACTAAAGGTGAATTACATAAAATTACAAAAATCCAAGGAAATAAAGTGTATCTTGAAAGTTCAACTAGTGAATATTATAAAATAAACGAAGGAGAAAAAGTCACAGCCACCGCATATCCTGAACGAAATTTAGAATTGTATAATATTTCATTCAAGCACCCAAAACCTCAAAATACAACAATGCTAAAAATAAATTATACAAGCAACGCTAGACTGGACGGTATTTCTGTAATAAATTCTAAAATAACAGGTGTTTTTCTAAACAAAACATTCCATACATATGTTTCAAATAGCTATGTAGAACTAGGTACAACAAAAGAAATAAAAACTGGCTATGGCATACAAGATTACGGAGGAAGCGGGAACGTCATTACAACTAGCACTTTTAAAAAAGTGAGGCGTGGAGTAGATTTTTCCGGAGATACACCATCTCGTTATGGAACAGTTTCCTATTCAAAAGCTTTTGGATATGAAAAGGACACATTGGCAGTAGGAAATAGTGGGTTTGGTACACACTCCACCGCTGAACATATTCTCTTTGAAAATAATTATATTGAAAATTTCAATTATGCTTTTGTTACACGAGGAAATCATATTTCAATCAGAAATAACATATTAAAGGGTTTTAGTCGAAGTTTTGTAGCTACTTCATACGGTGATAATGTAAAAATATGGGATAATACATATGAAAGTAAAAATGGAAGCAAGTTAGATTATTTCGCAATCATTCCTAGGCAATACCACGGAGCATTCACAGCAACAGACAATACTATTAATGGTCTGACTGGCCCATTCATTAAAAAGAGTTCAAAAAATCTTCGTTATATACACGTTAGCTCTAATCATACTATGCCTTAAAATAAAAAGGAGTTTATCAATTTAAACTCCTTTTTATTTTAGATAAATATATTATTGCCAAACTTTAACCTAAAATGTTCCAACATTTATTGAATCATCCTAATTTTTACGACAAATCTACAGTGTGTTCTACTTTATACAGCTTTAGGAAAGGCCCTTACTTATGATACGGTTCACCGTAACAGATCAAAATGAGGTATGCATTACATATAGCTTGGATTGTAATGCCTATTTCCACCTCTCTAATTTATAAAGGTTTTTTACAAACATTCCTGCTAAAAACTTCGGAAAACCCATTTCGATGCATTTATCTTTTACAAATTGTTTCATTTCATCTACAGAAATATCCTTTTGCGTGAATTCCCCTACTTGGTAACAATGCTTACAGTACATACTACTTTTATCTAAATTCTTCTCCGTACCACGATCTTCAATCTTTTTTAATGGCATGGCACAACTTTGGCATTTTTTATATTCTTTCATACGATCACCTCAAAATATCCTTCAATTAAGCTTCTAATGGTTTATAGATCTTTTTGACTCTTTTTAGTTGAGGAGCTGTTAGGGATTTTTCTCTTTTCGTAACACATTCAAAAATGCCTCTTTATTTTCATCTGTTACGGCTAAAAGCGTGCTTTCCGAGTGCTGAGGAATTTCCTTTGGTCTGCAATTTTCAAGGTGATGGAGTAAGTATGGAAAAATCACATCATTATTTTCCTTACTGACGGCTGCTAGCTTCGCAAGAGTTAAGACACCTTTATCAATTGTAATAACTGAGCCAATTTTCATGGCACTTTTTATTGTATCAAGATGAGCCATAATGGTTTCTGATGCTACCTCAGCAATCGTTTCTAATGCCGTCATCCCGCCCCAGACCAAACGATTATTACGGCTTTTTAGCAACTCTATAAAAGTCTAAGCATACTTACTTATGAGTTCTGGTTTAACTTGCCCAATTTCGTACGCTACTTTAATACAATCGTGTTGAATCTTTTTATCTTTGCTAGATAGGTTTTCAATTATCTCTTCTATTCCTGTATGATTTTCTTCATTCGCTAATTGACGTGCCAGCTCAATATTTGGCACTTCATCATTTCGACTTAGTTGAGAAGCTAACAGATTCACTACTGACATGATTATCCCTCATTTATCAAATTTAATTCATGTACATACATTATCACATTTAATCCGACACCATTATGTCGTATATGTTACTATTTATCGCAAATTTTCTTTGATTAAAATTATATTCCCTAGCATGTCATTTTTGTTCTATATCTTGGTTTGTGGGTTTTATGTTTCACATTCTTCCTAATGCGAATAATGTTTCATATTATAATCAGCTCTCACAATTTAATAAAAATAAGTGTAGGACTACGATTCCATATAGTCCTACACTTATTTTTTTGTCATTTATTAAAACCTCATTTACTTATGGTAAGGTTCATTACGATTAATTCGAAACGCTCTATATACCTGCTCTAACAGCACCAATCTCATCAGCTGATGGGGCAGCGTCATTTTTGAAAAAGACAATGACTCATTGGAGCGCTTCATCACTTCTTGACTTAACCCAAGCGATCCTCCAATAACAAATGCCACTTTACTCTTTCCATATGTAGCAAGGCGATCTAAGTTGGCAGCAAACTCTTCTGATGATTTTTGTTTCCCTTCAATTGCTAATGCAATTACATGCGTATCATCAGAAATTCTATCTAAGATACGAATTCCTTCTTTTTCTTTTACCATTTGCATTTCTGCTTCACTTAAATTTTCCGGTGCTTTTTCATCTGGTAACTCAACAACCTCCACTTTTGCATAGGTGGATAATCGTTTTAAATACTCTTCAATGCCTTGTTTTAAATATTTTTCTTTTAATTTCCCGATTGAGATAATTAAGATATTCACATATATTCCCCACCTTACAAACACGTTATCCACAAAAGTTATCCACATATCCACATTCATCATCCACATATTGTGTGGGAATCTGTGTTCGATACAACATATGTCGCCTTATTTTGACAAAATTCACACGTTTTTTGCTCATTATCTTTATTATCCACAGTGTGGATAAACGGAGCTACTTCACATTCATCCACAATAATATCTAATGCTAGTTCCACATGTTCTAAACAACAAGGTAATTTCATAATTTCACCTCACTTATCCACAACAGAAAACAGGAGGGGCTGCCTCCTGTTTTAATACTGCTGACTGCCTAATTTTACAGTTGTTGTATCTTTTTTTGCACCACGATAAAATGTAATCGTCATTTTATCATCAATTTTCTTATTATATAAGATTTTTCGGAATGCAATAATATCTTGAACTGGTTTTCCATCCACAGCTACAATTACATCATATTCGCGTAAACCTGCATCTGCACCAGGAGATGGGCTTTTCACATCTAAAACACATACACCTTCTGTTACATTAGCTGGAAGATGTAATGTTTGATCCCAATAATAATTTGGAATTTCATTTAAAGACCTTAATTCAACTCCAACGTAAGGTCTTTTTACTTTCCCATACTTTTCAAGCTCATTCATAACCGGAACAGCTCTTGAGATAGGAATTGCAAGTCCAATTCCCTCTACCTCTTTTGCAGCAATTTTCATGGAGTTGATTCCAACAAGCTGCCCTGCTTCATTTACAAGGGCCCCGCCACTATTACCAGGATTAATAGCTGCATCCGTTTGCAATACTTCTACTTGCCAATCATAATGTCCATCTTGATCTAAATCAACTGGTACAATGCGTTCATTTGCTGAAATAATTCCCTGTGTTACACTACCTGAAAATTCTAAACCAAGAGGGTTCCCGATTGCAAGCGCAGCTTCACCACGTTTTACTTTCGTAGAATCACCAAGGTCAATGACCTTTTTCGCATATTTCTCATCGATTTGTAAGACAGCTAGATCTGTTACAACATCGGTTCCTAAAATCTTTCCAGGAACTTTTTTTCCATCACTCAAACTTACTTCAATGCGATTTGCCCCTGTTACAACATGATTATTCGTTACAATATATGCGTTTCCTTTTTCCTTCTTGTAAATTACACCAGATCCTGTTCCTGCTTCTGAATCTGCTTCTGAAAAATTATCACGCTGAATATTAATAACACCAACAACCGCTTCTGAAGCACGATCAACAGCTTGAACAAAGCCAGAATGGTCTCCTGTATTCGTAGCTTGAGGAGTAGCCTGCGCTATATGTTTCTCTTCACTTGCTTCTGTTTCTCTTATTGTAGTCCAACCTAATTTCGAAAACGTTGGAATAGCAAAAGCAAATAATGTAGCACCAATAAGAGTTCCCGCTACACCAGAAACGAAAATATGTTTATGCTTTTGCTTTCTTTTTCGTTTCCTCTGTACATCTTCTTCATCAATAAAGGACATTTATGCTCACCTAACCTTCCGAAAGCATTTATATTTTCCTTTATTGTTTACCAAAATGAAGAATTATACGTATTGAATTTTAGTTGGCATTTTGGGATCAGTATCGTGCAGCTGAAATGCTTCTCCAACAGCAAATCCTTTTTCTTCAAGTACTTGTTCAACAGACATACGAGCAAGTTCTTTCATATTATTGTCTAAACTAAGGTGAGCCAAATAAATATGCTTCGTTTCATCTGTAATCACATCGGTCATTGCAAGAGCGGCGTCTTCATTAGAAACATGTCCTACATCGCTCAAAATTCTTCGTTTAATACTCCACGGATAACGTCCCATTCGCAGCATTTCAACGTCATGATTACTTTCAAATACAAAAGCATTAGCTCCCTTAATAATTCCTTTCATTCGGTCGCTAACGTATCCCGTATCTGTAATAAGCACTAACTTTCTTCCATTATGATGAAACGCATAAAACATTGGCTCAGCAGCATCATGTGAAACGCCAAATGATTCCACTTCAATATCTCCAAATGTTTTAATCTCTCCAATTGAAAAGATAAATTTTTGCTCTGTTGGAATATTACCGATTAAATGTTCCATCGCGTTCCATGTTTTCTCATTTGCATAAACGGGCAAATCATACTTGCGTGCTAATACACCTAGTCCTTTAATATGGTCGCTATGTTCATGCGTGACAAGAATACCGGATATGCTATTTATATCGACTTCAGCTTGCTGAAACAAAGCTTCTGTTGCTTTTCCACTTAGCCCTGCATCTACTAATAATTTTTGACGCTCTGTCCCTACATACAGCGCATTTCCTGTACTGCCGCTTGCAAGTACACTAAAATGCAAACTCATTTGCCCTCACTCCATTGCTCGTTTTCCTTGTTGTCCTTGCCCAATTGAATAATTTGTCCTTCTACTGCATTCACAAAGTAATCCGTTTTATCTGTATACAAATTCCACGTTGGAACAAGAACTTGCACATTTGAGGAAGAAGGAGCTACCACTGTTGCATATCCTAGTTTTGCTCCTTTTACATGACTTCCTTGTTTTAATTCATTTTTCGTATACAACGTTTCTAATGCATTCCGAGCAGAAATAATATCCAATTCCTTATTTTGCTCTCCCATCTCTTTAAAATCATATAACATCGTTTGTGTATACGATATAATTTCTTTTTTTTCATTTAACTCCGCAACAATCATCCCGTGTTGATTATAATAAATTGGCTTATCCTTATACTTTTGAAAAAAATATACTCTCGATCCTTCCACTTTCCCAGCAGCATTATATTTTTGTCCATCAATTACATAAGAACGTAGAAATTCACCATAATTATCACCTATTGTTGGTTTCAATGGTTCCTTAAGCTTACTTGAAATTGTATTCGAATCTTGTAAAGAAGCCGTTTGATTTTTTAAAGAATGTATATCTTCATCAGAAAAAACCTTGTCTTTCGCCATAATATACGTATCTTTCGTCGGTTCTTTCGGCAAATTATCAGCTGTAATTTTATCTGCTTTCAATTGTTCCTCAATATTCGTTTCCGTCATGTAATCAAGTTGATTACTATCTTGCTTTTGAATGAACTGAGAGAGAAGAAAGAGATCTAAAATGAAAAAGGCAACAATAAAAATTGTTTTAATCCTATTCCAATCCAATGAGCTCTCCCCCTTTCTCTTCGCTCCATTCTAGAATTTTATTATCTTCACCATACACAACGTACCAAATAGGTTTTAAATTTACTGCAGCAATGCTTTTCCCATCGGTCCCCAGCTCTGGTGTAAGTTTATATCCTAACCGAATATCCTGGATTAATTTCATATCTACGTTTTCATTCTTCTCTAAAGATTGTATCACTGTCTTACCATCCGGAAGAGAAATTGTTCGATCATCACCATACTTTAATTTCGATAACTTAAATAATGGACGCTTATACGAAATTAATTCATCTTCTCCCCATACTTGTTCTATCGTCGCCATACCACTTTCATTAAATACAGGTAAGCTATCAACATATAAACGATACGTTGTTTGTCCTTTTTTGGAGTTCATATAATCAAAACGATAAGAATCTGTTAAGCCACCATGACTATTAATAAAATCAAAACTGCGTTGAACAAGCGCGTTTCCATATATGTGTGATTGATCTGATACAGCTGAATTTGTGTACTGTAGCATTTGTTTTTTCTTTGACACTTGCATAAGACGAATTCCATCTGTATATGTGTTTTCCTGATCATTGGTCACTTTTTTTACATAACGAGGATCTGTAAATAATGCATTTACAAATGTATCCTCAGGAATATCACTTATTATATATCCCATACTTTGCATGTCTGTTTTCGTATCTGGTAAAAATATCTCTCTTGTATCACTTAATGTGTATTGAGAATAGTCCCTCGCATTAGCTGCAAATTGGTCACGTGCTGCATCAAGTTCCTTGAGCGTAATTCCCTTTAATACCATCTGATATACCTTGCGATTTTCATACGAAATGAAATATACAGGAATGTTACCATCCCGGCTTCCTTGTAAATCAATCATTATCCGATCGAAACTATATAATTCTGGGATTTTGTCTTTAATTGTAAAAACACTTCTCATAGAATCCAAAGGTATATGTGTAGGAAAAATCATTTCAATCTTATTTTTACCACGAACAAAGGAGAAGAATTGATGTTTTGGGATATCATCTGATATATCCCTAAAATCATACAATTCTCCTCTCTCAAGTAATTTATACAGAGGATCAATACTATCTATATTTTCGCTTCCAAGGTGTGTATTCTCTTTATGATAAAGAACTAAAGAAGGCAAAATGACATTTACAGGACTCTTCTGCATCGTCTCGGCATCATCTTGTAAATACTTTGCATTTTGTGATTTGCTAGAGTCCGGCACATAAGTCCATAAACTAAAAGTAAGAAATAAACTAATAACAACCAAATTAATAAGCAAGACTGACTTTAGCTTCTCAATATTCATTCCCAGTCATCCTCTTCTTCCTTTTCCATTGGAAGCGTGAAATAAATAGTTGTCCCTTTTCCTTCCTCACTTTTTGCCCAAATTGAGCCGCCATGAGCTTGAATCATTTCCTTGGCAATTGCGAGACCTAATCCCGTTCCGCCTAGTTTACGCGAACGCGCTTTATCAACACGGTAGAAACGTTCAAATATTTTATCTACGTTCTCTTTTGGAATACCCATTCCTTGGTCGCTAATACTTATTTCTAGCATATCTTCTCTTTCTCGCAAACGATATGTCACTGTTCCACCCTCTGGAGAATACTTTAACGCATTTGAAATGATATTATAAAGAACTTGTGTAACTTTATCTTCATCGATTTCAATAAAACGTGATTTCTTAGAAAATGAACGATTAAAAGATACATTTTGTTCTTTTGACATTTCAAAACGATCAATGATATTACTAAAGAATTGTGTAAAGTCTACCCATTCTTTCATTAAACGATATTCTGTACTATCCAATTTCGAAAGCTGCAATAGTGCATTTACAAGGCGAATCATTCGTTCCGTTTCTTCTTGCGTTACCTGTAAGAATTGCGGTGCAATATTTTCATCTTGCCACGCTCCTTCACCCAATGCCTCTAAATAGCTGCGCATCGTTGTTAATGGTGTACGAAGTTCATGTGAAACGTTTGCTACGAATTCGCGGCGTTCTCTATCAATCCGTTCTTGTTCCGTTACATCATATAATACCGCAATTAAACCATTCACCTTTCCAGTCTCTTTTTGAACAACAGAAAAGCTAGCTCGCAAAATATACGGCTCATCCCTTGTACTAAAATCCAATATAACAGAGTCTGGTTCTTCATATAAATTATCTAATGTGTATTCTTCTTGAATGCCTAATATTTCTAAAATAGACTGGTCTAATGCTGTTTCACGTGAAACGTTTAGCATCTTTTCTGCCGGATCATTTAATAGGATAATATCGCCTTTTCGATCCGTTGCAATTACCCCATCTGTCATATGAGATAACACAGATGAAAGCTTTCGTCTCTCACTTTCCGTAGAAGAACGAGCTTGCTGCAACTTCTTCGATAAGTTATTAAATGCTAATGCTAGTTGGCCAATTTCATCATTACCATGTACTTTTACTTTACGAGAGTAATTCCCCTTTGCCATTTCGATAGCTTGCCTTCTCATATCTGAAATTGGTCTTGTAATGGTTTGTGCCAACAAAGTACCTAGCACAGCAGTTACTAACAGTGCAATAACCGTTCCCGTTGCAAAAATTTGATTAATAAGCTTCATTTGTTTATAAACATCTTCCATAGAAGCGACAATGTAGATTACACCGATTGTTTTCTTATTGTTTCCTTGAATTGGAGTGGCAACAACTTGCACACGATCTCCTGTATTGCGATCTATTTCCATTTTTTCAACGGGTTTTTCTTGGACTAAAGCTCGCTTTACCAGTAAATCAGTTGTTTTCTTTCCAACAATCCCTTGATTATATTGATGTGATGTCGCTATTACACGACTATTTGCATCAATTACCCTAACTTCTTGAATATCATTTTTTCGATCAGAGGAAAAATCTTCTATGCTCGTTTTAACCGCTTCTTCAAGAGTAGGATCTGTTTTTTCTCTTTCCTTCGTAAATTCCTGCTTTAAATTGTAAGCGAGTAAGTTCGTTTGTTGTGTTAATGATTCCTTAAAGCTCTTTACAAGATTCTTTTCTAGCTCACGAACAAAATATACACCAATAATTTGCATAGCCATTAAAATTAATAGCATGTAAATTAATACGAACTTTAAATGAATAGACTGAAAAAAACCAACTTTCTTCATATATTACTCCTGCTCTGGATCACGTAAATAATATCCAACACCGCGTCTTGTTACAATTAAAGTCGGATGACTTGGATTATCTTCAATTTTCTCACGCAAACGTCGTACCGTTACATCTACTGTACGCACATCACCAAAATAGTCATAACCCCAAACCGTTTGTAATAAATGTTCACGTGTCATAACTTGTCCTAAATGTTTTGCTAAATAATGAAGTAATTCAAATTCACGATGTGTTAACTCAATACTTTCTTCTCGTTTTGTTACACTATATGCGTTTGAATTAATTACAATTGGACCGATAATCATCTCTGCATTTTCTTCTTTTTCAGATGCTCCTCCTTGCTGATGACGACGTAAATTCGCTTTTACGCGCGCTAATAACTCACGTGTACTAAACGGTTTTGTTACATAATCATCTGCACCAAGTTCTAAACCAAGCACCTTATCAATTTCAGAGTCCTTTGCTGTTAGCATAATAATCGGCATTTCATAGTTTTTTCGTATTTCACGACAAACTTCTAAACCGTCTTTTCCCGGTAACATAATATCTAATAAAACCATATCCGGTTGTTCTTCATTTGCTTTTTCAATTGCTTCATCACCATCGTGTGCCATCACAATTTCAAAACCTTCTTTTTCTAAGTTAAACTTTAAAATATCTGCAATTGGCTTCTCATCATCAACGACTAAAATTTTCTTTCCCATCATTTTAGTTTCCTCCTGCATGCTTAATGCTTTCCTTACAGAAAAGCCTCTAGCTTCAATTGCTAGAGGCTCCCTCATTCTATTGTAAAAGAACTACTCTCATTTGTAAAATTGAACAATATAAAAAGGATATTAAGTGGGCCCACCTAATATCCTGAGAGTGGCTCGGGACGGAATCGAACCGCCGACACGAGGATTTTCAGTCCTCTGCTCTACCGACTGAGCTACCGAGCCAAAACATATATATAAAACCACTAATTGTGGTATTAAACAAAAGTGGCGGTCCCGACCGGGGTCGAACCGGCGATCTCCTGCGTGACAGGCAGGCATGTTAACCACTACACCACGGGACCAAAATAATATATAAATAAGTGACCCGTACGGGATTCGAACCCGTGTTACCGCCGTGAAAGGGCGGTGTCTTAACCACTTGACCAACGGGCCACGAAAATAAAATGGTGAGCCATGAAGGACTCGAACCTTCGACCCTCTGATTAAAAGTCAGATGCTCTACCAACTGAGCTAATGGCTCATACTCACCAATGTCATGTTTTCGTGACGACAAGAATTATAATACCATAAGATGTTTTATTTTTGCAATACCTTTTTTTATTTTTTTTTATAAAAACACGAAAAAAGAACTCATTTGAACATGAGTCCTTTTTCAATATAACGTACTTTCAAGAAAAAGACAAGATTATAGGCCGTATACATTACGAACAATGTTTGTTTGGTTACGGTCTGGACCAACAGAGAACATAGATAATGGGATACCTGTTAATTGAGACACACGCTCTACATAATGTCTTGCATTTTCAGGAAGATCAGCTAATGTTCTTACACCTGTAATATCTTCTGTCCAACCTGGAAGCTCTTCATATACTGGCTCACATTTTGCTAAGATATTTAAGTTTGCTGGAACTTCATCAAGAATTTCTCCGTTATATTTATATCCAATACAGATTTTCAAAGTTGGAATACCTGTTAATACATCGATAGAGTTTAAAGATAAATCTGTAAGACCGCTAACACGACGAGCATGTCTTACAACAACGCTATCGAACCAACCAACGCGGCGTGGACGACCTGTTGTTGTACCGTATTCACGACCAACTTCACGAATTTGATTGCCGATTTCATCATGTAATTCAGTTGGGAATGGACCATCACCTACACGGCTTGTATATGCTTTACATACACCTACAACGCGGTGAATTTTAGAAGGACCAACACCAGAACCAATTGTTACACCACCAGCTACTGGGTTAGAAGATGTAACGAATGGGTACGTACCTTGGTCAATATCAAGCATAACACCCTGTGCACCTTCAAATAATACGCGGCGACCTTCATCTAATGCGTCATTTAAGACAACAGATGTATCGCATACGTGTTGTGCAATTCGTTGTCCATACTCATAATATTCTTCAAAAATCTCATCCACATTGAACCCTTCTGCATCGTACATTTTTTCAAATAGACGATTTTTTTCTGCAAGGTTGCGCTCAAGTTTTTCTTTAAATGCTTCACGATCTAAAAGATCTGCCATACGAATACCAACACGAGCTGCTTTATCCATGTATGCAGGGCCGATACCTTTTTTCGTTGTGCCAATTTTATTATCACCTTTACGCTCTTCTTCTAACTCATCTTGTTTTAAATGATAAGGTAAAATAACGTGCGCACGGTTGCTGATACGTAAGTTATCAGTGCTTACACCACGATCATGTAAATATTTTAATTCCTCAAGTAATGCTTTCGGATCTACTACCATACCGTTTCCGATAACACAAATTTTTTCTTTATAAAAAATACCAGATGGAATTAAGTGTAATTTATACTTAACACCGCCGAAAACGATTGTATGTCCTGCGTTATTTCCACCTTGATATCTTGCAACTACTTCCGCATGTTCAGAAAGAAAATCAGTAATTTTACCTTTTCCTTCATCGCCCCATTGTGTTCCTACAACTACTACTGAAGACATTATTCAAGCACCTCCGCAATTTTCAAACGAACTCTTCAAACAATATAATTGTACCAAAATGCAAAGAGAAGTCAATTTAAAAACGAACATTTTTTTCACTTTTATCTCTTTCGTTCGTAAGAAATGTTTTTCACAAACAAAAAAAGAAGCACATTTTATTATAAGAAATGTGCTTCTTTTTTATACCTTCACTAAGCTGGCGGTGCATGCCCATCATCAAAACGCCGTTCTAAATTCACGAATTTGTTAAACTCCTTCACAAACGCCAGTTCAACTGAGCCTACCGGGCCATTACGCTGCTTAGCAATAATAATTTCAATTGTATTTTTGTTTTCTGTTTCCTTGTCATAGTAATCTTCACGATATAAAAAGGCTACTATATCAGCATCTTGCTCAATACTTCCTGATTCACGAATATCAGACATCATCGGACGCTTATCTTGACGAGACTCAACGCCACGAGAGAGCTGAGATAAGGCAATAACTGGAACTTCCAGTTCACGAGCGAGCCCTTTTAGTGTACGAGAAATTTCTGATACTTCTTGTTGACGGTTTTCACCCGATTTTCCACTACCCTGAATAAGTTGTAAATAGTCGATTAAAATCATTCCAAGGCCGTGCTCTTGTTTTAGGCGCCTACATTTAGCTCGAATTTCACTAACGCGAATCCCCGGTGTATCATCAATAAAAATACCTGCATTTGAGAGACTCCCCATTGCCATCGTCAGTTTCGCCCAGTCGTCTGAAGTTAAAGATCCCGTACGAAGACGCTGCGCATCAATATTTCCTTCCGCACAAAGCATACGCATAACAAGCTGATCAGATCCCATCTCCAAACTAAAAATCGCAACATTTTCATCTGTTTTCGTAGCAACATTTTGAGCAATGTTTAAAGAAAACGCCGTTTTCCCCACAGATGGACGCGCCGCTACAATAATTAGGTCATTACGCTGGAAACCTGCTGTCATACGATCTAACTCTGTGAAACCGGTTGGAATTCCTGTAATTTCACCTTTTTGATTATGCAGTAATTCAATTTTATCGTAAGCTGCCACAAGAACATCTTTAATATTTTGAAATCCTTTTGTATTCGTACGCTGGGATACTTCTAGTATTTTTTTCTCTGCTTCATTTAGCAGGCTCTCTACATCATCTTCTCGTTCATAACCATCCGACACAATATGCGTTGCTGTTCGAATAAGCCGGCGCAAAATCGATTTTTCAGCGATAATGCGCGCATAATATCCTACATTGGCAGCTGTCGGTACAGCTTCCGCTAGTTCAGCTAAATAGGAAACACCGCCAATTTCTTCTAACAAATTTTGATCAGCAAGCGCTGCTGTTGCAGTAACTAAATCAATTGGCTCTCCTTTATCAGAAAGATCAAGCATCATTTGATAAATTTTTTGATGTGCTGTTCGATAGAAGTCTTCTGGCATTAACATTTCCGAAGCTGATGTTAATGCTTCTTGATCAAGGAAAATAGCCCCTAGAACGGCTTGTTCAGCCTCAATATTATGCGGAGGGGTACGATCAGCAAATACGTCACTCATGCGCAAACCTCCTCTTCAATCTTTTGTTTATTGTTCAGTAACATGTACTTTTACTGTTGCCGTCACTTGTGGGTGTAATTTCACAGTAACATTCGTATATCCTAACGCACGAATTGCGTCATCCATCTCAAATTTACGTTTATCAAGTTTAATATTATGAGCTTTTTGTAAACTATCGACAATTTGCTTACTTGTAATAGAACCAAATAAACGGCCACCTTCACCTGATTTCGCCTTTAATTCTACTGTTAACTTTTCTAAAGTCTCTTTTAGCTCCTTGCACTTTTCAAGCTCTAATTCTGCATCTTTTTCTTCCTTGCGTTTTTTCGCATCTAATGTTTTCATATTTGCATTTGTTGCTTCAGCTGCAAGACCTTGTTTTAATAAAAAGTTATTCGCATAACCGTCTGGTACGTTTTTTATTTCCCCTTTTTTTCCTTTACCTTTTACGTCTTTTAGAAAAATTACTTTCATGATTGTGTTCCTCCCTCTAAATACTCATTTATAACAGATTGTAGCTTTGCTTCTGCTTCATCAATTGATATGTCTTGCATTTGCGTTGCAGCATTTGTTAAATGACCGCCCCCGCCTAAATGCTCCATAATAAGCTGTACATTTACCTCTCCTAAAGAGCGTCCACTAATACCAATAACAGTTTCACTACGCTGTGCAATCACAAAAGATGCGACTATTCCTGTCATTGTCAGCAATGTATCAGCCGATTGTGCAATTAATACTTGATCATAAAACCCATCACCATCTACCTTTGCAATCGCAATCCCATTTTTATAAATGTACGCATTTCGGATTGTTTTGGCAATCTGTAAATAATGCTCCATATCCTCTTTTAATAACTTTTGTACCAATACAGTATCCGCACCATGCGAGCGGAGATACGAGGCTGCATCAAACGTACGTGCTCCGGTGCGGAATGTAAAGCTCTTTGTATCCACAATAATACCCGCGAGCAGAGCCGTCGCCTCTAGCATATTCATTTTCAAACGCTTAGGTTGATATTCCAATAGCTCTGTTACAAGTTCTGCCGTAGAAGATGCATATGGTTCCATATAGACAAGCAATGGGTCTTCAATAAAGTCCTCACCACGACGATGATGGTCAATTACAACTACATTTTCAATCTTATCAAGCAACTTTTTTTCCATAACCATGGATGGTTTATGTGTATCCACTACAACAAGAAGCGAATCATCATTCGCAAATTCAAGTGCCTGTTGCGGCGTAATAAAATGCGACCACAATTCATCTTGGTGCCTAATTTCTTCCATTAGACGTTTAATTCCTTTATCAGAATCATTTTTATCTAATACGATATATCCTTCTCGTTCATTAAGTTGTGCTACTTTTAAAATCCCAATTGCTGCCCCAATTGCATCCATATCCGGTGCCCGGTGCCCCATAATAATAATATTGCTGCTTTCTAACACAAGATCTTTTAAGGCATGAGAAATAACACGTGCACGTACACGAGTACGTTTTTCCACCGGATTCGTTTTCCCGCCATAAAATTTTACTTTCCCTGTAGCCTGTTTAATTGCCACTTGATCTCCGCCTCGCCCAAGTGCCAAATCAAGACCCGATTGCGCCATAGCCCCAAGCTCTGCTAACGATAAGTCGCCAGAACCAACACCAATGCTCAATGTAAGAGGAATATTTCGTTTAGACGTTTCTTCACGTACTTGGTCTAAAATATCAAATTTCCCTTTCTCCATTTGCGCTAAAATACTTTCATTTAACACAACGAAAAATCGCTCGGATGAAGCACGTTTCAAATAAGCTCCATGCTTCACAGCCCATTCATTCAACAAAGATGTAACATGGCTTGTAACGTTTATACGCAATTGATCATCTAGTCCTTGTGTTACTTCATCATAGTTATCTAAATAGATGACAGCGAGTACCGTTCTTTGGTCTTCATACATTTTTTCAATCTCTGTTTGCTCTGTCACATCAAAGAAATAAATTAACTTTTCTTCTTTCCTGGCAAACACGCGAAATTTCCGATTGTTCAAAGATACAATATCATTAGCTGTTTCACCTTTTATAAATAGAAGTAGGTTCTCTGATAGATCATACAGGTGCCATCCAGCTAACGAATGCTGCCCTAAACAGGAAGATAGATATGGGTTTGCCCAGTCGATTCCATAATCCTTATTATATAGTAAAATTCCAATTGGCATTTGATTGAAAGCCTCATTACTTACCTTTTTAACTCTTGTAATCGTATCATTCGTATACTTTTCAAAGCGTTTTTGAAATGCAAGTTCAAATTTAATAGTGAAAAATAAAACGATACAAAATACAAAGAAGGAAATCATACCCATCAACCAATGAAAATAGACGAGAATTGTAATGAGTACAAACGTTAAAAATGCCAACACATAAACAGGATACAAAAACCGCTGTTTCTTATAAAATTCAGGCATATATACAACTCCTATAAAGTGAAACTTCTATCAGTTAGGTCTTCATTCCTCTACTGATATTTAGTCAAATCCACCAGACTTATCCCCCATTTACAGAGTCTTACGGTCCCATTAGGTGCAGGATGAAAGTTTATATTTCTATGTTTCGTTACAAAAAATGCTTATAAAAAGCACCTTGTTTCAACTACTTATTTCACCTGTACTTTCGACCGTAACGAAAAGCCTAAATCAATTATACCTAAGATTGTCACAAGAGGGAACAAAACTGGTATAAACAAACCTACGACAAAAATTAAAATTGGAATAGCTTTAGTATATCCCTTTGCATTTGTAAAAAAAGCAAGGAACGAAAAGCCTTGAAATAACAGTAATAAAGTGAAAATTGTCGATAAATTTAAAACCACCATTTCTAAATATGAACCTGCTTCTATTCTTGTAAAAGATGAAAGCAAAACAACA
Organism: Bacillus pseudomycoides; assembly: GCF_002582035.1. Lineage (GTDB taxonomy): Bacteria > Bacillota > Bacilli > Bacillales > Bacillaceae_G > Bacillus_A > Bacillus_A pseudomycoides_B. The sequence continues at coordinate 164,742 of NZ_NUQE01000019.1, forward strand.
GCGACGTACAACCAAACGATACTCTTAGGAATCTGTATATCACGGAATTTCGGCCAAGATTCCACCGTGTACTTTAATCGTTTTAAGACACGATTAGCAATTAAAATCGTAATCCAAGAATTAAAAAATGATCCCATAGCAAGTAAAGCTGGCACAAGCAAACGAAGCATATCCCCAACTTTTTTCAATTGAGCCAGTTGCTCCTCATTTACAGGTGCACCTGCCATTTGCATAAATTTCTCACTTTGTTCCACCGACTGTTTAAACAGGTCTTCCATTTGCTTAATAAAATCAATGTTAAAAAACTTCACGCTGACAACATACAGCAACACAAAGCTCACAAGATATACAAGTGTCCCTACTAATAAAATTTCAATAATACTTTTTTTCTTTTTATACATATGTCCTAATACAATACCTGTTATTCCAAACATAATTGTATTCATAATACTAAGAGGCGAACTAATAATAAGCGTTATAAGAATCGCTGTTCCTAATAACATACAAGCTCTACTTAATGGGGCTCTTATCGTAAAAATAAGAAATGGTAACGGCAATGCAAATTTAAATATAGCCCCTAAAATGGGAATATACCGGGAGGCAAGAAGCAAGATAGCATATAAAGCAAGTAAAACTGCTCCCTCTGTAATGAGTCGTGTGCGCTTCATTATCCACACCTTCTTTCTTATAAAGTGAAATTTCCATCATTGGGAGATCTTCTGATTTTCTCAATTTTTCTACGTCTTAAGATGAAGCTCTTAGAAATAAAAAAGAAAAGAATAGCAAAATGCACAGTAGAGTGACACTCTACTGTGCATTTCATGCGTTATTATTCACCAACATATGGTAAAAGTGCCATTTGACGAGCACGTTTGATTGCAACTGTTAATTTGCGTTGGTATTTTGCGCTAGTACCTGTTACACGACGTGGTAAAATTTTACCACGCTCAGAAACGAAGCGTTTTAATAAATCTACATCTTTGTAGTCGATGTTAGTGATACCGTTAGATGTAAAGAAACATACTTTACGACGTTTCGCACGTCCACCTTTGCGTCCACCTGCCATGTTCATTTCCCTCCATTCTGTTTTAAAATATTCGTTCTATACCATTAAAATGGTAAGTCATCATCCGAAATATCGATTGGTTGACCTACATTTGCAAATGGATCGTCATTTCTAGTAAATCCAGCATTATTGCCATTGTTACCAGATTGACCAAATGGGTTTTGAGAGCCTTGATTTCCGAATCCTGCTCCCGATGGTTGCTGATTGAATGAACCGCGTTGCTCACCACCGCTATTACGCGGTTCTAAAAATTGTACGTTCTCCGCTAGAACTTCTGTTACATATACACGCTTACCATCTTGTCCATCGTAATTACGAGTTTGAAGACGTCCATCTACGCCTGCTAAGCTACCTTTTTTCAAATAATTCGCCACGTTCTCTGCTTGTTTACGCCATATTACACAGTTAATAAAGTCAGCTTCACGCTCACCTTGCTGATTCGTAAATGCGCGATTCACAGCTAACGTGAAAGTAGCTACTGCAACACCGTTTGGCGTGTAACGTAAGTCAGGGTCCTTAGTTAAACGACCAACGAGTATAACACGATTCATCAATCGAACCACTCTCCCTATATATCTTAATGATTATTCTTCGTTTTTAACAACGATGTGACGAATGATATCTTCGTTGATCTTAGCTAAACGATCGAATTCTTTAATCGCTTCTGGATTAGAATTTACGTTTAAGATCATGTAGAAACCGTCACGTAAGTCGTTGATTTCGTAAGCTAAACGACGCTTACCCCAATCTTTTGTGTTAATGATTTCTGCACCATTTTCAGTTAAAACGCCTGCAAAACGTTCAACTAAAGCTTTTTGAGCTTCTTCTTCCATGTTTGGACGAATGATGTACATGATTTCGTACTTTTTCATTACACTTTCACCTCCTTTTGGTCTAAACGGCCCATACTGGGCAAGGAGCAATTAATTTATAGTAATTACTCACGAGTTTAGATTATATCATAGTAAGTTAGAGGAAGCAACTCACGGAAACATAAAAAACTTGGCAAACCTAATGAATTTGCCAAGTTAAATACTTTATCCCGCTACTCGTGGGCAGTAAGAGCCCGATTGGTTCAACTAACCATCAGTGGGGGGGATGAAGCCCCCACTGATGGAAGTTTCACTTTATTTTTTTCCTAGGAAATAAATAAATTATACATTAAAGCGGAAGTGCACAACATCTCCGTCTTTCATAACGTATTCTTTTCCTTCTAATCGTACTTTTCCAGCTTCTTTGGCAGCTGTCATAGAACCATTTTCCATTAAGTCATCATAAGATACTGTTTCTGCACGAATAAATCCACGTTCAAAATCTGTATGAATGATTCCAGCACATTGCGGTGCTTTCATTCCTGTTTTAAATGTCCAGGCACGTACTTCTTGTACACCCGCTGTGAAATAAGTAGCCAATCCTAATAAATCATACGCTGCACGAATTAATTGATCTAGACCAGATTCCTCAATGCCTAGTTCTTCAAGGAATACTTTCTTTTCTTCTTCATCTAACTCAGCAATTTCTGATTCAATTTTTGCGCAAACAACAATTACTTGAGAGTTTTCTTTTGTAGCAAATTCTTTTACAATTTGTACATATTCATTTCCAGATGAATCCATTACATCATCTTCACCAACGTTTGCTACATATAGCATTTCTTTTACTGTTAATAGATGAAGACCTTTTACTACTTTCATTTGCTCTTCTGTAAATTCAACTGCACGAGCTGGTTTTCCTTCTTCAAATGCTTCTTTTAAACGAACTAAAATTTCGTGTTCGAATGCAGCATCTTTATCTTTTTGCTTCGCTAATTTTGCCACGCGATCAATGCGCTTATCAACAGATTCTAAATCCGCTAAAATAAGTTCTAAGTTGATTGTTTCAATATCTGCAATCGGATCTACTTTACCCGCTACGTGTGTAATATTTTCATCTTCAAAACAACGAACTACTTGGCAAATTGCATCTACTTGACGAATATGGGATAAGAATTTATTTCCTAACCCTTCACCTTTACTCGCACCTTTTACAATACCTGCAATATCTGTAAATTCAAAGACAGTTGGCACTGTTTTCTTTGGTTCAACAAGTTCAGTTAATTTATTTAAACGATAATCTGGAACTTCTACAATTCCAACGTTTGGATCTATTGTACAGAATGGATAGTTTGCAGATTCTGCCCCTGCTTGTGTAATTGCATTAAATAATGTTGACTTACCTACGTTCGGTAGTCCAACGATACCAGCCGTTAATCCCATATTCTTCACTCCTATGTCTCAATCTTCCATCATTATAGATAGTAACGAATAAAATGACAAGCTTCATAGAGTTTCATAAAATGAAGCTCTATGAAGTGGAGAGGGCACTTTATCCCGCACTAACGGGTAGCAATAGCAAAAAAATAAACAGCTGCATCAGCTACTGTTTATTCTTCCATCTATTCTTCATGCTTTATAAGTATTTTCTTCACCTTACGATCAAATTCTTTTCGAGGAATCAGTACCGAATGGCCACACCCCTCGCACTTAATACGAATATCCATTCCCATACGAATAATCTTCCAACGATTTTCACCACATGGATGGGCTTTTTTCATTTCCACTACGTCGTACAAGTTATATTGCTTTTGCTCCACTCTCCAAACTCCTCTCACTGCTAATTTGCCTTTTCACTCATCAGCTCTTCACGATTATATAGAACCATACGTGGATATGGGATTTCAATACCATGTAAATCAAGACGATTTTTAATTTCTTTCCGAAGTGCTCTCGCTACCACAAAATGTTGCATCGGTTCTACTTCAGCTGTAACCCTCAAAACAACTTCTGATGCTGCCAAGCTCTGTACACCTAATAATTGCGGACGAGCAACCATTTGCTCATACCTTGTTGGTAATTCATCCAATAACTTTTCAAGAACTTGTTCTGCATGTTCAATATCACTTTCATATGAAATAGATACATCTACAAAGGCAACACTATTAGTAACAGAGAAATTTGTTACTTCCTTAATATTTCCATTTGGAATAATATGAATTTCACCTGTCCATTTCTTCATTTTCGTTGTACGTAATCCAATCTCTTGAATAACTCCTTCAAATTGGCCTAAGCGTACATAGTCCCCTACTGAAAATTGATCCTCTAATAAAATAAAGAATCCGGTGATAACATCTTTGACTAAGTTTTGTGCACCAAAACCAACCGCTAAACCAACAACCCCAGCACCGGCTAATAATCCTTTTGTATCAATTCCAAATACCCCTAAAATAGCGATTATTACAATAAAAAAGATAACATATGTTAAAATATTTTCTAATAATTTCGCTACTGTCATCGTTCTTCTTTCAGAAATTTGAATTGGTGATTTTGCCTTTATTTTGAAGGCGTTACTAATAATTGCTCTACCGATCCGAATAACTACACTCGAAATAAGTAAAATAAGTGCAATTTGTAGTAAACCGAGACCAATCTTTTCCCATAATCCTGCATCTAACAATTTTGTATATAAGTCGTGAAGTCCTTTCATCGCGACCTACCTTTCTATCTCATATTCATTATTTATTGTAACAGAATTTCTCCTATGTTTTACGAAAAAAAGTTCTTTCATATGCTTTTATTTTCACACTCTATAAGGTATAAAATAACAACTTTTTTTATATACTAGTACTAGTATTCCTTAGACTACACGACATACTTCACACGTATTCGTTTTATGAATATCTAGATACAAAAGTGTACATCTCTTTCTACTCATAATCCATCTTATTACAATAAAGCACAATCTCCAATCAGTAAGGGGAATTAGAAATATTTATCAATTTCTACATAACATAAAATGAACTACCCCTAAACGTAAAAATAATATAATTCTTACCCTCAAAAGAATCTGTAACACGCAATAATTTTTAGGAAAATCAAATTCATATGAATTTGATAAATTCTATTAAAGGATGGATGCTTCGTGAATATTGGAAGTTTTCGCTTACCTTTTTTTGAAAAAGATTCAGAGCAAGTTATGTATCATGATGCAAATTGTAATCAAACAATTAGTAGCTTTCTACTCTCTCATCTCCCAATTGAAAAAAACTCTCCACTTATTGTACTTTGTATTGGGACAGACCGATCAACTGGGGATGCATTAGGCCCCCTTGTAGGTTCAAAACTACAAGATTATAACATTCGAAATTTTCACTTATACGGAACATTAGAATCACCAATCCATGCTTTAAACTTAGAAGAAACAATTACAGAAATACACAAAACATTTATAAATCCCTTTATTATTGCAATTGATGCATGTCTAGGAAAATCTCAAAATATCGGTTCCATTACAATCGGAAAAGGACCTAGTAAACCTGGAGCAGCTATGAATAAAAAACTCCCTGCAATTGGCGATATGCATATCCATGGAATTGTAAATTTAAATGGATTTATGGAATTTTTTGTACTACAAAACACAAGACTAAACCTTGTTATGAATATGGCTATCAGCATTGCAGAAAGTATTATTGAAACAGATAAAAAACTTACTGTAATGAAAAAAATAAACCATCTATAAGCAAAGATGGTTTATTTCTCACTGTTCTCCTGCTAAGAGTTCTAAAATACGTTGTAAGTCACCTTTATTGAAAAATTGAATTTCAATTTTTCCTTTTTCTTGTTTCGTTTCTTTAATTTTCACAGCAGTTCCAAACCGCTCTCGTAGCGCCGTTTCTTGTTCTTCAAAAAAGATATTTCTTTCTGGTTTTTGTTTCTTTGTTTCACGTGAAACATCTTCATTCATCTGCTGAATAATTTGTTCCAACTGACGAACATTTAATCCTTCTTTTTCAATTCGTTGTAATAAACTATTGATTTGCGTTTTATCTTTTAACGCAAGTAATGTTCGTCCATGCCCCATAGAAATCGTTCCATTTGAAATCATCTCTTGTACAAAAGTTGGGAGAGATAGTAAGCGAATGTGGTTTGCAATATGTGGTCTGCTTTTTCCAAGTCGCTTTGCTAACTGTTCTTGCGTTACTTTAAGTTGTTCCATGAGCATTTGATACGCTAACGCCTCCTCAATAGGCGTTAAATCTTCACGTTGCAAATTCTCCAGTAGCGCAAGCTCCATCATTTGTTGCTCATTCAAATCTCGAATAACGACAGGAACTGTTTCAAGATTTGCTTCTTTTGCGGCACGAAATCTTCTTTCTCCTGCAACAATTTCGTATCCTTTAATACTTTTCCGAACAATAAGTGGTTGTAAAATCCCATGTTCTTTAATGGATAATGCTAGCTCTTGAATTGCTTCCTTGTGAAAATATTTACGCGGCTGATATGGGTTAGGACGTAATTCGTTTACTTGCAATTCTTGAATTGTTTCTTCCTCTTTCACATCCAAATCTGGAAAAAACGCATTAATCCCTCTTCCTAGTCCTTTAGCCACCTGCAATCACTTCCTTCGCTAAATCTAAATACACTTCCGCCCCCCTTGACTTAGCATCATACATCATAATTGGTTTTCCATGACTCGGCGCTTCACTTAAACGTACATTACGCGGAATAATCGAACTATATACTTTATCTCGGAAATATTTCTTCACTTCATCAATTACTTGTAATCCTAGATTTGTACGAGCATCCAGCATTGTTAGTAAAACACCTTGAATTGCTAAATTTTTATTTAAATGCTTTTGTACAAGGCGAACTGTATTCAACAATTGACTTAACCCCTCTAAGGCGTAATACTCACATTGGACAGGAATAATAACAGAATCTGCAGCAGTTAATGCATTAATAGTTAATAAGCCTAAAGATGGGGGACAATCAATAATAATATACTCATACTCATTACGAATTGGCTGCAGCGCACGCTGCAGGCGAACTTCCCGGGAAATTGTCGGTACAAGTTCTATTTCAGCTCCTGCTAGCTGAATAGTAGCGGGAAGCACATCTAGATTTTCAGTTGTTGTTCTCTGTATAACCCTACGAACATCCGTATCTTCTACAAGCACATTATAAATACATTCATTTAAATCTGATTTTTCAATTCCGACTCCTGTCGTTGCATTCCCTTGTGCATCAATATCAACAAGAAGTACTTTTTTTCCTACTTGTGCCAATCCAGCTCCTAAATTTACCGATGTTGTTGTTTTTCCAACCCCACCTTTTTGATTAGCAATGGCAATGATTTTCCCCATGATGTCACCTACTTTCAACCTTTCTGTCTTATTCTATAAATGATTGTTTTTATTTTAACATGAAACAATCATGTTTCTTTTGTTTCTGTATATTAAACTTCAAAATTAATTTACAAACTCCTTCTTAATTTTAAAAGAAAATATAGTACTTATAAAGTGAAAGTTCCATCATTAGAGTCTTACTAGCTTTAATAAGTGACAAAATAAAAAGACCACAACCGACGGTTGAGGTCTTTTTATTCTCTTATTTTTTTTTTGGAATTTTAATTGTAATTTGATAGTATTCATCAAATTCTTCTTCTTCCGAATTCACATTCAAACCACTATTCGCAACCATTTGTAAAGATTGACGAATTGTATTCATTGCAATACGCATATCGCGGCTTACTGCTTTTTGCTTTGCTTTTCGTTTCGGCTTCGTTTCTTCTAACAATTTAGCAATTCGATCTTCTGTTTGCTTCACATTAAACTGTTTTTCAATAATTTCTTGTAAAACCTTTAATTGAAGTTCTTCATTTTTAAGCGGAATAAGGGCACGAGCATGGCGTTCTGTAATACTCTTCTCTAATAGCGCTTGTTTAACATCTTCTGGCAATTTTAATAATCTTAGTTTGTTTGCAATTGTAGATTGCCCTTTACCTAGCCGCTGCGCCAGTGCTTCTTGCGTTAAATTATGTAATTCAATTAACTTTTGATAAGCAGCAGCTTCTTCGATTGCTGTCAATTCTTCCCGCTGCAAATTTTCAATTAGAGCAACAGAAGCAGTCTCAGTATCATTCAAATTTTTAACAATAGCTGGGACAGTTTCCCACCCTAATTTTGTAGCAGCTCGAAAACGCCTTTCACCAGCAATAATCTCATATTTCTCTTCTTCATACTGGCGAACAACAATAGGTTGAATTAATCCATGTGTATGAATTGTAAGAGCGAGCTCTTCAATACGAGCATCATCAAAAATTGTACGTGGCTGATAACGATTTGGAACAATTTTTGATAACGAAATTTGCTTTATCTCTTCATGGCTTTCTTCTTGTAGTGCTAATTCAGCCTCTTTCTCTCCAAAGCCAAATAAACGAGAAAACGTGTTTCTCATACATATTCCACCACCTTTGAATCCTATTGAATACTCTATACAAAAATGTTCCATGTGAAACATTTACGTCTTTATCCCGCTCTAACGGACAGTAAGCCCCCGCCTCAATATTGTGAGGAATCCAAAAAGATAGGTGGTGGATAACTGCCTGTAAAAGCCCGATTCGTTCAACTAACTATCAGTAACGATAAACAAACTTACTGATAGAAGCTTCACTTTATATAACTTAATCTTACGTCTAATAAGATTTATTTTTCAATAGGTAATTTATTCGGTGTCCCTGGTTTACGCGGATATTTATTTGGTGTTTTTCTCTTTTTCTCAATCGATAAGATATTACGTTCACTTTCCTCAAATGGTAATTGGAATGTAGCAATTCCTTTTAATTCGCCACCAAGCACTTGCAGAGCATACTTGCCATTCTCAATTTCTTCGTTTGCAGCGGAACCTTTCATTGCAATAAACGTTCCCCCTACTTTCACAAGCGGCAAGCACAATTCACTTAAGACAGAGAGACGAGCAACAGCACGTGCCATTACAATATCAAAAGATTCACGTACTCCTTCTTTTTTTCCAAATGTTTCAGCACGATCATGACAGAACGCTACATCATTTAATTCTAATTTTGTTGCTAAATGATTTAAAAACGTAATGCGCTTTTGTAAGGAATCAACAATTGTGACTTTTAAATTTGGAAAACAGATTTTTAAAGGAATACTAGGAAAACCCGCTCCTGCACCAACATCACAAATAGAAAAGGGCTTTGAAAAATCGTGATAGAAAGCAGCTGTAATGGAATCAAAAAAGTGCTTTAAATACACTTCTTCCTTCTCTGTGATTGCTGTTAAGTTCATTTTTTCGTTCCACTCAACTAACGTCTCAAAATAGATTTCAAATTGCTCTAACTGCCTAGTAGAAAGAGTAATCCCTCTTTCTACTAGCATAGATTGAAATTGTTCTATATTCATTTCGCTATATCTCCTAACTATTTATTGGTTCGATACTCGTGCAATTTTTCCTTGTTCTATATACACAAGTAAAATGGAAATATCAGCTGGATTTACCCCGGAAATACGAGATGCTTGCCCCATAGATAGCGGACGGACATCTTTTAACTTTTGACGTGCTTCAGAAGCTATTCCAGAAATCGCATCGTAATCAATGTCAACCGGAATCTTTTTGTTTTCCATACGCTTCATACGATCTACTTGTTGTAAGGATTTTTCAATATATCCTTCATATTTAAGCTGAATCTCAACTTGCTCTGCCACTTCATCACTAATCTCTTCTTCATTTGGAGCAAGAACATGAATATGCTCATATGTCATTTCTGGACGACGTAATAAATCACTCGCACGTATACCATCTTTTAGTTCACTTCCGCCAGCTCCGCGAATTAGCTCTTGTACTTCAGGACGCGGCTTAATAATAATACTTGATAAACGTTCTTTTTCTTTTTCAATTTGCTCTTTTTTTGCTGTAAAACGTTCATAACGCTCTTCTGGAATTAAACCAATTTCATGGCCGATTTCTGTTAAACGAAGGTCTGCATTATCATGACGTAATAATAAACGATACTCTGCACGAGATGTTAATAGGCGATATGGCTCATTTGTACCTTTTGTTACTAAATCATCGATTAAAACGCCAATATACGCATCTGAACGATTTAAAATCACTTCTTTTTTATCTAATGAACGACAGGCTGCATTAATACCCGCCATTAAGCCTTGACCTGCAGCTTCCTCATAACCAGATGTTCCATTAATTTGTCCTGCTGTATATAAATTTTCTATTTTTTTTGTTTCAAGTGTTGGCCACAACTGCGTTGGTACAATCGCGTCATATTCAATTGCATATCCTGTACGCATCATTTCTACGTTTTCTAAACCTGGAATGGTCTTTAACATCTCACGCTGTACATCTTCCGGTAGACTTGTTGATAAACCTTGTACATATACTTCTTGTGTATTCCGTCCTTCTGGCTCTAAGAAGATTTGATGACGTGGTTTATCGTGGAAACGGACAACCTTATCTTCAATTGAAGGACAATATCTTGGACCTGTTCCTTTAATCATGCCAGAATACATGGCAGAACGATGTAAATTTCCATCAATTAAACGATGCGTTTCTTCACTTGTATATGTTAACCAACATGGAATTTGATCCATGATGAACTTCGTTGTCTCGAAAGAGAATGCACGTGGTGTATCATCACCTGGTTGAATTTCTGTTTTGCTATAATCAATTGTACTACTATCTACACGCGGAGGCGTACCCGTTTTAAAGCGCACAAGTTCAAATCCAAGTTCTTCTAGATGCTCTGATAATCCCACAGATGGTTGTTGGTTATTTGGCCCACTTGAATATTTTAAATCTCCAACGATAATTTCACCGCGTAAAAACGTACCTGTTGTAATAACAACTGTTTTCGCTGTATATTCCGCTCCTGTTTGTGTAACGACACCTTTACATACACTGTCTTCTACAATTAGACGCTCAACCATAGCTTGACGCAATGTTAAATTTGGTGTTTCTTCAATTGTTTTTTTCAATTCATGTTGATACGCAAATTTATCTGCTTGAGCACGAAGCGCACGTACGGCTGGACCTTTTCCTGTGTTTAACATACGCATTTGAATATGTGTTTTGTCAATATTTCTTCCCATTTCACCGCCAAGTGCATCAATTTCGCGAACAACAATTCCCTTTGCAGGTCCACCAACCGAAGGGTTACACGGCATAAACGCAACCATATCTAAGTTAATTGTTAACATTAATGTTTTTGCTCCCATACGAGCTGCCGCTAAACCAGCCTCGCATCCCGCATGACCTGCACCGATTACAATAACATCATAAGAACCAGCATTGTATCCCATTTTCCATTCCTCCTTAGGATTACTTTCCTAAACAAAATTGAGAGAATAACTGATCAATTAAACTTTCGTGTACAGTGTCTCCCGTAATTTCACCAAGTATTTCCCACGTTCTTGTTAAATCAATTTGTACCATATCAATTGGTACGCCGTTATGAATAGCCTCGATTGCATCACCAATCGTCTTTTCTGCTTGTGCTAATAAACCAATGTGACGCGCATTCGATACATATGTCATATCTGCTGCTTCAATTGTCCCTTCAAAAAAGAGATCAGCAATTGCCTGTTCTAGCTCATCTACACCTTTTTCTTCAATTAAAGCTGTTGTAATAACACGAGCTGAACCAGCTAATTGTGTAACGCGTTCCATATCAATTTGCTGCGGTAAATCTGTTTTATTTACAATGACGATAAAGTCCTTTCCTTGCACAGCTCGGAATAACTCTTCATCTTCGTTTGTTAACACTTCATTATAGTTTACCACTAGAAGAACTAAATCCGCTTTATTCATCATTTCTTTTGAACGCTCTACACCGATTTGTTCTACAATATCCTCTGTTTCACGAATTCCAGCTGTATCAATCAGTTTAAGCGGTACACCGCGCACGTTCACGTATTCTTCAATAACATCCCGAGTCGTTCCTGCTATATCTGTTACAATCGCTTTCTTTTCTTGTACAAGACTGTTTAATAAAGATGACTTTCCAACATTCGGTCTTCCAATAATAGCCGTTGCAATTCCTTCACGCAAAATCTTTCCTTGCTTTGAAGTTTGTAATAACTTCCCAATTTCTGATTGAACATATTCCGCCTTCTCAATTAAAACTCCGTGCGTCATCTCTTCTACATCATCATATTCCGGGTAGTCAATGTTCACTTCTACATGAGCTAATGTTTCCAAAATTTCTTGACGCAGACGACCAATTAATTTTGATAAACGACCTTCCATTTGATTAATCGCAACATTCATTGCACGATCTGTTTTCGCACGAATTAAATCCATAACCGCTTCTGCTTGTGATAAGTCAATACGCCCATTTAAAAAAGCACGCTTTGTAAACTCCCCTGGCTCTGCCAAGCGAACACCTTGAGATAAAATAAGTTGTAATACTTTATTTACAGAAACAAGGCCACCATGACAATTTACCTCAACAATATCTTCACGCGTAAATGTCTTTGGTGCCCGCATAATTGAAATCATAACTTCTTCAATAACTTTATTTGTATCTAAATCTACAATATGCCCATACTGAATTGTATGAGATGGAACTGTCGTTAAATCTTTCCCTTTAAAAATGCGATTTACCTTCTCTACCGCATCATCTCCACTTACTCGAACAATGGCAATTGCACCTTCCCCAAGAGCTGTGGAAATTGCAGCAATTGTATCAAATTCCATGTTCTTTCACCTCACTTACTTATTTCTCTCTATTTCAACACGATTTTTTCTTTCACCAAATTATTAGGATACCATAACGAAACTGTGTAAAAAAGAATAATAACTTATTTTATTATGTCCCCTCATAAAAAGCACTAAACTTATCCACTGTGTATAAGTTTAGTGCTTTTTATTTATCCACAGAAAAATCCCTATCTTCATATTTCATCCCGCTATTTGCGGGCGGTAAGACCCCTACCTCAAGATTGGGAGAGAAGCGAGGAAGATAGGTAGAGGACAACTGCCCGTAAAAGCCCGATTGGTGAGATCTTTATCTTTCCACCCGTGGGGGATGAAAAAAACCCCCACGGATGGAAGTTTCACTTTATCCAGTAAAAAACCGGTACTCAAATGAGCTACCGGTTTTTCCCGCTCTAAAGGACAGTACAACTTCCACCTCAATCTTCTAAGAAATTCAAAGCGGATAAGCTACCCATAAGAGCCTAATTCGTTTAACTAGCCAACTGTTTAGGATACATCCCTTAAGATGACTTTATTTTGGAGATACAACAACATGTCGATGCGGTTCTTTCCCTTCAGATGTCGTAATCACATATGGATGATTCACAAGTGCTTGGTGTATAACTTTTCTTTCAAAAGAAGGCATTGGTTCTAATACAATTCTTTTTTTCGTATTGCTAACTTGCTTCGCTAAACGAAGTGCAAGTGACTCTAGTGTACCTTTTCGTTTATCACGATAATTTTCAGCATCGATTGTTACACTGATATATTGTTTCGTGCTACGATTCGCCACAAGCTTCGTTACATATTGTAAAGAATTTAGTATGTGCCCTCTTTTTCCAATTAATGTACCAACCTCACTACCAGAAAGTGTAAAACGGATATCACGTCCTTTTACCTCTTTTCCAACAGTTACATCAACATCCATTTCTTTTATGATACTTTTCAAGTAAAGTTCCGCTTCTTCTACAGGATCCTTTTTTACAATGACCTCTACAATAGCAGGACGCCCTCCGATGAAACCTAGAAAGGCTTTTTTACCCTCATCAATGATGTGAATCTCCACTTTATCTCTTGATACTTGTAATTGTTCTAATGCGGATTGCACTGCCTGTTCGACTGTTTGTCCTTTAGCAGTAATCATACTCACTTACTTGATCCTCCTGCCTTACTAGCCTTTAGATCCGGCCCTTTGATCAAATATGCTTGTGCAATACCAAAGCAGTTACCTACTACCCAGTAAAGAGATAATGCAGCTGGGAGGTTAATCGCGAAAACTAAAATCATGATAGGCATAAGCCATAACATCATTGCCATTTGTGAATTTTGTCCAGCGTTACCAGCCATTGCTAATTTTTGTTGAATAAACGTTGTAATTGCCGCAACAATCGGCAGAATGTAATATGGATCTGGATGACCTAAATCAAACCATAAAAAAGTATGTTGTTTAATTTCTGCCGTTCTTATAATCGCATGATAAAATGCAAATAAAATTGGCATTTGAATAAATATTGGTAAACAGCCTGCTAATGGATTTACACCATACTGTTGATACAATTGCATCATTTCTTGTTGCAATTTTTGTTGAGTCGCTTGGTCTTTAGAACTATATTTTTCTTTTAATTTTGCCATTTCAGGTTGCAATAATTGCATTGCTTTCGTACTCTTCGTTTGCTTAATCATTAATGGTAGCAACGCAAAACGAATGATAAGAGTTGTAACAACAATTGCTAAACCATAGTTATTGCCAAATAATTTTGCAAAAAACGTGATTAACTGAGAAAGTGGGTATACGAAAAATTCATTCCAAATCCCTGTACTTTCCGGTGTAATCGGCTGATTAGTTTGATTACAGCCAGCAGAAATTGCCGTGACAGCAATAACCATGACTAGTAAGCCTATCTTTTTTTTCAAAGCCTGCTCCTCCTTGTTTCGGTATGTATATAGTGTAATTCATTTGCCTCTTCTTTCGCTACTTTTTGCCAGTTTTACTCCTGAGCGCTGCAGAGCATGAATTAAGCTTTTCTTTAATTGTTCATATTCCATCTCTGAACAAGGCTTCCTTGCTATTATAACAAAATCCTTTCCAGAATCTATGTCATCTTTTAATTCTGTAAAAACTTGACGAATCATACGTTTAATACGATTACGCATGACCGCATTCCCTAGTTTTTTACTAACGGAAAGACCTACTCGGAAATATGGTTGATTTGGTTTTTCTAACTGGTATACAACAAATTGACGATTGGCATTTGATTTTCCATTTTGAAAAACAGCTTGAAATTCCTCATTCTTCTTTACACGATTCTTTTTCTTCATATCAATTGAACACTCCTGTATTTCGCCAGCGGAAAATTCATAATTACTAGAAAAAAGACCACTGAACGATCAGTGGTCTACGCAGATAATACTTTTCTACCTTTACGACGACGAGCTGCTAGAACTTTACGTCCGTTTGCTGTGCTCATACGGCTACGGAAACCATGTACTTTGCTGCGCTTACGTTTATTTGGTTGATAAGTTCTTTTCATTTATATGACACCTCCCTGAGGAATAACTGTTAAAGACAGTCCTATAGATTATAGTTAATTTGGTAGTAGAATGTCAATGCCTCTTGAGATTTTAATTAAATATTCATTATTTACCTATTTTCACCTATTCACAATGTTGTTCACAGTACATTCTATCGGTTGTGGATAATTTTTTTTGCCACTTTTTTATATCCACAAATCATTTTTTGTTTTTACACAGTATATCGTGTTGTGGACAAGTTTATTCCACAAGGTATTGATTTTGTGGATAACTTTTTGAAATACATTGCTATTGCTATCTTTTTTTGATATTATAGTTGTGTTTTCACCTTGGACAAGTTTTCCACAATTATTATTTATCCACAATTTGTGAATAACTTGTGGACATGTATAAACACATGTGCATAAGAGGTTTTCCACAATGTGTTTTATTGTCGAAAACTCTATCTCGTATTTGAACCGCTTTTTCACTTTTAAAAAGTGTTACGTATAAATATACAGTGTTGTTTTGTTATGTTGTACAAACATTAAACACTCTATTTGCTTATCATCTTTTGTAAAGGAGGGACAACTTTGGAAAACATTTCGGATTTATGGAATAGCACCTTAAAAGAACTAGAAAAAAAAGTGAGTAAGCCTAGCTACGAAACATGGCTTAAATCTACAAAAGCTTATTCTTTAAAAAAGGACGTTTTAACTATTACAGCTCCAAATGAATTTGCACGTGATTGGTTGGAATCCCACTATTCAGATCTTATTTCAGAAACAATCATTCATTTAATGGGGGCAGAGCTTGAGATTCGCTTTATCATTCCACAAAGTCAAACAGAAGAGGAATTTGACTATCCTCCTGTTAAAAAAAATAAAACAACGCATGATGAACCTAATCATTTCCCGCAAAGCATGCTCAATCCAAAATATATATTTGATACCTTTGTAATCGGTGCTGGCAATCGCTTTGCCCATGCAGCCTCGTTAGCCGTAGCTGAGGCACCAGCTAAAGCATACAATCCCTTATTTATTTACGGAGGAGTCGGACTGGGAAAAACGCATTTAATGCATGCAATTGGTCATTATGTCATCGAACATAATCCAAACGCAAAAGTTGTTTATCTGTCATCTGAAAAATTTACAAACGAGTTTATTAATTCTATTCGTGATAATAAGGCCGTTGATTTTCGTAATAAATATCGGAATGTCGATGTTCTACTTATAGACGATATTCAATTTCTTGCTGGAAAAGAACAAACACAAGAAGAGTTCTTCCATACATTTAACGCGTTGCACGAAGAAAGTAAGCAAATTGTAATTTCAAGTGATCGTCCGCCAAAAGAAATTCCTACATTAGAAGATCGCTTACGTTCACGCTTTGAATGGGGACTCATTACAGATATTACTCCTCCAGATTTAGAAACAAGAATTGCGATTTTACGCAAGAAAGCAAAAGCTGAAGGTTTGGATATTCCAAATGAAGTTATGCTCTATATCGCAAATCAAATTGACTCTAACATCCGTGAATTAGAAGGTGCTCTAATTCGTGTTGTAGCGTATTCGTCTTTAATTAATAAGGATATCAATGCCGATTTAGCTGCTGAAGCACTAAAGCATATTATTCCAAATTCAAAGCCAAAAATTATTTCAATTTATGACATCCAAAAAGCTGTAGGGGATGTTTTTCAAGTGAAATTAGAAGATTTTAAAGCGAAAAAGCGCACAAAATCTGTTGCTTTTCCTCGTCAAATTGCAATGTATCTGTCTCGCGAACTAACAGATTCCTCTTTACCAAAAATCGGTGAAGAATTTGGAGGTCGTGATCATACTACAGTCATTCACGCACATGAAAAAATTTCAAAACTGTTAAAAACAGATGCACAATTACAAAGACAACTTGAAGAGATTCGCGATATTTTAAAGTAATATGATGTGAATAACGTGAATAACTTTCTTTATTTTATACACAGTCTATCCACATGTAGATAGACTGTTTTTCCGTACTACAAACGAGTTATCCACATATCCACAGGACCTATTACTATTACTACTAATTTTTTATTATTATTAAATAAAACCAATTTTATACTTGCCGGAGGTTTTCGTTATGCATTTTTCAATTCAAAAAGATTACCTTGTCAGAAGTGTACAAGATGTAATGAAAGCTGTTTCCTCTCGTACAACAATTCCAATTCTTACAGGGATTAAAATCGTAGCAAATGAAGAAGGTGTTACATTAACAGGTAGCGATGCGAATATATCCATCGAATCCTTTATCCCAATTGAAGAGGATGGAAAAGAAATTGTAGAAGTTATGCAATCAGGAAGTATTGTTTTACAAGCAAAATATTTTAGTGAAATCGTAAAAAAATTACCGAAAGATACGGTTGAAATTTCTCTAGAAAATCATTTTATGACAAAAATAAAATCTGGAAAATCCGAGTTTAACTTAAATGGTTTAGACTCAGCTGAATATCCATTATTACCACAGATTGAAGAACATCATGTATTTCAAATTCCAACAGATCTGTTAAAACATATGATTCGTCAAACTGTGTTCGCTGTATCTACATCAGAAACACGTCCGATATTGACAGGTGTAAACTGGAAATTATATAACAGCGAATTGGTTTGTATTGCAACAGATAGTCATCGTTTAGCACTTCGTAAAGCGAAAATTGCAGGACAAACTATTTTGAATGAATTTCAGGCAAATGTTGTTATTCCAGGAAAAAGTTTAAATGAGTTAAGTAAAATTCTTGATGAATCAGAAGAAGTGGTAGATATTGTTATAACAGAGTATCAAGTATTATTCCGAACGAAGCATTTATTGTTCTTCTCTAGACTATTAGAGGGGAACTATCCCGATACAACAAGATTGATCCCGCCAGATAGTAAAACAGATATTTTTGTAAATACAAAAGAATTTTTACAAGCAATCGATCGAGCATCTTTATTAGCGAGAGATGGACGTAATAATGTGGTGAAATTAGAAACTTTAAAAGATCAAATGTTAGAAATTTCATCTAACTCTCCAGAAATTGGAAAGGTTGTAGATGAAGTTCAATGTGAGAAAATTGAAGGAGAAGAGTTGAAAATTTCATTTAGTGCAAAATATATGATGGATGCATTAAAAGCATTGGATAGCACAGAAATTAAGGTTAGCTTCACTGGTGCAATGAGACCGTTTTTAATTCGTACTGTGAACGATGATTCCATTACTCAATTAATTTTACCGGTACGTACGTACTAAAAAGATAAGGGTTACTAGTGTAGATGAACTGGTAACCCTTTTGTTTTTTTCCTATTACTTTCCTAATGCTTGTTTATTTAGTACAATGAAAGAATGAACACTTTTAGAAAGTGAGCGATTTGTATGAAACATATTCAAATTTCGACAGAATATATTACATTAGGACAATTTTTGAAACTGGCTGACGTGATTGATACAGGCGGAGCGGTAAAATGGTTTTTACAAGAGTATGAAGTGTATGTGAATAAAGAGCCTGAAAATAGACGAGGTCGAAAATTATATACAAATGATATTGTTGAAATTCCGGAGATCGGAATATTTCAAGTTCAAGGATAAAGGGGGATCCCTTTGTATATTACAGAATTACATTTACAAAACTATCGCAATTATGAGCAGTTAAATCTCTCCTTCGAAGATAAAGTAAACGTAATTATTGGTGAAAATGCGCAAGGAAAAACAAATTTGATGGAAGCGATTTATGTATTAGCGATGGCTAAATCTCATCGAACTTCTAATGATCGTGAACTTATCAGGTGGGATGAAGATTGTGGTAAGATAAAAGGGAGACTGCAAAAACGAAATAGCTCTTTGTCCTTAGAACTGAATGTTTCCAAAAAAGGGAAAAAGGCAAAGTTAAATCAACTTGAGCAACAAAAATTGAGTCAATATATTGGCGTAATGAATGTTGTTATGTTTGCTCCTGAAGATTTAAACCTTGTAAAGGGAAGTCCTCAAGTACGAAGACGTTTTTTAGATATGGAGCTTGGACAAATAGCTCCTGTATATTTGTATGAATTAAGTCAATATCAAAAAGTTCTTACACAGCGTAATCATTTGCTCAAAAAAATGCAAGGAAACAGTATGAATGATGAAGCTATGCTAGATGTGTTTACACTTCAACTCGTTGAACATGGTGTAAAAGTATTAAAAAAACGTTTTGAATTTTTACGTTTATTGCAAGAGTGGGCAGCTCCAATTCATCGTGGGATTAGCAGGGGGCTTGAGGAGTTAGAAATAGTCTATAAACCAAGTATAGATGTATCAGAATCCATGGATTTGTCGAAAATAAAAGAAGTATACTATGAAAGTTTCCAATCTGTGAAACAACGTGAACTCTTCCGTGGTACAACCTTAATTGGACCTCATCGTGACGATTTACAATTCTTCGTTAATGGTAAAAATGTTCAAGTCTTTGGTTCGCAAGGGCAACAACGAACGACCGCACTTTCCTTAAAGTTAGCTGAAATCGAATTGATTTATTCAGAAGTTAACGAATATCCAATCCTTTTATTAGATGATGTGTTATCGGAACTAGATGATTACAGGCAATCACATCTGCTTAATACGATTCAAGGAAAGGTGCAAACGTTTGTGACAACGACAAGTGTTGATGGAATTGAGCATGATACATTAAAGCAAGCAAAAACAATTCATGTAACGAACGGCACAGTGGATTGTGGAGAAGAAGATAAATAGCTTCTGTCTAAATGGAAAAGTAGGTGATCTTTGTGTCAATGGAACAAAAACAAATTGAAGAAAATGCATATGACGAAAGTCAAATACAGGTGTTAGAAGGACTAGAAGCAGTTCGGAAACGTCCAGGGATGTACATTGGTTCAACGAGCGGAAAAGGTCTTCATCATCTTGTATGGGAAATTGTTGATAACAGTATTGACGAGGCATTAGCAGGATATTGTGATGAGATCAATCTAGCTATTGAAGAAGACAATAGTATTACAGTAACAGATAATGGCCGTGGTATTCCGGTTGGGATGCACGAGAAAATGGGTCGCCCCGCTGTAGAGGTTATTATGACAGTTCTTCATGCGGGTGGTAAATTTGGCGGCGGCGGTTATAAAGTTTCTGGCGGTTTACATGGTGTAGGTGCTTCTGTCGTGAATGCATTATCAACGGAGTTAGAGGTATTTGTTCATCGTGACGGGCAAGTTCATTATCAAAAGTATGAACGTGGTATTCCAGTTGCAGACTTAAAGGTGATTGGGGATACAGATCATACAGGAACAGTAACGCGCTTCAAACCAGATGTAGAAATTTTTACTGAAACTACGGAATATGAATTTGATACGTTAGCAACTCGTTTACGAGAACTAGCATTTTTAAATCGTGATATTAAGTTGACAATTGAAGATAAACGTGAGCATAAACAAAAGAAAGAATTCCATTATGAAGGCGGTATTAAGTCTTATGTTGAGCATTTAAATCGCTCTAAAGAACCAATACATGAGGAACCGGTATATGTAGAAGGTTCGAAAGACGGAATTCAAATTGAAGTTGCTCTTCAATATAACGAAGGATATACAACTAACATTTATTCATTTACAAATAATATTCATACGTATGAAGGTGGTACGCATGAAGTTGGATTTAAAACAGCATTAACACGTGTTATTAATGATTATGGTCGAAAAAATAATATTTTAAAAGATGCTGATAGTAATTTAACGGGTGAAGATGTTCGTGAAGGTTTAACAGCTATTGTATCCATTAAACATCCAAATCCGCAATTTGAAGGGCAAACGAAAACGAAACTCGGAAATAGCGAAGCGAGAACAATTACGGAATCAGTTTTCTCTGAAGCACTTGAAAAATTTTTACTTGAAAACCCAAATGTCGCTCGGAAAATTGTAGATAAGGGAACAATGGCAGCACGTGCACGTGTAGCGGCGAAGAAAGCTCGTGAATTAACGCGTAGAAAGAGTGCACTGGAAGTATCAAGCTTGCCAGGTAAACTTGCAGATTGTTCTTCTAAAGACCCTTCTATTAGTGAAATTTATATCGTAGAGGGTGATTCCGCGGGCGGTTCTGCAAAACAAGGGCGTGATCGTCACTTCCAAGCAATTTTACCGCTTAAAGGAAAAATTATTAACGTAGAAAAAGCACGTTTAGATAAAATTTTATCAAACGATGAGGTGCGAACAATTATTACTGCGCTTGGCACTGGTATTGGTGGAGATTTCGATATTGAAAAGGCGCGTTATCACAAAGTTATTATTATGACGGATGCTGATGTCGACGGCGCTCATATTCGTACCCTATTATTAACGTTCTTCTACCGTTATATGCGTCAAATTATTGAGCACGGTTATATATACATTGCACAGCCGCCATTATATAAAGTGCAACAAGGTAAGCGAGTTGAGTATGCTTACAACGATAGAGAACTTGAAAATATATTAGTGGAGATTCCGAAACAACCAAAACCAGGTATTCAACGCTATAAAGGTCTTGGAGAAATGAATCCAACGCAGCTATGGGAAACAACAATGGATCCAGAAGTACGTTCCCTTCTTCAAGTTTCGCTTCAAGATGCAATTGAAGCAGATGAAACATTTGAAACTTTAATGGGTGATAAAGTTGAACCACGTCGTAACTTTATCCAAGAAAATGCAAAATATGTGAAAAACCTTGATATTTAATGATTGATGACAGGAATCGGAGTATTCCTGTCTTCTACGTATAAATGAACATGGTATATCGATCGGAAATGTAATGAGGAGGTGCTGGTTGATGTCAGACAACCAACAACAAGGCCGAATTCGAGAAATTAATATTAGCCAGGAAATGCGTACCTCGTTTTTAGATTATGCGATGAGCGTTATTGTATCTCGTGCACTGCCAGATGTTCGTGATGGATTAAAACCTGTTCACCGCAGAATTTTATATGCGATGAACGATTTAGGAATTACTGCTGATAAAGCGTATAAGAAGTCTGCGCGTATTGTTGGTGAAGTAATCGGTAAGTATCATCCGCACGGTGATGTAGCGGTATATGAAACAATGGTGCGAATGGCCCAAGACTTTAGTCAGCGTTATATGCTAGTAAATGGACATGGTAACTTCGGTTCTGTCGATGGTGATTCGGCGGCTGCGATGCGTTATACAGAGGCAAAAATGTCCAAGATTTCTATGGAACTATTGCGTGATATCACCAAAAATACAATTGACTATCAAGATAACTATGATGGTTCGGAAAGAGAACCAATTGTTTTACCTGCGCGCTTTCCTAATTTATTAGTAAATGGTGCAACTGGTATCGCGGTTGGTATGGCAACGAATATTCCTCCGCATCAGCTTGGCGAAGTAATTGATGGAGTATTAGCGTTAAGTCACAATCCAGAGATTACAATCGCAGAATTAATGGAGTATATTCCTGGCCCAGATTTCCCAACAGCTGGTCAAATTCTTGGACGAAGTGGAATTCGAAGAGCGTATGAAACAGGGCGTGGCACAGTAATTCTTCGTGCAAGAGTAGAGATCGAAGAGAAGGCAAATGGGAAACAATCTATTATTGTAACTGAACTACCATATCAAGTGAATAAAGCAAGGTTGATTGAAAAGATTGCGGAGCTTGTTCGAGACAAAAAGATTGATGGTATTACAGATTTACGTGATGAATCAGATCGAAATGGTATGCGTATCGTCATGGAATTACGACGAGATGTAAATGCAAATGTGTTATTGAATAACTTATATAAACATACAGCACTTCAGACAAGCTTTGGTATTAATATGCTATCGCTCGTAAATGGAGAACCAAAAGTATTAAATTTAAAAGAATGTCTATATCATTACCTGGAGCACCAGAAGGTCGTTATCCGTAGACGTACTGCATATGAATTAGAAAAAGCAGAAGCTCGTGCTCATATTTTAGAAGGTTTACGCATCGCGTTAGATCATCTTGATGAAGTAATTACTCTAATTCGTAATTCGAAGACAGCAGACATTGCAAAGCAAGGATTAATGGAACGTTTTGGCTTAAGTGAAAAGCAAGCACAAGCAATTTTAGATATGCGTTTGCAACGTTTAACAGGATTAGAGCGTGAAAAAATCGAACAAGAATATCAAGAACTACTTGCGTTGATTGCGGAGCTAAAAGCAATTCTCGCAGATGAAGAGAAAGTTCTTGAAATTATTCGTGAAGAATTAACAGAAGTTAAAGATCGCTTTAATGATACACGAAGATCAGAAATTACAATTGGCGGTATGGAAGCAATCGAGGATGAAGATTTAATTCCAGAGCAAAACATTATAATCACACTTACTCATAATGGGTATGTGAAACGTTTACCAGCTTCTACGTACAAAACGCAAAATCGTGGTGGTCGTGGAGTTCAAGGTATGGGGACGAACAATGATGATTTTGTAGAACATTTGTTAACAACATCTACACATGATCATATTCTATTCTTCACAAATAAAGGGAAAGTATACCGGACGAAGGGATATGAAATCCCAGAGTATAGCCGTACAGCTAAGGGTATACCAATTATCAATTTATTAGAAGTAGATAAAGATGAATGGGTAAATGCGATTATCCCAATCCGAGAATTTAATGACGATCAATTTTTATTCTTTACAACAAAACATGGTATTGCAAAAAGAACGCCGCTTTCGTCGTTTGCTAACATACGTAATAATGGTTTAATTGCAATATCACTTCGTGAAGATGATGAAGTTATTTCTGTTCGATTAACAACAGGCGAAAAAGATATGATTGTGGGAACAAGTAACGGTATGTTAATTCGCTTCCATGAACAAGATGTTCGCTCGATGGGACGTAATGCAGCAGGTGTGAAGGCTATTACGTTAGGTGAGGAAGACCAAGTAGTTGGCATGGAAATCGTTGAAGAAGAAATGGATGTCTTAATTGTAACGAAAAACGGTTATGGGAAGCGGACGCCAGTTGAAGAATATCGCCTCCAAAGCCGTGGGGGTAAGGGCCTTAAAACATGTAATATTACAGATAAGAATGGTAAGTTAATTGCTGTTAAGTCTGTAAATGGTGAAGAAGATATTATGCTGATTACAGCAGCAGGTGTTTTAATTCGTATGCCGGTTGATCAAATCTCTCAAATGGGACGTAATACGCAAGGTGTTCGTTTAATTCGTTTAGAAGGCGAGCAAGAAGTAGCGACGGTAGCAAAAACACAAAAAGAAGATGAAGAAGACGTACAAGAAGATCAAGAAAGCTCAGAAGAATAAGGGGATTCTCCTTATTCTTTTTTTTATAAAAAGTGCTTGCATAGGAGGAGTGAAGTCTATATAATAGGCAGAGTCAGCAATTCACTGAAACAAAATGTTAAAACAAGTTGTTGACGAACATAAAATGTTATGTTATATTATAAAAGTCGCTGAAAC
>NZ_NUQE01000011.1 GCF_002582035.1 Bacillus pseudomycoides
GCCCATGCCTGGGAAACCTATAATACGTTGAGAATCTAATAGCATGTTTTCACCTACTTTTTATAAATATTTCATAGTCTTTTACATGCTATGCTTAAAGAAAATAAAAGAGCTTATTCTCTTTTAAAGTTAGGCAGAGTAACTATCAATAACAGATTTTATGTCAATAGACAGTCTTTTCATTTCTTAATGTAAGAACAGTAAGGGATTTCTATCAGAAACTGTCTTAGCGTATAAAATTCGTGTTTTAACGTCGGGACCACAAAGCATCAAGTTAAAAAATGACCATTTGTTCCGTTATCGCTATATACATGCTAGACTACATTTTCAACCTCTAGGTATGTAGTATGAGATGTATAAAAAAGAGGATATATGCCTCAAGTTAGACATTATATCCTCTTCTAATTATAGTATGTTTAAAAAGTGCATCCTTGTTTACTTTTTAAAACAAATGAATGTTTTGCTTCTTACACTCTTCACGCATGTCATCTGGCCATACAGAAGTTTGTACTTCACCGATATGTGCTTTGCGTAAGAAGTACATACACATTCTTGATTGTCCAATGCCACCACCCAGTGTAAGTGGAAGTATGTCTTCTAAAATACCTTTATGGAAATCATATTCACGTTTGAAATCTTCCCCTGCTATTGTTAATTGTTCATCAAGAGATTTGCTGTCAACACGAATGCCCATGGATGATAATTCAAATGAAGATTGCAATACTGGATGCCAGAATAAGATATCTCCGTTTAATTTCCAATCGTCATAGTCAGTTGCACGTCCATCATGTTTTTCCCCAGAACGCAGCGCCCCGCCAATCCCGTGAATAAAGACCGCACCGTGTTCTTTCGCAATCGCATGCTCACGATCTTTCGGTGTTAATTCTGGATATTTATCTTCAAGCTCTTGAGATGTGATAAATACGATATCTTCCGGTAAGTACTTACCAAGGAACGGATATTTTTCAAATAAATAATCCTCTAGATCTTTGAATATTCCATAAATTGTTTGTACTATTTCTTGTAAGTAATCTACTGTACGCCATTCTTTTTGAATAATTTTTTCCCAATCCCATTGATCAACGTAAATGGAATGCGTTGCATCGAGCTCTTCATCGCGGCGAATTGCGTTCATGTTTGTATATAAACCTTCACCAGCTTCGTATCCATATTCATGCAGGGCAAATCTTTTCCATTTTGCTAGTGAATGTACAATTTCTAACTCTTCTCCTGAATGCAGCATATCAAATTCAATTGGACGCTCTACACCGTTTAAGTGATCGTTTAACCCTGATTTTTTCGTTACAAATAATGGAGCAGATACACGGAATAATCCAAGACGTTTTGATAATTGCTCTTCAAAAAATGTTTTAACTTCCTTAATTGCAATTTGTGTTTCTCTTACTGTCATTAATGTTTGGTACATGTTGTTTTCCTCCTAAAATGTTTTGATGTAGTGAGGAAAGAAACCAATAAAAAAAGCCCTTCTTTCCCAAAAAACTGGGACGAAAGACTTTGGTTCCGCGGTACCACCCAAATTAGCAACAGAGGTTGCTCACTTATTCAGTACGGAGACTAGAGATATCTCGATACTGTTCTTCTTGTAACGGCGAAGTTCCCGGCTAAGTCTACTTTCCTAAAAAGGATTTCGGTTAGCGACTCCAGGAGGTTCTTCATAACAGGCTTCGTATCAGGCTCACACCGCCCCTGACTCGCTTGGACTACGTCCTATTACTACTCTTCCTTTCACAGTCGTTTTACTGTCACATCTCTGAAACATTTTATTAATGTTTATTCTATACAAAAAAATAAGAAAGTCAACAAAAAGTTTTAAAATATTTTTCAATTCTTTATTTTACGTATTTTCGAATAGTATGTAATAAAAAATATTTGAACTCGGTTCCATAAATACAATGTGTCACACTAGGACTTATCATTACTTGCACGGGAATACTCTTGTTCTTGAAAGAGGATAACATGTATTTTCTCTCTATAACTACGATCATATTTGCAACAGGAATCTCAATTGTATTACCTTCTATCATTTTTCATATTGGACAAATAAGCGAAGAAAGAAAAGGAGTTGCGATGGCACTTTATACATTTACTTTATTTTTAGGGTCTAGTGTAGGTCCGTATATCGGGGCAGAGATAATGTTTACATATGTCGTACTTATTATTTTCTCCATTGCTCTCTTATGCGTAGTTTATCCCTCATCTAACTTCTTTGCTTTTTGCAGGAGGTGGCGTTTTCCTGCCCCTTGATATGGGATACAATCTACTCTAAAACAACTTTTTTGGAAATTAAAAGCTCTTTTTCTACTTTAAAAGTTTTCTATGTGTAGGATAAATCCGAGGATTTTACGCATCACTATCCATGTTATGATATACTATTATATCTTGTTGTTTATTTTTATGAGCAACTATTGAAAAGGAAAAAAGCCATGGACCAGGATTTTATTTCAAATGTAGATTGACTACTGCGAAAACAGACTTGGTATACAATAATAACGGAGTGATTATATGAGTAAAGCTAAGGGTAAAGGCGGGACAGGTAGAGGAACCGGCAGTAAGGGCTGGAACCGATGGAAAGCCAGTGCCAACAAAAAAAAGAGCGCCAAACCTTATACAAGCAAAGGTGTTAAAAAAGCGAGTGGCGCAAAGACAAACAGTAATACAGGTGACAAATCCGAAAGATAGAGACTGTTATTTACCGATGTTAAGCTTGGTATCTTTTGTGTAAGTGTAAGATAGATGTTATGTGAGTTTATTTTGCGGAGAAAAGCAAAGATTTAAAATAAAAAAACAAATGCTTACTCATCGTAAAAAGACAACTTTTAAAATTCATTAATACGATAATCTATATTATGAAAAAAGCTATTCTTTTAGTAAGTACTTATACAAAAGAATAGCTTTTTTATGATGTGGATACAATTTTCTATTTACTCGATGACGATACGACAGAACCACTTATAGAAATTTTCAAGTTATATTTAAAGCACAATATCGTAATCCTTTATTTTATTCGTTTCTATATTTCATGTTCATTTCTTTTCCTCTGCACGAACCATATCTTATAATTCCTATAAGTTTTTATTAATTTCTAATTTAACTTTATTGAATTTTCAGAAATATAAGTTTATACTTATGGACAAATAAAAAGGAGGACGAATAATGCAACCAAAACGAAAACTATCCATTGTTCTTATTCTTATACTTTCTACACTCTTATCAGCATGCAACCAAAACAAATCGGAAACAGCCACTACTAACACGCAAGAAAAAAGAAAACCAGTTTTAAATATTGTAGAATCAGGCGAAATCTCCACTTTAGATTCTTCAATTGCCTCGGATGGCTTATCCTTTGGCGCTCTTAATAACGTCATGGAAGGCTTATATATGCCTGGTCTTGAGGGAAAACCGGTACCTGGAGCTGCGGAATCTCATACAGTGAGTCAAGATGGATTAACCTATACATTTCAACTGCGTGATACGAAATGGTCAAACGGCGATCCTGTAACAGCTCATGATTTTGTGTATGCATGGAAACGCGCTGTAAATCCTGAAACAGCTTCAGAGTATGCACAAATTCTATTTGATATTAAAAATGCGAAAAAAGTTAATAAAAAAGAACTTCCTTTAGATGAATTAGGTGTAAAAGCACTCGATAACAAGACATTAGAAGTTCAGCTTGAGCATCCTGTACCGTACTTCCTTGGATTACTTGGATTTGCTACGTTTTATCCTTTAAATCAAAAATTCGTAGAATCACAAGGGAAAAATTTCGGATTAGAAGCGAAAAATGCAATCTATAATGGGCCTTTCGTACTAAGTGAGTGGAAACATGAACAAGAATATATAATGACGAAAAATCCAAATTACTGGGATAATAAAAACGTAAAATTAGAAGAAATTAATGCTCATATCGTCAAAGATACTTCAACAGCTGTCAATTTATTTGAAGCCAAACAAGTAGACCGAGTAACTATTAACGCTGAATTTGTAGATAAATACAAAGATAGTGATAGCTTAAAAAAATTAGCACGACCAACAACAGCTTTTTTACGTTTCAATCAAAAAAATCAAGTTCTAGCAAATAAAAATGCACGAAAAGCCATTAGCTTTGCTTTTGATAAAAAAGGAATTGTAAATACAATTTTAAACAATGGTTCTATTCCAGCCAACGCACTCATTCCGCAAGGATTTGTAAAAGGACCGGATAATAAAGACTTTCGCAGTACAAGTAATGTAAAAATAGAGACGAATGTTGCAGAGGCAAAAAAATTATGGGAACTTGCTAAAAAGGAATTAGGTACCCAAACTATAACATTAGAAATTTTAAGCATTGATGATTCGAATGATAAAAAGATTACCGAATTTTTAAAAGGCGAACTCGAAAAAAATTTACCAGGACTAAACATTACATTAACCCAACTTCCTGTTAAAGTATATTTAGAGCATGAATCTAAAGGTGACTACGAAATTTCCCTTTCTGGATGGGGGGCTGATTACCCAGACCCAATGACATTCTTAGATATGTTTATCACAGGTAGCTCATTTAACCGAATGAACTATTCCAATCCAAAATACGACGAGCTCATCCATAATGCTGGTTCTTCCCTCCTAACAGATTTACCAGCTCGCTGGAAGGCTTTTCAAGATGCAGAAAAAATTCTCATAGAAGATGATACAGCCATTGCTCCTATTTATCAGGCTGGACTTGTGTATCTGGAACGACCATATGTGAAAGATGTTTGTATTAGGCCTTTCGCTGGAGTTTACAGTTACAAATGGGCGTATATTAAACAGTAAGGGGAATTATCATTATAACTAAATAATAAAGTTGTTTAATAGCGAAAGCCGATACTAAAGTTTTATTAGTGTCGGCTTTTTCCAATTATCATAAAATTACTATTATTTTTCAGACTTTTTTGTATTCATTCTATATACTTTTAATTCAGTTTATTTTATAGTTAAGTTAACTTAACTATTAAGCGAGGTGTTTTAAGTGTGAAAAATAATCTTATTCAACAAATCAACAGTATACAAAATCATTTAAACGTCCAATTAGCAAGTAGATTTGAGCATAAAATTGATAATCAGCTTACAGCTAAGCAAGTTTTATTATTAGAACTAATTCGGATAGGTGTCACTTCAACAAAGGATTTAGCTACTCAAATGAATATTTCAACGAGTGCAGTTAGTCAACTTCTTAATAAATTAGAGACAAAAGAATACATTACCCGTAATATTAATAAAGAAAATCGTCGTGAAATCATATTAAAATTGGCGACGAAGGGCGAGCAGTATTTCGAAGAATCGCAAATGCTCGAAGATGAAATCAATCGCAATGTTTATGGACAGCTGCCCTTAGAAGACTTGAAACATTTAGTCCGTATACTTGAAAAATTAAATACGATTGTAAAAGTGGATTAATCTATGTATGTGATTAAAAGAGGAAAGTATATTTGGTTATTATTGTTTTTCGCTATTTTATGTAGTAATTATTTGCTCTATCACACGCACATAGGAAATAATCTTCTCCCATTAGAAACGAATGGAGTAGTATTAGGGTCATTATTTGACCTAGTTATTATGCTACCTTTACTCATTATGTTGTATAGCAAGAAGTTTTCTGTAAAAACAGCAATTATTTTATCAGCGACAGGATGTATATTAGCTAGGTTGCTAATCCCAAATCATCTTTTAGAACCCTTTGTAGCTATTACTTGGACTGGAATTGTAGTAGAGGCCGCATTAATCATCTTTGAAATTATATTAATTGTTACATTTGTTCGTTACATGCCAAAAATCGTGAGAAAGGTGAAAATGAGCGAATTACCGGTAGTTTTTTCTTTCCCACATGCAATTGATGAATATGTAAAGAAAAATCCAATTATTCATGCGATTTGTTCAGAAGCGATGATGTTTTATTATGCTTTCTTCAGCTGGAAGAAGACACCGCTTACAGGAATAACACTGTATAAAAACTCAAGTTACATAGCATTTCAAATCATGATGATTCATGCAATTGTAATCGAAACATTAGGTTTCCATTGGTGGCTTCATGATAAATCAATGGTTATTTCGATCATCCTATTAGTTCTTAATATTTATTCTGTAATTTTTTTCTTAGCGGATATCCAAGCTATTCGATTAAATCCAATTTATATAAACAACGAATCTATGTTTCTCTCTCTTGGATTATTAAAGCGTACAGAAATTCAATTTGAAAATATTGAGTGTATTATCGAAGATCCAGTAATTCTAGAAAGTAAGTTATCGAAAGATACAATTGATTTTATTGTGCGAGATTTTGAAAAAGTTTACCCAGATATGATTTTAAAAATGAAAAAACCTGTAAGAGCAACACTATTTATGGGAACTCAAAAAGAATATTCACAAATAGCTATTCGTTCTGACAATCCAACACAACTTAAAAAAATTATTTTAAGTAAAATGCAGCGTAAAAATTTAGATTTTTAAAATAATTCACCAAAACAATCGATTTCAGCTGTTAGTCCATCTTCATTAAAATCAAATTAAAATATCCATATCCTCTTTTAAGGAGCTAACTTTAAAGAGCCTTGCTACATGAAGTGAAACTTCCATCAATGGGATGGTTAGTTGAACCAATCGGGCTTTTACGGGCAGTTATCCCCCACCTATCTTCTTCGATTCTCTCTCAATCTTGAGGTGGGAGGCTTACTGCCCGCGAATAGTAGGATAAAAAATTGTAGGAAGGCTCTGACCTTTTCAGCTAAAAATCAAACGAATTTCTCATCTCTATGTAATTATTATATATACACAAAGATGTTTACTACAAACAAGCAAACATCTTTTCTTTCAGCGTTCTTGCTCAGAACAGTATTCGTTTAGTTATTTTCAGTCAACCGCTTCGTTTCAAAATATAACACCTGAATAAATTTTTTCGTATTAATTCTCGTCTGTCCAGATGAAACAAGTTCATCCTTCGTCAGTTCTGTCATCCGTTTTCGTACAATTGTAAAATCGAAAAATTTCGGAGCATAGCTTTCAAACTTCGGATTTGAAAAATCTGTTAAGCCGAGAGAAGCTAAGTGATTTAATGACTGATAAATCGCTCGGCGTACCCGTTGTTCAGAAGCTTTTTTTTCTTTATCAATCTCTGCTTCCGAAGCCGTTTCTCCTAATTTTTTAACAGTAATATGTTGAAAAATATCTTTTAATGCTGGGAATCCGTACTCAAAGGTTTCTTTCTTTTCATGCCTAAATAAATATTCCAGCATACTCAGTAAATCTTTACTTCCGTTCTCTCCGGCAATTCCGAGTTCTGATAATAAATATTGGCCTGAATCAATAATTTTTTTCTCTTCTAACTGTGGTTCATTTCGTAACCCAGGCTTCTCCCATTGAAATACATTATTCAATGATTTTTGAATATCTTGAATGGATCGTTCTAAACGAATACGCTCTATCACTTTTCGTACAACTGATACAACCTCAATTCTATTAAGAGGCTTTGTAATATAATACTCAACCCCAAGGGAGTAAGCTTCACCAATTAATTGTTTTGACTCTACTTGAGAGATCATAATTACTTTTCCTGCAAATGACGGGGCAATGTTCCGAACAGTTTCAATCCCATCTCGAATTGGCATTAATAGATCAATAAATAATATATCAACTTTTTTAAAATTTAACTGATCCCCTTCTATGAAGGCACCATCTTCTGCTTCTCCTACTATTTCTCCAAGGTCCTCATCTTCAATGATTTGTGATAGCATAGAACGAAATACTTCGTCATCATCTATGATGTAATAAAACATCCCCTCACCCTTCCTTAGTCAGGCTAGCCTCCGGCAGTCTCACAATAAACTTGCAACCTCTTTCATTGTCTCCGTCTTGTAGTATAACCTCTCCCCCGAGTTCCGTCACCATTTCTTTTATATAAGACAGTCCAATTCCTGTTGACGGCGTTCCCGTTTGATCATACTTCGAAGTAAAACCAGGCTTAAACACCAACTCCTTATATTTCTCTGAGATCCCCGGACCATCATCCATTACTTCAAATATGACGAATGCATCTCTCTTCTTTACACGAATCGTAATGGCACCAGTGCTATCAATTGCTTCTACAGCATTGGCAACTAAATTATTTAAAATCGACAAAACCGTGTATACATGATACTGCGTATGCTTCCCTTCTAACTGTTTAGAAAAGGATATTTCTTTCTCTAATAACTGTGCATACTTTTCGTTAATTCTTATAATCATTTCTACTAGTTCATTTCCATTTATATATTCTGAAAGATTTTTATCTAAAAGAAGTTTGGATAATCCCGCAAAAATTCTTTGATTATCTTTTTTTATTTCATGTACTTCCCCTGCAATTTTCAGCGCTTTTTTACTATACGCTTCTATATCATTTTCAGCGTTCCCTGCTTTTTTCTCTTGTAAGTTCCGATATAGTTGATACGCTTCTTGTGTGATCATTTCCGCGTTTTGCAGCGTTTTCTTCAAATGAACAGATTCCACATACAAATTAGAAAGATGCATAAACATCTTTTCATTTTCTCTCCGAACCTGAGCTGCTTTTAATTTTGTTTCATATAAATTCATCATATTTAAAAAACCGAGAGCAAAAAAGCTCCGAAAAATAGCAATGATAATAATTTTATTGAAGTCTGAAATTGTAATCATCGTGCCAAGTACAAAAACGTGATAAAAAGCAAGTTCTGACATGCTCGAGATAATCTCAATCGTTATCCCAAAACAGCCAATAATAAATGGTTTTTGGTGAAATTTGTTTACTTTACATAATGAAAAAAGACTTCCATAAACAAAATAGTAAAAAAAGACTGGATAACGCATCGAAAAGGAGTTTGCAAAATGAAAAGAATCTTGTAACATCCAGTCAAGACTAATACGAAATGTTACAACAGCCGCACCAACAAGTATGCCTGCTAAAGCAGCTGGAATCTTCCTTAAAAATAATAATAAAAAGAAAAAAATCGGTGTTCCAAAGCTAACACGAAACGTATCATTAAATGGATGAAAGTACAGTTCTCCAGCTATCGGAACAATCAAAATTGCAGTGATTAAAATTGAAATATCCTTCTTCCATAGTTGATGCCAGCTCAAGTATGCCACGTCCTATTATTTAGTATTCTTATCCTTGACTCATCATATTGAAACATAATAAGGAAAGCCCGTTTATTATATAAACGGGCTTTATTTCTATATTGTTACCTTTTCAACTGCTTTTATTTGACGATAAACAGGTTGCCACATTGCAGCTTGAACAGCCTTCCTGATATCGTTATCACTTAATTCCTCACGAGCAACGCCTTCAGAAACTGCCGCTTTTGCCACTTCAATCGCAACTAGCTCTGAAACATTACGCAGTTCTTCTACTTCTGGAAGAATCGGTGCACCAGGCTGACTTGTATCTACCATACTCGCTACCGCTTCTGCCGCTGCCGCGAACATGCCATCTGTCATCACACGAGCACGAGCAACATTTGTACCAAGGCCAAGACCTGGGAAGATAAGTGCATTGTTACATTGCCCAATTACATAGGTAACACCATTATATGTAACTGGCTCAAACGGACTTCCCGTCGCGACAAGCGCTCTTCCTTCTGTCCAAGAAATTAAATCAGCTGGCTTCGCTTCCGCAAGAGGTGTCGGATTAGACATTGGTAAAATAATTGGGCGTTCCGCATGAGCTGCCATCTCTTTTACAATCTCTTCTGTGAATGCTCCAGCAACTGTTGATGTCCCGATTAAAATAGTCGGTTGTACATGTTTCACAACTTCGGCAAGACCAATCACTTCAGTTGTTTTCCATTCTTTCACTTCTGATTCTTCACGCGCATAAGGACGTTGGAAATCAAGAAGATCATCCATGTTATCTGTAAGTAAACCATTACGGTCAATACACCAGAAACGACGATTTGCTTCTTCCTCTGATAAACCTAAGCGTACCATCGCATCACGTACTTGATCTGCAATTCCAATTCCAGCAGTACCCGCACCGAAAACAACAACGCGATGTTCACAAAGCGGAACACCAGAAGCTTTCACAGCTGATAACACAGCTGCAAGTGAAACAGCACCCGTTCCTTGTATATCATCATTAAATGTACATACGTAATCGCGATATTTATCTAAAATTCTACGTGCATTACGTGAGCTAAAATCTTCCCAGTGTAGTAATGCATTCGGAAACTTGTTACATACACCCTTTACAAATAAATCAATAAATGAATCATACGCTTCTCCAGTTACACGCGGATGGCGATTTCCAATATAAAACGGATTATTTAATAAGTCTTCACGGTTCGTACCAACATCTAAAATAACAGGTAATACACGGCTTGGATCAATACCAACTGCTGCTGTATAAACGGCTAGCTTTCCAATGGCAATATTAATACCACCTACGCCCCAGTCTCCAATTCCTAAAATACCTTCGCCATCTGTCACAACGACTAAATCGATGTCTTCTGCAGTTGCACCAATGTTAGAAAACGCTTCTTCAATACCGCTTGGATCATCAATTGATAAATATACACCACGTGGTTTACGATACTCATGACTATATCTTTGGATCGCCACACCAACAGTTGGTGTGTATACAATTGGAAGCATTTCTCGTAAATGATCTGTGAGCAAACGATAAAATAATACTTCATTACGATCATGCAATGCTGTTAAATATACGTTCTTTAACAGGTCATCGGGCTGTGAGCAAAATTGCTCATACGCACGACGCGCTTGTTCGTCTAACGTTAACACAGCTGGTGGTAACAATCCTTTTAATCCTAATTCTTCTCTTTCTTCTTCTGTAAAAGCGACACCCTTATTTAAAAGTGGTGTTGCTAAGACTTCTACTCCTCGTAGTGTTGTTGCTAACGTTCCATCCGAGGAAACCATAAATTTACTCATACAATCCCTACCTCTATTTATATATACCATTTCTATATTGTCAACAAAAAAAGGGGGAAAGTCCCCCCTCTTTTAATTTTTCTTTAAAAGAGCTGCTCCCGCAATTCCTGGGTGCGTCATTTCAAATGGATCTAAAATTAAGTCTAATTCTTCTTGTGATAATACACCGTTTTTCAAGCAAAGTTCTCGAACAGATTCACCAGTTGCAATTGCTTCTTTTGCTAAACGAGCTGCTGCTTCATATCCAATATGTGGATTTACAGCTGTAATAACACCAACGCTTTTCTCAACATACTCTTTTAAGCGTCCTTCATTTGCTTCAATTCCTTTTAGACAGTTATCTGTAAAGGCACGGAATCCATTATTCATAATGCTGATGGATTGAAGTAAGTTAAAGACAAGTACTGGTTCCATTACGTTTAGCTCTAATTGGCCCGCCTCTGAAGCAAGACAAATTGTATGATCATTCCCAATCACTTGGAACGCAATTTGGTTAATAACTTCTGGCATTACAGGATTTACTTTTCCTGGCATAATAGAAGAACCAGGTTGACGAGCTGGAAGCATAATTTCACCTAATCCAACGCGTGGACCGGATGCCATTAAACGCAAGTCATTTGCAATTTTGGACATATTCATCATACATACTTTCAGTGCAGCTGATACTTCTGTATAAGCGTCTGTATTTTGAGTTGCGTCAACTAAATCCTCAGCTCCAACAAGAGGAAGCTCACTAATAGCAGCTAATTGTTTTACTACAGCCTCAATATACTGTGGATCTGCATTTAATCCTGTACCAACAGCTGTCGCTCCCATGTTTACTTCATATAAGTGTTGACGAGATTGCTCAATACGCTTCATGTCACGTCCAAGTACACGAGCATACGCTTTAAACTCTTGTCCAAGACGAATTGGTACAGCATCTTGCAAATGTGTGCGTCCCATTTTAATTACATGATCAAATTGTTCTGCTTTCAATTCAAAGATATCATGCATATAGCCCATTGTTTGCAATAATTCTTCTAACATATTTAACGTTGCAATATGAATTGCCGTTGGGAATGCATCATTTGTTGATTGTGCCATATTTACATGACTATTTGGGCTAATATAATGATAGTCTCCCTTTTCCATTTCTAATAATTCAAGGGCACGATTGGCAATGACTTCATTTGCGTTCATATTCATAGAAGTCCCTGCTCCTCCTTGAATCGGGTCAACGATGAAATGCTCATGCCATTTTCCTTCTAAAATCTCTTGTGCTGCTTGTGCAATTGCTGAACCTTTCTTTAACTCTAATCTTCCAACTTCTGTATTCGCAATCGCAGCCGCTTTTTTCACGATTGCTAATGCTTTAATTAATCCTTCATGGATTTTATAACCTGTAATCGGAAAGTTTTCAACAGCACGCATCGTTTGAACACCATAATACGCATGCATCGGTACTTCTTTCTCACCTAAAAAGTCTTTTTCAATTCGTACATCTTTTGTAGCTTCAGTTATTGTTGCCATGTTTGTTCACTCCTCAATCTATTTTGTCCCTCATTAACAAACAATCATTCCCATACCTCAAAAATTGTGCAAGAAATAAAAAATGGGGCAGGAGATATACTACTCGTAAAGATCCGATTCGTTCAACGAATAATCAGCGAGAGATAAAAATCCCTCACTGATTAAAATTTCGTTTTTTACGCTGCTTTTGTTGGTTTTACAGTTTCTAGATAGTTCTTCGCTTTCTCTTGATCGAATTCACCTTCCCATTTCGACATGACAATCGCTGCTAATGCGTTTCCTAACACATTGACAGCCGTACGAATCATATCTAAAATGCGGTCAATACCAGCAATTAAAGCAATTCCTTCTACTGGAAGTCCCATAGAACCTAACGTTGCCAATACAACAACAAAGGAAGCACCAGGAACACCAGCCATACCTTTAGATGTTAACATTAGAACGAATAACAATGTAATTTGTTCCGTCAATGACATGTGTACATTATACATTTGTGCTACAAATAGTGCTGCCAGCGCTTGATAAATAGCTGATCCAGTTAAGTTAAATGTATAACCAGTTGGTATAACGAAAGAAGCAACAGCCTTCGGACAGCCGAACTCTTCCATTTTCCGCATCAGATTTGGTAAAACCGCTTCTGAACTTGCTGTTGTAAAGGAAAGAATCAATTCTTCTTTTAAAACTTTCATTAAGGTGAAGATATTTACTCCCACCATTTTTGCATTTAGACCCAATACAACAACAACAAATAAGATAACTGTTACATAAACGGCAAGCACTAATTTTCCTAGCGGCAGCAACGTACCTACCCCAAATTTCGCAACCGTTACAGCAATAAGTGCAAATACGCCAACCGGAGCAAATTTCATAACTAGGTTTGTCACCCAAAACATCGCTTCTAACACACCTTCAAAGAAACTAAAGACTGGTTTGCCTTTTTCTCCAATTGCAGCAACCCCTAAGCCAAATAAAACTGAGAAGAAAATAATCGGCAATAAATCACCTTTTGCAATCGACTCAAATACGTTTGTTGGCACAATATGAGTAATTGTATCTGCAAAGCCTTTTTTCTCCGTCGCCTCAGCCGTTGCTTGGTATGATGAAATATCTGTTTGCTGCAAATGGCTCATATCAACGCCCGTTCCCGGATGGAACACGTTTGCTGCGATTAAGCCCATTAAAATTGCAATCGTAGTAATAATTTCAAAATAGAGTATTGTCTTCCCGCCTAATTTGCCGAGCTTTTTCATATCTCCTACACCAGCTACTGCTACAACAAGTGCAGAAATAACAATTGGAACAACAATCATCTTAATTAAATGAATAAAGATATCTCCAAGCGGTTGAATATAAGCGATAGCAGTTTTATTACCAGAAAAGATTGCCCCTACAACAACCCCTAAAACAAGTGCTACAAAAATTTGTGCAGCTAATCCGAATTTTTTCATGTATTTTATCCCCTCCGTGCGAACGCTTTCAATTTGTATGTATAAAAGCTTACTCACATGATATAGGTAAACCTACAAAATCAGACAAAAAACTACAAGTTTGTCACAAAAAATTCGAATTTTTTTCTTAAAATGTCCATTGATGTTCTTCTTCAGTATACAATCGAAAATAGAATTGATAAAACAACAGATTGTTTTGTATAATCTAAAAAGAAAATCTATTTCAAAAATGAAACAAAAGGGAGTGGATGTTATGAAACAATATACAATAACTTTCATTATATACCTTTCTTTTCTGTTTCATTTTCTCGTAAAGGAGCAAAGGCATTCGCCTTCGTTCCTTTTTTATTGTCATTTTTAAAGGGAGGAAAAACGATGAACCCGTATAAGCGAGTATTAATAAAACTAAGTGGAGGCGCTCTCACTGATCAAGATGGAAACAGTTTTGGTTCCAAACACTTAGAACATATCGCAACTGAAATTTTATCTATTGTCGATTTAGGTATTGAAGTTTCTATTGTTGTGGGTGGCGGGAACATTTTTAAAGGGAATTTGGCTGAAACATGGGGTATTGATCGCGTAGAAGCTGATAATATAGGTACATTAGGCACAATTATTAATAGCCTAATGTTACGTGGTGTCTTAAAAAGTAAAACAGATAAAGAAGTTCGCGTCATGACATCTATTCCCGTTACAGCTGTTGCCGAAACCTACATTCACTTACGAGCTGTTCAACATTTAGATAAAGGATATATTGTTATTTTTGGCGGCGGAAATGGCCAACCTTTTGTTACAACGGATTATCCAAGTGTACAACGAGCAATCGAAATGAATAGCGACGCAATTTTAGTCGCAAAACAGGGTGTAGATGGTGTTTTCACAAGTGACCCTAAGCAGAATAAGTCAGCAAAAATGTACCACCTTTTAAACTATAACGATGTCGTTCCAAACAATATAAAAGTTATGGATCAATCAGCTTTACTACTTGCTCGTGACTATCATCTACCAGTCCATATCTTTAATTTTAATGAACCAGGAGTAATGAAAAAAATATGCTTAGGGGAACATATCGGCACCTTAATCAGTCATGAGTTAACTCAACTTGAAGATGAAAAATAGCCTTTTCAAACCATTATGAAATAAGGTGCGAATTATACCGCACCTTATACTTTCTACAAGAGGGAGCGAACTCCCATTGTTCATAGCTCTACAATCACAAACCGTTAAATACAACTACCGGTTCTTCTATATTATTATTAATCAAAACCACATCCGCACAATCCTTTGGTGCATGCTCTTCTATGTACATGTGACAAGCCGCATGATATCGCCGTAAAAACATGTCCTCAGCCTTCTCTTCACTTCCGAAGGCTTGCGCTTCTCGCTTAGAACCACGTTCTCTAGCAATCTTAAAATCTGTTTCTACAAATATTTTATAATCAAACAACTGTTTCAACTCTTGCTTAAATAAAAAGGTTCCATCTACTATAAATATCGTATCTTTTGAAGCCAATATTGGATCTGAATGAATATACATATCTGTCTCTAAATCATGTGATTTTATCTCATAGCGCATCGTACCATTAGGCCCTAATGGTATTAATAACCGTTCAGAAATTGCTTTATAATCATGAGCATCCTCATAATACCCTTTCGCCGATTCCTTCCCTTGTGAATATCTAATTGCCCTCGGATGATGGAAATGATCTATACTCGTTCGAATTACTTTTCTTCCTTGATTTTGAATTACTTTCGCTAATTCATTCGCAAATGTTGTTTTCCCTGAAGCTGTAACACCACTAACCCCTACTCTTACAGGATGATTGAATTCAAGCATGCATATATGCTCTGCAATCTCACAAATAGCAGTTTGACGTTTCACTTTAATTCCTCCCCATGGAATCTCACCACATCTTTTCCCATATTAACGGAAAATAATTCCTCCCTGCCATTTCAGTTTATCACCCAAAATATATGTTGTAAAAATATGTTTTCGTTTCTCGAGTGATTATTATAAAGTGAAACTTCCATCAGTAGGTTTTTTCTTTCCCCCACCTATCTTCTTCGCTTTTCTCTTAGTCTTAAGATGGTGGTCTTACTGCTCGTTAATACGGGATAAACAAGAAAAAATGCCGCATTACGGCGCACTTTTTCTTGTTTATATTACTGTTTTCTATAAATAATAATTAAACATCCCTGCTATCTTTTCTTTACAACGATCCCAAAACGATAACTTGTTGAAGAATGATCTCGTCATTTCTTTTGAATCTTGAAAATCTTGTGCTAATACCTTATTTACTTGTTGAAGAATAGGGCCACCCTTTATATAAAAATTCATCTCGTCATTGATACGAAAACTACGCGAAGTAAAATTTGTTGTTCCTATAACGATTGTTTCATTATCAAATACCATAGCTTTTCCATGAAACATTCCTTTTTTATATCCATATACAGAAATACCATTCTCGATAGCTTGACGAATATAAGGATATGCAGCTTCTTTTATAAGAGGAATATCCGGCTTGAAAGACCAAAGTATTTTAACGGAAACACCACGCTGTCTTGCTTGAATTAAAGCATTCATAAGTTTTTCATCTTTTGGTATAAAATACGGTGTAGCAATAACGATAGATTGTTTTGCCTCATTTATTAATTCGGTATACTTTTTTATCACATCATGACCATTATAACAAGACAATGTATGTAATGTTTTCCCTGGGACAATATGATTAGAAGTACTTGTTATCCCTTCAGAAGTATCTCGTTTCCAGTCTGATACAAACTGTTCTTCTAAATCTTTCACTCCTTCTCCTTGTATTCGTATATGATAATCTCGCCAGTATCCAAAACGCTTGTCTTTTCCTAAGTACTCATCACCTATATTGAAACCACCACTATATCCTATTTTCCCATCGATTGTTGTAATACGCCGATGATTCCGATGATGTAATGAATAAAAAAAGAATGGAATTTCAGGTTTTCTACTATATGTAAAATGAACACCACTCGCTTGTAATTCATTTTTCATTTTTCTTTCGAAAGACAAATCATTAATCCAATCGACTGATAGGTATACTTGTACACCTTCTTCTGCTTTTTCTTTCAACAATTTCAAAAAAGTATGGCTGCTTTTATCATCTGAAATAATATAGAAATAAGTGAAAATCGAATGTTTCGCCTCTTTTATATCAGAAAATAGTTGCTCATATAAGGCTTTCCCTTCAGCATATAATTGGAAATCACTATAGTGAAGCTCATATTCTTTAGATTGATTTTTTTTCGCTTCTATTTTTCTTCCCAGTGTTACATCAATGCGCATCCAAATAATAAGAAAAGCTAATATGGCAATAATAATAGAAATAATCCGAAATATCTTTTTTACCATTTTGTTTTCCTTCCGCACAAAATAATTTTCTCCATATAGTATTTCAAAAGAAGCTGCTTTTAATGCTTGTTTAAATGCTTAACGTCATTACGAATAGTGTTTTTCTTTTAGAAAGAGACAAATATATTGTGCAAGGAACTCACAATGAAGTCTTGTATAAAAGTATACCTATATTACACAGGATACTTTAGTTAACTGATGTACAAAATGGAGAATGTATATTTTCTACATATAAAAGGGATACAGCATCAAACTGTACCCCTTTTGTAT
The DNA here is from genome assembly GCF_002582035.1 of Bacillus pseudomycoides. Lineage (GTDB taxonomy): Bacteria > Bacillota > Bacilli > Bacillales > Bacillaceae_G > Bacillus_A > Bacillus_A pseudomycoides_B. Next base: position 17,548 of record NZ_NUQE01000011.1, read on the forward strand.
CTTTAATTAAATAAAATTCCTCGCATCGTTATTACGCCCAAACTTATAAATTGCGATTAGGAAAAAGGCAATGGCAAAGGCAAATAAGATTAAAATGTTTAAATATAAATCTGCGAACTGCGTCCCTTGCTGTAATTTCGTGATTGTGTCTAATAGCCAACGCTGCGGAAGAAACTCAGCAATTTTTTGCACAGATGCTGGCATAATTTCAAACGGAAAGAAGCATCCGGCAAGCAAACATGTTGGTGTAATAATAATATTTTGCATTGCATTCGCAGAAGTTGAGTTTTTCGCAAAAGATACAATCGCTAACGATAAACCAATTGCGACTAAGCCAAATAACATTAGTACTCCAATCATAACAATTAAAGGCATCTTTATATCAATATGAAATACATAGGTCATACATAATACTGTTACAACAATTTGCACGATTAAAATCATCATATTAACAGCAACATTAGATAAAATATATTTCTTCCCATCTATCGGTGTTGATAATAACCTGAAATACGTTCGGTTCTCTTTTTCTTTCAAAATTAATTCTGAGAAATTCACTGCTGAAAAAAGCATAAACATAATGAGGTAACCAACTGTTTGATTCGTCATATCTTTATTTTTTGAAGTGTCCTTAAGCGTCTCGGCTGTTAACTTGAATGAATTTTTTTGATAACTTGCATACATCTTCTCAAACTTACTTTGATCATCTTGTGCTACTTTACTAATCGCCGTTATATTATCAATATAATTATACAAATACGATTTTATATACCCTGTTACTTGAGCACCTTTAATTGAGGAAATTTGAATGTGACTCGGTTTACCATTTCGAACACTTTCTGAAAAACCTGAATCTAACGTAATCACTGCATCAAGTTTTTTCGAGGCAAGCTTCTCCTCGACTTCTGATTCTTTAATCTTACTCACTTTCACATGATTTAATCCTTCTATAAATTTCACGGTATCATTTGCTATATAATGATTTTCATTATTTACAACCCCGATGTTTAATGTCCCTTGCCCTACATTTCCATACATTAAAAATGCAATGAGTGATCCCGCTATCGGTAAGCCGATAATAATAAGTAACCCTTTTTTATTTTTCAAAAGTACCGATAATGTTTTTTGTATGAGCCATAAAATATCTTTCATATTACAGCCCCTCCCGTCTGCGTAATGCGATAATCGCAATTAATAAAAACAATGCTGAAATTCCAATATTTAAAGAAATTACCGGAAGTGCTGCCCCTAAATCATTCGCATAAATAATTTTCATAATTGCTGTATTTGCCCATGTTAATGGCGACATATTTGTAAGCACATTTTCTTCGACTACAAAATATGCTCCACCAAAAATAGAAGCCAATTGTACAACAACCATAATAACCGCTTTAGCTGTCTCACCTGTTTTCGTAATATATCCTATCCCTAACCCAAAGCTAATCGCGAGTAATACCTCTGTCAGTAAAATCAGAAAAACTACTCCAAGATGGTCGCCCCAATGTGCCTTATAAACAAACTTACTAAAGAGAATAACAAGAAGTAGACAAAGTCCATTTGTTACAAGACTACCAAATATTTTTCCTATGAAAATCTCCGCTTTGCTAACAGGCGCGGCAATTAAACGATCTCCCGTTCTTCGTAATCGCTCTCCTCGAATGAGATAACTCGCTCCCATCGCTCCATACAGAGCAATCATCGTCGTCATCACAACCGCATAATAATCCATAGAACTTGGTTTTTTAGCAGCTTGTAAAGATGTCTCTTTTATATAATCATCATGATTTCCACTCGAAATAACTGTACTAATTTTTCCAGGATCTACTTTCGCAACTTCTACTGCTACGTTGTACTTATCGACAAATGTAGTAAGCATCCCCTCAACAATACTTCCTTCAATACTATTTCTATCACTCTCATATAACTTCACGCCATCTTGATTCATTTCTACATAGCCAGCATATTTATTTTGTTTCACTTCTTCTTTTCCATCTACATCGGTTGAAACTTTTTTAAAGTGAATTCCAGATTTATCTGTTTCTTTTATAAATGCTTCAAAGGCCTGTGAAAACTGACTATTAGCTTCATCTTTATATAATACCTGTATATTTTTAATAGAAAGACTGTCACTATTAAATGCATTTGTTAAAGCTGTTCCCAAGACTAGCATAAGTACAATTGGGAATGCTAACATAAAAACTAATGTTCTTATATCTCGAAAATCTCTTTTAATTTGCATGATAGCAATATTGAAGATGTTCAAGCGATGAACCTCCTTTTTCTATTCACTCTTAATCTTGTTAATCTCGTAATTTTCTCCCCGTTAACGTCAGAAACACTGTTTCTAAGTTAGGTGCCTGTTCTTCTACTGATCGTATTTCTATATCATGACTAATAAAATATTGAATAATTTTATTTAAATTGTTTACTCCTGTATCGGAATTCACTTTAATTACGTTTTCTTCTATTTGAACAGCTTTAACCCCGCTAATTTCTTTTAGTTGGTTCACATCCATCTTTTCAAGTGATTTTACTTCAATCCAAATATCTTTCGTATCAGTAATGATAGCTTTTAACTGTTCTTTCGTTCCTTCCGCAATAATCTTTCCGTGATCAACAATCGCAATTTTCGTACAAATCTCTTCTACTTCCTCCATATAGTGACTTGTATAAATGATTGTGCTACCCATTTCGTTTAATTTTCGTACGGACTGGAGAATGTAGTTTCTTGACTGTGGATCAATCCCCACTGTCGGCTCATCCATAATAATTAATTTCGGACGATGCGCAATCGCACAAGCAATATTAAGTCTTCGCTTCATTCCACCAGAGAAATTTTTCGGATAGCTTTTATGTTTATCACTGAGGCCTACAAACTGGAGCGCTTCTTCTACTCTCGCTTTTAATTCAGCTCCTCGTAATCCATATAATCCTGCAAAGAATTTTACATTTTCATAGGCGGTTAACTCCTCGTAAATCGCTAAGTCTTGCGGCACAATACCGATGTTCATTTTTGCAAATCGGCTATGCTTCTTACTATTTTTCCCCAATATATGAATCTCACCTTCGTTACTTCTTAGCAATCCAGCAATCATATTAATTGTTGTACTTTTACCAGCACCATTTGAACCTAAAAATCCAAATATTTCTCCTTGTGCGATAGATAAAGACATATTATCAACTGCGATGAAATCACCAAATTTTTTCGTTAAGTTTTTTATTTCTAATGCGTTCATCATTTCACCCCTATTTCAGTTTCTCTGCTGTTATTATAAACAAAAAGAATGAACCTGCTCAGTGCATAAGTTCATTCTTTTCACATGAGAATATTCACTTTTTTCCTGTGAGATCATTCATCTTATCTATTCCTTACTGTATCGGCAATAACATTGTTACTGAAAAACCATTGGTCCCATCTACAATAATTTTCCCATTAACGGACGCTGCTCTCTCCTCCATCCCAATAATACCAAGGCCTTTCTTAACCAATGTTGCCCCTTTTCCGTTATCTTTCACCTGCACCTTTACCATCTTGTTAAGCACATGAATATCTATTGAAATGACCGTCGCATCAGCGTATTTCATCGTATTCGTTAACGCCTCTGTAACATTTTCACCAATGATCTTCCATTGGATAGGAGAAATCGTATCCAAATTTCCTTTATGCACAAACGGAATTTTTATATTATGCTTGCTCGCAAACTCATCTATGAATAATTTCATACGATGAATTCCAATTTGTTCAGTTGGCGGTTTCATATTTTTAAGGGTAATTCTAATACTTTCAATACCATCTTTAGAAATATGAATCGCATTTTGAAGTAACTCCGCAGCTTTGTCTTTATCTATTTCCATTAACCTCTTTGCTGCTTCCATTTGAATAAGTGCCCCTGTCATGGAGTGACCAATTTTATCATGAATTTCTTGTGATAATCGATTCCGTTCTTCTAGCTTAAATGTGTATTCAGATTGCCTTATGTATTCTTTATTTTCGTTTAAACTCTTTGTGAGTCTTTGCATATTCTTTCGCATCTTATCATTTTGCATTTCAAGCTTTAATAAACGCGCTGTATAAAGAGAAGCCATTGTGAAAATAAGAAAGCAAAATGTAGCAATTAATCCATATGTCATTCGAACACTTTCATCAGCAAAAACAATAGGAAGAATCATAATTAAAAAAGGCTGCCATTTCTCTTCCACATAATAAGTTACTAGTTCATATAAGTTCAGTGGTAAAAACAAAATAAATAACGGATGGACCTGCCATATAAATATTACCGTAATAGAAATTGATATCCCAATTAATATTTTCTTATACACATCTTTTTTAAAAATAGAAATTGTCACATTCACACAAAGATATGAAAGTAAAGCAAATATAACCCACGGTAAGTTTGTAACACTTGAGTGAATATAACTGAACACTATATATAAGAAAACAATTAATTTACTTACAATTAACCAAAACTCCATAACATTAGTCTACTTTCCCTGTTAAATAGTAAATCGCAATTTGTGTCCGGTGTTCAAGACCTGTTTTCCCTAAAATAGACGTAATATAGTTTGCAATTGTTCCTTCTGATATGAAAAGCTGCTTTGAAATTTCTTTATTAGAGAAACCTTTTGCAATTAATGCAATAATACTTAGTTCCCTCTCTGTGAAAAGAGTTTTATCTATTTTTGACTCTTCTTCTTTATTTTCCAGTAAGTTAGACTTAATTTTATCAAGTACTACGTCTTGCATAACAGTTTGCCCGTTATATACTCCTTTTATCGCATCACGAATGCGCTCCGGGTCGTTATTTTTTAACAAATAGCCTTTCGCTCCGTTTTTTACTGCCTCCAAAATATACTCATCATCATCAAATGTCGTTAAAATAAGCGGCTTCGTTTTTGTCTCCTCACAAATTAACTTTGTTGCCTCTACGCCGTTCATATTTGGCATCCGAACATCTAAAAGCGCAATATCCACTTCATGTTTTTTACAATATGCTAAAGCTTCTTGTCCATCATTTACCGTTTCTAACACTTCAAATTCTTCGTATGTACTTAAAATAATTTTCATGCCTTCTCTAATAAAAGAGTTATCATCAGCTATTATCACTTTTATTTTCATAGTTGTTAGTATAGGTGTTACCTTACTAACATTCACATCCTTTCAATATACATACAATGTTACTATTTTATATACTTTATAATCTATTGCTTCATAACTTTATAATCGATATCTTTCATTTTATCTCCTACTCTTTCATTATAATTCCTTAATTTACAATTGTAAGGTTCTATAAACAAATTAATTGACCTATCTGATTACATTCTTCTGCAAACCATATCGCTCCGTCTGGCCCTAGTACAATTCCATGAGGTTCAGAGTTTTCCGTAGGAATTTGATATTCCGTAATTTCTCCATTCACCGTAATTCGTCCAATCTGATTGCTTCCCCACTCAGTAAACCAAAGTACTCCATCCATCCCCGCAACAATAGCATGTGGTCGGGCATTTACAGTTGGGATGAGATACTCGCTAATGTTTCCCGATGTAGTAATTCTTCCTACTTTATTTCCGTTTATTTCTACAAACCAAAGCGCTCCATCAGGTCCATTCGTAATGCCTACTGGAGCAGAATTCATTGTAGGTATAGAGTATTCAATAATTTGACCAGATGTAGTAATTTTCCCTATTTTATTACTTTGGTTCTCCGTAAACCAAAGTGCCCCGTCTGGTCCTGATACAATAAATGACGGATAAGATTCCGAGTTAGGTAATGTATACTCAGTAATCTCACCTAACAGTGAAATTCTTCCTATCCTATTACCTGTAAGTTCCGTAAACCACATTGCTCCATCAGGTCCTTCCGTTATTCCATAAGGAGCTGATTTTGTAGTAGGTAACACGTATTCAGTAACCTCACCTTGCATTGTAATCTTTCCAATCTTATCGGCATTGTATTCTGTAAACCATAGATCCCCATTCGTTCCAGGTGCTATGCATGAAAGTCCCGCATCTGGTGTAGGAATGAAGAATTCCTGTATTTCACCGGTTACAGTCATTCTTCCAATTTTATTTCCCTTATGTTCCGTAAACCAAAGATCTCTATCAACACCCACCGTAATTCCATATGGACCTGATTCAGCCATAGGAAGACGATGTTCATGAAATCTTATTTGCATTGTACTAAAACCTCCTTTTCGTTGATACATGTACTTATCATATGAAAACAAATATGTAAGTATTTCCGTGAATATAATTCATATACCTTCATTACTTAGAAGAAAAAACTACAAAAAAATTGCACTCAATAAAACATTAAAAGAAACCCAATAAAAAAAACTTGCACTGCTACATTTAAAGCTGTGCAAGGTTTTAATTTTTATCTTTTATAAGTATGAAGAAGATATATAGATTTTTTCCGCATCACTATTCAAGTTGTTTTTCATTATATAACCGCTTTTAAGCTTTCCAAAACCAATCCAATCATAAACCCACAAACAGCGCCATTTACACGAATCCACTGCAAATCTTTTCCTACGTTATTTTCAATCATCTCAATAAGTGTTTTATCATCTAATTTATCTAAATTTTCCTGTACAAGTTTTCCGATTTTAGAATGATTGCTTTCAACCAATTTTACAATTTGTTTTTGTAGCCAATCTTCCATACGCTGAACTGTTGCTGCATCTTCTTTTATTTTATTCATTTGTGTTGTCAGAAACGGCATAAGATATTTGTCCGTAAATTCATCTTTTTGAATAAAATCCACAAATTTTTGCTTTGTTTGCTCAAGAAATTCTGTTATCTTCTCAGCTGCCTTCCAATTCACAATCCAATTTTCTTTCCAATTCTCCAGTTCTTTTAATACCGCTTCATTCTCCTTAATATGTAGGATTTCGTGGCGAATTTTCATCAAAAGAGCTTGTCTCGTGCTATTATCAACGTTTTGCAAACTACTAATATTATTAATAATAAACTTTTGCAGAATGCTGCCAACTTTTTCTTCATCGACAATACTCATAAAGGATTTAAGCGTAAACTGTAAGAAACCATCTACTTTTATATTTTCCAGCGCCTTCATACCTAAACTGCCCAGTTGATAACGCGCTTCATCCTGCGCTGTCCATTCTTTCGCTTTGACTAACAGATAATCAAATGTTTTTTCATCGTATTGTTGTACAACTAATTGATCAATAAGGACTTGCAATATATTTCCTGTGTTAATCGTGTGCAAATACGTTTTTAATTCTTTTTCAATTACAGTAGCTAACTTTTCAGTATCAACTTGAAGAATCGCTTTTTCAACAATCGTAACAATTCCTTTTTTCACGCTATCCGATTGCAACTCTCTTTCCGCAATCTGTAATACCATTTGTGCTAACTGCATCTCTTTTACTTTATTTGTTATACTTTCTTTTGTCAGCCAATCATTTTCCAGCGTGGAAACAAGTCCTTTCGTAACCCGTTTCCGATTTTGGGGCAATAGAGCTGTATGCGGGATCGGTATCCCCATCGGGTGACGAAACAGTGCTGTAACTGCAAACCAATCCGCGAGTCCCCCTACTAAACCAGCTTCAAATCCACCTTGTATAATATTCCCTGTTATCGTTCCTTGAAACGGGATTGTTGCAACAAAACCAACTCCCATTATTCCAAGTGAAATTCCTGCTAAATATTTTGACTGTAATGACATTGTATTTCCACATCCTCTTATTATGTAAAGTAAACCTCTCAATTTGTAAATTCATTAAATCATTTATACCTTGATGTATAGATCCCAAATTTCCTTCTACAAAAGCATATATATATACTATAATAAACCACATTAAAAATAACAAAGAAATTCACACAAAAAACAAGAGGCTTATACGCCCCTCGTTTTACAACTTCATGATATTGTTAACAATTCAGCAATTGGCCCAAGTACAAGTACTGGTAAAAATGTTAAAGCACCTACTACAAATATCGTACCAAGTAAGACTCCTCCAAACAAGCGATTATCAGCTTGGAACGTACCAATGGTTTCGGGTACAGTTTTTTTCTTTTTCAGTCCAACTGCGACAGCAAGCATCGTAATGATACTGAAATAACGACCAATATACATGACAACGCCTGTTGAAATATTCCAAAATGGTGTATTATCTTTTAATCCTTCAAATCCAGAGCCATTATTTACAGCAGACGATGTATATTCATATATGACTTGTGTTAGCCCGTGAAAATCGGGATTCGAAATTGCATCTGTTCCGAAATGTGTTGAAAAGGCAATTGTTGCAGCTCCAAGAATGAGAAGTGGCTGAGATATAATCGTAATAACAATTAATTTCATCTCTTTTCCTTCTAATTTTTTATTAAGAAACTCCGGTGTACGTCCTACCATTAATCCAGCTAAAAATACTGCTATCATCGCATACATGATCACATTCATAAATCCAACTCCAATCCCGCCAAACACAGCTCCTAGAAGCATATTTACAAGCGGAACCATTCCTCCAATTGGCGTTAACGTATCATGTGTTGTATTTACGCCCCCTGTCCCTGAAGCGCTTGTAACAGTTGCGTATAAAGCAGAAGACATAACACCAAGACGCATTTCTTTCCCTTCCATATTTCCTTGAGAACTGTCTATACCAATTTGGTTTAACAGTGGATTCCCTTTCAATTCAGATATAGCGAGTGTAGAAAACCCAACAATAAATAAAATAAGCATCGATACAAAAAACATTCTTCCTTGTTTACGTTTTCCAACCATTCGTCCGTATACAAACGGAAATGCCATTGGAATTAACATTTGCAGCATCATCTGGAGTACATTACTAATCATATTTGGATTTTCAAAAGGATGCGCTGAAACTGTCCCGAAAAATCCTCCGCCATTATCTCCAAGTTCTTTAATAGAAAGTAAAGACGCTACTGGTCCACGAGGAATTGCCTGTTCTGACCCTTCCAACGTTTTAGCGATAATCGTAGAATCTAGTGTTTGCGGTGTGCCTAGCGCTAGAAAAATCAGCGATGTTACAAACGCAATTGGTAATAATACTCTTGTAATAGATTGAACAAAATCAACAAAGAAGTTACCAATTTTTTTACCTGCTAAGACACGAATAAACGTAATGCCAATCGCCATTGAAGTTGCAGGTGCTGCAAACATCATAAACGTTACCCCAGCCATTTGAGAGAAATAAGATAAATTACTTTCGCCCCCATAATGTTGTAGATTTGCATTTGTCATAAACGTGATAGCTGTATGAAATGCTAATGTCGGCTCCATTCCTGAAACGTGGTTCGGATTTAACGGCAACATCCCCTGTAACCGAAATACAGAATACACAACAAGGATAAAGAACAAATTTGTTATGATTAAGCAAAACAAATAGTGCTTCCAGCTTTGACGATATCCTTTAATTCCTGCGACTTTAAACAAAAATTTTTCCAATGGACCAAATACCTCTTGAAATGGTCCCTTTTGCTGAAAAACATTATATATATAATCTCCCATTGGTTTTGCTACCACTACAAATAGACAAATTGTAATTAGACTTGTAAACCAATTCATTCTTTTTCTCCCCTCTACTTCTCATACAACTATTTTCTATCATACACATCAATATTTTTGTAAAAAATTTCCATATAAAGAATAAAAGAAAACACTAGGTTGCACCTAGTGTTTTTTACACATAAGTCCCCCCTCTCAAAACGCTGACGAGGTTAGCTGTCGGATTCGGGCCTTGAGAGTAGCCCTACCTAAAAAGGATTCACCCCAAGTGACAATGCACAAAATTGGTTCCCCCGCTCCTAAGTGGATTAAGCGATATTCGGCTGTAAAATTTGCTATTTGTTTGTTAATATACTCCTCTACATTATCATTGTAAAGATAGAAAATACAAAAAAGAGAAACTATTAAATAAATTCAAAAAAAAGAAACCCTTTATTGATAAAAGGTTTCCTTCCGTATACTAACGACTATAAACTGCCACTACAAAAGAAAGTGCAATATACAAACAAAGCGGACTGTATAACCATGAATCATACACTGAAAATTTTGTTCCCTTTATCCTTTTAAAGATCCCGATATACTTCCGATCACCAACTGCACGTAACAAGAAAATTCCAGCTAAAGCCATACATCCCCATTTTGTATAGCGACTCGGATTCCAGAAAGACAAGTATCCACTCTGTGCTAATAGAATCACAGCAAAACATAAAATTGCAAGTGCCACTAAAAAAGTCCCTATTTTCCGCGGAACAAAAGCATATTCTCCGCTATCTTTTTTCATCGGAAGAACAACCTTACTTCCCCTAGTTCCACCACATGCCCAATACATATGAATAAGGCTAATGAATGCAAGGATACCAGCGCATACAATGATTAAAAATGATGTCATTATATATTCCCCCTACTTACATCATTCTTTCTCCTCCATAATTTCTCTAACTTCTAGTAACTTACCTCTTATTTCTTTTGTTCAATGTGTACAAGTGTAAAATTCATCCCGCTATTCGTGGGCAGTAAGCCCCCCACTAATGGAAGTTTCACTTTATATTTGTACCCTTTAATCAGTAGCATATGTACTTAAAGAAGGGAACATAACTTTGTGTAAAATGAAGGTTTATGCTTCCTTCTTTATTATGAAAGAGTAATCTTTAAAATTTATATTTTTATTGGGCGTTTTTTGGTTTAATGCATAGTAAAGATAATAAAGCTCCTACAAATGCTAAAAAAATTGACAGATAAAATATATAATTATCCGGCCCTTTCATTAATACCGCAAACAACGGAGGGCCTGCAGCTACTCCTACAAATCTCATCGAGCTATAAAGAGATGTAATCGAACCTCTCTGTTCCTTCTGGACTCCTTCTGTTACTAGAGCATCTAAGCTAGGAAGAGCAACACCAATCCCAATTCCACTAATTACAAGACTCATGATAATGATGTAAATGTTTTTGAAGAATATCGGAGTTATTAATGTTATTCCTAATAAGAAAAAACCAATACATATACACCACTTCATCATTATTTTCTTATCCCCAATTTTTTTTCCTGTTATATAAGAAGTAAGAGAAAGTGAAGCTAATGGAATAGCTAATACAAAGCCTTTCCAAACGCCCTCTAAGTGATATCGCTTTTCTAAAATGGAAGATAAATAAAAAAGGATACCAAACAGAATGAACATAATAATGCCTCCAAGTAAAAAAATAGGAAAAAGCCAACGACCTTTCTCAGATAAAATCAACTTTACATTTTGAAGAAAAATACGTAATGGAGGGGCTTCTTGTTTTTGTTTAGGTGGCTTCATAAAAAAGAGAATTAAAATGATGGATATTATACACAAAATCGGAATGAACCAAAAAGGAAGGAACCAAACAAACGAAGCTAGCAAGGAGCCTAAAATTGGACTTAAAACCTTACCTAATGTATTCGATGTTTCGACTAGACCTAGGCCACTGCTCACTTGTTTTTCATCTTGAAACATATCACCTACACAAGGGATCACAACAGGCATTGCCCCAGCTGAGCCAATTCCTTGAATGATCCTCCCTATTAAAATCCACGTATAAGGATTTTCAAGCTTCCATGATACCCAACCCGTAATAGCTCCCCCTATAGCTGCTATAAATAAACTAGGTATAATTACTTTCTTTCTTCCCCACTTATCAGATAAATAACCCGCTATAGGAATTAAAATAATAGCGACAATAGAATAGACAGTAATGATAAGAGAAACTTGAAAATCATTAATATCTAATTTCTTTTCAATTAATGGAAGGACAGGAATTAACATGGAGTTTCCAAGTGTCATAACTAAAGGAACAGATGAAAGTGCCCATAAGCTCCATTTTTCTTTTTTATCCATATTTATAATTCCTTCACCCCTTAATGACTTCATTTCAAAAATATACTCTTACTTTTTCATAATAAAGTTACTATTCCCCATGCCTGCATTAATGTTGCATGAAAACATAAAAATCCCCTCCAGATAAGTAGTCCAGAAGGGTCTTTTATTCACATCATTATTTTTGTATCTTATTTCTATTAGCACTCATATGCTTAACAAGAAAAATGATACCAAACCTTTAGCTAATAAGACGCGTAATTCGTTTCTTCTTCCACGACAATCGATAGTATCCATATTGTAAAAGTAAACTCACAATAAATGCAGCTGGATATCCAATCCATATTCCTTTTATCCCAAGGCTCGTATGATACGAAAGGAAGTATGCCACCGGAACTTCCACACCCCAAATCGATATAACCGCAAAAATAGTGGGCCACAATACAGTTCCGCTCGCTCGCATTGTTGCACCAATAATTTGCGCATGACCGAAAATTAAGTAACTCCATAACGTAATCATAATGAGACTATGTGCAATATCAATCGTACTCTGACTCGTTAAAAACAGCGCTAAAATTTCTTTTGAGAACAAATAAATAAGAGATATTAATACTCCTCCGATTACATAGTTCATTACAATTCCTGCTCGGATTACTTTTTGCAGGCGATCAAATCGATTAGCTCCAATGGACTGCGCTGCAAATATGGAAACAGTAATCCCAAGGCTCACTGCTGGCATCTGTACATAACTTGCCACTTGGTTTACTACTCCGTACGCCGCAGTTGCATCTGATCCGAAGCGATTTACAAAGGAAATAACGGCAATCTCTGATAATGAAACAAGTATCATATTAATACTTGCTGGGATGCCAAGACGTAATAATAGTTTTAACAAGTCCCAATCCATGCGAAGATACTTTCGAACTGTTGCATCAAATTGCAATGGATGTTTCGTTTTTCTTAAATAAACTAACAGAATAATAAATGTAACAATTGTTGATATAACAGAAGCATATGCTGCGCCGTACACACCAAGTTTCGGCAGGCCTAACCAGCCAAAAATAAGAATAGGTAATAATGCCATATTTAGTCCTGTACTAACAATTAAAAAATAAAATGGTGTTTTAGAGTCCCCTGTCCCGCGCATAAATGTTGTATATGCAAAGTACAAAAATAGCACTGGCATGGAAATAAACAAAATTCGTGCATAATGAACACTTATATCAATGATATTTTCTGGCGTACCAACCAAGCGCATAATATCCATTGCGAACATACTACCCACTACCGCTAAAATCGCTCCAAGTACAAACGTAAATGTCAACGTTGTACCGACAATGGCCTTTAAACGATCCTCATTACGAGCCCCAAAAGCCTGACCAATTAAAATCGAGCTACCAGAACCAATCCCAATTACAAATGAAATGAGTAGAAAAAACAACGGAAAGAAAGCCGAAATAGCAGCTAAGTCATTAATACCAAGCCAACGACCCACTACTACCATACCAAACAACTGTCCAAGTGACTGCAATACATTACTTAAAAGTAAAGGAATGAGAAACATAGACATAGAACGCCATATTGGTTTACTTTCTGTTCCTTCTTCATTTATTTTCAAATTTCATCTCCCCTTTTATCGAGATGCTTCGCGGTTATATCCATGCTCTCCATATGGCTTTAAACTCTCTAACCATTTTTCTTCTAGTTTCTTCAATTCTTCTTTTGCGTTAAAATATCCAGTATCTTTCTTTTTCAACACTTCTAATATTTCAAACTCAAAAGCATCTGCCCCGTATTCCTTCCAATCATCTTGCAATGCCTTATTCGTATGAGAACCCATATTAAGTAAAAGTCGTCTTCCACTCATAGTTTTTAAGTTCCTCGTACTCTCTACATACACTTTTCCGTTTTTCATATTCTTAATACAGTAAATTCCAGATTCTATTTCTGTTTCTTTATACAGTTGTTTTAATTCTTCTCTTCTATTCAATTTCCTTTCTCCTTTCACTTTCTCAATATTGTTCTCTATAATTTCACCCAGTACTGGCTTCCATCAGGTGTTCTGTCGAGAAAACCATATTCAATTAAGTATCTTCTTAACGTGACATAATCAGGATATACATTTTCTAAAATCTCATTAACTTCTTTTTCTGTATATTTTTGATTGCTATCAAATTTTTTTACTAAATGTTTCAAAATAATGAGCTTTCTCTTTTGTTTCTTCGGAAATTTTGAGAGTGGTCCATCTAATCCTTCTGTAAAATGTAACTTCAAAATTTCTTCATTCTCATCTTCTGTAATATTATATCTTTGGTCGACCATTGTAGCTGCCCTATGAATTGGCAAGAATTTAGGCTGATTCGTTACCTTTTCTTCTGACAGCTCCATTAACGCAAGAAATACTTTGGCTTGCTTCATCTTCTCTCTTAATGTAAAACGATGATTCCGAATTGTTGATGTGCTTCCGCCGTCCATTTCTTTTACAATTTCTTTATCGTTTAAACCCATATGAAAAAACTGTATCATCTTCTTCTGCAAATCTGTTAAACCTGTTAACTTCTTATCTAACCCTAATAAATAGTCGAACATAGAAGTATGTTCACTTGCGATGTGAAGCTGCGTAAACTTCTCCGCCTCATAAAAAACGTTTTGTTCTTGATAAATCACACCTTTTACAAATTTTTCTCCGCAAGCTAAACAAATGTATTCTTCAGTGTCCTTTTCAAATACATATCCTTTTTTCAATTCTTCTACTGAGGCATTCCAAAACCATTCCGAAATATCATTCATGCTAAACAATCTCCTAAAAAGTTTATTTTAAAAACAAACAAATTATGATTTAGTTTATTTTTATTTATAATATCATATTAAAAACAAACATTTCAACATATCGTTTACCTATTTTCAAACAAAAACAAATAATGTTTATGATTTATAGTTTTCAGAAGAAAATCTCATGTATCTCAAACAAGATTTCTATCAACAGGGAATTACTACCCATCAGTAGTGAAACAAACAAATTCAATTTTTGTTTATATATACATACGAAAAAACAACAAATAGGACTAGCTACCATACTAGTCCTATTTCTCGTTATATCTATTAAACTTTGCTTTTTTCCATAATAAAGCCAACTATTGTAGATAGGAAGACAAAAAATAATTAAAAATCGTCTAAATGAAATCATTGATTGGATCTGTCCAGCGTTAACGCTGGACAACTTTTCTAACCCGATTTATTACGCATAAACAACTCTGTAAATAAAACTGTTTCAGTTTTCACGCCTGTCGATGCAATTGCAACAATTGCAGTGTTTTCTCCTCTTTACTTCCTTTATGTTCAATACGCTTTGTCACAATCCCATCTTTCATAAACAAAATACAATCCCCTATCTCCGCCGCCACGTCCATCATATGTGTGGAAAAAATAACAATTGTTCCATCCTTCTTGATGTCCTGTAAAAGCTCGACGAATGCATTAACCCAAAATGGATCCAAACCATTTGTTGGTTCATCTAATAATAATAGTTTCGGTTTCCCTAACAACGCTTGTCCAAATACTAAGCGTTGCCGCATTCCCTTTGATAAATGCTTTACAAGTTCATCTCTCTTTTCAGCCAGACCTATCTTTTCTAAAATCTCTTGTATTTGTTGTTGACTTGCCTTTCGTAGCACACCATAAAAAGAAAGAAATTCATGCACAGTCATCATTTCCTGTGCATGGAAGTCATCCGGCATATAGCCAATTTGCGACACGTATGCATTTCTGTTTTCGTGGAGAGCAATACCATTCAATACAATCGTACCTTCTGTCGGTTTTGAAATACCTGCCAATATATGAAGAAGTGTACTTTTTCCTGCACCGTTCCCTCCGCATAGTACGATGCACGTTCCCCTGTCTACTTGAAGTGAAAAGTGAGAAAGTGCTTGTTTTGTCTTATATTCTTTTGAAACCTTTGAAACTTGTAAAAGTGTCATTGCATTTTTCTCCTTTCTAGCTTCCATGCAGAGAGAACAAATCCTAAAATCATATACAGCAATGTATACAAAATGAGCACTCCCCATGCCGCCCCGGATTGTAAGAAAGTAATTAGAGTATCGTATGCTTGTCCAAATATTGCACCACCGCCTAATTGAACAACAAATACGATGCGAAGCAATTCAGCAGGATTGATAAACAAAGCTATTTTTAGAAGCACAGCAATCATCGGATACGGAACAAAGCTAAGAACAGTGATAAGTGCAGTAGGCCAAATCATAATTAAGAAAAACCACACCCCTACAGATATCGTTAGCGCCTGCCATCTTGTTACGACAAAAGAACCTATCACGAAACCGATTATTAGAAAGAAAAGCATTAATACTATTGAGAATACATAAAGAGCCAGCACCCATTTGATAGATAACGCACTTCCACTGATTAGACCAATTATGAGACTTATACCATAACTAAGTGTAAAAATAATGAGTTGCGCTGTAAATTGTCCGAATGCTTTTCCCATTACGTAAGCAACACTAGAAATGGGATACGTGCTTAATAACCGCCACTGTCCGTTTTCTATCTCATTTGCAACAGAAAAAGAACTGATAATAAGCATAAATAACGGGATAATATACAGTACTAAATTCGCCATTGTACCTATCATATTTGTGTATCCTGTTATAGTAGGTGTATTTCGCTCCAATAAAAATAGTAAAGACAAAACACTCGTCCATAAGATTACAAATGTATAAGATGAACGTTGTCTTATCGTAATCCGCCACTCAGATTGCCAAATATACCACATAGTACCCCTCTTTCCATAAAGTGAAACTTCCATCAGTGAGGTTCCCCATCTATCTTCTTCGCTTCAATCTTGAGGTTGAGGCTTCCCCCCATTAATGCAGGATAAAAAGGACAACCGGAGCGGCTGTCCTTTTTATTAATGCGAATGATCCATATCCTTTTTCTTTCCATTCTCTTCTTTTATTTTCATCATCATATCCATGTTCTTGTTCCATTCATGCTTGTCCAAATTTTTTGCCGCTAACACTTCACCTTTATTTTTAGATACAAAGCTTTCCGCATCTTTTTTATCTTTGAAAGAAATCACATTATAAGCCATCGGTGTTTTAATATCTTTGTCATAAACATAAGCCGCTTTCTCTACTTCAACCCACTCTTTTGTGTTGTAATCGCGTACAAATTTTGCTTGCAACTTTTCATTTTTGTTTTTACTCATCCATTTGTACATACAACCAATATCATCAAATTTTAATGATTTACCGTTTTCAAGAATGACTTCTGTCCCAAATTGATCGTTCGCCACAGCCATATTACAATTGGCACATTTATCAGTTTTCTCGTCAATTGCTACCGCCTTAACTTCCTTTTTCCCGCAGCCAGTTACCGCCAATAACAGAACTGCAACTATTGTAATGAATAAACCTTTCCATTTCATCTTCTTTTCCTCCCAATTTTAAATAAAGTGATACTTATCGCTAACATACTCGCACTAATCATTCCGATTTGCATCTTAAATGAAGAATTGTTTTCTTCCTTCTTTCCCCTCATTGTCATCGCAGGTTCATAATCAGTTAAAACTTGGTTTTCAGGACTTTTCAACAATGTTTGGAGCACAAGCATACCAGGTGATTGGAAAAACAACTGATATTCAGGAACTTCATTTGTTAGTGTTAGAAAAAATGGATCTGCTCTGTACGGTATGCTGCTCATACCATTTCCCTTTGTATCTAGTTTCAAGGATGCGTCCCAATAATTATGGATAATTTTGTTTCCAGTACTGTTTATCGCTTGAGACTCATTTACATTTCCAATAAAGACATTGTCAGACACAGTATTTTCATTCGCATTTTTAAATTGCATGCCAATAAAATTCCCGTTTACTTCATTATCTGAAATACGGTTGTTATTCGCATTTTCCACATACATTCCAACACGATTATAGGAAATTCGATTGCCAATCGCTTCCGTGTTCTCTGCATCATACAGCAATAACCCCTGTGCATTGACGTTGCGATTATTAAAAGTTAGCTCGTTTTTTTCAATTTTTGTTTCTTTTGTTCCCATCACCATAGCACCTGTAATATTGTTGTGAGACTTGTTATTCTGTACGGTTATATGATTAGAGAACATAATATGTATGCCATAACGAGAATTTCCGATAGCATTTTGAGTTATTCGATTAAAATGACTATTTTCTATATAAATGCCATCTCTTACTTTATCAATCTCGACTCCTTGAATCATATTGTTATTGGATTCCCATAAATCGATTCCGTTTCCTTTAGAATTCCCTTTAATAAAACCACCTTCTACAACTGTGCCACTCGTCTCGTTAAATTTAATCCCGAACTGCTTTGTGTAGATTTGAAGATTATTCAACCTATGATTCTTACCAGTAACACGAATAGCTTCCGTGTCTGTCACATTGCTACACTGTTCTACCTTTATATCCTTCAAGGTGACAGATTGTCCTTTTACCGTAATAACAGGTTCTTTACTACAAGAACGAACGGTAACTTCCCCCATTCCTTCTAAAGTAACAGGCTTTGAAAGAACGATTGTCTCATTATAGATACCACTCGGTATTTTTACGATTCCATATTCAGGAGCATCGTTAATTTGAGATTGTAACGCATCCTGTGCATAAGTATGGAATGAAAAACTTAAAAAAAATATACAGAAGAGAGAAAAAACTCGAGTTATTTTCATATAGCAATCCCTTTTTCTTCTAAATTAAGTCGACCTACATGAAGGATAACAAACAATTGTGTGGAATTCGTGAAAAAATTTTGTATTTTTTGACAAAAAGGGGCTTTTATACTTATTCGGTCTCATGATAAACAAAAAATAATAGGATTCTCACACGAGAATCCTATCCTTTATAAAACATTTCATTTATTCCTTCGGCTCAATCATTTTCTTCGGATCTACAATTTCATCGAATTGTTCCTCTGTTAATAATCCTGATTCCAGTGCTGCTTCTTTTAATGTTAATCCCTCTTTATGTGCATGCTTTGCAATTTTTGCTGCATTTTCATAACCGATGTGCGGGTTTAATGCTGTTACAAGCATTAATGAGTTATTTAAATGCTGCCCAATTATTTCTTCATTTGCTTCAATACCTACTGCACATTTATCGTTAAATGAAACAATCGCATCTGCTAATAATCTAGCTGACTGCAAAAAGTTATACGCAATAACCGGCTTAAAGACGTTTAACTCGAAGTTTCCTTGACTTGCCGCAAATCCAATTGTTGCATCATTTCCCATGACTTGCGCTGCGACCATCGTTAAAGCTTCACTTTGCGTTGGATTTACTTTCCCTGGCATAATCGAACTTCCAGGTTCATTTGCTGGAATCGTAATTTCCCCAAGGCCACTACGCGGTCCGCTTGCAAGCCAGCGTACATCATTTGCAATTTTCATTACATCAGCTGCTAACGCTTTTAACGCCCCGTGCGTATAAACAACTTCGTCATGACTTGTTAACGCATGAAATTTATTTGGAGCTGATACAAATTGTTTTCCTGTAAAATTACAAATTTCTTCAGCAACCATATCACCAAATTTCGGATGAGCATTAATCCCTGTTCCAACCGCAGTACCACCGATTGCGAGTTCTTTCATATATGTACTGCTTTCTATAATCATCCGTTCTGTTTTTTCAAGCATACGATGCCAGCCGCTTACCTCTTGTCCTAACGTTAACGGCGTCGCATCTTGTAAATGAGTACGGCCAATTTTAATAATATGTGAAAATGCGTTTATTTTTTCTTTTAGGGTTTCTTTTAATTTTTCTACTGCCGGTAATACCTGTTCTTCTACTGCAATAACACAAGCAAGGTGAAGTGCTGTTGGAAATGTATCATTTGAGCTTTGAGACATGTTCACATCATCGTTTGGATGAATATGTAGATCAAGCCCTTTTTCTCTTAAAATTTGATTCCCGCGATTTGCGATCACTTCATTCACATTCATATTAGACTGTGTACCACTTCCTGTCTGCCACACAACAAGCGGAAAATGTTCGTCCCATTTTCCAGATAAAATTTCATCAACTGCCTCCACAATTGCATTAGCCTTTTCGTCTGCTAGCTTGCCTAATTTTTGATTACTAACCGCTGCACTCTTCTTTAAAATTGCAAATGCCCGAACAATTTCAAGCGGCATACGCTCTGTTCCAACCGGAAAGTTTTCCTTACTACGCTGCGTTTGTGCTGCCCATAATTTATCAGCTGGAACTTTCATTTCCCCTAATGTATCCCTTTCAATTCTATACTTCATGTTTTCATCCCCTTTGAATAAAATACCTTCTTTTTTATTTTACCTAAAATACCAATAAATGATAAACGTTACCACTAAGAATGAAAGTCGTTAATTGTTTTCTATAGATTCTATTGAATAATAATTTTAATCATATAAATTACTGCACAAATATAATAGATTAGCTCATGAAAACAAAAAATCATCCCCCCACCTATCTTCTTCAATTCTCTCTCAATTTTGAGGTGAGGGTCTTACTGCCCGCGAATAGCGGAATAAAAATAACTTCCTCAATAAAAACTGTTGAGAAACAATTCTCAACAGTTTTTCACCCAACAATTCTTTCTTCTTGCTTTTCTTTTTTCTCGGAGAGTAAAGCATACGGCGTACACATATACGCCATGGCAACTGGGTCATATACAACGCGTGCTTTCACACCAAATACTGTTTCAAACAATTCATCATTTAAAACATCCTTTGGCTCACCTTCCATTACTTTATCCCCATCTTTAATCGCAACAATGTGATGTGCATACTTGGCCGCGTGATTTAAATCATGTACAACCATCACCACAGTTCGATTTTCTTCTTCATTTAATTTTTTCAGTAATTCTAGTACTTCTAGCTGATGAGCCATGTCTAAATATGTTGTCGGTTCGTCTAATAGCAATAACTCCGTATCTTGCGCAAGCGCCATCGCAATCCAAACACGCTGACGCTGCCCGCCTGACAATTCATCTAGCGTACGTTCTGTAAATTGGTTCATTCCAGTGACTTCAAGTGCCCAATTTACCATTTCAAGATCTTTCTCTGTTCGTTTTCCAAGTAATCGCTGATGCGGATAACGCCCATGCCAAACAAGTCCTTCTACCGTTAATCCTTCGGGAGCCGTCGGGGATTGTGGTAAAATAGCTAATTTCTTTGATACTTCTTTTGTTGGTATCGTATGAATTGTTTTGCCATCTAAGTATACATGCCCCTTAGTTGGCGGCAGCAACCGCGCTAACGACTTTAAAACCGTTGACTTTCCACATCCATTTCGACCGACAAGTGCCGTAATTTTCCCTTCTGGTATATGTAAATCAAGATGATTAATAATTGTTTGATCCCCGTATGTAAGCTCCAAGTGTTCCGTATATAACTTTGTCATCTTGTTCACTCCTTTTTTTATTTATGTTGTTTTTCTAATCACCAGTAAATATATAAAATATGGCGCTCCAATAAGTGCTGTTATAATTCCAGCCGGTATTTCAATTGGCGGAATAATAATTCTCCCGACCATATCTGCCCCAGTAACAAGCAATGCACCAAGCAATGCTGAAACTGGCAAAAATAATCTACTGTCTGAGCCAACGAGTAGCCGCGCTGCATGCGGAATAACAAGCCCTACAAAACCAATTGTACCTGCTACCGCTACTGAGCTTGCTGCTAAAGCAACTGCTACACCGATAAGTACAAGACGAACAACATTAATACGCATTCCTAAGCCCTTTACAGTTTCTTCATTTAATAATAAGAGGTTAATTTGTTTATAACTCATAAATGTAATCACCGCACCGATCAAGGTCCATGGCCATAGTATTTCAACATGTTGCCAAGACCTTGCATATAAACTTCCCTTTAACCATACAAGAGCTTGTGAGGAATCAAGTGCAAATTTCACAATAATAAATGTAATAAGCGCATGTAGCCCCGCTGAAATAGCAACACCGCATAACGCAAGACGCTCCGGCTTCACTCCCCCTTTTTGATACGATAAAACATATACTAGTAAACTCGCAATCATTGCTCCGACAAATGCAGCAATAGGCAGCATAATTGGCGGCACATTAGGAAACATAAGCAACACAATAACAGCTGCTAATCCTCCACCAGCAGAAATTCCAATAATGTCAGGTGCAGCAAGTGGATTACGTGTAACACTTTGTAAAATGGCCCCTGATAATGCCATGTTAATCCCAACTAAAATCGCTATAATAAGACGCGGTAAACGATATTTTACTACAACACCTTGTCCTGTCATCATTCCTTCTATAATATCAGCAATTGGTGTTGGCACAGCTCCAAGCCGTAAACTAAGCAGAGCAACTGCAATTAGCAATATAAGGCCTACTATCATAACAATTGTAAATCGGCCAAACTTCTTCATTGGACAGCACCTCGCTTTCTTCTCATTAAATAGATGAAGAACGGTGTGCCTAAGAGTGCGGTTATAACACCAACAGGTGTATCCGCTGGATAAGAAACCCACTGCGCTGCAAAATCTGCTATGACAAGAAGATTTGCACCGAGCAATGCTGAAAATGGTAAAATAACTCGATAATCTTGACCGACTAGTTTTCTTGCAACATGCGGAACTATGAGTCCAATAAACCCAATTGGCCCCGCTACCGCAACCGCACTACCGACAAGAAGAACAATTAACAGCGCAAATACTCGCCGAATACGAAGAACGTTTATGCCAAGCCCACGTGCTGTCTCTTCACCAAGAGACAAAATGTTCAATTGATTTGCTAGAAAAAAAGTAATGATTGTAACAGGAAATGCCGATACTAACATCATTTTTACATCTAACCAACTTGCTCCTGATAACTTCCCAGACATCCAATATAAAATTTCTGTTAGTTGTGTTTCGTATAACAAAATCGCTCCTGTTGTTAATGATCCAAGAAATAGACTCACTGCAATACCGGCAAGAACAAGACGTGAAGGTGTATATTCACCACGAAATGCCAATGAATAAATGATACTTCCGCCTATTGCAGCCCCAAGAAAAGCTGCAAGTAAAATGATGAAAGACGCATCTTTCTCTCCAAACACTAAAAGGGCAATTACAACAAAGAAAGAAGCTCCTTGGTTTACTCCCATAATTTCCGGATCTGATAAAGGATTTCGGGTAATTCCTTGTAATAGACATCCCGCTACGGCTAACGCTGCTCCTAGTAGAGCTCCTAGTAGTACACGCGGCACACGTACTTGCCAAACGGTATAGTAAATTAAATTTTTTGTATCTATTGTAAATACTTCTGATATGTTATGAAATGATAATCCTTTTACACGAAATAATGCGGAGAGGGCTCCAAACATTACTAATAGTAGAAAAAAGAAGATAAATTGCAAAGTAGAAGAAGCATACGGGTTTAATGCCCGTCTGCTTCTAATTTGTGTATGATACAAAGTCTCCAACTCCTTATTTAGAAGACTGACCTGTTAATGCCGGAATCGCCTCATCTAAAATTTTATCTGCTGCAATTGGTCCGCGTCCGCGTGCCCAAAGATTACGATCAACGTCAACTACATGCTTTTCTTTCACTGCTTTTAAGTTATTGTATAGTGGATTATTTTTAAACTTCTCTACATTCTCTCCGTATAAGAAAATATAATCAGGGTTGATTTCATTTAGACGCTCCATCGTAATTTTTGCAATTTCTGCTTTACCTTCTGTTTTTGCTTTTTCCCCTTCATATGCATATGTAGTGCCGATGTCTGTCATTAAAGAGCCAATAAAAGAATCTTTAATCCATACAGAAAACTCATCGTCAAAAGCACCAATTACTAGTACTGTTGGATTTCCTTTTACTTTCTCTTTTGCTTTTGAAATTTTATCATCTAAGTCTGTTTTAATCTTTTTCGCTTCTTCTTCTTTTCCAACTGCTTTTGCAATCGTATCCATATTTTTCATTACTTCTTCATAACTGTTATCATCAAATGCAATTGTTGGTGCTATATCTTGTAATTCTTTTTGAATCATATTGTGACGATCCTTACTTGCAATAATTAAGTCTGGTTGCACAGATGAAATGACTTCCAAGTTCGGCGCTTTTCGCTCCCCAACATCTGTTACTTTTGATACTTTATCTTGTAAATATTCTGGAATTTTTGTTGTTCCTACCCCGGCATTCCCAACTGGTGTAATACCTAAATCTACTAATGTATCAATAAATGAAAAGTCAAGAGTCACTATATTTTTCGGTGTTTCTTTTAACTCTGTTTCTCCCCATTCATGTTTAATTTTCACTGATCCTGCTTGATTGTTTGCCTCTACCTTATCTTCTTTTTTAGCTGTTTCTTTTGCTTCCCCACTGCAGCCAGCAAGCGCTCCCACCGCTAATGACATAGCTACAAGTAAAGTGCTAAGTTTTTTTCCTTTCATTGTGTAGTCCCCCTACTTAAATAATATTGATAATCATTATCATTTAATATGATAACATAATTTTAAAAATTGTCCACTAATTATTGAGAAAATATTCATTGCAACGATTCACACACTCTTACGTCAATATTTAATGGAACTAGGAGAGTATATAATGAAAGTTTTACTTTATCCCGCATCAACGGGCAGTAAGACCCCCACTGATGGAAGTCTCACTTTATAAGATAAGAACTTTTTGCAGTACATCATCATATACATATTCTTTTTGTACAAGTGAAGAAACCATGCCGCTTTGTAATGCACTATACGCCGGTACGAATGTCATTTTATCTCCTATGCTATACGGTGTACTATCAGTTATATCAACAATTAAATGGTCACTACTTCCACCAAGAATTTCAATATTCCTATCGGAAGGTCGTAAACCGCTAATATCAAGGTCCTGCCTCCCTATTGCAACGATCGCTCGTAGTCGCTCCCCTTTATCTTCAAAATACGGGACTTGACCAAACGCATCTTTTCCAATAACGCCTTTTGGCATAGACGGCTTTCTTTTTATTTCAATGATTTCTGCCTCAATTGAAAATACATCTTGGTACATGAAAGAAATATTTTTTCCATACGCTGTTTCTTTCCCAAGAAAAATAGCTTCTCCAATCCGTAAAGAGTTAACACGTCCAATCTGTTTTCTTTGCATGATAAGTGGTAACGAACTTGAGTTACCACCCGAGATAAACCGAAGTGGTTTCCCAATTTTCTTCTCTACTACTTTTGCTAATTGCGTTAATTCTTGCAAAGAATGTTCAGTTGGAATAACACCGCTAAAGCAAGTAAAGTTTGCTCCAATACCATCGAGTATAATTCCAGGTATATTCGATACTCTCTGCGCTGCTTCCACCACTTCATATGGCATCATTCCTTCTCGAAGATCACCTAAATCAACCATTAGAATCACACGATGCGTTATTCCATATCTTCTGGCTGCTCTTCCTAATGCTTCTATGATACATAGTTCAGAATTCAAACTAATATTTGCCCAAAGAACCGTTTCTTCTACTTCTGACAAAGCTGGTGCACGAATTAACAGGAGTTCAGCTTCTTTTCCAACAATAGAACGAAGTTTATAAAGATGATGTAATCTAGAATCAGCAAATTTTGTATACCCTGCCTCTTGAAGCGTTTCAATCACTTCTTCTGCAGCGCCGATCCCTTTTGTTACAGGAAAACATATAATATTTGAACGCTCGCATAATCGTTTCATTATCATGGCATTATACTTTAATTTTGAAAGGTTTACTTTCATGATAGGCAGCATGTTCATTCCTCCTACTACATACAAAGTGGATTATGAAAACTTGTATATAAATAAGATTTTGCTTGATCTTGTATTCTCATTGAGAACAATGCTTTCGTTTCAATTTGCTTTGCAAATATAGCCGCCTTTTGCTCTTCGGTTGCATCTACCATGTAATCTGCAACAATAGCAGCAACAATTCTCCATAACTCTTTTTCCTGTACGTCATCTATCGAGTGAGCTAACGTAAATAATACATCCCCAAAATGGTTTTGCAGTACCGAATGAATAAACTTGTTATAAACTTCATTCATATCATCTGTAAATACGACTGCTTCTTTAATCTCAGAAATGTCCACTACCTTTGCTAATGTCTTCTTATGAATTCTCACTCCTCCTAAATCACGTACAAAAATACGTTGAACCTCTCCGCCTTTTGTAACAATAATAGAGTTTTGCATATGTCCTTCTAAAGCAATGCCATATTGTAAAACAAACTGCAGTAAAGGAATCATAACTTTCTCAGTGTAATGAGCAACATAGTGAAACACCTCTTTTTTGCCAATTGTTTCTGTTTCAAAATATGTACGCATCATATCTACAATAATAGGCTCTCCTTCTTTTAATGGATTGTTTGCTGTTAAACTAGCTCCAACCCATAATAATTCTCCCTCTTGCCTATATACATTTGGACTTTCTCGTAAAATAAATGCTAAATTTCTTCCTAAATGATAATCATCATTTTTAGTAAAAGTAGCTCCAACTCGTTCACGAACAACAATTACTGATTGTGACAGCTCTTTCTCTTTTGCATAAATCTTATCAAACAACGTAGAAAGAATTGGCCCATTTACTGTTATTTCTGGTGACACTGTTCTGACTGCACTTGTGGCTTGCGCACGTACGGGAAGCTTCACATGATATGGTAACTCTAATAGATTCATTGTTCGAAATGAAAGCGTTGCTTTAGACGAAAGCTGATATGGGATTGGAATAATACGTCCTTCCTCTAAATCTTCTCCATACTCCTCTGTTAGTACATGCTCATATTGCCATGGATGAACAAGAAATGGATAATAGTCTTTTATTTTCTCCCCTCTGCTTACTAGTATTTGAGAAGCAGTTTCATATAAATCTGGTAAATTTTCGTATAATACAGGTTTTTCAAAGCTATCTCCTGTAACTACTGTTACATCTTTATGAACAAGCAATACATATAACGGAACAACTTGTTCAAACTCAGGAGCATAACGTTTTACTTCTTCTTTTGATAAACCAAGTTTCGTTTTTGTGGAAGGATGAAGCGGGTGCCCTTCGATTACTAATGACTCTATGTATAATAATTCGTCAAACGACATGTATTGTTTTAATTCTTCAAAGAATTGACATAGGTTATTTGGTTTGTATTTTGCAAAAAACATCACGTTCGTTTCAAGCTGCTGCTTTACCCATTCTTGTTTTTGTTCCCATGCTTCATAAGCTAATTCTAGGTTCTCCACGCTGTTCTGTAACTCTTTCTGCAAGGAATCTGAAACATGAAGTTGGAAGAATGGTGCTACTTCCTCAAAAAACATTTGTAATGAATCAATCCATCTAACATGCCCTCTTACTTTAAACCGGAGTGGAAAAGTAAATTCGTATCGTTCAAATGCCCCTTCTTGTTGCACGTCTAATAATAATTCTGCTTCATTCATACAATCTATAATTTCAATACCATAATCGTGCTTTAACACAGCACAGCTTTCTAATAAATTTTTTTCACGAATTAACGCATTACAAAAACGATTTAAAATACGATATTCCGCTTGCACTCGATTGGATTGTTTACCTTGAATGGACAAAATTCTTCACCTTCCCTTTTCGTTGTTTCACTTTTATATACTGAAATGCACATGGAATCATACATAAAGTACCCATCATCACAAATGTTTCAGAAATCCCCACATATTCAATGGCATAACTTACTACAATTGAACCGAGTGGAATCATTCCTCGATCCATTAATACAACACTAAGCATAAGTCCGCGTTCTTCTTCACGAACGTTTTTTTGAAAATACACACGGTTACCGGAACGTAACAACTGTCCAAAAAGACCGATAGAGAATAATAGTATAAAAAACACAAATGTATTACTAATTATGAGGAGCACTATACTAATGGAAAACAAAACTAAACTTATGTAATAAATTTTAATTTCCGAAATATACTCTAATACTCTAGGAAGAATAATAGTTGCTACAATAGCACCGAGTGCCGCCGAAGACATCGCAATGCCAAATACTTCTGCTTTTCCAGTAAATTGATGCGAAACAAGTACAGGCAATACAGACGTATACGAGAAACCAAAAGCCATTGTAATCATTGATGTGATAAAAATGTTTCTTCCCATATGATCATGAGAGAAATATTGAACAATTTGTTCCCAGCTTGCCTTTTTCTTCTCTTTTCGTTTTTTCATCGTTTGATCTTTCATTGGTAAGACGAGAATGAATGCAATAAGTGAACAAACTGCCTGCATCGTAAATGTAAGTTCAATATGACCTCCTGCAATTAGAAATCCAGCTACAGCCGGCCCTGTCGAGCGACAAACATTCATTACAAACGAATTCATAGAAATAAGTTTACTAATTTGATTGTTCGTATCAATATCCGAAAGAAGCGTATTTCGATTTGGTGTTTCTAATGCACTAATTACTCCTCTTACAAATGAGAAAAGAATAAAAATAAAAAACGAAGGAGTAACAAACACAACATAAATGGCAAGTAACGTTGTAACTACCAGCCCCCAGAATGAATACGACTTCATTAACTTAATACGCGGATGCAGATCACAAAGCTTCCCTGCATATACACTAAACAATACAATTGGAATGAGCCGTACAAAGTTTATCCACCCTAAATATGTAGCACTATGATATAAATCATAGACGTACCAATTGATTGCAGTCATTCCAAGCCAATTCCCCATAAATAAGAAAAATGAACTACTAAAGAAGAGTTTACGAATATGAACCACCTCAAATTTTTGTTGCATTTTTACATGTTTCTTTTATAATTGAAATTGATTATCAATATCACTATATGAACAATATAAAATATTCTTATTTTTTTGTAAAGATTAAAAACTTGAGAAAGGTGGTTTCTATGCATCTCGATAAAATTCAAACGTTAGAATTAGAGGAACAAAACTTACTTTCTTTTTTACAACAACATCACGCACCGCTACATAAAACCTATCAACAAATGATTCAAAAAGGACGAGCTGGTATACTCGAACGATTACTATCGTCCTTCATACGTGAAAATATATGTAACATGACAAAGGCTGGCATTACATTTCAAAAACATAAAGGAAAGTTTTTATCATTTTCAGAGCATCGTTGCCCAAACTATTTACTAGATTATATAAACACCCATATTCATCGATTTGATGAGTTTTCAATGATACAAGGACTATATTTCAAGGGGCAAAAAGCATATCTACTTATACCAATTCAATACATATATGCCTTTGAACGTCCTGTTGTAAAGGGACCGTATATTCTCGTCTCGCCGTCTAGTCAAACAGAAATTATACATCCAAATGAAGTATTGGCATTGTTACTACATGAAGATTGGAAAGGACCGCATTCCTATTTTCATATGTTTGAAGATGATCTCGCAAATAGCGCTGCCAATTTAGCTCTTGCTTATACATTTCATGAACAAACTGAGAATGTTTCAACGCTACAAGCTGCTTCTCGAGCGCAAGATTCATATGCCTTTTTTGAACAGCTCGTTATAGAAGGTCACCCTTGTCACCCTGGTACCAAAATGAGAAAAGGTTTAAGTCCAGAAGAAACCCTTGCCTATTCAGCTGAGTTTAAAAATACAATTCCATTGCGCTTTGTAGCTGTACATCAAGATTATGTAAGCACAGCTTTTATGGAAGAACAAAATTGGAATGCATTATTGTTTTCTTTTGAACCTGTACTCCAAGTAGAAGCAGAAATAAGACTTGGCGATAAAATAGATGACTACATTCTATTACCAATTCATCCATGGCAAGCTACTCATACGTTACATGAAATTTACAATGATGAACTCGAAAAGCAAATCATCATTTTATTCGATTATGAAGCAAATTATTTAGCGGGCATGTCATTTCGTACAATCTTACCTGCACAATATGAAACGATTAGACCGCATTATAAACTGACAACAAATATTCATTTAACAGGAGAAGTGCGAACGTTATCAGAACAAACCATTCATAATGGACCACTTATGAGCAATATTTTAAAACAAATTGTTACTACGGATACGATGATTGACGAAACTCGCTTTATTCCAATTATGGAGCGAGTTGGTGCTCATTTTCTTCATCCAAATGACATAGACGAAGAAACACAAACATTGCGAAGTGAAAATCTCGCTTGTGTCATTCGCGACAATATTCATACTTATGTAAAGCATGATGAATGGGCCATTGTTGGTTCTGCCCTTGTCGCTTCTGTACACGGCGCAAATAAACCAGTTATAGCAGAACTAATTGAGTTGTATAAAGAGAGTCATGACCTACCATTACACGATGCAATTGTTATGTTTATTGAGAAATATGTAACAAATGCTCTTAGCGGCTTTATTCCGCTCATGGTTAAATACGGCATTGGTTTAGAAGGTCATCTACAAAATACAGTACCTGTATTTAAAAAAGATGGTACACCAGATCGACTACTTGTACGTGACTGGGAAGGTATTCGTGTTCATCGTGGTCGTTTGCGAAATGCGGGATTTGATATAAACATGTTTCATCATAAATCAAGAATTCTAGTAGATGATGAAAAAAGTATGCGTAATAAAGTATTTTACTCTGTTATGCAAAATCACTTTGGAGAACTTTTTTTACATATTAGTCAGTTCTATCAACTAGATGAGCAACTGCTGTGGAATGTTGTAAAACAAGTCATGAAGAATATTTTCATAGATTTGCAAGAAGACCCTAGCTACAAAAAATCTGCAACCTCTGACTATACTGTCTTTTTTGCAGATAAAGTAGATTATAAAGCTTTAACTCTTATGCGTATGATGGGAGAAGCACATGCCTATTTTTATGTGAAAGTTAAAAATCCATTATGTGATTGAAATAAACTGTGAAGTTAATTGTGAAGAACCTTTACTCTGATATACAAATTAAGATGAGCTCAGTTACGGGCTCATCTTTTTGTTTACGGTATTAATTGCTCGTATACATACGGTTGCTTCGGAGCTTCTATTTTTTCTACTTTATTTGCTTTTACAAGTGGAAATAAGGCTCCTCTATAGGTTGTCTCATCTAATGTTCCAGTAATCGTAACCCACGTTTCATTTTGTAATTTAGTAATTTCTTCGCCGGAAACAATCATTCCATAAACGGTAGCATCTGCTATGCAACACGTAATACCGTAACGTGCAACTACAACTTGCTCTCCTTTCACATCTGTATCACGGTATACAAACCCAGAAAAATTAATCTCTTTCCCTTTAAATCCAATAACATCACGACCAATTATATCCATAGTAGCCATATAATTTGTATCATTTATTTGTATGCTTTTCTTTTTCAGCAAATCCTTTTCCATGTCTTCGGATGGTGCTTGAGAACTTGCTACATTAGCAGTTTGCTGTTCCTCTTCATCTACTAATAACCTCTTCCAATCTTCATTTTCTTTCTCTGGCTTTGTTTGTGTACTTTGATTCATTCCACGCTTGGCGGCAACACTTCCGTCAATTGATACACTTGAAAATAAAAAAGCACTGATAATAGGTATAAGAAATAATCCATAAAAGAAGCAAGTTCCTATTTTCGTTTTTTGGAGAACATGTTCCCCGCAGCAATGACATGCCTTTGACTTTTCATTTCCACTTCGCCACACTTGTAAACAGCCAAGTAGTAAAGACACAATTGTTGCTACATAAACAAGTTTCACCATACGCGGTGCAATAAAGTTATTAATATGCCCCGTAATAAGCAGTTTGAATAATAGCATCGCAAATCCAATCAATATAATGCCGCGAATATAAATATGAAATCCTTTTTTCTCCTGCTCTTCCACCTTCTCCGCCTCCTATTTCATGGTAAGTTGAACGATAACATATATGCTAATCGTCACAATCGCCATAAACAGAAACACAAACTTCTTTTGAAAATATGCAAATAACATAATTGTATTTTTCAAATCTAGCATTGGTCCAAACACTAAAAAAGCAAGAAGAGCTTTTGCTGAAAAAATATGACCAAATGATGCTGCGATAAATGCATCTGCTGCAGAACAAAGAGATAAAACATAACCAAGGGCCATCATAACAAGTGGAGAAATAAGATTGCTGCTCGCTAATTCGGCAAGAAGGTGACGATCTAAAAATGTTTGAAATAAGCTAGCTAAAAATGCACCGATTAACAAATATTTTCCTGTACTAAAAAACTCATCTGCTGCATGCGAAGCAACCTCCTGCCAGCTTCTCTTCGAATGTTTATGTTCACTTATCACACTGCTTTCTTTCAATACATTCTTGTCACGATATAAGTAATAAACAATACCACCAATACATATAGCAACAAGAAAAGCGAGTCCAAAGCGAGCGTATACAATTGTGGGGTTCATCCGAAACGCATAGTATGTTGACAAAAATACAACCGGGTTTAATATAGGGGCGGTAACAAGAATCACCATTCCTACATGAAGGGGCAATCCTTTTTGAATCAGTCTTCTTATAATTGGAATAATTACACACTCACACATTGGAAATAATACACCAACAAATGCTGCTGGAAACATGGCAACAATAGGATGTTTAGGCAACACTTTTTTTATCACGTCTTCTGTCACAAATACTTGAATAACCGCTGAAATTAATACACCAATTAATATGAATGGAATTGCTTCAAAAAAGATACTTAAAAAAATTGTATTTACATTCATCCACTTTTTAGGAATCAGTGCTTGCAACGATGATACATTTGTAAAATCAACAAAAAATAATAAAAATAGAAATAGTCCAATTAGCATCATACCAAGAATTTCTCTAGATATCCGTGTAAGTGTCATTCTAATCTCCTCCCTTATATTGTCATCTCATGCTACCTAGCAATATAGTGAAACCTCCATCAGTGGGTGCCTTTTCCCACTGATGGAAAGCTCTCTCCAATCTGGCTCTTATGGGCAACTTCTTTACTTTCTCCGAATCTTGAGATTAAGATTTTACTGCCCGTTAGAGCGGGATAAAATCCTTTCCGATAGTAGCTCCACTCTATTGTAAACATATGCTTGTCCTCTTTTTCTATGACATGTTTCATCAGCAGCATACTTACTATATCTTATTCGCAAATCGTAATCATTATGATTTACTGTTGCAATTTTCTTTTTCATCTTTTAAGATATAACAAGAAACAAAACGTAATGATTACGATTTAAAAAGGAGAGTCTTTATATGAAGAAAGTTCCCGTTACAGTATTAAGCGGCTATTTAGGATCTGGAAAAACAACATTACTAAATCATATACTTACAAATCACGACGGAATGAAAGTAGCTGTCATTGTTAATGACATGAGCGAAATTAACATTGATGCTGCACTTGTCAAACAAGGTGGTTTTTCTAGAACAGAGGAAAAACTCGTCGAAATTCAAAATGGATGTATTTGTTGTACATTACGTGAAGATTTAATTATAGAAGTGAATCGTCTCGTTGAATCTGGAGATATTGATTATATTGTCATCGAATCTTCAGGTATTAGTGAGCCTATTCCAGTTGCACAAACATTCACATATATGGACGAAGAATTAGCAATCAACTTATCAAATACATGTCGTTTAGATACGATGGTTACTGTCGTAGATGCGAATCGCTTCTGGGATGATTATGCTTCCGGTGAAAGTTTATTAGATCGCCAAGAAGCAATTGATGAGACAGATACACGCGAAGTGATTGATTTACTCATTGATCAAATTGAATTTGCAAATGTAATTATTTTAAACAAAACCGATATGCTAGAACAGAATGATATTACAGAACTTCACAAACTATTACAAAGGTTAAATCCAGAAGCTCGTATTATTGAAGCAGTTTATTCGCAAGTGCCGTTATACACAATCTTAAATACGAATCTATTTGACTATGAAAAAGCAAGTCAAGCAGCTGGATGGATCAAAGAATTAAATAGCGAACACACACCTGAGACAGACGAGTATAACATTTCATCATTTGTATACCGCCGTAAGCGCCCGTTCCAACCTGAAAGATTTATGAAATGGCTTGAAAACTGGCCACTTGACGTCGTAAGAGCGAAAGGCTTCTTCTGGCTTTCTTCTCGCAACAATATCATCGGACTTCTCTCTCAAGCAGGTTCATCTATTACGATTCAAGGAGCTGGCGAGTGGGTTGCATCTACTTCAAAAGAAGAACAGCAACAAATTATTTCGGTAGACCCAGACATTTTAAACCGTTGGGATGACACATACGGAGACCGAATTACAGAATTAGTCTTTATCGGTATTGACATGAATAGAGAAGAAATAGAAAAATCTTTAGACCACTGCTTATTAACTGAACAAGAAATGTATGAAGACTGGGATACGTTCTATGACCCTATCCCTCCATTTACGACTGCATCATAAACAAAATCCCCTTTCCCAGTAAGTACTGTGAAAGGGGATTTTGATAAAGTGAAACTTCCATCAGTGGTCCCCCACTGATGGAAAGCTCTCACCAATCGGGCTTTTACGAGCAGTTATCTCCCATCTCTCTTCTTCGCTTTCTCTAAATCTTGAGGTGAGAGTCTTACTGTCCGCGAATAGCGGGATAAACGGAGATTTTCTTTATCTCCTACTGATGGTTAACCATACCTATCACCTTTAATTCCTCTGAACTTTAAGGTAATAAACTACGCACGTACATCTTCATATTTTAGGAGATCATTATATTCTTTTTCCAATTCATCTAGTGATAATTCATACAACTGTTTATTTAATACTTTATATACACCTACATCAATTAGCTTCTCAATCAATTGTTTTTTTCTTTGTTCTACAGCATAACGGAGACCATAACTCATTCTTTCTTCAAAACTCCTTTCGACAATTCACCTATCATAACCTTTACCGGGTATAAAATAGGTTATTAGGAAGTGAGATTATTATATAAATGATTTACTACACGAACGTTTTGTGGCCACATTATACATATATATGCACAAAAAAAGATCTCATGACAATTTTTGAGATCTTTTTTATTGAGAAGTCTGTTTCTTATATCCAGAATGATTACATTAAGTATTAACATTCTATTCAACCTTCTAAATTCCTTCTTTAATAGTGTTTCTTTAAAATAAAACATACAGTTCAGAAGAATGTATTTTCTTCTGTGCAGTATGTTTCACATATTACTTCTATTTTTTATCATATCTGCTTTCATCCCCCTCATAGGTCCAATCTATATTATCTATATCAACAGACCAACCTATAATTGTGAAACTTTTTGCTTTTTCCCAAAAATTTATCTTTTCCAGTCCATGTTTAATATTAAGATTGTCTTCCATATAAAGCGATTGATATAATAAATGATCGTCTTCAAGTATCTGTTCGCTACATTCAACGATGCTATCAGTTACCATCACAATATGATTGGTTTCTTCTTGCAATTCACGAACACCAGAGGTAAAACAAGGCGTTTCTTCTGCAAAAATGTTCCGTCTACCAATACGCTCATAACATTGACGTTTATTCAAACGCCCTTGATTATATTGTAGTAGTCTAGGATGAAATAAGTAGACAAAACATTCCCCTACTGACAACCAATACAGAAACTTCCCTTTCCGAAGACAAATAAGGCATGCTGTTTGTCCTTGTATCTGCTCACTTTCTTCAATAAATTTTTCATCTGTAAAAAGCGATAATAAATACATATGCGTATGATGAAAAACTAGATGAGATGGATAAGTGAAAAGCTGTAGTATTTTCTCTTTTCTTTTACAAATTATATCTATAATAAACTTTGCTCTTTCAATAGTGCTTTGTGTATCAAAAATCATAACAAATTCCCATGTTCCTTGTGGATCACACCAAGCAAGCACAGCATTTTCATTTTTGTTTGCACCAGCTTCTGTATTTCCACCATATAATCCGATAGAAAGAGGACCTAGCGTTTCTACATGAATCTCATTTAAATATGCTTTTTCATCACCAGTCCATTTAAACGTATGTACGGCTTCCATCCTCATCCCTCGTTTCATTGTTATTTTAAAATAAGCTTATATTATCTACTAAAAAAAAGATACTTTTTCACAGAAAAATTTAATAAATAAAACTTTTTATATCTTTACAAGCGATTATATCGTATTATACGATACAAAAAAGGAGTTGTAATCATGCTAACATTAAATAAACATTGGGAAACAATTTATTTTTATCTCCGTCACGAATATGAAGAAAATTTATCTCACCAAGCCATTCGTATTTTACAAATGATTTCTCGAAAAGAAACACAAACCATTAGTCATATCGCCACAGAACTACATCTCTCTCATAACACAGCTTCTGAACATATTAAACGGTTAATTCAGAAAGGATTTGTAATAAAAGAGCGCAGTAAACAAGATGAACGAGTTGTAATTGTAAAGCTAACAGAAACAGGACAACAAGCATTAGCTACACATACACTGCTCGATGAGGCGAAACTAAAACAAATAGGAGAGAAGTTATCTAAAGAAGAAAAAAAGCTAATTCAATCAGCATTTGAATTATTAGCGAAGGAG
The DNA here is from genome assembly GCF_002582035.1 of Bacillus pseudomycoides. Classification (GTDB taxonomy): domain Bacteria; phylum Bacillota; class Bacilli; order Bacillales; family Bacillaceae_G; genus Bacillus_A; species Bacillus_A pseudomycoides_B. Next base: position 53,863 of record NZ_NUQE01000011.1, read on the forward strand.
GCTCACGATGTCTTTTCTCATTAAAGTGATTGTTTCTGCACTTATTATTGGAGGAGTTACGGAGATCGCTAAGCATTATAGTACACTCGGCGGCTTTATTGCCGCCCTTCCATTAATTAGTTTGCTCAGTTTATTTTGGATTTCTGTCGAAGGAGGTTCTCGAGAGAAATTAAGTGATTTTGCACTAGGAGTGTTATATGGTTTTCCAGCATCAGCCTTACTATTATTCATTGTATATTTAGGTCTTCGCAACTCTTTTTCACTTAGCACTTCTATTCTATTTGGTATAGGAGTATGGGGGATATTATTGGTCTGTCAGAGATTTTTTCAAACTTAAGGGGGCTTTCTTTTGATTACACATGTAGATGTTTTCGGGAAAAAAGTTGAAGTGCTAATAACAGGACAAGGCACGCAAACTGTTGTGATTCAAACAGGTATGTTTTGTTCCCTTTACAATTGGATAAGTATTGCAAATGAGCTGTCTTCATACTACAAAGTTGTTTTGTTTCATCGACCTGGTTACGGAACAAGTGAATTAAATGAGGAAGAACGTACAACGGTGCAAACCGCATACGAATTACGGGAGTTACTACATGTTTTACACATTCCAGAACCGATTATTTTAATTGGACATTCTTATGGAGGTTTATGTGCCCAGCACTTTAGCATGCTCTATCCAGAACAAGTTGCTACACTTATTCTCGTAGATTCAACATCTATGAATTTACATCGCTTAGATAAACTAGACTTACCCACATTAGATGAAACAGATTCAGATGAAAAATGGATAAAAAAATGTTTATGCTATGCCAATATGGACACTGTCCAATTACAACAAGAGGTATCTCCAAAACTAACAGCTACGCAAACTACATTACCTATTGAAATACAAAAACGATTATTAGCTTTTACAATCTCTCCATCTCTTTATACAGCGGTTGCATCTGAAATCATCCATTGGAAAGGTTGTGCACAAAAAATAAAAGACTTAAATCAATTTCCTGATATACAATTAATAATTATTAGCAGAGATGCTCATCATTCTATACAACAAGCAATTCAAGATGGTATTCCTTATGAAGAAGCAGAAGCATTAGAAAATGTATGGCAAGAACTCATTCATGAACAAACTACACTCTCAAAACAAAGCCAACTTGTTGTTGCTACTAAATCAGGACACTCCGTTGAAATAGATCGGCCCGATATAATAATTGAAGCAGTAAAACAACTTACAAATATACAGCACTTATAGAAAGAGGAAAGCAGTGCCCATACTGCTTTCCCCTCATTATTATTCAAAGTCTTCTTCTAACTCTTCTACATCATAAAACAAATTTTCATTTCTTACATGAATAGGGCCGTTTGCCACATCAACACGTAACACCCATGCCCATGGCACAGATAAACGCTCATGCAATGCCCGCCAGAAAGCCATTGACTTTCTTTCGTAATCTTCAAATTCTTCTAACATCTCTTTGTAGGAGGCACCGTCTAATTGAATATTAGCTTCCATTAAACGTGAAAAAGCGTAATGCTTTAGTTCTAGTTCTGCTGCGATTTCCATTTCCTCAGGTGTTGCCATACCAATAATCGTTCCGTCAGGTGGTAAAATCTCATACACATTATGAACTTCTACAACTTCTCCTGGCATGGATGAAAATCTATTGTTTTTCTCGAACATATGAACAGCCTCCTTTTATTAAAAAACTTTTTCACTCCAGCTATTGTTTTCTATAATTGTTACATAATCTCCTGCACTTTTCGTCAATCTTCACACATTCTTTACAATGTTTTCTTTCCAAAGTCGATTTGCTTGAACAAACTGATTTTCTGTAAATGTCAGCTTATATATGTCAGGCATATGAAGTTCCTTCCAAAATGAAAAATCATATCGGGAATCAAAATAATTCATAATAAGGACCATAATATTCCCGTGTGTTCCTATTACAATATTTTTCCCTTCATATTTCTGCAGGATTTTCATCATACAGGCAACGCCGCGCTGCTGAGCAGTAATGTTAGATTCTCCATCTTCAAAATGAAAAGTAGGATCCTCCCATACTTTCGTAATGGATTGTTCAAAATCTTCGACAGGCTGCAAACTTAATAAACGTTCTCTTAAATCTTCCTCTAACTCAATTGATAATCGAAAATGTTTGGCTATTCCTTCTACCGTTTGAATAGCTCTCTTATATGGACTAGCAATTACAACATCTATAGATTCATTTTGTAATAATTTCATCACTCTCTCTGCTGCTTGCCAACCTTTATCAGATAACGGCCTTTCTCTCTCATCTGGTGTATACGTAGAATGTGCGTGACGTACAAAGTAAATATTAGTCATTCCCCTATCCCCTTTTCATTTTTCATTATTATATAATAACTTCTGTAATTATAAATGGAGAGAATTATATATAATTATATAAATTTGGAATATAGCAATAAGATACATTGCATAACAAAAAGTGTGATGTTCGTATTTCTAACACCACACTTTTTGTTTACATAATAAAATTATAAATCTTTAATTATTCTAAAAAACATTCCATTATCAGTAGATTAAAGATACTGTTTTATCCCGCATTAACGGACAGTAAGACCCATACAGCTAAGAAGATAAGTGGAGGATAACTGTCCGTAAAAGCCCGATTATTGAGAGCTTTCCATCAGTGGAAAAAAGCCCCCACTGATAGTTAGTTGAACTTTATTTCCCGTGATGTAACATGAAATCACTTGCTTCTTCTTCAATATGATTTAACTTTGCAACCCCCTCTTTCCACTTATGAATGTAACGCGTTACACCTACAGTGAAAGAAACAAAAATAGAAGAAAGAATAACTCCATATACAACACCAACAGTACTCATAACGACACTTCCTTGTAATTGGATTATAATATTAGTATACTCCTTTTTTTCTCCAAATGTAGGAAGTTCATCTTTTTGTAACAATGACTGTTAATTTTTATCACATAGATATTCCCTCTTGTTGCTGAATATTCTTCCATTGCTTCGTTCCGAAGAAAACAACAACAAACAATCCAGACGCAGATATAATCATAACAGTAGATGCGGGTATATAGTCTAAAAGCATACCATACAAGAGCGTTCCTAGAGGTACAATTGCTGTTGCAATTGTTTCAATTAATCCAAATACACGTCCTAAATATTCTGGTGCTGTCGTTTTTTGAACAAAGACTTGTAATGGAACATTAATTGTGATGATATTCACCCCAAAAAGGATCATGAGTGTAATGTAATATATAAAAATCATTGTTTTAGTTAACGGCAGAAAAATCGGTAATACAATGCAAAGCAATAAGCCTGCTAGCATGAAAAGGTTCCTGCGAATGGTCTGAAACTTATTTGTCGCCTCCGTTCGAACTGATAAAATAATAGAAGCAACTAACATCCCAACCGCAAACATTCCTTCAATTACTCCAAATTGCTGAGAGGAAAGTGATAATTCTTGAACGATAATATATGGTAACGAAACGGTAACTGCACAAAAAAAGAAATTAATCCAAAGTGAAAGTTTGACCATTGAAAATATGTCACTTTGCTCTTTCACATATAGAAAACCTTCCTTTATGCTCGTTAAAAAATGATCTTTATCTCCTTTTTTGTCTGTTTTATACAAATCAAATACCATAAATACTTCTATTATCGCTGCAAAAGCAAATGTAATACCATTCAGTAAAAAAAAGAACTTCATAGAAAATAAACCGTATACAAGGCCACCAATAATCGGTCCTAAAATTGTTGCAAGCGATGTAGCTGTTTGATTTAATGAATTCGCTTTTTGAATACGTGTCGTATCAACTAAGGATGGAATAGAAGATGTTACAGCAATAGAGAAAAAACTTGCACATATGGATAACAGTGCTGCGGATACATAGATGAAGATTAATGAAAGTCCAAATGAAGTTGAAAGTAAAAACATGGTGAACATAATAAGGGCGCTTAATATATCTGCTCCAACAGCGAGCTTCTTCCGATTCATTCGATCGGCTGCTGCCCCGGCAATTGGCCCACAAATCATACGTGGTACAGAACCACAAACAAGTGTAATTGCAAATCCCATTCCAGACCCTGTTGTTTTTAAAACGTATAGCCCCATTGCAAACGTATAAATATTTGCCCCAAGCATTGATGATAGTTTCCCAATCATCATCAAAATAATATTTCGCGTCGCAATTTTTAAGCGCGGATCATTGGGATTTTCTGATACAGCTTCCATACAACCACTCTCCCTTTAAAAGTTAAATTGTGTTAAACTTATTATATAATTAATTTTCTGAATTTCACAACAAAAAGTTTAATTGTATTTAACTTTTTTTATAAAAGGAGAAGTTCCATGGCTAATCTCGGAGAAAAAATACGTGCATTACGAAAAGAAAATAAACTTACTCAATCTGAACTTGCTGGTACAGAACTGACAAAAAGTATGCTCAGTCAAATTGAAAATGGAAAAGCAACTCCTTCTATGAAAACTCTACATTATCTTGCAGATAAACTTGGCTGTGATGCAAGTTTTTTATTAGAAGAAGATGATGAACTCTCTGCTCTTGTACAAAAAATGGAACAATATATACAAGATATGCACATTAAAGATGTATACGAAACCCTTCATCCTATTGTGCATGATGTAATGCCTTCTACATTAAACGTTGCACGTTTATATAAACAATACGCCAAAGCAGCACTTCATATGGAAGACTATGATGTACATGCACATATCGAAAAAGCAACACTCATTTTTGAAAAATATGCTTTATATCGTGAAAGTACAGAAACAAAGCTCATCTCCTTTCGATTGTTATTTCTACATAAAAAATATAATGAGTGTTTACAATTGATTAATTCTATTCGTGATGAATATAAAGAAAAACATTTAGAAATGGATTTAATTATGCAAATTGAGCTTTTTTTTAATGAGGCAATTATTTTATTAGCGATTGGAGATTATGACGGCTGCAAAGATATCATTTTACAAGCACTTGCCTTTTCTAAAAAAAATCAAGTGTACTATAAGATGGATGAATTCTATCGTGTTTTGTCCTATCAAGCCACATTTGCTAAAGATACAGAAGGATATTTACACTATTTAAAGAAAGCGGAGCAATTTGCCATATTTACAGAAAATACTTTATCAGTAACTTTTCTTCATATATTACAAGCTTATTTTCATAACACGCTAACGAAACAATATGAAGTAGCACTTGCTCATATCGAAGCATATGGAGAGCAGTCTATAAAGATACTAGGCCCAGAAAGAGATGGCTTTTATTATCTTGAAAAAGGAAAAGCATTATATGGCCTAGAGCGTTATCATGAAGCGTTAGAATCGCTGCAACAAGTCACAATTCCTGCTTATACGCATCATCCAATAGACAAAGCATTACTGACCACAGCTGGCTCTTTTCGTGCTTTGTGCTATATGCATCTACAAGATAAAGAACAAGCTCTGTATGAAGCAAAGCAAGCACATAATACCATTCAAGATTACCATGCTCCTATGTTTTCTTCTTTTACCGAAGAAACATTACAAATAATACAAAAACTTTAAATTATTTACAAATTGGTATATTATCCCTTCCTGAGAGCAAAAATAATACTACAGGGAAACTGTCATCAGTTGGAGTTCTCTTGATGGTTAGTTAAACCAATCGGGCACAGGGAGGAGTTTGAAGATGAACATTCAAAGGGCAAAAGAAATTTCAGAGTCAATGGAACAAACAAATGTAACTTTTCAAGGTATGCCTGTTACGATCCAACATGTCGACGAAAAAAACGAAACAGCACGCATATACGAGGCAACAAATCCAAATCGTGAACTCACTGTTCCAGTTAACAGCTTAGAGGAAATATAAGAAATCCCACTTNNAAGTGGGATTTCTTATATTTTCTGCACTAACGAACATTGGAGAGATGAAGTCCCAAAGCGAAATAATTGTATTCTTATAGAAAGTTCCCCCCCCTTGCGTAGATGTCTTACTGTTTATTTCAACACTGAAAACAAAAAACGAGATTATCCTCAGTTTTACATGAATTTTTCATATTAAATCCAATACGGTAAATGAAATTAACATACAAATCAAATGACAAACTATTCAGATTTCATGTTAAACTAAAAAGAAACAATTTATAGTAAGGGGAAAATAAAATGAACAAAGCACCATACTACGCGGTTATTTTCACTTCTCAACTCTCAACTGAAACAGATGATTACGAAATCGTTGCAGATGAAATGGTAAAGTTAGCAAAGCAGCAACCCGGATTTGTCGATGTTGAAAGCGTCCGTGATGAAACTGGATTTGGGATTACCATTTCGTACTGGGAATCACTTGAAGCAATCCAGCAGTGGAAAGAACATGCAGCCCATACCGTTGCTAGAAAAAGAGGACGAGAACAATGGTATGAACAATTTCATACAAGAATTTGCCTTGTTGAAAGAGAGTACCGTGCTACAAAAGGAGAATAATAAATGCTAAAACCGAAAACTGCTCTTCTACTTCTACACGAAATATACGGAATCAACCAACATATGGAGTATATCATTCATACATTTTCTTCTTCGACTATAGATGTTATTTGTCCAAATTTATTACATAGTTCCATCCCTTTTCATTACACCGAAGAAGCAGAAGCGTATTCACATTTTATAAAGCATGTTGGATTTCAACGTGGAAAACAACACATTGAAGATGTGCTCGCTGAACTACAAAATAACTATACGTATGTGGGAATCCTTGGATTTAGCGTTGGCGCAACGATTGCTTGGTTATGTAGTGAAGATCATAAAATTGATTTTGTTATCGGATGCTATGGTTCACGTATTCGTGATTACACAAACATTATACCGACATGTCCTACGTTATTATTATTCCCTTCAAACGAACCTAGTTTTTCAGTTTCTGCTTTGATTGATAATTTGCAAAGTAAAGACCATCCGCTACTAAACATAAAACAACTTAACGGAGAACATGGATTTCTTGATCCATGTTCTGTAAAATACAACGAGGAAGCTGCGAACCAAGGATATGAAATAATCCATTCTTTTCTTCAAAACATAACAGAGAAGTAGCTTCTACTTCTCTGTTATGTTTATTTTTCATTTATTCTGATATTTTATCTAGCACGTATACCTTCCATTTATAATTCATAAGTGTGTTATATTCTTGAATTACAACATATTCCTTCGTATCTGTTTTAACAAGATAGGTATTATCCCCTTTATATGTAACACTCTGTACGTTTTTATCTTTAAATTCATCTTTTAGTCCTTGTTCTTGCAAAATACCTTCTGCATGAACATGTTTCAAAAAATTGTAAGGTGAAAAAACAGAGATTCCAAGTACGATAAAAATTGTTATAACAGCAGTAATACTTGCTACCCTCGACTTCTTCATTTCTTTTCCCCTTCAACTAAAATTACTTTTTATCTATCTCTCTTTGCCCTCATCCGCACTTTCTTCCCTCTCCTCCTGCTCCTCATGAAACTCTACAGGTGATTGTGCAGTAATTGATTCAAACGGTGTGTAATAAATTTGAGGCGTCACTTTTTGAACACACATTTTATATGTCGTAAGCCCAATAATAAAAAATAAAAACATTGTAAACATAACAACACCAATTGTAAAAATAAACATAGCACCACCCCTTTTGTAATCGTTATACTACAAAGTTCGATGCAGTATGGGATAATCCTTGTTACAAAAAATGAAACTTTCATCAGTGAGCGTTTTCTTTAATTAAGAACCGTCTTCTTACCTCTCATTAAATTACAAGAAATAAACGCAACAAAAATATTACAATGACTCCCGTTAGTACTGCACCTAATAAGCTCCGTGTAAAAATTGCAACAAGGAACGTCGGAATAGCCGCTAATAAATAATCCACTTTTACAGTTTCATTCATAAATAATGTTTGTGCTAATAATGCAGCCAATATCGCAATTGGAATATGATTTAGCCATCTTAGCCCCCATTCTGGAATTTCTACTTTACTTAATACAAGCAGTGGTACTACTCTCGGAAGCAATGTGACGATTGCAGATCCGAGTACAACAAGGAATACATCCCATCTTACTTCCATTTTTCAATCACCATCCCAATTGTCGCTGCTGCAAGTGTAGCAACAATAACAGCAACACTATTTGATACAAAGAAATGAGCTAGAAATGCAATCATAATTGAGGAAATAGCAACGCAAAGATGAACAAATAACTTTGGACGGCTGCTCACAAGTTGTAAAACAAACAAACCAATAAACATCGCTGGAAGTGCGTAATCCATCCCATACGTATGCGGATCTGGTATCCACTCTCCCAAAACGCCCCCAATGATGTTTGCTACTACCCAATTTACATAACCTGTCACATTTAAACCGAGCATCCATTTTTCACTTACATATTGTTTTCCTGTTACATGCTGGGCTGCAACGCCAAAAGTTTCATCAGTAAGTTGCGAACCAATCACTATATTTTTCCAAATTGATACTTTTTTTAAGTACGGAGCTAATGCTGCACTCATTAAAAAATGTCTTAGATTTACAAAGAAAACGGTAAAAATAATAGTAGAAGCTGGCGCACCCGCTACAAACATTCCAGCCATAATGAACTGTGCCGAGCCAGCATAAATTAGTAATGAAATAAGTGCAATTTCTGTTATGGAAAATCCAGCTGTTTTCTCAATCACCCCTGATGCAACGCCAATGCTTAAATAACCGAGAACTGTTGGTAAACAATCTTTCACACCTTGCATAAACGTTTCATCTTGCGACTCTAATACTGCTGCCCGTTCCACTCTAACTCCCCCTTCACCCTTATGTAAGAAAACATCTCCCTAATAAACCGAAAAACATGTTAACGTTTAAATGGTGGGAGCTGACCAATACAATTTACTTCTGTCACACCCTCATTCCCCTTTAGTAGTTATGATGATACCTACTAATATAAAAAGAAAATCCAATTGAGTCAACAATATTCTGAATTTTTAATTTTAAAAAAAGAATGCCCTCTTCAGGCATTCCCTTATCTTAACAATTCATTCGATTCTTTATCATACACTTTATCAAATGTTGTCATCACGCGCTGCGATGCTTGGACCATCTTTTGGTTCGTCATAAGATCGGTCATTTCTTTCGTCATATCAACATTTGAGTTTTCTAACATATAATTGTGAACAGCAGCTGTTCCATTCGGTAAATTAGCGATATTTGTTCCATCTATTGTAAAAGTTTTATCTTCATGCTTTACAAGACGTGCTTTCATATTTGCATCAACTGATTTTGTTTGTAGACGCGCGATATTTTGTTGTGTTGCCTCATTATAAAGGGTGCCATCAGCTCTCACAGAAAGTTTTGCACCTTCAGGAATACGAATACGCTCATTATTACTATCAAGTACATACGCACCCGATGTTGTTTGTAAATAACGATCTGCATTTAGAGTAAAATGCCCATCTTTCGTCATATATGTTTGATTATCTTTTGAAACTACAAAGAAAGAAGCTGTACCTGTATTTCCATCTTCTAAGTAAAAATCAGTAGCGCTATTTGTAATTTGCATTGTACCTTGCGTTAAATTCACATGCGTTGCATTTGGTATAACAGCATAATCAACCGTTCCAATTGGAGTTTTACTACCATTGACTTGACGGTATGTTCCATGTGTATCAAAAACTGTTGACGTCATTTGATCTGCTTTAAATCCTGTTGTTTGGGCATTGGCGATGTTATTTGAGTGCATATTTAAATGCTGCATGTAGTTCATCATTCCCATAGAACCGATATATAGACCATTCATACTATGTTCCCTCGCTCTCTATTATGATGTGCATAACATTTGTTTTGCTAAATGTTCAGCTGTTGCGATATGTAAATGCTGTGTAACATCTTGACCATCTGTTGTAAATACAATTGGTGCAGATGAAACAGCTGGGATTTTTAGTAGTTCACCACTGCTGCCTGTTTCATCAAACTTTGTAAATATAAAACCATTAATATGTATGTCTTTGAAATTTGTAATAATCTCAACCATATCTTTACTTTTCATTGAAGCAGATAACGTTAAACAAATATAATCCGGCTGAATTTGCTCCATCGTTTCACTCATACTTTGTACGGATTCTACTGTACGATAATTTCTTCCAGCTGTATCAATTAAAATATAATCGACTGGTGCTTCCTGCTTAAAGTAGGAAAATGCTCTAGACATTCCATCTGCATCACGCACTGCAAGAACCTCTGCTCCGATGATTTTTACATACTCTTGTAATTGCTGAACCGTCCCAATCCGGGAATTATCGGTTGTAATAAATCCAACCGTTTTATTTTGTTCATATAATTGCCAAGCAATCTTTGCAAGTGTCGTTGTCTTTCCAACACCTGTAGGTCCAACTAAAGCAATCGTTTGTATTTCCTTATTAAACACATTTTCTGTCTGAAAATGCGCTCCCATATCTTCAAGAATAAACTGTAATACTTCCTCTTCAGTAATTAGAGAAGTATGTTCGAACTTCGCTCGTAATTTCTTTTCATATACTGTTAAGAAATGTTCCTCTACATCATTTTGCTCGAGTGTACGAAGTACTTTTTTAATAATAAACGGGACTAACGCTCCTTGCTCTTTTTCTTGTGCTGTTTCACTTACAAGATTAGCAGTTACTTCTAATTTTTCTTCTTGTTTTTCCACGTTTTTCGTTACAACAAGTCCCTTATCAAACACTTGAAGCAATCTTTGTTTTTTCTGCATCCACTCTTCACTTTGAGCAAATGGCTTTGGTGTATAAGGAATATTATGCGTTTTATTCTCAAGGTCATGTAAAATCGATTGTATCTTCTCTGCTCGAATCATCTCTTCTGATTGTTCTTTTACTATTTCTGTTACGAATGGTTCTTGCTCTTCTTCACTTTTTTGAGGAATTTTCACAATCATTTCATATTGCTTTTTCCAAAAGAACGGAATCTTTCGTTTGACCGTTTCATCTACAACATAGTAATAATCATTTCCGTGCTCTTCAAAAAGTTTATGATACAGCTCGCTTTTAGAATAAGCTTGAATTCGCTTTATACTTTCCATCTTTTCTCACCTTCGCCCTACTCAATATATGCAATCTGGTCTACGACTACTTCCGGTGCTAACTCACTTATGCAGAGTACCTTTGCTTCTATTTGATAACGGTCAAGCAACCTTGCTATACCAAAACGAAAATCTTTACGGCGCGTTAATAAAACTGGGTCTCTTCCTGTTAAACGAGATTGTTTCAAAATACGTTGAATTTGATCGATAACACGTGTTTCTTGTTCTAAATCCCAGTTTAATAAATACCCTTGATACGAATTGTTTACAACATCAGCATCTAGCTCAATTGAGTCTGAGAATAGTGCTGCATAAATTTTCCCATCATGATTTTTTGCATGTTCACAAATCACTTTCGAAATACATTCGCGTACAAAAGAAGTAACACCGTCCGCATGATTTTGATAAATTTCTTTTCCGTCAATAATACCTTCCATGATAGTCGGTAAATCTCGAATTGAAATTCCTTCTTTCAGCAATTGTTTCACGACATTTTGAATAAGAGATAAATCGATTTCCTTTTTCTTAATTTCTTCTAATAATACGCTATGGTCATTCTCTAAAGATTGAATTAAATCTTTCACATGTTGACGCTGCAATAGTTCGTGTACATTACGACGAATCACGACATCTAAATGCGTAATTAATATGCTGAGCGGTTCTAACACTTGATACCCTTTCATTTGTGCATCTTGTACAACATGCTCTAAAATCCAGTAACCATCTTCGCCAAAGATTGGATCTTTGGCAGGCTCAGCATCTAAATCTGCCATAACATTTGGTGTTTTGAGTGCTAATAAATATCCCGATTTTAAGACACCTTCCGCTACTTTGGCGCCTTTAATTCGGATTACATAACGTCCGCGTGGCCTAAAACTCGTATTATCTTTAAAATTAATGCCAGGAACGTTAATTCCTAAATCTGTAATAATCGATTTTCGCATTAATACAACTTTATCTCGAGCTGTTTCCCCGTTAATTTTTTGTTTTACAAGGGCAGCTAAATCAAGCCCAAGTTCAACGATAATTGGATATTTATCAGTAAAGACACCAAACGAATCTTCCACTTTCTTCATTTGATCGTCATCACTTTGAATCATTTCTAATTCTTTTTGCAACGCTTCTTCTTCTTCTTTCTTCAACCGCTTTTTATTCGTGTATCCTAAGAAGATAACTCCTCCGCCAACAATTAGAAATGGGATAAGTGGAAGCGGTGAAAATATACCCATAGCAATAAATAATCCACCGAGTGCATATACAACGACGTCATGCGCCATTAACTCTTTATAAATGCCTTCATTTACTGTATCAGACGATCCATCAAATACGCGTGTAACGATAATCCCTGTCGAAATTGCTAATAATAACGAACCGATTTGATTCACAATTCCATCGCCAATCGTTAATTTCGTATAATGAAGGGCTGCTTCTTGAAATCCCATTCCTTGTTGCATCATCCCAACAATTAATCCGAAAGTAATATTGACGAATAAGATGACGATACTAAAAATAACATCACCTTTTATAAATTTTCCAGCACCGTCCATCGCACCGTAAAAATCTGTTTCCATATTTAATTTCTTCCGTTTTTCCTTTGCTTCTGCGTCTGTAATAATGCGCTGATTTAAATCCGCATCAATTGACATCTGTTTCCCTGGCAAAGAATCCAGTGTAAAACGTGCCGCAACTTCAGCCGTACGAGAAGCACCATTTGCGACAATAAATTGGAATACAATAAGTACTATAAAAATAACAATCCCAATTAATATATTTCCACCAATAACAAACTGACCGAACTCCTCAATGACATGGCCAGCATCCCCGTTTGTTAAAATGGCCCGCGTCGTAGAAACGTTAATTGAAACACGGAAAATTGCAATCAATAACAGTAATGTTGGAAATGACTTTAACTCATCCCACTCTTTAATACTCGTTGCTCGCATATATACGAGCACTGCCATACCAAGTAAAAAGACGATAACGACATCTAGTACAAATGGTGGCAATGGAATTAAAAGTGCCACAACGAATGACACTGCTAAAAAGATAGAAAAATAGGTTCTTGCAGAATCTATCTTAAACAAACAGAATCTCCTCCAAACGCGCCTTACACTTCAATTTGTTTTGTTTGAATTAAATAGCGCATAACTTCAATAACAGCAACATATAAATCTTCTGGAATTGTTTCATCTTCCTCAACTTGATAATATAAAGAACGCGCCAATGGACGATTTTCCACCATCGGTATATCTTGTTCACGCGCGAGTGTTCGCATATAAAGCGCCAACTCATCTTCACCTTTTGCCACAACAATCGGGGCTGCATCAACTAACTTATCATAACGAAGAGCAACAGAAATGTGGGTTGGGTTATTCACGATAAAGGTCGCACCGTCCATCTTTTTCGCAATCGTTCCCTGCAGAATCGCATGCATAAAGCTTTTGCGCTTTCCTTTTACTTCAGGGTCCCCTTCGTTATCTTTATGTTCTTGCTTTACTTCTTCTTTTTTCATTTTCAAATCTTGTGCATGCTCCCATTTCTGATAAATGAAATCAATAATAGAAATAACAACAAGAATAATTAAAATGATTAAAAAGATAGATTTAATTTGCCCCATAATTTCAGCAAGCGACGCACCCCAATTAAATCCAATCATACTTACGATTGTTTCTAAATTACGCTTAAAAATGACATACGCCACATAACCAAGAAGCACCATATAAAATAACGATTTCAAAATATCAACGATACTTCTTCTACTAAACAGTCTCGTAAAATAGTTTTTTGGATTAATGCGAGATGCTTTCGGTTTAATAACTTTCGCCGAAAATACAAAGCCGACTTGCACCATATAATTCAGCATATGAAATGCATAAACGAGTACAAGAACCGGCGCTGATATTTTCAAAAGAAGTATGCCCATTAAATAAAAGTACTCGGTCGGATTGGTTTTTTTCCCAATTTGATCCAACAGCTCCGCAACAGAATTGGCGATATCATACCCAACACGATCGCCGAAAAAGTAAATAACTGCTGCTAAAACAAGAATAGAAAACAAATTATTTAAATCTTTACTCCTAGCAATGTTTCCTTCTTCACGTGCTTTTTTAATCTTTTGCGGGGTGGCTTTTTCTGTTTTATTATCTTTTGCCATAACCGTCCCCCTATTTCGTTAAGAAAAAGTTAAATAGTTTCGTATATTCATCAAGTAATACGTTCGTTACATTTTTAAATACATAACCAAACATCGGTACACTCATTGCGATAAATAAAATACCGCACGTAATTTTTAAAACGTATGCATTCGCAAAAATATTAAGCTGCGGTGCATTTTTTGCAATTAAAATTAATACGAAATTGATAATAAACAAACTCCCCATAAGTGGAAGTGCAATTTCCACTGCAGATGTAAGCGCAAATAACAACGTTGCTAATAAACTATCTAAAAAGTTTTTCGTTAATAATTGTGAAATTGCTTCTGTATATTGAAACGATTTTAAAATTGTCGAAACAAAATAATCAATTCCGCCAAGAGCAATAAATATAACCGTAAAGAAAATATCAAACATTGTTGCAATCAACGTTGATTGCGAACCAGCATTTACATCAAATAAACTAGCCTGAGATAAACCAATATCAAAGTCTACAATATGCCCTGCCATCTTCGGGATATCCCATAAAAACTCCACAATTTTTGAAAGTGTTAATCCAATCACAATTTGTGTGCCAGCATAACCAGCAATATCCCATATCGTCTCAATATGAGAAACATCAACTTTATCAGCAACTGCAAACGATAGTCCGAGGCCGAATGTAATTTTCACCATTGCTGGCATGGATCGTCCTGAAAAAAACGGTAGAAAAAACAAAAATGACGTAATACGGCAAAATGCAAAAAATGCTGCAACCCATAAATCCATATTCATCTATTGTCACCCTTTTTCAGTACGATCGCAGCAACGTCGGTATTTTATCAAACAAGTCTAAAATTAATGTTGTAATTTCGTTAAACATCCACGGACCGAGTATGATAATGACAAGAACAATACTGGCCATCTTCGGCAAAAACGTTAATGTCTGCTCTTGAATTTGCATCATCGCCATTAATATCGCAAGAATAATAACAACGATCATACTTACTCCCGCAATTGGGAGTAAAATTTCAAATCCTTTGTAAAAAAAGGTTTGAAAAATTTCTGTAATTGGTGATATATTCATGCAAATATGACTCCTATCACGTATAGTACAAAGCTGCTAACAGCCTCTAAGCAACCGTTTTAAACATAATATCAACGATTTTCGTATATCCACCTATATATACAAAAACGAGTATTTTAAAAGGCAAACTTAAAATCATCGGCGGCACCATCATCATACCGAGATACATTAGTAATGTACTAATGATTAAATCAATAAAGACAAACGCCAAATAAATAAACATGCCTGTTATTAATCCTTTTTGAATTTGAGTCAATGTAAAAGACGGAACGAGTGTAAAGAACGAAATATCCTTCGTATCTTTTGGCAACTTTTCATCTCGAACTTTTAACATCATTTTCAAATCATGACTATATGTATGCTTTGCCATATACTCTTTCATAATGGGTTCCGCCTTCTCAGCTGCCTGACTTACTGTAATTTTATCTTTCGTCATCGGATCCCATACATCACTCTTCAACTGCCCAAGAACAGGCTGCATCGTAAATAATGCTAAAAATAGCGCTAAGCCAACAAGGACTTGGTTTGGCGGCAAGTTCATAACACCAAGTCCTTGACGTGTAATTCCAAGAACAATCATAAAATAAGTAAAATGCGTAAACAGTAACACAATTGAAGAAGATAATGATAAAAGCGTTACGAGTAAAAAAAGCTGTACACTTGGATTATTCGTAAACTCTTTTCCGCTGTCCAAATGAATAAAACCATCTGACTCTGCATACGCTGGATTTGAAAAAATAATACAAAAAACAACAGAAAATACAAAAATAAAAGCAATAGAAGGTATATATTTCTTTATTTTCATGATGGATCCTCTACTTTTTTCTGTTGAATTTGTTCCTCTTTCATCGCATCTTCTAGCACTTTGTGAAACTGATTTCCTGATAATTGAATGGAATGAATGCCATTATTACCTACAATCGTAAACACTTGTTTACCATCTACTTCAAATAAAAATGCACTCGTTTGATGATTCACATACATACCATCTTTCACTTGAATGAAACCATTTTCTCCTTGCTTATAAAACTGATGCTTTCTCGTCTTTTTCATCATATAGTACACACCATATCCAAGAGCACCAAATAACAATACAACTTGCAACAAGGTCGTCATATAGCTCATATGACACCTCCTCTATTCATTCTCACTCAATTCATGTTGCACAGCAGCAAATACCGCCTTTTTCTTGTCGGCTTGAATTTCAGAAATGATAATTCCAAAATTTTCATCCATCACAATCGCTTCGCCAATTCCTACTTTTTCACTACTTAAATACACATCTACTTTATGTCCTAAATTTTTTTCTACTTCTAAAATGTCTCCAACTTTCAGTTTTTTCGCATCCCCAAGTGTCAAACTTGCTTTTCCAAGCCTTACCCCAAGTTCAACTGAAATATCTGAAATTGTTTCAATATGCGCTTTTGATAATTCGCTATGATCTTTTATGTATTCTTCTAAATCTACTAGCGCAACAGATGATACTTCATGCTTCATATCCTTTTCTCCCTCTCTTACTCTACAAAGCTTTTAAATAAAAATGCCTTACGTGTTCCGTCTTTTCCAATAAAGCAATTAAACTTATGCTTTCCGTCAACGTATCCACGAAGCTGATCTGTTACTTTCGTTTGCAGCGGGATAATATCCCCTTCCTCAAGCTGCTCCAGACTACCAATTGTAATCTTCTGCTCACTAATCGCTACATGTACAGGCTTACGAACTTTTTGCACTTCTGCTTCTACTTCTGTAAAATATGCTTTTCGTTTATCAGAAGAATGTTCAACAATATTTTCTGACGTTAGCTTATCCATAATCTCTTCAACAGATAAAAATGGAATGCCTAGTCGAATCGTTGTATTCCAATACTCCGTTTTCATGTTCACATTTAAGAGCGAGATAATATCACTTGCAGTTGTAATTTTAAGCGCATTCGGATCTGTCTCTGTTGCCACAAGTTGTGGCTGTATCTCAATTACACTTTCAAACGCTCTCTTCAGATTGTCACAAATAACAGCAAATAGGTTATCAAGCGTTAAGAACTCAAATGACGTCAGAGGCCTGCGAAGTGTAAAATCACGTTTCGCATCTCCGCCCAGCCAGCATTCATGAATATAAATTATAAAAGCTAAATCCATTTCAATAACAATCTCACCAAGATTCGGCAAACCTAAATCAATAACAGAATACAGATAATATTCTTTCGGCATCTTCTCCACATACTCACTCGTAAATGGAACTTGCTCTACTGTTGATGGCTCTAACTCAACCGGGATGCGCATCCGTGCTGCAAGCGATTGAGACGTCTGTTTCCCGAAATTCGTCGCAATCGTTTGTAAACTCCATAAATGTTCCACACCGAACTTTTCCGGTCTATTAAAATCATACTCTTGAAACTTCTCTTGTTTTTCTGCTTCTTGTGCGAAATCAGGCATTTCTTCCCCATCATTCATCGCCTTTAACAGCGCATCAATTTGCTCTTGGCTTAACTTATCGCCGCTCATGAAAATCCCCTTTCCTATCCCTTTAGCTCGACAATTTCAACGTACATTTTTCCGTTTTTCGTTAAAATCTTGCCGATGCCAATTTCTTCATTTTCCAACATAATGCGCACTGTATTTTTCGTTGAATGCTCAAGGCGATACAATGTCCCTTTCGTAATATGAAGCAGATCATCAATTTTCTTTTTCGTCTTACCAATCTCAAAATGAATTGTTAATGGAATATCATCATGTACTTTCATTTCTAGCAACTCCCATATCGTGTTTACAAAATTTCATTTTCTATTTATTTTTAAGAAATTTTTATTTAGAAACATCGATGTTTAATATCTTTTTTATATAGTTTTCTGTTTCTTGAAACGGCGGTACACCTCCGTATTTTTTCACATTTCCTGGCCCTGCATTATAAGCCGCAAGCGCCAATACGAGATCACCGTTATATTGTTTCAAATATCCCGCTAACTCCTTCACACCACCTTCAATATTTTCGGCTGGTGAAAATGGATTGTTTATTCCTTGCTCCTTCACATTTGCTGGCATAAGCTGCATTAAGCCCATCGCCCCTGCTGAAGAAACGGTATTTGGATTAAAGTTAGATTCAACTTCAATCATTTTTTGAATTAACGTTTTTGGAATTCCATATGTATCACTTGCTTTTTGAATAATATCCGCGTACTTTCCTTCATTATTAGGACGTATATTTTGAATATTATATTTTTCCGTTAATCCCCACGTATCCTTCCCCGCACTATTTGCATCAGCAAAACGGCGTGAAAACTCCTGCTGGGCCACTTGCAACGGCTCTGCATCTTTCACTTCTGCCTCCTTTGCTACGTTCTGACTCTCTTCAACTTTTGTTGGCTGCGTGGCCATTCTCGTTTCCTGTACTACTTCATTTTGAAGCGCTTGTCCAAATGTACTATTTACAAACGCCTCTGGGCTACTTAATTTTTGCTTGATCTGTTCCCCTTTATAAGAGAGAACTTGTTTTACTGTATTTTCTATTATCATAATATCACCTTTTTAAGAAACAAAGATAATCTAATATTAGAGTTTTTTATTACACTTTGCAATATTCCTTTTAAAAAATAAGAACCGTTCAAAAAACTAATAAATTGTTAAAAATATATTTTCATATTCAAAAATCATAATTATATGTTGACACGATATACATTACGGATTACAATTAACTCGAAATTGATTTTTCGTTATATCACACTTTAACAATTAACGAAAAAATCAATATAAAAAAATGGGGGTCTTTAACATGAGAATTAACACAAACGTAAACAGCATGCGCACACAAGAATACATGCGCCAAAACCAAGACAAAATGAACACTGCTATGAACCGTTTATCAAGCGGTAAACGTATTAACAGCGCAGCTGACGATGCAGCTGGTTTAGCAATCGCAAC
The DNA here is from genome assembly GCF_002582035.1 of Bacillus pseudomycoides. GTDB lineage: Bacteria > Bacillota > Bacilli > Bacillales > Bacillaceae_G > Bacillus_A > Bacillus_A pseudomycoides_B. The sequence continues at coordinate 73,076 of NZ_NUQE01000011.1, forward strand.
TCGTATGCGTGCAAAAGAAGGCGGCTTAAATCAAGGTGCGAATAACACACAAGACGGTATGTCTATGCTTCGTACTACTGATGCAGCATTAGGTTCAGTTTCAAACATCTTACTTCGTATGCGTGATTTAGCAACTCAATCTGCAAACGGTACAAATGGCGACAACGATAAAGCTTCTCTACAATTAGAATACAAAGCATTATCGGATGAAATTGATCATATTGCTGACAAAACAAACTTTAACGGTAAAAATTTATTAACAGATGATACTACAGTTATTAAGATTCAACTTTCTGATGCATCTGCTGATAAACTTGATATTAAAGGTATTAAAGCTAAAGCTGCTGACCTTGGAATAACTAAGACTATCGACGCGGCTGGAGATGCTGATGTAGCTATTACTGAAATTGATGCAGCTATCCAAACAGTTGCTGACGCTCGAGCAGTATACGGTTCTCAATTAAACCGTTTAGACCACAACTTAAACAACGTAACTAGCCAATCTACAAACATGGCTGCTGCTGCTTCTCAAATCGAAGACGCTGACATGGCAAAAGAAATGTCTGAAATGACAAAATTCAAAATCTTAAACGATGCTGGTATCAGCATGCTTTCTCAAGCAAACCAAACTCCACAAATGGTAAGTAAATTATTACAATAATCCATTTGATGATATAACGAAAATACACCTCTCTGCATGCGGAGGGGTGTATTTTTCTATATAGAAATAAAGGGGTATGTTAGATGCGAATCGAAACAAATTTTTCAGACATGAAAACAATACACAATCTATACAAAAACGAAAAACATATAAATACGAAAATAGCACGTTTAACAAATGAACAACATGTCCACGGCGGTACTAATGATACAGCTGATATTGCTATTGTTTCTCGGGTAGACGCTAAAAAAGGAATAGACGTTGCCATTCAAAATAATGAGAATACACTAGTAATGCTTCAATCAGCAGATTCTTCCCTGCAGAGCATTACAAATATTTTACTTCGAATGCGTGATCTTGCGGTTCAAGCAGCACACGATAAAAATTCAAGTGACACCCGATTTACTTTAGAGAAAAAGTTCCAACAGCATACAAAACAAATCGGTTACATGCAAAATGTAACAACACTTCATACAATTCCAATATTTGAAGAGAATCAAAATCATGGTATTACAATAGATGTTCCATTTTCATCAATAAATAAAGTTCAATTTAGCCAACAGGAAAATAATTTCCCTTCCCCTACAACGAACAACATCAAGATTTCAACTAAAAAGGATGCACAAACTGCTATTGCAAAAATTGATCATGCTTTACAAAAAATTGCACTGCATCGCGCTGATCTCGGTGCGCTAATGAATCGCTTACAACTTCATGTTGATCATTTAAATAATCAAACTATAAATATAGAAGAAAGTTTGTCTCGTATTGAAAATACCCATGTTGCACAAGAAATGAGTGGCCTTGTAAAAGACAAACTGTTAACAGAAGTTGCATTTAGTATGGTTTCACAAACAAATCAAGTTCCACAAATGATAATCAAATTGCTTTATCAATAAAGTGAAACTTCCGTCAGTAAGGTTTTCTTCATCCCCCACTGACGGTTAGTTGAACCAATCGGGCTTTTACGGGCAGTTATTCCCCACCTATCTTCTTGGCTTCTCTCTGAATCTTGAGGTGGGAGTCTTACTGCCCGTTAATGCGGGATAAATAGTAGAAAGCTATCCACCCTGGATAGCTTTTTCTAGTTAAAGAGTTTCATAACATAGTCTCCTTAGACTAATACATTTTTACATATGGAATCCTATTTTTTAACAAAGTAATTTCCTTATATTATATAATCTCTACAATTACTATAATCAATACGAAAAAAATCATCTGCTTCCAGATGACTTCTCTCATTTTATAATTGACACAACTTGTCCACTTTGATCAATGACAACTTTTAATTGTCCATCTATTGTGCCATTATATAATCCAAGTTTCTGTAAATCCTGCTTACACATATTCACAAAATACGGCAAGGTACGAATTTGTTCGATGTCAGAACTTGTGATGAAGTGAATGATGTTATTTGTCATTCCTTTCATATCTGCAACAAGTTCCTCTTTTTCTCTTTGTAACTGCTCTGTTTCTGTACGTAGCGCATTAATTTCTTCTTTTAATCTATCAACATCTTGTTCATCTTTTATTCGTTCTGTAGCCATGCTAGATAGCTTATAAACACCTTCCATAAAGTGATACAGTTCATTTTCTTGCTGCTCATCTTTTACTGTCATCATTTCAAAATTTTTCGCAATTCCTGATAATATAGTAACAAGATTTTTTTCTATTTTTTCACCTTGTTCTTCTACTTTTTCTTCGGTTCTATTTTCTATATTTTTTGGAATCGTTTCTATTATAGAAACCGTCTTTCGTTTTCGGCCTGGTTTTTGTTTCATAATCGTTTCAAACGGTATTTCTTGTTTTCGTAATTTATAGTATGTATTTTGTAATTGACTTGGCGTTTTAGGAAACAGCTGCAGCTTTTCTTGACTTAGCGATTCAGAGACACTTAAAATGTTCATACCAGATTGTTGACAAAATTGATACACTTCGAATAGTAGCTCTAATTCAGATTTGAACCATGTAATATCTGATTGCTCATATGCTAGAAAACCACCTATTTTTTCAACATCCGTTTGAAATAAAAACATTTTATTATATAAACCTATTAATTCTTCATAATTTATTTGAAACTTCTTTTCTATTTTCCGAAATTCAATTTCTAAATGTTTTCCTGTTTTTGTTTTCTGTAATAGTCTTTGTAAGTACTCTAATACAGAAATTGCCCTTTGCTTTGTCATCTTCCTCTTTCACACCTCTCATCCCTTCATCAAAATCCCCATTTCATTTGTAAAAATAGAAAAATTTACATATTTATATTATAATATATCTAAATTATCTGTCAAATAATAACTATAAAAAAATGTATAAAAAGTATAAAAAATGAAAGAGGTGATGCAATATTTTCAAAATGCTCACTGACAAAATTTCGTTTCAAACAAAAAAAGGTAATGCTCCATTGTATATGGGATTACCTTCTTTTCTATTATCTATATGAAAATACTATTTTTTATAAAACAAGTTTATCTACAAGTCCAATTAGCTCTTGAATATCCGGCTTACTTACTTGTGCATTAGCACCAACCGATTCTCCTTTATGGTACAGCTCATTTGTAATTAATGAAGAGAAAATAATAACTGGTAGATTCTTCATAACACCATGATCTTTAATTACTTTCGTTAAATGATGACCATCCATTTTCGGCATTTCAATATCTGTAATCAGCAAGTGAATATGTTGGAACATCTTCTCACCTTGTTCATTTGCTAATTTTTCAATTTGTGCTAATGCTTCTGCACCATTGCTAAAGAAGTTGATTTTCGCATATCCTGCTGTCGTTAACGTTTCTTCTAATATTTGACGAAGCATCGCTGAATCTTCAGCAATGTAAATAATTTTTTCAGCACGATCTGTTTTTTCTGCTAATCCGGATAATTTTTGCGTTTCATAACCGGTATTACTAATTTCACATACGATTTTTTCATAATCTAATAATAAAATAATTTTCCCATCAAGTTTAACAATCCCTGATGTTGTCTCTTCTAAGCCCATTGATAAAGAAGCTGGTTCATCAATTTGTTCCCATGAAATACGTTGAATACGGTGCACTTCATCAACTCGGAAAATAACTTTCATTTGGTTCAATTCGGCAATGATAAACTTCGTTTGATCTAATGGCTTATTTGACTTTAAATTCAAAGCTTGTGCTAAGTTAATAACCGGCAAAACCTCACCGCGTACTTGTACGACGCCTTCTACTGCTGCATGCGCTTCTGGAACTGTTGTAACAGAAAATGGATTAATGATTTCACGAACTTTCATAACGTTAATACTGAATAAATTTTCTCCAATTGTATATGTAACAATTTCTAGTTCATTTGTTCCACTTTCTAGTAAAATACTTTGTGCTTGTGACATAAATGGGTAAATCTCCTCTCAAATTATTCTATCATTTTTATGCCTAATGTAATGTACATATTACTTCATTCATTTGTAAGTGAAACGAGTGCATCTAATAATACTTCTTGTGCTTCTGATATTTCTGCTGGTGCAACTTCCCATTTTTGCGTAAGTTCTTTCTCAACTTGCAAACGAAGATGATCGTCCATTTCATCTAAAAAAAAGACTTTCGTTTCTTCATCAACATCGAGTAATGCAAGCGCATATATTTCTGGACTACGCACGGTTTGAAATAGTTTTTTCATAATAGTTGGTGCAATATATTTCACCTTTTCGATATGAATCGCTTTATTAGAGAATAGAAGTTCATATTGAATAAATGTGACATTTTGTTTTATAACTTGAAAATAGCAATTGTTTTTTTTGTCATTTATAAAATAACCATTTGGATCTATCATTACACTTTCCACTTTACGAATTAAATCCGGTAAACTATTGGCCGACATAATCGTCCGCTGCTCCATTTCGTTTGCTGAAATGAACGTTACGCGATATTTATTTTGCGCCATATTTGCTTACTCTCCTTACTATCCAGTTCTTAACGGACTGTAGCCTTCATCTTTTTATTCAGCAAAATCTTAGAAGAGAAGGTAAATCACTATCCACATTCAACTAACAGCTTATGAAAGGATGAAGCCCTTCAAAAACACAATTTCACTTTATGAAACTGCTAATAATTCGATATTATTAAACCAAAACGCAAGCTGTTGATCTGTCATTTCTGGTAACTGAATGAAAAATGAACGACATTTCATCATGTCAGCAAACGCTTGATACTTCCATTGATTGTTATTGTAAATACCAATAAAATAAAATTCATGAATACGGCCAATTACCACTTGTTTTTCCCCAAATGTATAAGGAGGGACTTGTTTAATCGCAAATTGATTTGGTAAATAGCGATGTTCTTGTTGTTCAATATTTATAATTTGCCCTGCAAGCTCTTGCTTATCTTGAAAAAATGGCAACTGTAACATTCTTTCTTCTCTCGTCATACTAATAGAAACCCTCTCTATTCATTAGAAGAAGATGCAGCCCCTCATAATAGGGACCACACCTTTCTTATCTATTATCGAATTAAGTTAACAATCTCGTTTAACACATCATCTGCTACTTTAATTACTTTTGTATTTCCTTGGAACCCACGTTGGTAAAGCATTAAATCAACAAATTCTGTAGATAAATCAACGTTAGACCCTTCTTGTGCACCTCCGCGAACTTTACCCGATCCATTTTGTCCAGAAACACCTAAAGAAGGGTTACCAGCGGATGTTGTAGCTTCATAATTTCCATTTCCTGTTTTCATAAGTCCCCCTTCGTTCGGGAACATTGCTACCGCAAGTTGTCCTGCAGCTTTCATACTTCCATCCGCATATCTCACCATAACATAACCGCCATCAGAAATCATAAAATCTTTCACTATTGTTGCAGGACGTCCTGTAATATCTGTTGTAGCCACTGTTTTGTCAGTTGGATAATTTGTGAGACCACTTAAATCTAAATCTAATCCACCACCAAATGGAATTGTTACTTTTCCTCCTTGTGTAATTTTATTAGTAATCGGATCACGCTGCACCGCTACACCATCTAGTGCTGTCAATTCACCTAAATTATTAAATGTAAGTTTTTTATTATTAGCTAGCTCCGTAAAATTTTGTTCATTTTTCGTTTCATTTCGCGCTAATACTTTATACGTATACGATCCATCAATTTTATTTCCTTGTGCATCTTTGTCTTGCGTCATCTCTACACGCATCGTCAATTTGTTTCCTTCTGCATCATAAACTGGAAACTCTTCCGTAATTTGTTGCTGATCTCTCGGAATATTTCCCTGCATTGTTGCCTTATCGGAACGTATTCCTCCAACTGCCGTTCCCATCGGAATTCGAAGTGGTTGCGGTGAACCAGAAAAATCAATTTCGTCTGTACCAGGTTTTGTAGGATATGCAAGTACATATTGACCTTCAGAATCTGTAATATAGTAATTATCAGATATTCCGAATGTACCTTTACGTGTATATTGCACATTCCCACCTTGCGAATCACCTAGGACAAAAAAGCCGTTTCCTTCTATTGCTGCTTGTGTTTTTCCACCTGTTAATGTAATTGAGCCATCACTATAATCCGTATATGTACCACTTAATTTCACACCATTACCAATACTTTTTGGATTCGTGCCAGCATATTTTCCATCGCCTCTTGAACCAATTGTATTATTATATAATAAATCATCAAAAACAGCTTTTTGTTTTTTATATCCAACTGTTTGTGCATTGGCAATATTATTTGATGTAACACTTAATGCATTTTGTGTTGCGTTCATTCCTGTAATAGCTGTATATAATGCTTTAATCATATTCTTTATACACTCCTTATAGTTTTGATTCTTCTGTATGTGGGTTAACTTCTGGGTTATCTTCTGGTTTATCTATTTTTTTATCAGATACGCTTTCAACAAAGCGAAGCGACACGACATGATCCCCGATTACAAGCTGGACATCATTATTTGCTGCCAGACGGACAACGTCGACAGTGCCTTCCACTTTTTTCCCATCACCGTCTACACCTCTTACATATTTACCTAAAAATTTCATACCACTATCTAGTGCTGTTGTATACATTGTTTCTCGTAATGAATCCACCGCTTCTGTCATATTTTGTACTTGTTCTAAAAGTGACATTTGTGAAATTTGATTCATCATTTGATTCATGTCCATTGCATTCATTGGATCTTGGTATTGTAAGCTTGTTAAAAAGAGCTTTAAAAAATCATCTTTCCCCATAACTCCAGGCGTTTTTTGCTGGCTCGCTCCTGTAACTCCATTTTGATTCTGCATTTGCTGTGTTTGCCCTACCGGGATATGATTTGTATTTGTTGTATTTAGCCCAACGTTTGGCACTTTTTATTCCTCCAATAACCCAGCAAAGTCTTGCTCTGCTTTCTTTTCTTCCTTTACAACTACATGTTTTCGTTTATGTGGTTGCTCTCTTTCATGCTGTTCACGTTTTTGTTCTTTGTCTGTATAACTTAATTCAATATGAATCTCTTTATCTTTTAATTTATTTTTTAATTCATCAAAAATTATTTCTACTTTTTTCTTCGCATCATGTTTATCCATTTCAACATGAACTTGGATTTGATCCCCTTGCTTCTTCATATAAACCGTTAATGTACCAAGCTTTTCTGGATTTAACTGAAAGAGAACACGCTCTTGTTTTACAACAAATTTTTGCAAGTCTTCAACTTGTGCCTCCATTTTCTTACCCAAATCAGGAAGGGAGACCTTTTGCGCTAGTATATCCTGCTTTACAGCTTGATCATTCCCTAAAAGAATAGATTTTCCATCTTGTGCTCCTGTTGTAAGCTCTATCGGTTTATCTTGTTCATCCTTTTGGATTGTTACTAATGGTTTACCTTGCTCATCTTTTGGTATCATTGCTAACGGTTTACCTTGTTCATCTTTTTGTACCATTGCGATTGGTTCTTGTTGCTCGCCCTTTTTTGTTAAATCACAATTTTCACTTTGAATACCTTTTGTGAATTCCATCATGTTTTCGGCAGCTGTTAATTTTTCTAGCACCGTTTGCATTGTATCTTCCAAACATATTGCATTTTTGATATTAGAATCTTTAAAACAAGCAACAAGTTGCTGCAATTCCGCCGAGGGCAATTCATTTAGTTTAATATTTCCGTATGTTTTATATAACTCTTGTATTTTTTGTATGTATTGATATAACAATTCTGGTTGCGCACTTAATTGTACAAGCGCAAGCATTTGCTCTGAAACGGCCGCTAATAATTCTTCCGTCTCTTTTTTTCCTTCTAATTCTTTTTTTGGAACAAATGATTCATTTTTATGAATCTTATTTCCTTCATGGACATTTTGCTGTATTTCTTTCGGTGCTTCACTTTTTTCTGTATTTTGCAGCTTCGACTCCTTTATCGGTTTCTCATTCATTTTCTCTGAAAAAGAAATATGTTCTTCTTTCGATTGTAATTCCAGCTGCTTATCTTTTTGCTGAGGCAAATTTAGCTGCACTGGTAACACATTTCCTATCATCAAATCCTCCTCACCCATTCATACACATTCTTAAATCGAGCAACATTTTTTCTTCGCGTTTCTCTTGCTCTTTCGCAAGCCTCTGACAATTTTGCTGAAACATTTCATCGATGACGCGTTCTTTTTCTTTTATTTGCTCTAAAAGTCTTTCATTTTTTCGAATAAACTCTTCAATTTTTCTTATTTTTCGATTCCATTCTTCTATTCTTTCAGGTGAAAACGTATGAGAGGATAACATACCAATACGAATGCACTCATTTATTTGCATAACTTTACTACGTGATTTGAAGACATGCAAATCGTGTGCTTTTTTTTCTTCTACTTTTCGTTTTTCTGTTGTTAATTCGTATACTTCTTTTAAAATGTGTTCTTTTTCTTGGGCCATCTGTAATTTTATTATTTCATACTGTTTTTCATTCACCTGCTTTTGTAAACCCCTCTCTATTATACCTTTCCTTTTTTCTATTATATAGTTTTTTTACAAAAAAATCTGTGAAATATTCTAGAATGAGAATATAATTTATTTCATATTAACGGACAGTAAAACATCCATCTCAAAATTCCGAGAGAAGCGAAGACAATAGCTAGGGATCAATTCTCCTAAAAGCTCTCACTTTATAATAAAAAGGCCTCAATGATGAGGCCTTTACTGAACGCTATACATGTGCTGAATGATATCGGCAAAACGATAGCTGTCCGTCCGACCTTGTTTTAAAAATGTATGAATATCATCTATTTTATTTTTACATGCAAAAATATGCGCATTTTCTTCATTTTCTTGAATTGTACCAAGTTTAAAGTACAATTCATTTTCTTTATAAATTGACAACGTCTTTCTTATTTCATTCGCAAGCTGCCAATGTTCCGGCGTAACAATCTCTTCCATAATCCGACTTACAGAGTCTAATACAGAAATAGCTGGATAATGATTTAATGTAGCTAAATCACGCTTTAATACAATATGCCCATCTAAAATACCACGTGCTAAGTCTGGTATCGGACCATTTAAATCGTCGCCGTCAACAAGAACGGTATAAATCCCTGTAATAGAACCGACTTTCGTCTTTCCAGATCGCTCAAGTAATTTCTTCATATAACTTTCCATTAACAATGTTTTTCCGCCAATCGGTAATTCTTTCACTGCGATGTCAACACTTCTTCTTGCATCAGCAAAACGTGTAACAGAGTCCATCATTAAAAGAACATTGTTTCCTTGGTCACGGAAATATTCTGCGATCGAAGTTGCTAATTTGGCAGCACGAAGCTGCATAAGGTGACTTTCATCAGACGTTGCCACAACGACAACGCTTTTTTTCATGCCTTCTTCTCCTAGTTCTTTTCGAATAAAATCCTTTACTTCACGCCCGCGCTCACCAACTAAACTAATCACATTAACATCTGCGCTTGCATTTTTCGCAATCATACCGAGCAGCGTTGATTTCCCGACACCTGAACCTGCAAAAATCCCAATTTTTTGTCCAATCCCAATCGTAAGCATTCCATCAATTGATTTAATACCGGTTTCCAATACTTCTGTAATCTCTTCACGTTCAAACGCATGAATCGGCGGTGCATCAAGCTTTATTTTTTGAAGCGGTACAGTTGCTTCTCGTTCATTTAAAATTTCACCATTTGCGCTTAACACTTTACCAAGTAAATGCTCATCGCGTGGCACGACAACGTCTTCGCTAATAAGTGTAACAGCGTCACCGTAGCATACCTTTTCTGTTTGCTCGAACGGAAGAAGCATATTGTTTTCTTTTTCAATTGCAATCACTTCGCATAAGACATTATGTTCTCCAACAAGACAAACATCGCCAATTTTTGCTTTCGGCCCCTTTGCAACGAAAAATTGTTCTTGTACACTATGTACTTTTCCCTTTTTAATATAAAATGGCGTTTCCATAAGGGTATTCCATTTTTCATGTTCTTTTACGAGCCGCTCTTTCATACTGTTTGCCCCTCAAATAATTGCTGTTCTTCCCATTGTTCACGAAGCTTTTCAAAAATTGGCTTGAATTTAAATTCGAAAAACTCTTTTTCTTCTTCTAAAATAAATTCACCAAATTGTAAAGAAAAATCGTATTTCCACTCGACAAGCTCAAGAAGCCAATACTCTTTCGTTGCAGCCTTTTCCCGTTCAATTTGTTCAAACGTTTCCGGGTGAACCGTAATCATAAGCTTTTCAAACGATGTTGGCAGTGTTTGAACAATGCCTTTTAAAATTGGCAATAACTCAAGTTGGCGCAGATCAATAGCTTGATTCACAATCTTTTGAGCTAATTGCAATGACTGATCCCAAAGTAACTCTGACCATTCGGTCGCCATCTCTTTCTGTTCTTCAAAAAGAGCACAGCGATCTGCTTCTATTTGCTTTTGATGTTTTTCTTGTAACAAGCTAAATTGTTCTCGTTCTTGCTGAAGTTTTAGCCTCTCTTGCTCTAACTCTTCTTCTATTTGCTGAAGCTTCAGCATTTGTAATTGCACCTGTTCCTTTTGAGCATATAGTTCTGCCTTAGCCGCATTTATTTCCGTTGCTTCTTCCAAGTTCTCCTCTGACAAGATTATCTGTTTTGGAAACTGTAATTCATACGCTTCATGAGAAAAAGAAACAGAATTCTTGGGAATTCTGTTTTTAAATAAGGACATCTTCTTCACCTCTTTGAACAACAATGCGACCTTCTTTTTCTAATTTTTTCACAGTACTTGTAATCGTTTGTTGTGCCTTTTCAGCATCTGTCACTTTCAATGGACCAAGGCCATCTAGTTCTTCTAGAATCATATCTTTACGGTTACTAGACATACACGTAAATAACTTTTCTTTAATTTCTTCTTTCGCGATTTTTAACGCTTTTGCAATTAGTCCGTTATCAGAAATTTCTTCCAGCACACGGCGCAGTGCTAAATCATCAAGACGCAGTAAATCTTCAAAGACAAACATATTTTCTTTAATCTTTTCAGATAGTTCATAGTCAATTTGATCAAGTTTTTCAAATACCGTTTTCTCTACACCACGAGAAACATTATTTAAGATGTTAACAATCGTTTTTAGACCGTCTGTTTTGTTAATCGCACTAAACGCCATATTGTTTAACTTCGTTTTTAATAAATCACCAACTTGACTAATAAGATCACTGTCAACTTGTTCAAGCTTTGCGATCCCCATAACCGTTTCAACTCGTTTATGATCTGGTAATCTTTCAATTAACCTTGAAGCAAGCTGCGGTTTAATGTACGACGCAATAATCGCAATAGTTTGCGGTGATTCATCGTTTAGAACTGTAAGCAGCGGCTCTAAATCCGTAAGCGAGTTGAGAAACTCAAACGGATTATCTTTGCTATACCATAAATCTTCTAATAGTTTCTCAAGCTCTTCTTCCGGCATATTTTTGAAAATACGGCGAATATACTCTTTATCTGGCGTAACTAAATTAAGTTCTTTAACGTTTAATTCATACAAAAATTCTCCTAATACGTTTTCCAACGTGTCAGGTTTATATATACGAAACTTGGCAATTTCACGTAATAATACTTCTTTTTCCTCTTCATTCATATATTCAATGACTTTTGTTGCCACATCTTCGTCTAACATACGAACAAGTATGGCAGCTTTTTCTTTTGAAGAGATTCCTTCTATCATCACTTATGTCCCTCACTGTCCGTTTAACCATTTTTTAATTACTTTTGCAGTGCCTTCTGTATGTTCTCTTGTCACTTGCTGTACTTGCTCGTCTAATGAAGGCTCTGTTGATTCTGGTTCCTCTATTTTATCTGGCATATATTCTTCTGTCGCTGCCATTTCTTCTATTGGTTCAAAATCAAATTCTGTAAACTCTTCTTCCTCTTTTTTCTTTCGCTTCGCTAAGAAATACCATAGGCCACCGCCCAGTAATAATAAGCCAGCTAGAGAACCTCCAAGAATCCACCAATTGAAGCCACCTTTTGGTGCAGCTTTCGTTTCTTCTTTCTTCGGCTGATCAAATTGAACGGTAACGACATTCACTTGACCATTCGTAAAATTACCATTTGCATCAGCCTGTAGTCCTGCCGATGTTGCAATAGCTTGTTTAAAGGCATTGATATCAATGTTTCGTTTAGCTAATGTTGCATTATCTACCCAAACAACAATATTCGTTTTTGTTAATTCCGGATGTTTTTTCACCGTTTCAACTGTTTTATCAATTTCATAGTTTTCAATTTTATTGCTATTATCTTGATTGTATAAAACATTTCCATTTTGGTTATTGCCTGATCCATAATTCGGAACTTGACCATTTGCAGTAATTCCAGCCCCTTGCTGACCCGCTGCGCCATCTTGTGCTGTCGATTTCTCTTGTTGCTCTTGTTTACTGCGCAATACGCCTTTATCGCCATACTTCTCAGACTGACTTGTCACTTCATCAAAATTCACAGTTACTTTTGTATTTACTTTAAACTCATCTGGCTTAAACATTGTCAGTAATGTAGAATCGATGTCTTGCTTTAAATTATCTTCTATTTTATTTTGCAGCTCTATTTCTTTTTCATAAGAAGATGAACCTGTATCGTGAGATTCATTTGCGCCTTTTGAAATAATACCTTTCTGACTATCAATAACGCTTACTTCTTCTGCTTTTACGCCTGGAACAGCCGCGCTAATCATATACTGAATTCCGGAAATTTGATCTTCTGTTAATGTTTGTCCTCTTTTCACACCAACTGTTACAGCTGCTGTTCCTTTTGCCTTCTCTGCATCAAAAATTGTCTCTTTTTCCGGCAATGTAATTTGTACATTTGCACTTTCAATTGTTGCAAAGTTTCTTACAATATCTTGTTCCAATTGTTTTCTCGTTCCAACAAGCTGCTTCATTTGTTTGTCTTGCTCACTAGAACCTAGGGAACTTTCAAGCAAAATATCTTCCCCGCTTTTAGAGTTAAACGGTAAGCCTTTTCCTGTCATTTCTTGTCGAACCCAAGGAGCATCTTTCTTTACTACACCAATTGATCCATCTTGATTAAGCTTATAATCCACTCCAAGCTTCGATAATTCAGCTGTAATATCTTGTTTATCTTGATCGTTTAAATTTTGATAAACAACAACATATTTATCAGGCAAAGTGTAATATAGCAACCCAGCTGTAACAATGGCTAAAACACTAGCTCCAATCACCATCTTATGCCACATTTTTAACGATTGGAAAACGCCTTTTATTTTTTCCATTTCATACACACCCGTTCATATTTCTAAATTTGCATATTCATAAGCTGTTTATAATTTTCAATAAGGTTATCTCTCACAACAGCCGCTGTTTTCATTTGCGATTCTGCTTTTTTTTGTTGAATAAGTACATCATTTGTGTTGCCTACACCATTTGTAAGCAAATCATAGACTGCTGTTTGTGCATTGTTTTGCGTTTGATTCATTCCTTCTAATAAATCGATAAACCGTTTACCTTCCACTGGAGTGGAAGAAGTTTTTTGTGTTGTGACTGGTTGAATGCCGCTAAATGGCTGTGTATTACTAAGTGGTTGAATTCGCATATTCCCTCTTCCTTTCGCCCTCTTAACCTCGTCCGATTTCTAAATCTTTATCCAGCATTTTTTTATTTGCATTGAGTACACTTGTATTTGCTTCATACATTTTTTGTGCAACCATAACATTTGTCATTTCGGCTGTTAGATCAATATTCGGATAACGTACATATCCTTGTGCGTCCGCTTGTGGATGCGAAGGGTCATAAACAAGATTTTCATTCGGATCCGTTTCAATAGACGCTATTTTAACACCTGTGTTCGGCTCTCCTTGCAACATACTTGCAAAACTATTATTTTGTTCTAACACAACACTGCGTCGATGATACGGTCCTCCGTCAGGGCCACTCGTCGTATTGGCATTGACAATATTATCAGAAGTAACTTCCATCCATTTTTTTGCTGCTGTTAACCCAGAACCACTGGCATTAATCGCCTGAAACATGTGCTTTCCCTCTTTCCTTAGCGTCCTCTCGCTGCTTGATCAATTGTATATTGCGTATTAATTGCATTAATAGATATACCATATAACTGATTCGTTTTCACAAGATCAATCATTTCTTTTGTTACATCAACACTATTTCCATCTTCTTTGTTAGACAAAGTGTTTGTTCGAATTTTCGCATATGTATTTGTTTCATTTGATAAAGGTAAATGCATGGGATTCATTTGATAGAGTTGACTATTTTTTTGTAAATCTAGTTCATTTTTTTTATACAGTTCATTGCTACTTGCAAGTTGCTCAGAAAAATCAACATCTTGCGCTTTAAATCCAGGCGTATTCGCATTTGAAATATTATTCGAAACAGCATTTCGCTTTGTCACTAAATAATCCATATAATGACTGACACTGCTTACAAAATCTTGCATACTCCCACTCTCTTCTATCATTTCATTTTTATATTTTGATTTTATTTGTTTATGTATCCATTTATTAAAATAATATTTTATTACGTATCTTTCAACATTTTATTTTATTTTTACAATGTTTTCTTTAAAAACTTTAAAAAAATGCATTTTTTCTGTATTTCTACCTATGATTTCGTATGCGAATTAGACAAACAAAAGAAAAAGCGATGATCCTTTCGAATACGATCGCTCTTCTTTTAGATGCGAACATCGTTAATACTTGCCATAATATGAGTTTGCTTTCATTCTGCCATCATTCACTTCAATCATTTCTTCTAGAATACGCTGCTTATGACGAATTTGCTCTGTGGCCTTTGTAAGAAGCGGAATCACTTCATTTGCTATTTGAAGACGCATTGTTTCATCTAATGAAAACAACCACGTATTAAACTCTCTCATTCTCGTCTCCAATTCCTCTTCAGATACAATTACATCATTTGTACGATTAAAACAACTCGCAAACTTCTCATACACTTTACTGTTCATTTTCTAGTACTCCGCGGTATCCTTCAATCAAATTTTGTAACACTTGAGCGATCGCATCCATGTCTGCCGATTGGCGTGTCATTTTCATCATTTGAACTTGATTACCAATCCAGTCATATAACGAATATAAATTGTCAAATAAATCTTTACTAATGTCTGGATTTAACTGCATCTTTAATTCATCAAAAATACGTTCTAATTTATCTAATATTTCATCTGCTTCTTGAAACTTAAAACCTTTTAATAACTCTTCCAATTTACGAAACTCAACAATACATCTTTCATAAACAAAAATTGTATTTTTAATTGGATTGCTTGTCATAATATCATTTTGCATATATCTTTGCCATGCTTGCATACGATTAACTCCTTTAAATCCTTCTACTCTTCTTAGTCATCACTCTTTGGTTTTGTCATAGCTTGAATAGCTTTTAATTGATTATCCATCATAGCTAATTGCTTCTCTAAATTTGCATATTTTTTAACAATATCATCTTGTTTTTGTTTATTTACATTATCAATATCTTGAATTTTACGATCTAATTTCGTTACTCGTTCATCAATGCTTTTTACATGCTCTCCAATCATACCTGTCTCGCCAAAAATTTTATCAAGCTTCTTATCTATTTGCTTTCCTAGACCATCTGGTCCAAAGAAAAACTGTTTTGCTGCTGCTGGATCTTCTTTTAACGCATTTGTTAACTTTTCTTCATCTACTTTTAGCGTTCCATCTTTATTCGATTCAATCCCAAATGAAAATAAATATTTTCCATTTTGCGTAAACGTCACAGCGTCGTTCATCACTTTTTGAATCGATTGCATAATGTTTTGTCCTTGAAGTACGCCGTTTTCACCTGAAAACAAGTCCATTGAAGAAACACCTTTATTATAATCTGAAACCATTTTTTTAATAATATCTACAGAATCTTTTATGTTAGAATCCTCTATTGTAAACTTAATCGGTGTACCTGCTGTTTCTTTCTCTAAATGAATTGTTACACCTGGAAGTGCATCTACCGTGTTAGATTCACTAAACAAGTCTTTTGATCCATTAATAGTATATCTAGCATTTTTTGCAGGGGTTACTACATTCATTATTGCCCCATTTGCGTCCAAAAAGCCATTATTTCTTAAAAAGTTGCTAGCCCCGTCTTGTAGTTTAATTGCACCTGTTTCTCCCTCTTTTGTGGAAGAAATGAACATTTTATCTCCTAACGTATAAGCTGATACACCATAGTTCCCATTGTTTATTTTATTAATAACATCTTTATATGTCATATCTGCTGTAATCGTTAAGTCTTTATCATTAATTTTAATTGTATCATCTACACCAATTTTCGCATTTATATCAGCAATTGACCCGCTTGCAATTTGATGACGTTCTGCTAATTCCTTCACTTCAATGTTAAACGTTCCCGCAATCGCCGAAGCATCTGCTTCAATATTCACGTATCCATCTTGTGACAAAGTAACTTTTTTTTCATTTCCCTTAAAAGCAGCTAAATCTTTAAACGTTTGGACAAATGGGTTAAATTCTGTTTTTAAGCTGCTATACACAGCCTTTTCATCTGTTAATGATTTTTTTTGCGTATTATACGGTGATTTTCTCATTTCCAACGTTTGCAATTCAAGTTGCACTAGCTGTGATGTATCAATCATATTATTTCCAAGGTTCCAAATTTGTTGACCTCCGCCAATACCTGTTATTGTTCCTGCCATTCTCTCTCACTCCTCATTTTTACATATAATCTAAAATACTAATTTTACTCATCGTACTTACTGCTTTTAACGTTGCCTCATATGTCGCGTTAATATATGACAAATCGGAAATAGCGGCTGCTAAATCCACATCTTCAATGTCTGATTTATTTTCTTGCAGTGCCATGTTTTGTGCATTTAAAATTGTCTCAAATGTACTTAATGTATTCATCGTCGAACCGACTTCTGTCGTACGATCTAAAACTTTGTCTAAGTTATCTTTATTTTGCTGCATTAATGGTTCTAACGCTTTTTGATCACCACTTAGCATCGCATCTTTCAATTTCACTAACGTTTGAATCGTTGGGGTTAACATGTCTTCCCCATTACGAAATACCTTCACATCATATCCATCATTTAATGTCCATGTAACATCTTTCGCTCCGCCTTGATATGTACCATCATCAGCAAATGGAGGCTGCGTTGTACCTTCACCGCCAAAGAGATAACGTCCTTGTTCTTTTGTATTTGCTAAATACAAAACTTGTTTTAATATTTGATCTACTTCTGCTCCAATTGCTTTCAATTCATTCGGTCCATTTGTTCCATTTAATGCTTGAACTGTAAGTTCGTTCACTCGTGATAATGAGTTGTACATACTTTTCAATGTGCCTTCTGTTTGACTTAAAACATTTTTAGAGTCTACTAAATCTTTTTGCATTTGTCCAATATTTGCCAACGAATGTTCAATCGCAAATGATTTACTTGCTGCAAGCGGATCTTCACTCATGCGAATATTTTTTTTACCAGATGCCACTTGATTGCGATGATACATTTGCTGAGAATTAAGACGCATTAATTCATTTTTTGCCCAATTGGCATTTTGAAATGTTGATACTCTCATAAAATCTCCCTCTCTCTTTCAATCAAACATTTAATAGGGTTTTTATTTTTCTATATAATCCCCATCAGTTCCGATAACGATAAGAAAAAAACATTTCCTTATCGTTATCAGAATTCCTGCCCCGCTATTTGCGGGTAGTAAGACCTCCACTGATGAAAGTTTTACTCTATCTATCTAATAATCGAAAACAAACTATCAAACACTTCATTTATTGTGTTAATTGCCTTCGAATTCGCAACGAAATATTTTTGATATGCCATCAAGTTGACCATTTCTTCATCCATGTTGACACCTTCTAAGCTCGCTTTTTCTTGCTGAATTCCATTTAATAAATCTTCGTGAATTGTTTTATATGCCCCAGACGCATTCGTATCTGTTGCAACCTGAACAATTAGTTTATCTAATGACTGCTTATATGTAAGACCCCCAGCATACATCTGATCTCCTAGCCCAGCTAGCTGATTTGCCGTATCAACAGACATGTACATTTTAGAAACATCTGTTTCAAAATCGGGATTAAGCTTCATGTTCTTTGCACTATCTCCCACAAAGAAATCTTTCTGCGTTATGCCATTTACTTTGTCTTTTAAAGAAACCATTAAGTCGTTCAACTGACCTTTATATCCTGCAATTGTTTTTTTCGTATCAATAGCAGCCTGAATTGCGCCGCCTTGTAATGGAATGTCTGTTCCAGAAATTTGAACAGATAATGCACCATTCTTTGAAATAAGTTGCAATGGATACGAATCTTGGCTTCCGCCTTCTCCAGTTATATTTTGACCACTAACAGCTAACACTCCATTAATTCTAACACTTGCGATATTCGGATTCATTGATTCATAGGACACTTCAATATTCGCATATTGCGACATCTCCGTAATAATTTGATCACGTTCATCAAGCAATTGGTTTGGTACATGTTCTCCCGCTTGACCAATTTTTCGATTTGCCTCTGCTAAATTGCGCGCCAATCGATTAAATTCGTTCACATGCTGCGTTGCATCTGTTCCTGTTTGCAATTCTGCTTGTTCAAAATTTTTAGCAAGACGGTTCAACTGATTCGTAAATTTATTTGTTTCAGCAATTAATGTATGATAGTAGTTAGGTTGTTCTGGATTTTTCGCCACTTCACGAAATGCATTAAAAAATTGATCCATTAAACTCGAGACCGAATTTTCGTTTGGAGAACCTACCGCTGTTTCCACTTGTGATAAAGTGGAATTCACATATGAATAGTAAGCAAGCTGTGATAACTGTTCATTGTATTGACGTGTCTTCACTTCATCTGTTACACGATCTACACTAATAGTCTTTACACCGTAACCAATTTGCTGTTCAGGTGTATATCCATTACGTCCTCCAACAGATCCATAATTCACAGTTTGACGAACATAACCTGGAGTATGGATGTTAGAAAGGTTTTGATTCGTCGTTTGAAGTCCTAATTGTGCCGCCAACATCCCAGATAACGACGTATTGTAACTAGATAGTCTCATTTTTCTTCACTTCTCCCTTATCTATAATAGCTCATTCATAAAAATTTGTGAGTTATGATTCTTCTCGAAATTGAATTCAGAAACTGAATCCACAATGCTTTCTGTAGTTTTTAATAATACGTTTAAGTAATATTGATTTTTCAGAAGTACCGTTTTTGTATTTTTTTCTAGATTTGTTAATGTTTTTTGTAATTCTTCCATTTTTTTAATTTCTTCTTTCGAAAAAAAAGGAAATAAAGAACGGACTTTAATTAAACTTGTACCTTTTTCTTTACAATTGTTCTCCACCGTTTCTTGAAAACGAAAAGATAACTGTTTTGCTTGTTCAATATACTGAAGCTGCTTCACATGTAAAGATTGTACATCTGCTATTTTTTTTTGCTGTAAACTTTCATAAATTTTCTCTCCGAGCGCACCAATCGTTTCATATGTATCTTTAATTCTCACAAGCTGTTCATATAAGTTTGTATACATGCTGTTTCCTTCCTTTTACAATACTAAATTAACAATTAAACCATGAATTTCTCCGATTTGATCTAATATTTCTAGATGTCCCGTTTTCGTATTGACTAGATTCATAACGTCTTCTAAATCATTCATTTCATTTTCTACTTGTTTTACAACTGTCATTTTTTGCGAATAACCATAACGTGGATGACGCGTTAATACGTCTTTATACTGCATCAAATTATCTACATAGAAATTCAAAAATGATTTCACTGTACTTTTATACTCCATAATGTTATCCAGTGTTAATTCTTGTTCAATCTTTTCTTTTATTTCCCCGATATTACCGACAAGAGCCTCCATTTGTTCAAGTAATTTTTCTTTTTTCGGATCGGCATGTAATTTATCCGAAAAAGCAGGTCGCAGCGTTTCCTTAGCTTCCTTTTGTGTTAAGAATTGAATTGGCATGTGCGATAAATTCGGATTGTTGGGCACAAAACGTAACATATATGTATCACCTATTTAAATTTTTATCTCGCCACTTATGGACAATAGCCTACTCTCTCAAGACTTAGAGAACATAACAAAGATAGGTAAGATGCCCATAAGTGCCTGACTAGTTTATCGTAAAATCTATTTATTAATAATTATACCTTGTCAAACGATAATTTGCAGTTATTTTTTGCAAGAGATATGTTACAATTTACGATGAGGTGGCATGAATCTATGAATATCTTTCTTTGTGGTTCCAATGAATTAACAACATTAGATCAAACAGAAATCAAAAACTTTTTATCTGAATATGCTCATAAACATCAAATCTATGTACTATGCTATAAATCAATTGAAAATGAAGTACTTCGCTTTTTCGTTGAAAATGAGCGCCTTGCGCCTAATTTATACATATACACATTACAACCTTTACATTTATTATCCGATGAATTTCAAGACATTGTGGCATATTTAAAGGGACAAGGGGCACAATTTTTTTCTTTTAATCATCCAAGCGAAGCAATTTATCGTTCGGAATATATGTTTTTTGTAAAACAAATCATTGAAGATACAGATTTAGTACTTTGCTTTTATAACGGTGACAAACATACATCTGTCATTCCAGTGGACGTTGCAAAGGAAGCAAATACAAATGCAGTTATTTTTGATTTACCAGGTTTACAAGACCATCAAGAGCGAACCGGTTTCGAACAAAAAATGCGCATCATGTAGTACACCATGTAAAAAGGAGGATGGCACAATATACAAATATTGTGCCTATGTCATAATAATGCTAGAACAAGACTATACCTATTTCATTACACAGTTTAAACAAAAATTTAATATCGATATTTCATTATATAAACAAGATAGAATGAAAAGAAGAATCGATTCTTTTATTACACGAAAGGGACATGAGAGTTATGCACATTTTCTTCGTGAACTACAACATGATCCCCATCAATTCACCGCATTTATTGATCATTTAACAATTAATGTGTCTGAATTTTATCGAAATCCTGAAAGATGGGATGCCCTTGAAACAAAAGTATTACCAAAACTCATCCAACAAAATAACGGAAAATTAAAAATGTGGAGCGCCGCTTGTGCATCTGGTGAAGAACCATATACATTATCTATCATTCTTTCGCAAATTTTATCAAAATATCGCTTTGAAATTCATGCGACTGATCTTGATGTAAATATTTTAGAAAAAGCAAAGCGCGGCACATATTTTGATCGCTCTTTAAAAGAAGTGCCAAGTACTGTGAAACAAACATATTTTATAAAAGAAAATGAAGAATATAGCATTCATCCTGATATAAAACAACACGTTACATTTAAACAACATGACTTATTGCTACAGCCATTCGACACAAATTTCGATTTAATTATTTGCCGAAATGTCATGATTTATTTTACAGAGGAAGCACGAACACAAATATACGAAAAATTTAGCCGTTCCCTCAAGAAAGGCGGAGTATTATTTGTCGGTAGCACCGAACAAATTTTAACTCCAGAGCGCTATAACTTAAAACGCTTTGATACCTTTTTCTATGAGAAACTATAAAACTACTACAAAAAGGTCGCTTTTCAATGAGAAAAGCGACCTTTTCATAAAGAAAGATTTTCATCTCAAAATTCAACAGGATTAAAAAATACAAATATCTATTTGTTCAGTGAATAACGTCGGCACTCAAAATAAAGTGAAACTTCNNCCCCACCTATCTTCCTTGCTTCTCTCTGAATCTTGTGGTGTGGGTCTTACTGCCCGTTAATGCGGGATAAATCTTTTAAGACACCTTATAGCGACCAATCACATTTGAAAGCTCTTTAGACACATGTTTAGACGATTCTGCTTCTTGTCTCATCATATCTACCGCCGCAGCCTGTTCACGAGCCTGCGCTGAAATATGTTCTGTTTGCTCTGCATACTGCATCGATTGATTTGCAACTGTTTCTAACGTTTGTTGCATATCTTCCACATACGTTGCCATTTCCTCTGTTTGTACAGATACTTCTTGCATTTCATTTGCAATTTTTGCAATTTCTTGTACGATACCATCCACAGCCGCACCTGCTTCATGCATCATCGTTTGTCCTTTTTCCGATTCCATTACCCCTTGTGAAATTGCTGCGGTTGCCCGTTGAATATCATTATAAATTTGCATAATAAACCCTTGAATTTCTGCCGTTTCTCCTTTAGACTGCTCTGCTAATTTACGCACTTCCTCGGCAACGACAGCAAATCCTTGGCCATGCTCTCCAGCGCGCGCTGCTTCAATAGAAGCATTGAGTGCTAAAAGGTTTGTCTGTTCAGCAATATCGCGGATGGCTTCAATTAATCTTTCAATTTG
Source organism: Bacillus pseudomycoides (assembly GCF_002582035.1). GTDB lineage: Bacteria > Bacillota > Bacilli > Bacillales > Bacillaceae_G > Bacillus_A > Bacillus_A pseudomycoides_B. Next base: position 95,504 of record NZ_NUQE01000011.1, read on the forward strand.
CTTCGAACTTGTTGCTAAACTATCAATCACATTTGCTGTATGATTTACTGACTGATGGATCGTATCGACTTGCTCTACAGATTGACGAATTTGTATACGCCCATCCTCTGCTTGATGCGTTGCATGTCCCGTCGTTTCAGCAACATAAGCTGCCACTTCCGCTACGCGCTGCACACGATTAGACATATCTTCAACTGCTTGTAAACTATCGTTCATCACGTTTGCTTGTTCAGCCATATGTATGGACATATTTGTAAGTGTCCCTGTTTGTCCTGAAACCGATGCTGCCACTTCACTCGACATAATCATAACGTGATTCGATCGCTTCGTTACTGCTTGTGTTACTTCTTTAACATGAAGCATCATTCGCTGCAATTCATCCATACAGCTATTAAATCCGTTTACAAGGCGACCAATTTCATCACGTTTTTTATACTGCAGACGAAACGATAAATCTGCCCCCTCATCCGAAAAAGCTTCTAATTTATGAGCTACTTGACTTAATGGTTTTAAAGAACGTTTAATCATAAAGAAATTAACAATAATAAGAATGATACTTACAATAACCATCATCGTAGTAATGGTAGTTCGAATAAACTGTATCGTCTCTTCAAACTTATCCACGCGATTTCTTAATGTGTCTTGAATCGAATTTTTTTGCGCATTCGCTATATTCACACTAGCATCCATTGCTCGAAGTACCTGTTCTGCTTGAATATACGCTTGCAGACGATCTTGCTTTATTACATTTTGCAAATCACTAATTTGTTTATTTCCCTCGGTAACTTTCAATTGCAATTGCTTATAAAAATTTGTCGTATAGCTACTCTTTCCAAGTTTCTCTACATCTTTTTGAATATGCTCATACGCCTTCGCTGCATCGTTAAACTTTGCAACTGATCCCTCAATTCGTTCCTCTTCACTACGAGCATCATTTGGCTCTTGTATAAAGGCACTTTGAACAGAAGCTGTAGCAGACATAAATTGAAAGCGAATAGAATCATATAACTGCACCGTTTCATTCGCTTCCATCATTGTACTTTGTCTTTTTTGATCATACGTATACACAATAAAACTACTACAAACAGACATCAATACGAGTAATATAATAAAAATTGAATTCACAGTTGTAATCTTTTTTACTAAACTCATTGTATTTTCTCCCTTTGAATCTTCATATAAAAATAAAAAGATTTTTATATTACCCCTGTATAACTATACAAATCATCCAAATGAGTAGAAAAAAGATTGTAATTGACCATTTATGTTGCATTGCCCATTGTTTCACCTGTTGTGATAGCTGTGTCATGCTCATTTCAGCTAACGCTCTCCACGTACCAATATCACGTTCTTTTGAAACAATAGTTGTTGCATCAATACATGTATTTTCGTTTGATAGTTTCATCATATAAGCTGTTATCGTTTGAACAACCATCTCTACTTTAGAAGGATCTTGTTCTAACATGTGAGTAAAAGCAATGACATCTAGCAAAGGTATCGTCACCTGTTTCCCATATTGCTGAAAAGAGGCCGGTAATTCGATAAAATCATATGTTCCATCTAATAAAGGAATTTGCCGAACATGTACATGTTTCACAATATCCTGCACGTTTTTTAAAATTTCTTGATATATTTGTTCATTCTGTCCTTTTGACTGCTCTAAAAACGATTGTAGTTGCTGAAACAATTTTAAAACCAACTTTAGTTCATTCGAAATGACGCGCATGGCAACTTGTCCATCTTGAACATTTGATACTATAACTCCGATTTGATCTCCTTTTGTGACGATATGACGGTCAATTGCAAACGATATTGTATTCTGTTTTTTCCGTGTAGTTACTTCCCCTTTGTTAAAACTTGAAGGCTGTTGTAATGGTTCAAGCATTTTTTTTCCTGTTGTCATTCGATTGATTTCCACACACAGCCCTCCATCTTATAAACGCTGCAGTTATTTACTGCAGCGTTTTATTTTTTAATCAATCAACAAATCCATCACCCATCAAAGTTTCACTCTATGAATCCCAGTCTTTATTACTTTTTAGTATGAAAAATAATAAAAATCCTCCAGATATGATGGTAAATAAATCAGACGCCTGCACTCCAGCCTGCTGTTTCTTTTCTTCTTTTTTTTCATCAACATGTTCTTTCTTTTGTTTTGCTACCTCTTTATTATATTGCGCCTTCGGTTTCTCTTTTACTTCTACAGCTTGAGTATGAGTCATATCATGCTGTTCTTGTTTTGATGGCTCTGTTATTGTAATCATTGCCTCTTTCGAAGGGGCTACAACCTCTGGTTCTTCCTGCTGCTTCTGCTCTTTTGGTTGTTCTTTCGATGAATCGGTTGTTTCCTGCTCTTCTACAACTGAAACAACGTACTGGTTTTCCGTTACACTTGTATTCCCCGCTGCATCAACTAATTCAATCATAAGTTTGTATACACCAACTGGGATCGCCTCAGTAATTTCATACGTCCCTATCCAACTATCTTCTTTTTTATCATATTGAAGCGGGAAGGAGAAATTTATTTCTTTCCCTTCTAATCGAACCGTAGCTTGTTTAACAGCTGACGCCGCATCTTTTCCTTTAGCATGAACAGTCAGTGATTCACCTTTTTTCATCTCAATTGTACCCTCTGGATGATCCGAAATAAGAAATTCTTCCAACTTCGGTCCTTCCTTATCAGGAAGAGGTTCTTTATTTTCAATTTGTACAAGATTTACTTCCTGCTCTATAGGTTCTCCGTCACCAAGCATACGAACATCAAGCTGCCAATTCCCCTCTAAATCATAGGGGCTAACGGTATAATTTGCAGTCCATTGTTTCATCTCTTCATCGTATATAAAAGATAACTGGCGTTCTTGTTCATATTGCTGTTCGGTTTTAGATAAACGAAGCCATCCCAGCAATTTTTGAGTACTTAATCCTTTTGGTTCAATCGCAATATGAATTGTTTCACCGACAATAGCTTTTGTCGTACTTACAGTAATATGTCCTATTTCCGTGTCCATACTTTGTTCTTCTGCTAGTGCATTATCTTCTTGTTTTGCAGCAGGAGGATTCTCGATTATTTCCGCCCTACTATATATAGGAAACAGCATCAGCAGTTGCAAAGTTATACAGCTACTGAGAAAGTACCTCATTTTTTTCATTTTGTATTTCAAACTCCTATATGATCAGTTACAGCGATTTGATTACTTTCACGCCGAAAAATCCATCTACATTTACAAGTTCTCCGTAAGCAACTAATACATCATTCACATAAACTTGAATCGGCTCCTCAGTACTTTCATCCAATAATACCGTTTCATTTTCATGTAGATTCAAAATATCTTCAATCGTTTTCATCGTACTTCCAAATACAAATTTCAAGTTCACTTCTACATTTTGTAATAGATCCGCTTGCACATATGTATTCACTTCGTTTTTTTCACTAGTAGAAATTTCTTGTAGCTGCACAGGCTGCGCTGTAGATTCTTCTATTCTAGGAACTTCTACATGTTCCTCTTGCTTCTCTACTTTTTCTTCATCTTCTACCTGCGGAAGTAGGCGTCTTACCATTGCCTTTGCTTCTGGTATTGGTAAAATTTGATACATCTTCGAATGGACTACATCTCCAATCTCGATTTGAAACGTAATTTGGACGAGCTCATCCATCATACTAGTTACACTCATACTCTCCATTTCTTCTTGAAGAGTAACAAATTTCACTGTTGGCGGTGAAATATCCATTTTCTCTGAAAACATTTCGGACATTGCTGTCGCAGCATGCCCCATCATTTGATTCATAATCTCTTTCACGCCACTTAGTTCCAATTCAGTTAACTCTTGTTCTGGAGCAATCTCACCGGTGCCCATCATCATTAAATCTACCATCGTTAAGGCAACATCTTTTGAAAATACAAATATATTTTCATGCTGTAATCCTTCAATGAAGTCTACATTTAAAATCACAAACGGCACAGGCGTACCATTATAATCGCGAATATTAATCGTTTCAACTTGTGGTATACTGATAGTTACAGGTTGATTCAACAATGTAGATAAGACAGTAGAAGCCGAGCCAATTGATATATTAGCGATCTCTCCAATCGCATCTTTCTCTTCTTGTGTCAATGTTTCTACTGCTGGAGAATTTTCTTTTTCCTCTGTATCTCCTGATAATTGCAGAAGCTTGTTAACCATTTTTCTTGCGCTTTCTACCGAAACAATTTGTACAAGCTTCGAACTTACTAAATCGTCAATTTTCAAATCAAATGATACTTTAATGATTTGACCACTACCACTACCATCTACATTAGAAATTTTTTCCATTTCCTCCACAAGGTTAACGACTTGAATTGTCGGAGGAGACATATCTACAGCATCTTGAAAGAATTCTGACATAGAAGTTGCTGCGAATCCCATCATTTGGTTCATCGCTTCTTTAACAGCACTTAGTTCTAATTCTGCCAGTTCTCTCCCAGCTTCAACTTCGCCCGTTCCCATCATCATTAAATCAGCAATTGCTAACGCTACATCTTGCTTAATAACAAGCAAGTTCTCCATCTCAAGACCTTTTGTAAAATGAATATTTAATACAACATGCGGAATTTCAACTTCGCTCGTGTCATATAAATCTACCACTTCTACACAAGGAGTAGTAATACTCACTTGTCGATTTAATAACGTGGACAATACCGTTGAAGCTGAGCCAAATGATATATTTGCAATTTCCCCGAGAATATCACATTCTTGTTGCGTTAATACTTGCAAGTGATCTTTCTCAAGTACAAGTGTATCACCGTCTCCATGTCTATGTTGTTCAGACATTTGTTAAACCCCCTCATATCGCTCTTTCTCTATATCACATGGCATTCTTACATTTTAATAATTTAATGTCCATATAAGATTAAATACAAAATTACAGAAGAAAACAACTCTATTCCATATATTTTAACAAATTTATTACAAAAAATAGCTAATATATATAGTGAAATTCCAATTAGTAAAAAAGAGCTTCCTCTTCATTGATAATTCGCCCGACGAATCAGACCCTTATGAGCATTTTTTGACCATCTAGCTACTTAATTCCACTAAATTTTGAGATAAGGACCTAATTGCCCTCAATTAGCAAAATAATCTAAAACTCCTCAACCATATACGTTGAGGAGTTTATTCACCTTATAAACCTTCTGGATTCAAAATGAGAACTACCCGTCCGTCACCAAGAATCGTTGCGCCAGAAAAATAAGTTACACTGTCAGCAAAAAAGTCACCGAGTGATTTCAATACAATTTCTCTTTGACCGACAATCATGTTTACAATTAGTCCATAACTACGACGCGAGTTACGAACAATTAAAACTGGAACCATTTGCCCCTCATATGTTGCCAATGCTTCTTCTAGTGTCTTCTCACCGAAAATAACACTTAAATGTTTTACTTCAATAACTTGATCCCGATAATTTAAAACATCTTTTCCTTGCAGAGCTTGAATATCTTCTTTTCTAATACGAATCGCTTCAACAATATTTCCAAGCGGCAGGGCATAACGTGTTTCATTTGTTTGAACAAGCATCGATTGAATGATAGACAGTGTTAACGGAAGCTCGATGCGGAACGTACTTCCTTTCCCTTCCTCTGATTCAATGATTACATGTCCGCCCAAACTATTAATTGTATGTTTTACAACATCTAGCCCTACACCCCGGCCGGATAAATCAGAAACAACTTCCGCTGTACTAAATCCCGGTGCAAGGATAAGCTCATACGCTTCACGATCTGTTAACTTATTTGCTTCAGCTTCTGTAATAACACCATTTTGAATCGCTTTTTTCAATACTTTGTCTTTATGAATGCCACTACCATCATCAGAAATTTGAATTACAACATGATTACCACTATGAAACGCCTCAAGTTTAATCGTACCTGTTTCACTTTTTCCATTATTACGTCTTACATCAACCGTTTCAATACCATGGTCAATTGCATTACGGATAATATGTACAAGTGGATCTCCAATTTCATCAATAACAATTTTATCAACTTCTGTATTTTCACCAGTAATCTGTAAATCAATTTTCTTCCCTAGTTCTTTTGCAAGCGTACGTACCATGCGTGGAAAACGGTTAAAGACCGTTTCGATTGGAACCATCCGCATATTCAGTAGAACATTTTGAATATCCTTTGAAATATCTCCCAATCGGTTTAAATGCTCAATCAATTCTTTATTTTGAATGGATTCCGCTAATTCATCAATTCTTCCGCGTTCAATAACACTTTCTTCAAACATATTCATTAAGCGCTCAATTTTTTCGAGTTGTACGCGAATCGAACGATTCTCAACCTTTGCATTTTTATTTTTTGCTTGTGGCTTAGCAGATTCTTTTACTGATGATTGCTGTGGAACCTCTATCTCCTGAACTGCTTGCTTGTTCTCTATTTTCACAGACGACAATGCTTCTAATTTCTTTACTTCTGCTTTTTCAATCTCAGATACGTTAAGTACTGCTTGCTGAATTTCTTCTTCGCTTTGCTCTGTTTTTAGATAAACGGTAAATTCAAAATCAAACGTATCTGCTTCAATTTCCTCTACAGTAGGAACTGTTTTGATAATTTCTCCAAGGCTATGTAATGCTTCAATACACATAATCGCGCGCACTGCTTTTAACATTGCCTTTTGCTGAATCGAAATATGTATTATATGAGATGCACGATCATCTAGATTTTGCTCTCCCTTGTTATCAGCTTGTTCTACAGTTTGATCACTTTGAAGCAATGCTTCTAACTTTTGCTTTGTACTAGCAACATGAATGTTTCCCATACCACCTTGCTGTACATCTGCAACCATTTTCTCTAAATTATCGATACATTCAAAAATCACATCAATAATGTTAGCATTTACAGCCATCTTACCGTGACGAATTTCATCTAATACGTTTTCCATTTTATGCGTTAAATCAGCCATCTCTGTAAAGCCCATACTAGCAGACATCCCTTTGAATGTATGCGCAGACCGAAAGATTTCCCCAACAACTTCCATATCTTCTGGATTTTGTTCTAGTACGAGTACATTTTCATTTAACGCCTGTAAATGCTCTTCTGACTCTTCGAAAAAAATACTTAATAAGTCTGTTTGCATATCAATCCCCTACCTGTCCGTCCTGAAAACCTATAATTTATGTATATTAATTTAATGTTTCATAAACTAATAGAAAGGATATAAAAAGGAAGCACCCTTTTCTCATTACATATACAATAGCTTATGTTCCAATTGGTGCCTCCAGTTATTATGTATGTTAATTTGTTGCTACTTTTGTTAATGCTTCAATTACACGATCCGCTTGAAACGGCTTCACAATAAAATCTTTTGCTCCATTTTTAATTGCATCTAATACCATACCTTGTTGCCCCATAGCAGAACAGATAACAACTTTTGCACTTGCATCAATTTTTATAATCTCTTTTAACGCCTCTAATCCATCCATTTCTGGCATTGTAATATCAAGCGTTACAATGTCTGGTTGCAACTCCTTATATTTTTGGATTGCTTCAATTCCATTTTCAGCTTCACCAATTACTTCAAAATCATCACTGCTTTTTAATAAATTTTTAATCATTGTTCTCATAAACATTGCATCATCTACAACTAAAATTTTATGTGCCATTCTAATAATTCTCCTTTTCTATGTATAGAAATATCTTAATATTTAAGGTTACCATTCTTCTTCATTATACAAAAGATAATGATAAAATTTAAATATTTTTTTAAAAGAATCCTTGTATTTTTATTATTTTTTAAAATTAGATAAACCGAATATAAAAATACTTTTTCCTTCAAATAAACTGATTTCACATTTCACTATTATACGTTCCTTATTTATTTATCGCAATATACTTATGAAATTGACACATTTCATATTCGTATTAAGATTAACATATATAGAGGAGGATTTATATGGAATATAATATTTTAAAAATCGTGGCACTAGCAGAAAAACTAAAATATGAAATGCGACACAGTTGGCTTTCTAACGGCCGTCAAGAGAGTGTAGCAGAGCATACATGGCGTATGTCACTTATGGCTATACTCGTTCAGCCTTATTTAGATAAAAAAGTAAATACGGAAAAATTACTTAAAATGGTAATTATTCACGATTTGGTTGAAGCTGAAGCTGGTGATATCCCTGCGTTTGACACAATGAATAGTGAAGAATTAAAGCGAAAAAAACAAGAAAACGAACAGCAAGCAATCCTGAATATTAAACATACACTATCAGGTCCACTTGGCGAAGAATTGTATGACCTATGGATGGAATTTGAAGAAAAAGAAACATATGAGGCAAAAGTAGCGAACGCTCTGGATAAGCTAGAAGTAAAAATCCAGCATAATGAGGCAGATATTGATACATGGCTTCCAATTGAACATAAAATGACATTCCAGGTTGCACAGCATACAGATTTTGATTCATTCTTATCAAAACTACAAAAGATTATTGAGCAAGAAGGGGAAAAGAAATTAGTTGCTGCTGGGATTGATGTAGAGGCTTGTAAACGATAGAGAGATTACAAAATACGTAAAAGAAAGCGGCATATGTAGTAGCCGCTTTTTCTACATTATTTTTTATTAAATCCCTTTTTAGTCAAAAACTCTTTCATATGCAATCGCTTCTCTTGCGACATAAACGTACTCATTGATCCAGTCCATGTCACATCCTTTTGATTTGTCAATCTTTCCTTATAATATTCATTAGTCGTACGATCATATTCATCTAATAGTTCATTATATTTCTTCTCATCATATGTGTTTTCATGTAGGATAGCTCCAACTGGCAATCGAGGTTTCACTCCATGATTTTCATCCGGTACACCAATCGTCATCCCGAATACTGGATATACCTTATCCGGCAAATGTAATAATTCGCTTACTTGCTCTGGATTATTACGAATTCCGCCAATATAACAAATGCCATATCCAAGAGATTCAGCAACAAGTGCTAAATTTTGAGCAAACAGGGAAGCATCTACCGTTGCCACAATGAAATTTTCTGTTGTATCAGATTTAATTTCTGTTTCATGCTTTTCGCATGCGATTTGTAACCTCTTTAAATCTGCGCAGCAAACAAAGAATGCCGCACAATCTTTCACGTGACGATTTCCAGATAACTCTGCTAATTGTTCCTTCAACACTTCATCTGTTACGTATACAACTGAATATGCTTGCACAAAATGTGATGATGCCGCATGCTGTGCTGCTCCAATCAATCTTTCGATTATATTCTTTGAGATTGGTTCCTTTTTATATTTCCTGACTGATACGTGTTGTTCCATTTTATGTATAATTTCATTCATAATATCCTGCCTCCTGTAGTCTGAATAATCAATAATTAACATATTTTTTGCATATAGACAAACGATATGCTTATAACAAAAAATGATATATAAAGTGAAACTTCCATCAGTGGGGGTTTTCTTCATCCCCCACCTATCTTCTTCGCTTCTCTCTGAGTCTTGAGGTGGGGCGCTTACTGCCCGCGAATAGCGGGATAAAAAAGGACCAATCTTATTTGATTGATCCTTCCATACATAATTAAGCTGTTTTCAACACCTTCACACCTTTTACAATATTCCAAACACAATAATAAATTCCTACAACTGCACAAATGATGTAGGTTACAATCACACCAACACCCATACTTGCAGCGTCTCCCATACCAATACCAACTGCCCCCGAAAGAGCAAAGCCTCCAAATAAGATAATGAATGGAATGATGTGTGTCCATAGTGCTTTTTTTGCATGATATTTCACGTCGCCTTCGGCAATAAAGTAAACGATAATTGGAAATAAGAACGGTGCAAAGAAAATACTAAAATAACATAATGAAGATAAAATATTATTGCTTTTCATACGATTCACCTCTAAAGTTTTGTTGTTTTTGTTACTTTTATTATGCCATTCCAAAACTTTAGAAACTATTGTTTTACCTTTCAGCTAAATTACAGTTTTGTAAGATTTCTCGTTATATTTGATTCATGAGCCAATACTTTGTAATTGCCAAATATTCTCGAACATTAGCTTGAATAATAATAGGTTTTGGTGTTCTTGCAGACAATCCTTCTAACTGCAATCCTTGTTTTTCAGCAATCTTTTTTGCACGATACATATGAAAATCGTTTGTTACGATAATTCCTTTTTTCTTATTTGTTGGAATAAGAGATTTTGAGAATTTTATGTTTTCATCTGTATTTGTAGAACGATTCTCCATTATAATTCGTTCTTCTTGAATTCCCTGTTCCATCAATCCTTGTTTCATAGCCAAAGCTTCGGAAATATCCTCTCCCTTACCTTTACCACCGGATACAATCACAGTTGTTTGTAGATGTGTTTTTAAATATTCTGCGGCTTTATCAATACGATATTGCAGAGAATAAGAAGGTTCTGTTCCTTTCACACGAGCACCAAGTACAATCATATAATCTGCATCGTTCGGCGCTTCCATATGTCCATGCTTGTAAATAACATATTGTAAAGTACTTATATAACCAACTACAATCATCAAAAGGATCATGCTATACGTTATCCACTTTTTTCTTTTTAGCATTTCTACAAATACTCCCATCTCTCCATTTTTTTCATCTTAATATTCTTTCAATTACTTGTGTAGTCTTATTTTCCAATTTACCCTTATTTATCCTTTAAAAGTAATATTTCTAGTTCAAATAGGAATATAGAATAATATATAATTTACAATATAAATTTTTGTACACAGAATGTACTGAAATTAAAATGAGACTTCTATTAGTGATGCTTAAAATTTCGAAGTAGAAATTCTGTTTATGAATAACAAAAAATCCCCTTAACACATTAAGGGGATTTCGTTATGCTATACGTTTCTCTTCCAATCTTCGTATAGAAACTGGATGTGAGAAACGATTCATTGCAAATACAGCACACGCTGTTAATAGTTCCGCCACAGGCATTACAAGCCATATTCCATTTACACCAAACAATTTCGGCATAATCCATAGAAGAGGTATGATAAGCAGCAACCCGCGACTCAATATAATAAAAACAGATTTTGTTGTTTGTCTTACAGATTGAAAATACTCTCCGTATACAATGTTATAACCTAAAAATACATATTGTGTGAAGAATAAACTGATTCCTATTACAGTCATATTTAATAATTCTTCAGATTGAACGTCAAATAAACCGATAAGATATTTCCCAAAGAATAAACCGATAATTGTTGCGATAGCACCGAGTACAACAGCTGTTTTTACCGCAAGCTGTAACCCTTCTTTCAACCTTTCCGATAAGTTTGCACCATAATGAAAGCTCGCGATAGGTTGTAGTGCTGCCCCAACTCCAAAGAATAAAAGTAATGTCATGGCATGAATACTGTTTACCATGGCATATGATGCAACGCCTTGTTCACCAGCGTATTGAATAAAAGTAACATTAAAACCTATCGTTACAATCGCCACTGTGATTTCTGTTGTAAAGCTAGGAAATCCAATCACGAGAATTTCTTTTATTGTTTGCCACTCTAATTTTAGTTTCGTCCATTTTAAAATACTGTTTTTTCTAAAGAAATGACTCAATAGTACAAGAAAGCCAATTGCTGCAGATAAAATTGTAGCAGATGCTGATCCTGTCACACCCCAGCCAAGAATGAAGATAAAAATATAATTAAATATAATGTTTAATACCGCTGTAATAATTAAACCCGCCATAGCTAAATTCGGATTTCCATCATTTCGTATAAATGTACTCAACACATTTTCTAATACATATACCATTCCAAATGTGAATAATACATGGAGATAATCTAATGAATACGGTAAAATCACCTCATTTGCTCCAAATAAGTAAGCTATATCTTCTATTTTCCATAAACAAATGATCATTAATACACCAACAATAGCAACGGCTACCGTCATAGATTGCGTGAAAATAGAACGTGCTCGCTCTATTTTATTTTCTCCTAAAGCGATAGAATACATCGTTGCTCCGCCCATTCCAATCCATAATGAGATCGAGAAAAAGATGGAAAATGCGGGAACGGCAACATTCACTCCTGCCAAACCATCCGCACCCACACCTCGGCTAACCATAACTGCATCAATCATAATATTCACCGACATCAGTACCATTCCAAGTACAGCCGGAATTAAATACGAAATAAATACACTTTTAATTGGTTTTTCTCTTAAATTCTCAGTTGCTTCCATAAACAAAACTCTCCTTTACGACTCTCTGTTCACATTTTAAACCTTCAAGTTACTTTAAGGTCAAGAGAGAAATAAAAAATACATTTTGTTATTCATGGTATCTTACTTATTTTATCCTGCTATTTTTTGGCGGTAAGACCCCTACTGATGGAAGTTTTACTTTATCCCGCATTAGCGGGCAGTAAGACCCTCAACTCAACATTCACAGAAAAGCAAAGAAGATAGGTGGGGGACAACTGCCCGTAAAAGCCCGATTGGTTCAACTAACCTTCTGGGAAAAAAACGCTCTCAGAAGGAAGTTTTACTTTATCTTTTTTTCATCACCGGGATTTGAATTTCTGTCACTTGCTCCTTTGGATTACTTGTTACAGACCAATCAATTAACGCTAATTCAATCGCATCACCGCATATTTCATAATTATCTTTTTCAATAGCTCGTAACAACCTCTTATAGGTTTTATCCGTTTCTTCGTACGGTCCGTGATGATACGCACACGCATATATTCCCTCTTCGATTACATTAGAAGTAGCAATTTGAAACGGCATATAATCAAGAAGAATGAATACGCTATTGTACGCTTGAAAATCATGTTGTAATAATGCATTTTTTGCTACAGTAACACCGATATCACCCGAAAACAAACTATTATCTACTTGTTTCATATTTTTTTGAAGTGAATGAATATAGTATTCAAGCATATCGTCTGTTACATTTGGAGTAATAGGAAGAGCTGTAATTTTCCGTTTTGGTAATTCTGTAAAAAAGACCGTATAAGCATCTGTTTGCACAGCTTCTTTCATTAAACGAATTCTATGTTTTATTTTTGCTAACGTATATTCAAGTTCCCTTTGTTTTTTTAGTAACATCTCTTCTTGCTTTTCCAATAAATCCAATGCATATGTTGGTGTTCTTTCGTCAATATATTGTTTAATTTCTTTTAACGGTATATTTAACTGTCGTAAAAATTTAATCGTATCCAACATTGAAAATTGATCTATTGTATAATACCGATAATTCGTTTCCGAATCGACAATAGCTGGATGAAAAATCCCTTTTTCATCATAATACCGCAGTGTCGATTCAGGAATATTATGCATTTTCGCCATTTCGCCGATTGTAAAACGTTGATTTAATAACATATTTATTTCTCCGTTCATTTCAAATTCATTAGCCTAATCATACTTCCTATGTTGTCCCGTTGATAACAGTTTTACTTTATTATACATGTATGTACTCTTTGTAATAAATAACAAACCGAAAAGCGAGCCTTGTCATTCTGGCTCGCTTTCTCGTTTTCATCAAATACGTTCCATCACCGCTTTCACTGTTTCTACAACAAACGTAATTTCTTCGCTAGAAATTACGAGCGGCGGCGCTAACGCTAAAATGTTATTATAACCCGCTGTCGTCATTCCATTACGTCCAATAAGTAATCCTTTCTCTTTACAAGCATTCATTACAGTTGCAATTTTGTCCCCATCAATCGGCTCTTTCGTCGCTTTATCGTTTACAAGCTCAATTCCAACGAGTAATCCCTTTCCGCGAATGTCTCCTACATATGGATGGTCACTAATCGCTTCCTTTAATTGTTCTAATAGAAGAGATCCCATCTGAGCAGAACGATCAACCAATCCTTCATTCTCCATAATTTCTAAATTTTTAAGTGCTAGTGCACAAGCGGCTGGATTTCCGCCAAATGTATTAATATGCCGGAAAAACTCGTATTCTCCCGTCCCTTGAAACGCCTCATAAATTTCTTTTTTCACTGCTGTTACGGACAATGGTAAATATCCACTTGTAATTCCTTTTGCTGTCGTAATAATATCTGGCTTTACATCATAATGCATAAATCCAAATGGTTTTCCTGTACGTCCAAAACCACAAATGACCTCATCACTAATAAGAAGTGCCCCATGCTTTTTGCACGTTTCATGGACAGCCTTCATATAATTTTGCGGCGGCATTAAAATACCTCCGCCCGTAATAATTGGTTCCATAATAAATGCTGCTATCGTTTCACTCAATTCCCACGTCATCACGCGATCAATTTCTTTTATACATTCCACATCGGAAATATTCTGTTCATCAATTCCTGGCATGCGATAACAGTCTGGCGGTGTGACATGTAAGAAACCTGCCGCTAACGGCTCATATTGATATTTCCGCTGTGCTTGTCCTGTTGCTGCCATTGCTGCCATCGTATTTCCATGATAACCGCGGTAGCGTGCCATAACTTTAAAACGATGCGGTTCTCCTTTATATGCATAATATTGACGAGCAATTTTAAACGCCGTCTCATTTGCCTCTGATCCACTATTAGAGAAGAAAATAACGTATTCCCCTCCAAGCCACTCATTTAATTTTTCTGCTAATTGAATTGCTGGTTCATGTGATTGCGACATCGGAAAATAGGAAAGTTTTTGTAACTGTTCATGCGCAGCATCAGCTAGTTCTTTTCTTCCATAACCACTATTCACACACCAAAGACCGCTCATTCCGTCTAAATAGCGGTTTCCTTCACTATCTTCCACCCAGCATCCCTCTGCCTTCATTCCAATCATCGTACTATTCGGACTATACGGACGCATTCCATGCCATACATATTTTTCATCTTTTGCTAATAATTCTCCAGATTGTTTCGTCTTCACCATACATTCCACCTTCCTTTACAACTTTTTATATTTAAAGCTGTTCGGTGTCTCATGATGATTTTAATTTTTCTCTTCCTAAACTTTCATTCCACAAAAATGATGTAAATCCTACTAGCTAAGTGAATAACCCCTCCTTATC
>NZ_NUQE01000012.1 GCF_002582035.1 Bacillus pseudomycoides
CTGCTTGTTAGAGCGGGATACAGTGAAACTTCCATTCGAAGATGCTTTTCCTTTGAATGGTTAGTTGAACCAATCGGGTTCTTACAAGCAGTTCTACTCCTCGAATTTCCATCTTCGTTCACTGCTTGTTAGAGCGGGATAAACAAAAAAATAAGTGATTGAGGGCTGTCCCTCAATCACTTATTTCTTACTAAAATAGGATACAATCGCAAATCCTAAGATAAACGTAATAATAGAACTTACAATCGACATACCGCCTGTTGGAATGCCAGGAAACACCACTACAATCGACCCAATAACAAGTCCGATAATTGCCGCAAATGTTGCACTTTTATAATGCGTTAATAAATAGCTAATCCCTTTACTACTCACAACAAACCCTACCATAACACCCGCACCAATTACTGCAATTAGTGGTAGATTCAATGTTGTTAAAGCTTCAATCGCTGTTGGATACACACCAATAATTAATAAAATAAACGATCCACTAATCCCCGGAAGCAGCATAGCCATACTAGCCATCCAACCCGCAAGGAACAGCCCAATCGTATTTAAAATTGTTAACGTCATAATTGGGTCTGCCGCTTTATCTGGCTTAAAAAATACTGTTACGGCTACAAGAGCTGCCGCAACAAACAATATAATAATATGTCCTGCTTTAAATGTTTCCTTCGCATTTGCTTCCCTCATTAACATTGGTAAAATACTCAAGATTAAGCCAAGGAAGAAAAATTGCGTTGGCTCATAATGATTTTCCAGTAAATATTTAATTACATGACTTAACGTCAAAAACGCTGCCACTACACCAGCACCAAGCGGAATCAAAAATCCTAAATGTTTTTTCCACTCACGACTAAAGAATCCGCTGATAGCTGCAAGTAGTTGCTCATAAATCCCTAGTACAACAGCGATTGTGCCGCCGCTCACACCAGGAATTAAATCACTAACTCCCATACAAAAACCACGATATACATTACGCCATTCCATCTTGTGTACATTCCTCATTTCTTTTGCATATTTTCCCAAATTAAAGTATAACAACAAAAGAAAAAGGGTACTACCAAAACCCCAAAGTATATATGACATCTCGATGACAATTAAAGTACTGAAATCCTATATCACAAAAAAGAAGCTACCCTAATAAAGATAGCTTCTCTTCTTTGTGCATTATTTTTCTGCTTTTAATTCTTCTAATAGTTCTTCCACATAATGCTGTGCACTTTGCGCTGCAATACTTCCATCACCAGTTGCTGTTACAATTTGACGAAGCATTTTTTCGCGAATATCACCAGCTGCGAAAATACCAGGAACCTTTGTTTCCATACGTTCATTTGTTTCAATATAACCATTTTCATTTGTAATACCTATCTCTGCAAATGGTTTAGAAAGTGGCAACATACCGATATAGATAAATGCGCCATCTGTTTTAAACTCTTGCTCTTCACCGCTATTTACATCAACAAGTGTTACGCTGCCTACTTTTCCGTTTGCTTCGTTAATTTCTTTTACAGTATGATTCCAAATGAAATCAATTTTTTCATTTTGGAAAGCACGGTCCTGTAAAATCTTTTGTGCACGTAATTGATCACGACGGTGAACGATCGTTACCTTCGTTGCAAAGCGTGTTAAATACACACCTTCTTCGACAGCTGAGTCGCCGCCGCCAATAACAACAAGCTCTTTACCTTTAAAGAATGCACCGTCACATACCGCACAGTATGATACACCGCGGCCGCCAAGTTCTTTCTCTCCTGGCACGCCAATTTTCTTATATTCCGCACCGCTCGCTACAATAATTGCACGTGCTTTATATTCTTTCTTTCCAGCTACAACTGTTTTATATTCTTTCCCATCAATAACTTGTTTCACATCACCATATGCGTATTCTGCACCGAATTTCTTCGCATGTTCAAACATTTTGTTTGATAAGTCTGGTCCTAAAATATGGTCATATCCTGGGTAGTTTTCTACTTCTTCTGTATTTGCCATTTGTCCGCCTGGGATACCGCGTTCAAGCATCAGTGTGCTTAAATTCGCACGAGATGTATACACAGCTGCTGTCATCCCTGCTGGACCAGCTCCGATAATAATTACATCATAAATTTTTTCTTCTGCCATATTGCTCATCTCCTGTTCTTATCGCTCTTTTGATACCCTCATTATACTGTTCGAAACTGGTTTTTCCCAGTGATTTGCTTGCATTTATCCCACTATTTGCGAGGGGTAAGCTCCCACTGATGGAAGTTTCACTTTATCCCGCATTAACGGACAGTAAGACCCCCACCTCAAGATTGAGAGAAAAGCGTTGTCCAGCTCTAGCGGCTAGAATCTCCGGTCGTTTCGCCCCCTCGGACGAGGCAAAAAGCGCCTCTCTGTCGGGTGCTCCAACGTCCTGCGATTCTGGGTGAGCCGCTTCCGCTTTTCTACAGAAGATAGGTGGAGATAACTGTCCGTAAAAGCCCGATTGGTTCAACTAACCATTCGAAGGAAAAACACCTTCGAATGGAAGTTTCACTTTATGCATGTAAACGTCTCACTGCTTGCACATATTTTCGTACAGTTGCTACCGATACATTATATATATTTCCAAGCTCTGCCTGCGTCAGCTTATCTTGGCACTCACCTCTTACAATATATTCAACTGCTGCTGACCAGCCATATACATTTGTAAAGGACGTTCCGCTCGTATATAAACGTATAAATGTACAAAACCAAAGATGTAAACATTCTTCAATAAGTTCATCATCTTTTTTCGTATAATTGTATAAAGCATCTGCAATACGAATACATTGTTCAAACTGCTGCAGTTCTCCTGGAATACTTTTATGACTGTTAATTAAAAAGAAATAGTTCGCTAGTTGCGATACAATTGGAACACGATTAGGAGATTGCATAACATCAAAGAAAAAGCCAAGCTTCTCTGGTGTTGTCAGTTCATTCATTAAATATAAAGCCAGCATTTGTTCTTCCAATGTTTCACTTTTTTGAAACGATTGCTGAAGCTCTCGGAATAAAATATTTTGACCTTCATCTACTAAATTAATAGCATTCCAAGGTTCTTTTCCCTTTTTATCAGGGTGTAATTCCACTACATGCGCCCACATTTTCTCGGCTGTTTGCTCATCCTTTACCATATAGGCAGAATATGCAAACCAATAATAAAAGCTAACATCACCTTCGTAACCTTGACGTTTTAACACTTTTAACCATTTATATGCACTTTCAAAACGACCAATTGTTGCAAATGTTGTCCCTAGTTTCACACGATGTTCAAACGACATCGGATACACTGTTTCCAATTGCTCTGCTAACTTTTCTACTTGCTTATATTCCCCAATGGAATATAGAAAAATAAGCGTATTACATAACGCATGAATATTCCCTGGATTTTTCTCTAAAATCAGCTCTGTCATTTTCAACGCTTGATCAACATTCCCAAGCTGAAAATGTGCGATTGCTAAGTTATTATGCGCTGACCAAAACTCAGGATATTCCGTTATGACACCTTCAAGCGTCGCAATTGCCTCTTCTAATTGACCGTTACGAATATAATGATTTGCTTGCTCTTGCATCACAATTAATCCATCTTCATCTTCGAATTCCGGCGTATCCATTTCTTCTTCTTCAATGATTTCCAGAAGTTCAATTGTTTCAGCAATAAATTCTTTATCCGTTGCAATTTCTAAATACCGCTCTGCATATTTTTTTGCTTGCTGGAATAACCCAAGATACGCATAATTATTTGCCATAAAATAATAGCATTCTTCTATTTGTTCACCCGTACGAACAATTTGTAATAAGATTTGATTTGATTCGTGATACTCTCCTGCTTCCGATAATGCCGTTGCTAATTGGCATAAAATAAACGGCTCTTTCTGATCTTGTGCCGCTCTCTTAAAATATTTAATTGCATCTTCTAAATGATGATTGCGATAAGCCTTCATACCTTTATCATAAAAGAAGTCGGCTAATTGATTAAAAGAAATAACTTGTCCGTTATCTTTATGAATTTCTTGTTTTTTCCCCATAAATCCTCCATTATTTCATTCTTCTATCTCTAAGTATAAACGATTCCTCCAAAAACAAAACAGTATATTATGCACAAATATTTCCTTTTCATTCCCGAAAAGAGAAGGGAAATGTTACATTCCTAACATTTCCCTTCTCTCGCTGCCATTTCCTCTTTCGTATAAATAATCCGCATCGGATTCCCACCGACGAAAGCACCGCTCGGTACATCACGATGAACAAGTGTCCCAGCTGAAACAATTGCCCCGTCTCCAATGACAACACCGGGTAAAACAGTCGAGTTTGCACCAATCATTACTTCGTCTCCAATAATAATTTCACCAAGGCGATATTCTGTAATTAAATATTCATGAGCTAATAACGTTGTATTATAGCCAATCACTGAATTACGTCCAACTGTAATTTTCTCTGGAAACATAATATCTGGCATAACCATAAGCGCAAAAGAAGTTTTCTCTCCAATTTGCATCCGCAAAAATGTGCGATACAACCAATTTTTCATACGTAAAAAAGGGGTATATCGCGCGATTTGGATCACAATGAAGTTTTTCATCACTTTCCAAAATGAAACCGTTTTATATACATTCCATAATGAATTTGCTCCTGATACTGGATAGCGCGTTGTCCGTCGCACTTTGCTCGCTCCCTCTTTGTGCCCCCGCTTAACTGCTGAGCTTTACCTAATGTCTAGCCGCTCGTAAGAAAAACGATTAGTGAGGTAAGATTGTTAATAAGTCACTCATTTTTTCTAACACATAATCAGGTTTGTAAGACTCTAAATATTCGCGTCCTTTAATTGTCCATGCAACAGCAGCTGTCTTCACGCCTGCATTTTGTCCACCAACAATATCGTGATGATTATCGCCTACCATCAAAGATTCTTCCGGCTTTGCTCCTAATAACTGAAGTGCCCTTTGAATTGGTTCTGGATGTGGTTTCACATGCTCTACATCATCAATTGTTACCACAACATCAAAAAACTGCTTTAATTTCGTTAGCTGTAATCCCATTTCAACCGTTTTGCGCACCTTTGTTGTTACAATCCCGATTTTATAACCTTTTTCCCGAAGCATCTGAACAGTTTCATACACTGTTTCAAACTCTTCTACTAATTCATCGTGATGTTCATGATTAAAATCACGATAACATTGAATCAGTTCTTCTACCCGGTTCTCGTCGACTTTACTAAATGTATCGTGCAATGATGGACCAATAAATGGTAGTACATCTTCACGTTTATATTGATTTGGATAATATTTTTCTAATGTATGCAAAAATGAAGAGATAATAAGTTCATTTGTATTAATCAACGTTCCATCCAAATCAAATAACACTGTATTAATTTTCATCTTTTCGCCACCCCTAGTTGTTGTATGATAAGAAAAGAAGCAGCGCCGCATATGTGACGCTACTTTTTTCATTCAACCCCGACTCATTCACTGAATCACAAAGTTATATCATTATTGTTCTAAATATCGTTTATCTGCATACCCCATTTTGCGTCTCACAACAATGAAAATGATGGAGACGATAATTATGGCAATTGATATAACTTGTGCAACACGAAGCGGGCCGAGCATTAAGCTATCTGTACGTAATCCTTCTATAAAGAAGCGTCCAGTAGAATACCAAATTAAATATGTAAAGAATAGTTCACCGCGGCGTAAATTTGCTTTACGAAGAAGTAAAAGCAAAATAACCCCAGCAAAATCCCATAATGATTCATATAAAAATGTCGGCTGATAATATACACCATCAATATACATTTGATTTATAATAAACTGTGGCAAATGTAAATTTTCGAGAAATTGACGCGTTACTTCACCGCCATGTGCTTCTTGGTTCATAAAGTTTCCCCAGCGTCCAATTGCTTGTCCAAGTAAAATACTTGGTGCAACAATATCTGCTAGCTTCCAAAAAGAAAGACCGCGTTTTTTCGCAAATATCCATCCTGTAAGAACCGCTCCGATTAATCCGCCATGAATGGCTAAGCCGCCGTGACGAATTCTAAGAATTTCGCTTGGATTTTGCGAATAATAGCCCCATTCGAAAATAACATAGTATGCACGTGCACAAAGGATTGCAATCGGCACCGCAATCAATACTACATCAATAATTGTATCTTTCGGCAGACCAAGGCGATCACTTTCCCGATTTGCGAGCCATAATCCAAGTAAGACACCAGTGCCAATAATCACACCATACCAATAAATCGGAAACGGCCCGAGCTGAACCGCCACACGATCAAGCTGTGGTACAGACCCTAACAGCATATTCTTCACTCCCTTTCTCTTTCTATCAGTGGAGGAGAAACTCTCCCTCTACTAATAGAAGTTTCACTTATATTAATTTTGATCTCCTAATTCAATTGCACTCATAAGACGCTCTGAAAATTGCTGCGCTGCATTGACGCCCATACGTTTTAAACGGTAATTCATCGCTGCCACCTCAATAATAACAGCTAAGTTTCGACCAGGTCGCACTGGAAGTGTAATCTTTGTAATATCTGTATCAATGATTTTCATTTTCTCTTCATCTAAACCAAGGCGATCGTAGTTTTTCTTTTGATCCCAAATCTCAAGATTAATTACCATTGAAATACGTTTATGATTACGCACCGCACCCGCACCAAATAGCGTCATAACGTTAATGATGCCAAGCCCGCGAATTTCAAGTAAATGTTCAATTAGCTCCGGTGAACTTCCGACTAGTGTATCGTCATCTTCTTGACGAATTTCTACACTATCATCAGCTACAAGTCGATGTCCGCGTTTCACAAGCTCAAGCGCTGTTTCACTTTTCCCGACACCGCTTTGTCCTGTAATCATTACACCAACACCGTAAATATCAACTAATACACCATGAATTGCTGTTGTTGGTGCTAATTTACTTTCTAAGTAATTCGTCAAGCGGCTTGATAAACGTGTTGTTTTTAACGGTGAACGCAATAATGGCACATCAGTCTGGCGAGATGCGCGCATTAATTCTTCAGGTACATCTTGACCGCGCGTTACGATAATACACGGTGTTTCTTCTGTACAAAGTGCTTGCATACGCACTTGCTTTTGTTCTTCTGTTAATGTATCAAAAAAAGTAAGCTCTGTTTTCCCAAGAAGCTGAACACGATCGGCTGGATAATATGTGAAAAATCCTGCCATTTCAATTCCAGGACGTGATAAATCACTTGTATCAATCGGACGATGAATTCCTTCTTCACCACTTACTAGTTCTAAATGAAAATGTTCAATTAAATCTTTCGTTCGAACTTTTGGCATATGTAAACCTCCACGTTGCGGAATGTATCTAGGCAGCGTACTACCACTCTATCCGCTATTGTACCATTTTTTTCTGAAAACAAGAAATACGGTTTCTTTTGAAAAAGAAAAAAAAACATTCCACGCTTTGCGCAAAATGTTTTACGTTTTGTCGGATACTTATACTTTCAATCTATTCTTTCTCAAACAATGGTTCAATAATCACTTTCTCAATTAACATGTTTAAAATCGAAATAAAGATTGCTGCAATAATCGCTACTCCAAACCCAGATAAATTAAACGCATTGCCAAGTAACGAATCTGTAATTTCCAACGTAATCGCATTAATAACAATTAAGAAGAAACCAAATGTCAATATCGTAATTGGCAGCGTAATTAAAATTAAGAATGGTTTCACAACTACATTTAAAACTGCTAAAATTACGCTTGCAATAATTGCTGTTTGTATATTTGCTATTTCAAATGCACCCGGTGCAAAAATTTTAAGAAGACCCGATACAACAATTAGCACAATACTATTCACAATAAGTGATAGAATCCATCTCATATTCCTTACACTTCCTTTTCATTAGAGACAATTACAGTTCAAACTACATATATCAACAATAATACTTCAAATCAGAAAAAAATACCAAGTACAAATAAGGTGATGTTCTCCAAATCTTGCGTTGCCCAAAAGCAGCGAGATCATTTACTCATTTGCAAGCAACTGTACACCTTTCACAATATTCCATATAAAAATAACAAGATTCACAAGGCCAAATAACAACATAGCAACAAGCATAAGTGCACCAATTTGTTCTGGTGTGTTCATAACAAATACAAGTAGAAAAACGAGAAATAAACAAAAAAACGGTAGTAAATGTGAAATGAAAGCTTTCTTTGCATGAAATTTCACATCTTCCTGGGGAACAACAAAATACACGATAATCGGAAATAATAACGGGGCCACAAAAATACTGAAATAGCAGCATGAAGCTAAAATTTTTTGCGTAGAATCCACAAAATCCACTCCCTTTTTCATGGATATAGCAGAAAACATCTAATAAAGAAGTAATACTTCTTTATTAGATGTTTATTTTACTGTGTTAATTCTACTTCTTTCATTTTTTCTTTCATGCGTGCTTTATCACGCTCTAAAACACCTTTTAAATACTTCCCTGTGTAAGAACGCTCTTCTTTCACAACCTGCTCCGGCGTACCTGTTGCGACAATTTGCCCACCTTTATCTCCGCCTTCAGGCCCAAGGTCAATAAGGTAGTCTGCCGTTTTAATAACATCTAAATTATGTTCAATAACAAGCACTGTTTCACCATTATCAACAAGACGCTGAAGCACTTTTAATAGACGAGCAATGTCATGTGCATGAAGACCAGTTGTCGGTTCATCTAGAATGTATAACGTGCGCCCTGTTGAACGGCGGTGCAGCTCTGATGCTAACTTTACGCGCTGCGCTTCTCCGCCCGATAACGTTGTTGCAGGCTGACCGAGCTTCATGTAATCGAGTCCTACATCGACAAGCGTTTGGAGTTTACGTTTAATTTTCGGGATATTCGCAAAGAATTCTACCCCATCTTCAATCGTCATCTCTAACACTTCAGAAATGTTTTTATCTTTATATTTTACTTCCAATGTTTCACGATTATAACGTTTTCCATGACAAACTTCACATGGAACGTATACATCTGGTAAGAAATGCATTTCAATTTTAATAATCCCATCGCCGCGGCATGCTTCACAGCGGCCACCTTTCACATTAAAACTGAAGCGGCCTTTTTGATAACCACGCACCTTCGCTTCATTCGTTTGTGCAAACACATCACGAATATCATCAAACACACCTGTATATGTCGCTGGGTTTGAACGCGGTGTACGTCCAATTGGGGACTGATCAATATCAATTACCTTATCTAAATGGTCAAGACCCTTAATTTCTTTATGTGCACCAGGCTTACTTTTCGTTTTATACAATTTTTGAGCAATCGCTTTATATAGCACTTCATTAATTAATGTACTTTTCCCTGAACCTGATACACCCGTTACAGCAACAAATGTGCCAAGCGGGAATGACATCTTCGCATTTTTTAAGTTATTTTCCTTCGCTCCAATGATCTCAATTTTACGGCCATCACCTTTGCGTCGCTCTAACGGAACGGGAATGAATTTTTTGCCTGATAAATATTGTCCTGTTAAGGAATTATCATCATGCATCACTTCTTGCGGCGTACCTGCCGAAACGACTTGCCCGCCGTGAATACCTGCACCAGGACCAATATCTAATAAATAGTCTGCAGCCATCATCGTATCTTCATCGTGTTCAACAACAATAAGCGTATTTCCTAAATCACGCATATTTTGCAGCGTTTGAATTAGGCGGTCATTGTCACGTTGATGCAAACCGATAGAAGGTTCATCAAGAATATATAATACACCTGTTAACCGCGATCCAATTTGAGTTGCTAAGCGAATACGCTGCGCTTCTCCGCCTGATAATGTTCCAGCTGCGCGGCTAAGCGTTAAATAATCGAGTCCTACGTTAATTAAGAAACTAAGACGCTCTTTAATTTCACGCAAAATAAGATTGGCAATACTTTGTTGCTTTTCTGTTAATTCAATACCAGTAAAGAAATCTTGTGCTTCCTGAACAGAAAACTTCGTTACTTCCGCAATCGTTTTTCCACCTACAAAAACAGCGAGGCTTTCCGTTTTTAAACGACCGCCTTTACATTTTGGACAAGCTTGCTCTGCCATGTATTTTTCCATTTGCTCACGAATATAATCAGAGCTCGTTTCCCGGTAACGGCGCTCAATGTTTGGAATCACGCCTTCAAAAATAATATCGCTTTCCTTCACTTGACCAAATTCATTCACATAACGGAAATACACTTTTTCATCTCCGCTTCCGTATAACACCTTCTCAAATAAGTGCTTCGGAATATCTTTTACTGGTACATCCATATCAATGCCATAATGGTTACAAACAGACTGCAACAATTGCGGATAATATTGTGAGCTTGTTGGTTCCCAAGGTGCAATGGCATGATCATTTAATGATAAATCCCAGTTTGGAATTACTAAATCAAGATCTACTTCTAGTTTTGCACCAAGACCGTCACAAGACGGACACGCACCGAACGGACTGTTAAAAGAAAACATGCGCGGCTCAAGTTCACCAATAGAAAATCCACAATGCGGACAAGCATGATGCTCGCTAAATAACAACTCTTCTTCTCCGATTACGTCAATTAAAACGCGGCCTTCACCAAGCTTTAAAGCCGTTTCTAATGAATCAGCCAAACGGCTTGCAATTCCTTCTTTCACAACAATACGGTCAATTACAACCTCAATCGAATGCTTTTTATTTTTATCTAACGTAATTTCTTCCGATACATCAAGCATTTCCCCATCAACGCGAACGCGGACGTACCCCTGCTTTTTAATATCTTCTAACACCTTTACATGTGCACCTTTACGGCCTGATACAATCGGTGCGAGCACTTGCAGCTTCGTACGCTCTGGATATTCTAAAATACGATCGACCATTTGCTCAACTGTTTGCGATGTAATTTCAATACCGTGATTTGGACAGATCGGTGTTCCGATACGCGCAAATAATAAACGTAAATAATCGTAAATCTCTGTCACCGTTCCGACTGTTGAACGCGGATTGCGACTCGTCGTTTTTTGGTCAATTGAAATAGCGGGAGACAATCCTTCAATTGCATCCACATCTGGTTTATCCATTTGCCCTAAAAATTGACGTGCATACGCCGATAGTGATTCTACATAACGGCGCTGTCCTTCCGCATAAATCGTATCAAATGCTAACGAAGATTTCCCTGAACCAGATAACCCTGTTACAACAACAAGTTGATTTCTCGGAATGGTGACATCAATATTTTTTAAATTGTGGGCTCTCGCACCTTTTACAACGATAAAATCTTTACTCATCGCCTTCACCCTTCTGCTTTTAGTTCTAGTAATAAATCACGAAGCTCAGCTGCCCGTTCAAAATCAAGCGCTTTTGCAGCTTCTTTCATTTCCGCTTCCATTTTTGCAATTACATTTTCTCGTTCTTTTTTCGTCATTTTCTTAGAAGTTAATGGTGCTGCCTCATACGTTTCTGTATCTTCCGCAGCCATCGTCGCGCGAATGACATCGCGCACCCCTTTTTGAATTGTTTTTGGTGTAATCCCATGCTTTTCATTGTATGCTTCTTGAATTTGACGACGACGCTTCGTTTCATTGATTGCGATTTCCATCGATTTTGTAATTCGGTCTGCATACATCACAACATGACCATTTGCATTACGCGCTGCCCGGCCAATTGTTTGAATAAGCGAGCGCTCTGAACGAAGGAATCCTTCTTTATCTGCATCTAAAATAGCTACGAGTGATACTTCTGGAATATCAAGCCCTTCTCGCAACAAGTTAATACCGACAAGCACATCGAACTTGCCAAGGCGAAGATCGCGAATAATTTCAATCCGCTCTAATGTTTTAATTTCAGAATGCAAATAGTTTACTTTAATCCCAACATCCTTCAAGTAATCAGTTAAATCCTCTGACATTTTCTTTGTTAATGTTGTAATTAGAACGCGCTCATTTTTTGCAATTCGATCGTGAATCTCTCCTAATAAATCATCAATTTGTCCTTCGATTGGACGCACATCAATTTGCGGATCTAAAAGCCCGGTTGGACGAATAATTTGCTCCACAACTTCCGGTGCATGTTCTAGTTCATACGGTCCCGGCGTTGCTGATACGTACACAACTTGATTCGTTTTCTCTTCAAACTCTTCAAACATAAGCGGTCTGTTATCTAGCGCTGATGGCAGGCGGAATCCATGATCGACAAGCACTTGTTTCCGCGCTTTATCCCCGTTATACATCGCTCTTACTTGCGGCACTGATACATGCGACTCATCCATCACGATGAGAAAATCTTTAGGAAAATAATCTAATAATGTATATGGTGTTGAACCAGCTGGACGGAGCGTCAAATGGCGGGAGTAGTTCTCAATCCCTGAACAAAAGCCCATCTCACGCATCATTTCTAAATCGTAACGTGTCCGCTGCTCGATCCGCTGCGCTTCTAACAATTTTCCGTTATCATTTAATTCTTTTAAACGTTCTTCTAATTCTTTTTCAATATTTTCAATGGCAACTTTCATTTTTTCTTCGCGTGTAACGAAGTGAGATGCCGGGAAGATTGCCACATGCTCACGTTCTGCTAATACTTCACCTGTTAATGCATTCACTTCTCGAATACGATCAATCTCATCGCCAAAAAACTCAATCCGAATACAATGTTCATCAAGGGATGCTGGAAAAATCTCAACTACATCCCCGCGCACGCGAAACGTTCCACGCTGGAAGTCAATATCATTACGACCGTACTGCACATCAACAAGTTCACGAAGCAATTGATTGCGATCCTTCTCCATACCAACGCGTAAAGAGACAACAAGCTCACTATATTCTTCTGGAGAACCTAAACCGTAAATGCAAGATACACTCGCTACAATAATGACGTCATCTCGTTCAAATAAAGACGATGTCGCTGAGTGACGCAATTTATCAATCTCATCATTAATTTGTGCGTCTTTTTCAATAAATGTATCTGTGTGTGGTACATACGCTTCCGGTTGATAATAGTCGTAGTAACTAACAAAATATTCAACCGCATTGTTCGGAAAGAAATCTTTCAACTCACTGTATAGCTGTCCTGCTAACGTTTTATTATGAGCCATTACAAGTGTTGGCTTCTTCACTTCTTTAATGACATTTGAAATCGTAAATGTCTTACCCGTTCCTGTCGCTCCAAGCAACACTTGATGTTTCTTACCATTTTTAATCCCTGCTATCAGCTGTTCTATCGCTCTTGGCTGATCACCTTGCGGGGAATATTCTGAGACAATTTCAAATTGATGTTCCAAATAAATCCGCCCTCCTCGTAAAAAAATCTGTATTCTCATTTTACCACGAATACTCATAAAAAAACCAAAAAAACGAACAAGCATTCGATAAACAATTCGACAGCGTTTCTACTGATCGAATATATAACAACAAAAAAAGAAGCTTATTTACTAAGCATCTTCCTATAGTTATTCATAAGGTACCTTCAACAAAAAATAACTGATATACTCATGATTTTCTTTACATTCACTTAATGTATAGCTTACGGCTTCACCGCTTTTTTCTTTCATAATCCCTTTACACACATCACTTTTTTTCCCTTTATGACTTCCTCCAAATTTGTCGTTGGAATCATCAAAAAGATAGTTTATATTGGCTCCATCATAGTCTAATGTTTGAAAAATCGGATCTCCTTCATCAGTATAATTTACAATACGCACTTTATCAGCTCTACCGCTTTTCACATGAGCCAGAAACTGCTGAAACTTATCTAAATTAGATGCTTCACCTATTTTTACGACGATATCACTCTTTTTATCAATTTTCACTTCACCATGTTTCTGATTATCTTCTACTGTTTTTACAGAAAATACACAACCAGCCAAACCGCCTATGTAGAATAGAAAACAAAATAAGATAATTCCTTTTCTCATCTTAATCCTCTCCATCCCATTTTGACTTGATACTATCATTCAAAATGAAATAACTTAGCGTAGCAACAAAAATACCTATACAAATATCGACAAGAACCCATCATTTTTTGTATAGGTAGAATTTTCTAAAAAATTAGTATTTACAATGCCCATTTTTCATATTACAATACGTTTAAAGATTCGACATTATACGACAAATCGATTTTAATGTTCAGAATATTAAAACAACTATGAGGGTGAGGGGATTTATATGGATCTATTTCGAAAAAAATCGATTTCCGCACTGTTAGCACAATCACAGCAGAAAGGAGCTTCGTTAAAAAAGGATTTAGGCGCATTTGATTTAACAATGTTAGGAGTCGGCGCCATTATCGGAACAGGGATTTTCGTTCTTACCGGTGTTGCCGCAGCCGAACATGCAGGACCAGCACTTATCTTATCATTTATTTTATCCGGTTTAGCCTGTGTATTCGCAGCCTTATGTTATTCTGAATTCGCTTCAACTGTACCAGTATCGGGTAGTGCATACACTTACAGCTACGCAACATTTGGAGAAATAATTGCTTGGATTTTAGGATGGGATTTAATTCTAGAATACGGATTGGCATCTTCAGCCGTTGCATCTGGTTGGTCTGGATATTTCCAAGGATTATTAGCTGGCTTTGGCATTAAACTACCGCACGCTTTAACAAGCGCTTATAACCCTGCGGCTGGAACATATGTAGACGTACCAGCAATTTGCATTATTTTCATCATTACATTTTTATTAACAAGAGGCGCAAAAAAATCAGCTCGTTTTAACGCTATTATGGTAGCTATCAAAGTATTTGTTGTTCTTCTATTCATCGGTGTTGGTGCTTTCTATGTAAAACCTGAAAACTGGACACCATTTATGCCATTTGGCTTCTCTGGCGTAACAGCTGGAGCTGCAACTGTATTCTTTGCTTACATTGGATTTGATGCTGTATCAACAGCTGCTGAGGAAGTAAAAAATCCACAGCGTAGCATGCCAATTGGTATTATCGCTTCCTTAACAATCTGTACAATTTTATATATCGTTGTTTCATTAATATTAACAGGAATCGTTCCCTACAATCAGTTAGATGTAAAGAACCCTGTTGCATTTGCACTGCAATACATTCATCAAGATTGGGCTGCCGGCCTTATCTCTTTAGGAGCAATCGCGGGGATTACAACAGTATTACTTGTTATGTTATATGGACAAACACGCTTATTTTATGCAATGAGCCGCGATGGCTTACTACCAAAAGCACTTTCTCGTGTAAGTCCAAAAACGCAAACACCTGTTATGAACAGCTGGATTACAGCAGCTATGGTTGCTACCTTTGCTGGCTTTGTTCCATTAGACAAGCTAGCAGAATTAACAAACATCGGTACATTATTCGCATTCATCATTGTATCAATCGGTGTTATCATCTTACGCAAAAAACAACCAGACTTGCCGCGTGCATTTAAAGTACCGTTCGTGCCATGGATTCCAGCATTAGCAGTTCTGTTCTGCGGATACCTAACATTACAACTTCCAGCAACAACATGGATTGGCTTTGGCGTTTGGTTAGTTATCGGTTTAATCGTATATTTCAGCTACGGATATAAAAATAGTACTTTAAGAAATGAACAAAAAGATGACGCTGCATAAAGTGAAACTTCCATTCGGAGATGTTTTTCCTCCGAATGGTTAGTTGAACCAATCGGGGGTTTACTGTCCGATCATGCTGGGTAACAAAGAAGCTGCTGTCCATTAAGGGCAGCAGCTTTTTTGTATATTGGCACATACCAACTTCACATAGCTCAAACGAGAATTCTTCAACTTGAGCGAACAGCTAGCTCGTCACGCATTGTCCACACATGTTTTCTATTGATGGAATACACTGTATCAAAAATAAAGAAAAGAGGTTTAACACCAATATGCCTGATCATCATGACAAATCTGATGAAGAAAGTCTGAAAAAGAACTCAAATACTCATAACTCTTTTGTTGAAAATCATACAATTGGATCAACAAATTCACCAGTACTAGTTCTCCTACCAGGAGACACGAATCACCAACCTGTTTTCCAAAATTTCACTAATACTCCCAATAAAACATTACTTCAGTTGACTTCTGCCTCATTAAAAGGTGAAGATCCTTTACCTTTGGCGATAACCATTATAACTCAAAGTCCTCATAACCCTATTACTGCTAAAATTACAGAAAGTACAAGAATATTTCATGTGGAAAACTTTAAAAGCTTGAGTGTTTCAAATCTTAACTCTGCTCAAGGTGGATTGAATGTATTTATCCAAAAAACGTTCTGTATCTACAGTGAGGAATGAAAGAAAAAACGAGATGTTACCCTAGCGCGGCAACACCTCGTGCTTTTTCTTTTTTGGGAAAATAACATAAGAGAGAGTAATAAACGTATCTACAGCGAAAACGATTCTCCACACTTTACTCACGCGATTTGCGGTTTCATTTGAAAATATATCAGCATCCCAGCTTGATATATTTTCAAGTGGTACGAATCCATACAGAAAGAAAAATACAATGTGCACACCCGCAAATACAATAAAGTGAATCCCCCAATGTAAGAGCTCCTGTTTCGTATGCGTCCAACCTGTCAATTCTACTGGTTCTTCCATCATCGACATTGGCTCTTTCCGCCACTTTGCAATCACTCGTTGTATACGGAAATCAAGCTTCCTTAAATCTTTCTTTCCGTAAAAAACAGCATACAATAAAATAATTACAATAATAATTTGAAATTGAGAAAACTCCCCTGTTTCATAATAATCAACGACACCTAACGTTAAAATAAATAATTCATTTAACAGTAATACAATCCCTGCAATGAAACTTGCTTTACGCAGCTGAAAAGCATACCTTAATAGAAAGAAACTAATCGCTGCACTCCAAAACACAATTTCAGCGCCAATTAAAAATGCCCAGCGATACTCGGTTAGTAGATTCATTCTTTCTCCTCTCCCTCCATATACAATTCAAAAGCCACATCCATATACTGCAGAAGCTCTTCTTCAATTGGATACATATTCATCCTTTTCGACTGCTCTGTTGACTTACGTACTTCCCACAATTTATCCAAAAACGCTTCATCACCATTTGCCATTTCTCTACATTTCTCTAAAATGATGCCAGTAATCCCTTGCACTTCTGCATCACTTGGTGCTTTCTTCTTTTGCATAAACTGACGCATTCGCTTTAGTAAAAGAATCCACTCTTGTACTTCTTCATTTTGCTCACTCATGTTTGGCAACTTTTTAAGCAATCCTTCTTCTTCCTGTGAAAATACTTGTCGCTGAAATCGCTGACGCATTCGCGGGGACTGCTGTGAAAGCTGCATGAGCTCAAACATCATATCCCAATTTAGCTCCCCTTCCAGCTCAGTAGAATACAAAACAGCTTGCAGCATTTTCTCCATACGCGAAAACTTTTGCTGCTCTTCTCGTACGAACAACAATTGCTTTTGCAAAACCTCTTTGAAATTTACACGCTCTGTTTCTAACATATTCGTAATTTCTTTTAACGGGAATCCCATTTCTTTTAAAAACAAAATCTGTTGCAGCTTCAATACATCACCTTCACTATATAACCGGTGTCCGCCTTCCGTCTTTCCGCTCGGCTCTAGCAAACCTATCTGATCATAATACCGAAGCGTCCTTACTGTAACACTTGTCTCTTTCGTTAATTGCTGAATAGAAATCATTTCCATCACCCTCTCGTTTTCATTATAAAAGGTGACGTAACGTTAGTTTCAAGAGGTTTTATAAAAATAAGGAGCCGTTTACATCTAAATTCGTGTAAACAGCTCTTATCGAAATAATTCTTATTCATCATCTTCAAGGTTTTTAAGCTTTCGTTTCTCCTAGGCACAAATCGCGAAAAAGATCGCACTACCAGTCGCCATAATCGGAAACCCCAGCCTGTTTTCCCCTTTGTTATCATATCGTAAAATGTCCAAATCAAAAGGCATGTACCATAAAACATAATGGGATTTTTTCAAAGAAAAATAAAAAACACCTTTGGTAAACTATTAATTATTTACCAAAGGTGTTTTATGTTTATTTTACAATAAGTATTGGACAATGCGCGGACTGTGCCACTTTATCGCTTACACTTCCTAACAACGCTTCCTTGATTAGTCCCTTTCCTGTGCTTCCCATTATAATGATATCGTAATCGTGCTCTGAAGCATATACAGTAATGATGTGGGCTGGATCACCATCAAGTGTACGGGTCTCATAATTCACATTGGATTCTGAGAGAAACTGGATTGCAGAGGTTAACATCTCCTGATTCTCCTCGTCTAATAGTTGATCCAGATCGATGTTCAGAATAGGCTCCTGCATCGGAATGTCTTTATTCACATGCAGAATCGTCAACTTTTCAGATCCGATTGTTTTCCCCAGCTCCGCTGCATGGTGAAGGGCGCGGACAGAAGGTGCCGAGCCGTCGAACGCCACTAACATTTTTTTATACATACGTACCATCCCCTCATATATAGTTGCCTGTGTACACTGATCCGCGGCTGCATGGCTTGGAAGCACGTGCTTTTTTAGTGGCCGCTAACTTGATCTACATGTGCAATGTGTTTCCGTCCAAAAGCAACGACCAGCATGGCCACGAATACAAATACAGCGCCAATTATGAAAGGAACATGTGGAGTATACATTTCAGCAAGCTTATTTGCCAGCCAAGGTCCGATCGCTCCGCCGATGAAACGGACGAAGCTGTATGCTGCGGAGGCCGTAGCGCGCTCTACTGGCGCAACCTGCATAACCGCTGTAGTAATCAAAGTATTATTTGTTCCCAAGAATAGGCCTGCGATGATAACGAAAACAATAATAGCTGTTCTTGATTCTGTCCAAATTCCCATTGCCAAAAGAGTTAATGCAAACAAGGTTAACATCGCGCACATTGATTTAATCGTTCCAAATCTGGCTTGAAGCTTCGGAGCAACAAAGACGGATGTGATAGCGAGACAAATTCCCCATCCAAGGAACACATATCCCAATCCATGCTCATCCAATCCCATGACGAATGGAGCGTATGCCATTAACGTGAAAAATCCGATGTTATAAAGGAATGCTGTAATCCCAAGTCTTAATAATCCAGGGAATTTCAATGCTTTGATCGGATCAAGGATAGAGCTTTTTACTTTCGGCTTTGCAACCTGAGGCATTTTTAATAAAAGAGCAAAAAAAGCAATGATCATTAGTACGCTTACCCCGTAGAACGGGCCGCGCCAAGAAATAGATCCTAATTCTCCACCAAGCAGCGGGCCTACGGAAATACCAAGTCCAATGGCTGCTTCATACAAAATGATTGCTTTGGCGGTTCCTCCTACAGAGAAACTTACTATCGCAGACAACGCTGTGGCAATAAATAATGCGTTGCCAAGTCCCCATCCACCGCGGAAAGCGACAATTTGCCATATTCCGTTTGAAGAACCCGCCAGTGCCGAAAAGACGATGATAAATAGAATGCCGGTCAATAAAGTCCACTTAATGCCAAGCCTGCTGGAGACAACGCCGGTGATCAGCATCGCAATCCCAGTAATCAAGTTATAACTTGAAAATAGTAAGGAAACCTGGCTTGGGGTGGCATGAAGTTGTTCTGCAATCGCAGGTAAAATAGGATCGACAAGTCCTAAGCCCATGAAAGAAATGATTGAGGCAAAAAAGATAACCCAAACGACAAGCGGCTGTTTGGCCGATTCATTTTGGGCACTAAGTGAATATGATTGATTTGAATTCATCCATTTCAAACTCCTTTATATATAGTTTTGGGGCGAGTTCAATCTACTGTTTACAGTCCCCTGATTGATATCTCTTATCCATCCCCTTTATATTGAAAAAGCTATGATTGCAATTTCGTTACAAATATTAGTATAAATCTTTTTAACCTTAACGTCAACGTCAATTATAGTGGACAAAAAAATGATTTTATTAATAACTTCCTCTTCTTCGTTAGCGTAAACTGCTTGTTTTTTCTGAAAAGCTCTGGTTGTAGTATAATATTCTTGAGCTAAAAAGCTCCATCCTGTTAGTGTAATAGTAAAAATAAAGAAATATAGGAGCGGAATGATGGACGGAATAAAAATAGATGACGTAGCGAAACAAAGCGGTTTAACGAAACGAACCATCAGATATTACGAACAAATCGGACTGTTGCCTGCTCCCCCGCGAAGTGAAGGAGGCATAAGATTATATTCCCAGGAACATATTGACTTCCTGAAAAAAATCACAAATGCCAAAGAAGTAATGGGCTTTTCCCTTCAAGAGCTTCAGCAATTCATCGCACTCAGCGACACGTTAGAGCTTCACAAAGCGAATTACAGGCAAGTAAAAGGCACAAGTGAACAAACAGAAAAGTTAAGAAAAGTAGTAAATACTATCGAAGAGCAGCTGAACTTCATCGAACAAAAAAAGAAAAACATCTTAAAGGTTGAAGAAGATTTAGTCTCACTCAGGGACCGTGCGAAAGCAGCGCTGGTTCGATTTGAGGAAGAAGGATCTAGGCAATAGGAAACACATCTCCATCAAGGTAAAGTAATTAAATACCCCCTGCCCATCAAGCTAATATTTTGAAGTACCTCCAAAACAAAAATTTTATCCCTCCACAGTTGTCTACGAGAATTCAGCCCATTTTTTTCGTTTTGGGGAACAATGAATTTCTTAACTTGATGGAGATGGGAAAAAGCCCTATCAAGCCTATTTGATTGTTAGATACATATTCTAAGAATACGGATTCATAAAAAAACTGCTGAACCATAACGTTCAGCAGTTTTTTTATCTATTCCAAACTCCATTTGATCGTATCATAATCCCCGGTCTTCTACGCAAAGTGCAATACCTTTACAAGTATATATCCAAGAACAGAAAGCAATACCGATCCAATCAATCCTGCAGCAAACGCTTTTGATCCTAGTCTACGGAATGTCTTAAATTCTACATTTAAACCTAGCCCGGCCATTGCCATTGCCATGAGCATGTAGGAAATAACCACAATATAGTTCGCCACTGTTTCAGGTACAATTCCTAACGAATGAAACGCACTAACTGCTAAGAAACCAAAAATAAACCATGGAATCGGGACATCACGCCAAGATCCCTTTTCCCCCGATCCTTCCCCGCGTTGAAACCATACGCCAACTAAAATTGCTACAGGTACAAGACAAGCAACGCGCGTTAACTTCATAATTACCGCAATATCAACCGACTCGCTTCCACCAGGTGCTGCCGCTGCAATCACATGAGCAATCTCATGCAATGTTGCACCAGAGAAAACACCATATTCATACGGTGACAAATTAAGCACAGGATATAGCAATGTATATGCTAATGTGAAAATGGTTCCTAAAATCGCAACAATGGCTGCACTAACTGCTACTTCTTCGTCCTTTGCCTTTACTTGCGGTCCAATCGCAATAACTGCTGCTGCTCCGCAAATTGCTGTTCCGCATGCTGTTAACATGCCAAGATTCTTCTCCACTTTATAAAGACGTGTTAATACATATACAACAATAAGCGTAAACGTAATAACAATTGCTGCCATGACCAATACCTTTGGGCCTGCCTTCACAATATCAACTAAATTTAATCGCATACCAAGTAATATAATTCCTAGACGTAGTAGTTTTTTACTCGCAAAATTCGTTCCTGCAATCGTTTGAGCTGGTACACCAACTGTCGCTCTCCATACCATTCCAATTAGAATAGCAATTACTAATTGCCCCATAATACTAAAAAATGGAAGCTGCGCCAAATATTTCGCAACAATAGCAATAAGTAACGTAATCCCAATACCTTGGGCAAATCCAAGATGCTGTTTCTTTTGTTTTTGTACCACTAATATTTGTTCCATTTCGGATCACTCCAATAATCATATTGGAACATGCATGTTCGTTCTACTTTCATTATAAGGGAATTTTAATCATAAGTTTAATACTAATATACTATCTCAATCATCAAGAAAACTTATGATAAAATGAAAAGAAAAGCGGAAGCGGCTCGTTCAGAATGGGAGGGAGATGGAGCTTCTGACAAAGAGGTGCTCTTTACCTCGGCGGAAGAAGCGAAGCCACCGACCATTCTTGCCGCTGGAGCTGGACAAAAAAAAGCAGAGCCGACTCCTTTAATCACTGAAAGGAATGATTATCATAAACACTGACATTTTAAAAATCTTTGTAACAGTCGCAGAACAAAAACATTTTTCTAGGGCTGCCGAAATGTTGAATCTTTCGCAGCCAGGGGTAAGCATGCACATTCGAAATTTAGAAAATGAGTTTGGTACGACGCTCATTCAGCGTTCACCAAAACATGTGCAAGTCACAGAAGCCGGGAACATTTTATACATACATGCAAAACAAATGCTCACTCTATACGAAGAAGCAAAACAAGAAATTCACGCCCTGCATAATATCGTTACGGGTACACTGCGCATTGGCGCCAGTTTTACAATCGGAGAATATCTTCTTCCCAAAATATTAGCAAACTATGCGACAGAACACCCACGGGTTGAAGTTCGTACCTTTATTTCAAATACAGAAGAGGTATTACAAGGGGTTCGCTCGAATCAACTAGATATTGGCCTAATAGAAGGGCAAGTCATATACACAGATGTAGACGTAGAATCATTTATGGAGGATGAAATGAAGCTTGTTGTTCCGCCAAATCATCCTCTTACAATGACAAGTCCGATTGATACGAACATGCTGCAAGACCAAATATGGGTGCTTCGCGAAACCGGTTCAGGAACACGAGCTTACAGTGATCGCTTTATTCATGACAATCATCTAAAAATGAAGCGATACTTCACATTTAGCAGCATTCAAAGTGTAAAAGAAGCCGTTGCTGCTGGACTCGGAATTGCTATTTTGTCAAACTGGACGGTACGCAAAGAATTACTAGCTGGCGAAGTATGTCATATACCTTTGCCAAACAAAAAGCTCATGCGCCCTTTCTCCATTGTACGAGGAAAACATTTCATTCCTTCCAAAGCGATTCAAGTATTTCTGGATCATGTGCAAAACTTCGCGAACAAACATAGTTGACCTTCACATTAATGTGAAGGTTTAGAATAAAGTGAAACTTCTATTCAGAGATGCTTTTTCTCCGAATGGTTAGTTGAACCAATCGGGCTTTTACGGGCAGTTATCCTACACCTACCTTCTTCGCTTCTCTCTCAATCTTGAGGTGGGGGACTTACTGCCCGCGAATAGCGGGATAAGGAAAGAAGGAGTGATGGTTTTGCGCATCGGAGAATTATCTAAACGTACAGGTGTAAGTGAACGTTCACTACGGCATTACGAGGAAAAAGGCTTGCTAATTTCAAAACGGCTTGCAAATGGCTATCGTGATTTTGATGAAACTATGGTTGAAAAAGTAGAGCTCATACAAATGTATTTACAGCTCGGTCTGAACTTAGAAGAAACAGCTAGAATACTGCGCTGTTTAGAAATAGAACCACACTTATATGATAATCCGTGCAGCAGTATCATCACGCTTTACGAAGAAAAGCTTGATGAAGTCACAAAACAGATTTCATTACTTTCTCATATCCAAACGAACTTACAAAAACACGTTGTACTTTTAAAACAAAGTAAAGAAAGGAATTGATAAATATGTTCGTTTTACATGGAAGTTCACGTTCAAATGGGAATACGGAACAATTAACGCATATGATGCTAGAAGGAGTAAATGCTGAAGAAGTATATTTACGCAATCATACCATCAAACCCATTACTGATCAGCGTCACGATGCGGAAGGCTTTCAATCAATCGATGATGATTACGAGGGTATAACGAAACGTATGCTTGAGCATGATACAGTTGTATTTGCAACACCACTTTATTGGTACGGTATGAGCGGATATATGAAAAACTTTGTGGATCGCTGGTCACAAAGCTTACGAGATACATCTCTACATTTCAAAGAACGTATGCAAGGTAAGAAAATATATGTTGTCATTGTTGGCGGCGACAATCCAAAATTAAAGGCGCTCCCGCTTATTGCACAGTTCCAATATATTTTTGACTTTGTAGGGGCTTCTTTCGAAGGTTATATTATTGGAGCTGCCAACGCACCAGGCGAAATCGTAAATGATAAAGAGGCAATGGAAAAAGTAAAAATATATAATCATACTTTCAAACAAAAATAATTGACAGAATGATTTGACAAATACATCTCCATACGCATACAATAAATGTGAAATTATGAAAGGAAGGTAAATCGGCCAATGAAGTTCTAATTCTCTTTTTTATTCATCCATCACAAATAGTGAAACAAAATGATGAAAACTAGAAGAGGATTAGTATGCCCTTTTGTCGATAACTTTCTTTTGACAGGAACATGTAAAAGTACGTGTACAGTTTCTTTGTGTATACTCTTTTTACATACTACGGGTGACGTATATCCTCTCTAGTGAAACTAGGGAGGGTTTTTTATGACCATTTTAACAGCACGCAATATTGAAAAAATCTATGGTGACCGTACTTTATTTACATTACAAGCACTTGATATTCATGCACATGATCGCATTGGAATCGTTGGTGTAAATGGTGCAGGGAAATCAACGCTATTACAAATATTAAGTAAAGAAATAGAACCTGATTGCGGAACAATTACTCATTATGATTCTATCGCCATCATTCCTCAATTCCATGAAGAGACATTGGAAACAGCTTCTTCCCTTTCAAAAGGACAATGGGGAATTTCTCACGTTACACCGAATATGAGCGGCGGTGAACGCGGACGCTTAAAAATTGCTCATGCTCTTGAACAAGAAGCATCTATCTTGTTTGCTGATGAACCAACAAGTCATCTCGATATGTATGGCACAGAACAACTGGAGAAAGCATTACAATCTTATAAAGGAGCCATTCTTTTAATTTCTCATGACCGTTCCTTGTTAGACGCCATTTGCACAAAGATTATCGAAATTGAAGATGGTTCTGTTCGTGAATATAAAGGAAATTACACAAACTATCGTGAACAAAAAGAACAGCAAAGGCAGCACCAGCAATCAGAATATGAGCAGTACACGAAAGAAAAACAGCGATTAGAAAAAGCAATTAGTTCTAGACAACAAAGGGCTTCTGGAATGACAAAAATCCCAACACGATTTAGTTCCTCTGAATCTAAGCTATACAAATCAGGTGCAGCTTACAGTCAAGGAAATGTCCAAAAAGCCGCAAAAGCATTAGAAACAAGATTAGAGCAATTAGAAAAGAAAGAAAAGCCAGGGGAAATTGTGCAGGCAAAGTTTGATGCGCAGTACCACGCACCGATTCATAGTAAAACGGTTGTGCAGTTTAATAAGGTTACGAAAAAAGTCGGAAGCCGCACTCTCTTTCACAATATAAATGGAAGTATGGCTCCGAGTGCAAAGCTTGCTATTCTCGGAAAAAATGGGAGTGGAAAGACAACACTATTTCATATGATTCAAGCAAATGAACGAGGAATTCAGCTTTCGAAAAGCTGTAAAATTGGTTATTTTGAGCAAACATTAGCGATTCTGCAAAATAACAAAACCATTTTACAAAACGTTATGGAAGAAACACGCTATGAAGAATCATTTGTACGAACGATTCTTGCCCGTCTTCTCTTTCGAAGAGAAGATGTTCATAAACAAGTGAACGTATTAAGCGGCGGCGAACGTGTGAAGGTCGCGCTGGTTAAAATTTTCTTAGGAGACTACAATATACTTCTTCTTGATGAACCGACAAACTATCTAGACCTTGCCACTCAAGAAGAACTAGAGCAAATGCTGCAAGATTATCCTGGTACTGTATTATTCATTAGTCATGACCGCACCTTTGTTCATAAAATTGCTGATCACATTTTACACCTAGATGAAGAAGCACCAAGGCTCTTTCAAGGGAATTATGAACAGTATACAAAGCGAACAGAACAAACTTCTATCAACCCAACAGAGCAGGAACTATTGCGCCTACAAACGAAACTAACAGAAGTAATCGGGCGCATTTCGATGCCAGGACGTCATGATGATGTTATTCTTTTGGAAAATGAATACGAGCAATTGCTACGTCAAATTCAGGAATGTAAAATGCGCTTACTATAAAAAAAATAAAAAAAGGCAGATTACACTGCCTTTTTCTTTCATCTGAAATCATACATGATTAAAATTTATTCCACGTTAACACATCATCAAGCGGAAGACGAACTTTTTCAAAACCAGCCTTAACTGCTTTACCTACACAAATTAACATAACAGGTTCAAGGTTTTCAGGGACATGAAAAGCTTCTACAAATTTCTGTGGGTGAAAACCGCCAATTGGTACAGTATCAAAGCCTTTTGCTTTCGCAGCTAACATAAGCTGCATCGCTACTAAACCACCATCAATCATCGCCACGCGAGTAGCTTGTTCAACTAAAGCTCTCGTTAGTTCAAGAAAAGTGTACCTCTCAGCAAAAAGCCAAAGGGTACACCTTTGTGTGCAATATTTTTCTTTTCCTAACTGGTAATGCGTAAGCCTGTTATACGGTAGTTTGTTTATACTCTACGAATCATTTTTTTGTTTTTTCATTTTAAATTATTTAATTGAGTGTTATCTGCGATCTAAAAAGAGTTCGAATAAACGCAAAGTAAGACAATATCTTAAAGTTTGATTAACAGTTTTTCTTATCCAATGACTTGTGTGAGCCGTCACAGTTGGGCTGCTTTTGAGATAACCCACAAGTACAATCATTTAATCCCTTTCCATCGAGAATTTTCTGGATATATTTTTCAATCCTTGACTCTCGAGTTTTGGATTGTTTAGGTTGAGAAAAATAAAGAATGTATGCTCTTTGCCGCCCCGGTGTCAATGATTCAAAAGCAGTTTTAAAAGTAGGCATTTCACCGAATTTATTTTGAAGTTCTTCAGGAATTATGTATTCTTTATGCTCTTTCTTTTTCACTTCTAAGCCGGCTTTTTCAACTTCAATGGCTTCATAAATATAGGCTTTCAAGATGGTTTCCATTTCAACTATTTCTTGAACATTGGTGAACCGAATCTGGCGCCCCGCCTGTACATTCTCCGTTTGTTGGATTAGAATCCCCTGAGTATCCTGTAACAAGGCACCTTTATGAAACAGAAGCGCACAATATTCTTTAAATCCATGTATTAAAACTATGTTTTTTTTCTCAAACGTGTAACAAGGATGCATCCATTTAAATTCTTCGGTTAACTCACAGTCAAGAATGATATTTCTTAACTTCTCATATTCTTCCTTCCACTTCTCGGCTGCATTTAAAAATTCATCAACCTTAGGATTCATTTTACTATTTGTCATCAAGGAACACCCCTCTGCAATTTTACAATCAGCTGACAGTCAAGAATGATTATTCTCAATTTCACTGATTCTTTCTGTCACTTTTTAGCTATATTTAAAAATTCATCAATCTTGAATCATTTTTCCAACTTAACATATATATTTTAGCGCCTAAAAAAAGGACCAAAAACAGACGTTTATGGAACCTTCTTAACGTACAATAAAGCCAAGTTTTTTAACTTAGAAATTCCTTAGCGTACGAAATTCGCGTTTTATTGGCGAGACTACTCTTCATTATTTAAGAAGTAAATCAGCTAGTTTTTTCTTTGCCAGCCCCTCTACAAGCCATCTTTCCATTTCATCTCTTAATTCATATAAAGCTGAACATGTCGAAGGAGAAAAACACTCCTTACCATCTACATCAAGGAATCCTTTTGAATAAGGATCAGCTCTAATCGCATCATAAACCTCTACTAATGTAATTTCATTTGCTGCTCTAGCTAAATAATAACCGCCATCTCGGCCTTCTTTCGCTACAATTAATTCTGCTTTAACCAAATGAGTAAGGATTTTTCTTAAAAGGAGCGGCTTTGTTCCTAACTTTTCAGCCATAATTGCACTAGGGCAAATACCGTCATAATCTGCTAGTACTAATAAAGACTGCACAGCAAGCCCGAACTATTTCGTACTTGAAACCTTCTCTTTCATTCGTTTTCACATCTCTATTAGTCTAAACGATTTCGTTTAAAAGACAACCTAAAGCCCATCAAGCAAGAATAAACGGATCGATATTATATCTTCATTCATACAAAAGGAACCCTTTCTCCTAATAGAAAAAAGGGTTCACATATTATTAATCATAGGGTGCGCACAGCTGATTCTCTTATCGAACTCTAACCGCCGTTCCGCTTACAGCTACCATTAACATGCCTTCACGAACTACTTCATAATCAACGTCAATACCAACAATTGCATTGGCACCTTTTTGCTTTGCAAGATTTCTCATTTCGTCCATTGCAATATCACGTGCTTCTTTTAACTTACTTTCATACGCACCGGAACGGCCACCAACC
Organism: Bacillus pseudomycoides; assembly: GCF_002582035.1. Taxonomy (GTDB): domain Bacteria; phylum Bacillota; class Bacilli; order Bacillales; family Bacillaceae_G; genus Bacillus_A; species Bacillus_A pseudomycoides_B. Next base: position 28,247 of record NZ_NUQE01000012.1, read on the forward strand.
ACATCGCGAACAGAAGCGAATAAATCACGAACAATATTAGCTCCCATAATTGCTTCGCCGTTTACGATATCAATATACTCTTCAATTTCTTTTCCTTGAATAGTAGAAGTTGTTGTTACGATCATAATATATGTCCTCCTATGTATTTAAACTTGTAGCCCTATTTATAGAGTACCCGAAATTCATACAATCACATAACACAAACACTTTTTCAGTGTGTATAAAAATATACGATTCGGTATGAACCTTACATTTAAATAAAATTCACACCAGAACCTACTTAACTTCAATTTGCACAATGCTGTCCGTTAATATAATACGCTGATTCTGAGAAAATTGTAAACACAACCTCTACTTCAGGAAGCCCAAAATCCATTATATATGTGGTAAGCGCCTGAGCAAATCGATCACGAACTTCTTGTCCACGTTCGAACCATTTCACCTCAATAAGAGGGAAAGCCTCTGTTTCTTCTCCACTACATACAAACGTGGAGTTTGGTAGTTCTAATGTAAAATTATCCGTACCACATTCACAAATCTCTGCAAGCTCTTCTACTAATGGTTTACTTATACTCTTTAATTGCTCAGTAGTAATTCCACGAAATACAATATGCGGCAAGTGAATCCCTCCGTTACATGGCTTTATTCTATATTTCCCCACATCATAGCACATTTTATTTTACTGCACCATAATGTATGATCCCTCTCAAATTGCCCCCTTTTCTTCTAACTCCAAAATAACTAAATTACACTGTAATAATGATTTCATGCTTTTCTTTTGATTTTCTATACCCTTCGCCTTAAAATAATTTACAAGATTTATTCCTGCTTTCTTACACATACTTAAAAGTAGGAGACTTCTTTCAAATTGTGTTAAAATCTTCTGAGATACTATTTATACATTAATAAAGGTGAGGGTGCCCAGTGAACAAGAACGACAATACATATTGCACTATGGTTATATTTGGAGCGACAGGAGATTTAGCGAAGAGAAAATTATTCCCTTCTATCTATAGCCTATATAAAAAAGGGCAGCTCTCTAAAAATTTTGCTGTTGTTGGTGTAGCAAGACGTGAATGGAGTGATGATGTATTTCGTGAAAATGTATTCTCCTCTATTCAAGAGTCAAAAGTTAAACCCGGGGATGATTTAGATGAATTTTTAACTCATTTCCGATACCTGGCGTTTGATGTTACGAATACTGATTCGTACCAAGATTTGAATGCATTACTTACTAACCTAGAAGAACAATTCGATATTCCAGGAAACAGAATGTTCTATATGGCAATGGCTCCTGAATTTTTCGGAACAATCGCTTCTTACTTGAAATCAGAAGGTGTGACAAACGCAAACGGTTGGAATCGATTGATTATTGAAAAGCCTTTTGGACATGACTTTCCATCCGCACAAAAATTAAACGAAGAACTTCGTCACGCATTTGCGGAAGATGAGATTTATCGTATTGACCATTATCTAGGAAAAGAAATGGTTCAAAATATTGGTGTCATTCGTTTTGCAAATGCAATATTTGAATCATTGTGGAATAATAAATACATCTCTAATATTCAAATTACATCTAGTGAATCTTTAGGTGTAGAGGATCGCGGAGGTTACTATGATAATTCCGGCGCTTTAAGAGACATGGTACAAAATCATATGTTACAAATGGTTGCTTTGCTGGCAATGGAACCGCCAATTCGTTTAACAACAGAAGAAATCCGAAGCGAAAAAATTAAAGCATTGCGCGCACTTCGACCAATAGCAGTAGAAGAAGTTGATCAATATTTTGTACGTAGTCAGTATGGTCCGGGACTAATCAATGGAAAAGAAGTTCCTGGGTACCGAAGCGAAAGTAAAGTAGATCCAAATTCAAGAACGGAAACATTTGTGGCGGGTAAATTATTAATAGACAATTTCCGCTGGGCAGGTGTGCCAATCTACATTCGCACAGGTAAACGCATGCAAGAAAAATCAACAAAAATCGTTATTCAGTTTAAGGAATTGCCGATGAATTTGTATTCTAAATCAGAAAACAACGTTCATCCGAACTTACTTATTATTCATATTCAGCCGGATGAGGGAATTTCTCTTGTTTTAAACGGTAAGAAAATCGGTACTTCTGAAAAGACAACACCATTTAAACTTGATTACTGCAATGACTGCGTGGACGGGGTAAATACACCAGAAGCTTATGAGAAACTCCTATATGATGCAATTCAAGGCGATGCAACAAACTTTACTCACTGGGATGAAGTAGCGTTATCATGGAAATTTGTTGATGTGATTTCTAAAGCATGGAAACAGGATGTATCAACCGATTTACTTACTTACGAATCAGGATCAATGGGACCTCAAGCTTCTGATGATCTGCTTGCGGAAAACGGCTTCCAGTGGTGGCCAATTTCAGATGATGGTGACTACTCAATCTAATCATAGCAAAAGCGAAAGGAGAATTTTTATGAAAAAAGTATATGACATTACAGTACCTATTTACGAAGGAATGCCGGTATATAAAAATAAACCAGAAAAGCAGCCTCAACTTTCAAAAGTTACAAACGGTCATGTAACAGAATCCACATTAAAAATGGATGCTCATACAGGAACTCATATTGATGCGCCTTTGCATATGATAAATGACGGAGACACGTTTGAAACGCTTGATATCGAGAAATTAATAGGCGAAGCAAAGGTTTTTGACCTGACACATGTTGAAGGTGGCATTACTGCTGAAGACCTGAAAGATTTCGATATTCAAAAAGGGGATTTTGTCTTATTTAAAACAAAGAACTCCTCTGATGAGGGATTTAACTTTGATTTTATTTATTTAGCTGAAAGCGGTGCGAAACTGCTTGCTGAAAAAGGCATTCGCGGTGTCGGTATTGATGCATTAGGTGTTGAACGTGCACAAGAAGGTCACCCAACCCATAAAACACTATTTGCACACGATATTATTGTAATCGAAGGATTAACATTTAAAGAAGTAGAAGCAGGAACATACTTTATGGTCGCAGCTCCATTAAAACTAATGGGTACAGATGCAGCACCAGCGCGTGTGTTATTGTTTCAATAAAAAAATGGGCCAAGATTGATATCTTGGTCCATTTTTTATTTTATCCCGCATTAACGGGCAGTAATACTCCCACCTCAAAATTCGATGAAAGCAAAGAAGTTAGGTGGGAGATAAACTGCCCGTAAAAGCCCGATTGGTTCAACTAATAATCAGTGGGGATGAAGACCCCCCCCACTGATTAAAGTTTCACTTTATCCCACTTATATCCATTTTGTATGGAATGTACCTTCTTTATCCACGCGTTTATACGTATGTGCTCCAAAATAATCGCGCTGTGCTTGTAACAAGTTTGCAGGCAATGTTGCAGTACGATAGCTGTCATAGTAAGAAATTGCTGCTGAAAATGCAGGTACCGCTATACCTTGTTGTACAGCCAATGAAATGATTTTGCGTAATCCGCCTTGGTATGACTCCACAATCTCTTTAAAGTATGGGTCAAGTAAAAGGTTCGGTAAGTCAGTGTTATTCTCATAAGCCTCTTTAATGTTTTGTAAGAAGGCTGCACGAATAATACATCCGCCTCTCCAAAGCATAGAAATGCTGCCAAAATCAAGATTCCAGTCATATTCCTCAGAAGCTGCCTTCAATTGAGTAAATCCTTGCGCATAAGAACAAATTTTACTCATATACAGAGCTTGACGTACTGCTTCGATTAATTCTGCTTTTTCAATTCCAAGTGCTGGTTTGTCTTTAGGGCCAGATAAAACTTTGCTTGCGTTCACACGCTCTTCTTTTAAAGCAGAAATACAACGCGCAAATACAGATTCCGTGATAATCGGAAGAGAAATACCTAAATCAAGCGCACTTTGGCTTGTCCATTTCCCTGTGCCCTTTTGTCCCGCAGTATCAAGAATAACATCCACTAATGGCTTTCCAGTTTCCTCATCTTTCTTCGTGAAAATATCTGCTGTAATCTCGATTAAGTAGCTGTTCAGTTCGCCCTTATTCCATTCAGCAAATATTTCGTGAAACTCTTCTGCAGTCAGATCAAGTGTTTGTTTCAAGAAGAAATATGCTTCACAAATTAACTGCATATCTCCATACTCAATACCGTTGTGTACCATCTTTACATAGTGACCTGCTCCATTAGGCCCGATATAAGAACAGCAAGCTTCACCATTCACTTTTGCAGAAATATTTTCAAGCATATCCTTCACTTTTTCATATGCATCCTTCTGTCCGCCCGGCATAATAGAAGGTCCCTTCAACGCACCCTCTTCTCCGCCTGACACACCTGCACCAATGAAATTGATTCCTTCTTCAGCAAGACGTTTGTTGCGGCGAATTGTATCACCAAAGTATGTATTGCCGCCGTCAATTAAAATATCACCTTTATCGAGGTGAGGAAGCAGAGAATCAATTGCCTTATCTGTAATTTCCCCTGCATTAACCATTAATAAAATCTTTCTAGGTGATTCAAGTGAGTTAACAAACTCTTCAACCATATGAGTACCAACTAAGTTTTTACCACTGTTTTCCTCAATGATTTCATTTACTTTTTCCTCTGAAATATCATATAGGGCAACAGAATACCCTTTACTTTCAAAGTTAAGTGCAAGGCTTTTTCCCATAACGCCCACACCAACAACTCCAATTTGTTGCTTTGGCATATTTCATCGTTCCTTTCTATGTATGCTACTTTGTCTATACTATAGTATATAAACCTAAAGTAAAACTTTAATCAAGTAATTCATATTGTTAATTGTAATATGGGGTTCAGCAGCGGCGTATGCAAAACCATGTCATAAAGACATGACAATGTTTTTTTCTTTTTAAAGTATCGCCAAAATGAACAAAAAACCTAGCTATTCAATATTAAAAATAAAGAAATGAATAACTAGGTTTTTTACGATATTTACCTTACTTCAATTAATGAGATACCGCCACATCACCATCAAATTAAAAAATAAAAATTATATACCTGCCCAAACATCCTTTGCATATCTTCCTTCAGATTGCAAATGATCAAGCCAGTCTTTTGCTCTCTGCTCATCAACACCATGATGAATTTGATAGCTTTCACATAAAGTTCTCTCTACATCTGGAGCCATTCGACTTCCGTCTCCACATACATAAAGTTGACCACCTTCATCAAGTAAACGAATTAATTCGTTTGCATCCTGTTTCATAAGATGTTGTACGTATGTTTTGGATTGTCCTTCTAAACGAGAGAACGCTGTGTGAAGCATAACTAGTCCATCCTCCCCAGCACGTTCTAGCTCCTCACGGTAAAGATAATCCTGTTCAGGATGACGACAGCCAAAGTACAAATGTGCCTCTCCCAATTTATGTCCTTCTTGCTTTTGAACACGACGTGCTTGCAAAAATCCTAAGAATGGGGCAACTCCTGTTCCAGGTCCAACCATGATAATTGGCTTCTCAGGATTTTCTGGCAAGTGAAACCCTGATTGTGGATTACGGATAAAACATGCGATAGCATCCCCTACTTGTCGCTCGGCCAAGTAGTTTGAAGCAACTCCCAAGTATTCACCACGCCCGCTCCATGCTGGTCCTCTTACGACACCGACTGTGATACTCGCACGATTCGAAACAATTTGCGGTGAACTAGAAATTGAATAGTATCGAACTTTTAGCGGTGGAAGAAGTTCTAAAAACCTTTCAAATGGCAATTCACAAGCAGGATATTTCTCAAGTAAATCAAGCATAGTCGTACGTTTTTGAAGAATATTTGTTTTGTATGCATCTTCTTCTAAAAGAGCTTCTAACTCTTGTTTATGAGGCGGACAAACGGTATATACCGCTAATTCACGAAGTTGCGTCCGTGTCACCGGCTCTTGTAATTCAACATAATTTGCAAGCAGTTCATAAACACATACGGACTGCTCTAAAGGAAGATGTGCAATGCTATGATCATTTCCGCTCAGAAGAAGAACATCTTTCCCATTTAATCCATATCGTTGTAAAACACGTTCTACAAGATCTTTTCTATTCTGTGGTAAGACTCCTAGATGATCACCCTCTTGGTATTGAATACCTTCCGGCAAAGTAATTTCAATATGGCGCGTACTGTGTGCGCTCTCCTCTGTTTGAAGCTCACGATTTTCTATAACATACGCCGAAAGTGCATCATATGTTTTCGCAAGAGGAGTACTTGTCAATTCGCTAACAAATTGTAATTTCAATTTATTTTCCGAACGTTTTTCATTTTTATTAACTTCTAAATTCAAAGCTTTTGCTACATCTTCCCATAGCTGATTTTGCCACTCATCAAATTGGAACTCAAAGTCTTCACTCACGTCACCCTCGCCACGTATAGTCAGACGAGTCGCACCCTTTAAGGCCAATTGTTCGTCAATCAATCTTGGAATACGTTGGTATGTGCTAGCCCAATTACGGTCGCCGCATCCAAAAACAGCATACTTCACTCCTTTAAGCGCTTCATCCTCTAACTCGCTTATCCAATGCACAAATTCCTTTGCGTTATCAGGTGGATTACCATTGTATGAAGCAGTAACAATGCACACGACTCCATCTCTAGGAAGCTTTTCAGTATACTCATCAAGCGGCGCTACTTCACTCTCAAATCCTTGGAAGCGAGCAGTGTCAGCAAGATTTCGTGCGAGCCCTTCCGCTGTTCCAAGGTTAGATCCATAAAGTACGAATAGCGGTGTATGATGCGAATCGATAACAGTTTTAAGGTTGTGTTTTACTTCCTGCTCTGTTGGTACTGTAACTTTTGAATCAGAAGCAGCGAAGGTAACTTTTTTATTACGTGGTTTGACGCACATAGTAAATCCATCTGGTTTCAAAGTTAATGTTTCCTTAACTTTTAATTGATAGTCTGTATGATTGATAATTTCAAAATGTTGAAGAATCATACCTAATACTAAAGTAGCTTCCTGAAGTGCAAATTGTTGTCCAATACAAGCTCTTTGCCCATTCCCAAATGGCTTATATGCATGCGTGGCAATTTGTTCAACATTTTCAAATCTCTCAGGTTGGAAATCTTCCACATTATCTCCCCATACACTCGTATCACGGTGAAGCTTTGGTATGAGAACTGTAACCTCTCTTCCCTTTTCTATATGGTACTTTCCACCAAGAAGTGTATCTTCTTTTGCACAAAGTGAAATAGCTGGCGCTGTTGGCCATAAACGTAGCGCCTCATTGAGAATCATACGAACGTATTTCAGTTTTTGAACCTGCCCATATGTAGGAATCGGCTCTGTTAAAACTCGATCTACTTCTTCATACGCCTTCTTAAGCTTATCGGGATTTTTCAAAAGGTAATATAGTGCAAATGACAATAGACCACTAGTCGTCTCATGTCCGGCAATTAAAAAAGTAATGATTTGAAAACGAATATTTTCATCGTCCAACATTTCACCTGTTTGCGGATCTTTCCCTCTCAGCATATGAGCTAGCAAGTCATCCCCATCTTGATTACCACTCTCTTTACGCTCTGCAATAATATTATCTACCAGCTCAAACATAGATTGAATGTCTTGCTTAAACTGACGTTTCTTCATAACCATTAATTTATCTTGTATACCTAAGCGTTGAGATTGGTTCATTGCCTCTTCAAGTGAACGAACCATGCTCGTAATAAAAGGATGCGGAGTATCACGATAAAAGCTATTAAAACGGTAATTAAATCCACATAGTCCAATCGTATCTAGCGTAAGGCGTGTCATATCTTCTGGTACATCAATACTTTCATTAGGGTTAAGACGCTCCCACTTTTGAACTAACTGCAAAGCAAGATCAACCATCATAGAGTGATATCCCTTCATAGCCTGTTGACTAAAACTAGGAAGAAGGATGTTATGTGCCTTATGCCAGTTTGGCTCGTTTGTCCAGCTCGTAAATAACCCGTCGCCAGTAAATGCACTAACATTTTGTAAGGCGGTTCCAATACTTTTTTCAAAGCGAGATTCATCACATACTTCTGCCGCCAATTCATGATTAGAAACAATGGTGCGAGTCCTTCCAGGCAATTCAAGTTGAAAAATTGGTCCATACTCATACGAGAGCTTTAATATTGATTGCATGGGCTCCTCTTTCTTTAACAACGGTAAATTGCCAAGTGGACCGAAAGTTTTAGGCTGCGGAATATTGCTAGTCCCTTTCATATAAAAAATCCTTTCCTAAGTAAATTCATTTATATTCATTTTTATAAGGTGAAACTTCCAGCAGTGGGGGTTTTCTTCATCCCCCACTGCTGGTTAGTTGAACCAATCGGGCTTTTACGGGCAGTTATCCCCCACCTATCTTCTGTAGAAAAGCGGAAGCGGCTCGCCCAGAATCGCAGGACGTTGGAGCACCCGACAGAGAGGCGCTTTTTGCCTCGTCCGAGGGGGCGAAACGACCGGAGATTCTAGCCGCTAGAGCTGGACAACGCTTCTCTCTCAATCTTGAGGTGGGGGTCTTACTGCCCGTTAATGCGGGATAAAGTGAACCTTCCATCAATGGAGGTTCATCCCCGCTGATGGT
>NZ_NUQE01000013.1 GCF_002582035.1 Bacillus pseudomycoides
GAGCTGGACAATGCTTTCGCCGAGTTTTGAGGTGGGAGTATTACTGCCCGTTAATGCGGGATAAATTCATTTTAATTTTTCAGCATATAAGTCGCTGCCACGTAGAATACAACATGATCGCTACTTGCTTTCTCCTTTTGTTTTAAATCTTGCATGTGTCAAGAAAGGACCCTGACCGCTTCTATGCATTGCCAGATGCTCTCGCCCACCTAAAAAGAAAGGGATTTTTATGCCGGTTTTTCAACTTGGATATATAAATAAGATTTTTCATGTAAAGAAATGTATGATTTTGTTAAACTATTCTATTGTCTCCATATGAAAAATGTGATGTAATGCTAAAAAAGGCAAAGGAAATTTAATTCATATGGAAGAAATAATTCATTCTTTTCTCACAGCACATCACACAATAGCAGTCCCACTTAGCATCTTACTCAATATTCTTATTAGCTTAGTAGCCTTTATGCCCAGTATTTTTTTAACTGCTATTAATATCACACTATTTGGAGTAACAGAAGGAACACTCATATCAATTACGGGGGAAGCGTTAGGAGCCATCGTCTCTTTTTATTTATATCGTCTTGGTTTTCAAAAAACTGCTCAAAAAAATATAGATAAATACCCAAAAGTACAAAGACTTCTTTATGTACAAGGAAAAGAAGCTTTCTTTCTCGTTTTATCATTTCGCCTCGTCCCCTTTATCCCTTCTGGCATCGTTACATTATTTGCGTCTTTGGGAACGATGTCCATTTTAACTTTTAGCGTCGCTAGCACACTTGGTAAAATACCAGCACTACTTATTGAAGTGTATTCCGCCTATCACGTTATGAACGGAACAAATGAAGCAAAGTGGATTATGACAATCGCTGGTTGCGCAGGCTTATTTTATTTGTGGAAAACATGGAAAAAAAAATAAAAAAGGAGCACATGCTCCTTTTTTACTATATAAAGGGGAGTGGAACCTACTTCACACCAACTGCATCATAAGACTGCTTCACAGCTGTCACTTCCGCAGAATTTGCGCCATATAAATCAGCCGCTGCTTGTACTAACCCAGCACGAGCTTGGCTAAATGTTGTAGATTGAGTGAAATATAATGTATTTGCGCGATAGTAAATTGCACCTACTTTATCTTTGCCGATACCATTCACTGTTACACCATAATGCGTACCGCCATTCGCTAATAAGTAAGCAGCTTTATTGATAATACTACTATTTGTATGAACACCGCCATTATCACTCGTTCCTGTATAACGTTTAGAATAATGATCTGGGTCACCATACTTTGTTGGGTCACTCATAGAACGAAGCGCATCTCCAGCTGTACCAGGTGTATAAATATCTTCACCAATTTCCCAATCTGGATTACGATTATCATAGTATTCTATTAATGTTCCAAAAACATCAGAAATTGCTTCATTTAATGCACCGGATTCATTTTGATAAATAAGATTAGAACTTCTTTCTGTCACAGCATGCGTTAATTCATGTCCGACAACATCTATACCACCGGATAATGGAATAAATGTATATCCATCTCCATCACCATACACCATTTGCGTTCCATTCCAGAAGGCATTGTTATAGTTACTTCCATAATGAACTGTTGATTTTAACGTCCCACCAGCATTGTCATAAGAATTGCGATTAAACGTATTTTTATAGTAATCATACGTTACACCAGCATAGTACTGCGCATCTACTGCTGCCGCATCACGACTAGCATTAAAGATGTTATCGGCATCTGCCCATAACGTTCCTGGAAGAGTCGTACGATTTTTCCCATCATATGTGTAAATTACTGCACCGCGTGTATTATCTTGTAAATAATAGCTAGAGCCAGATAATGTTGTATTAATAGTCTTTGTATCACCTAATACCCCTTTACCTGTTCCTACTTTGTTTGTTCCTGTTACTGGTTTAGCAGTAGCACCAGCTGCAGGGTTAATCGGTGACTTACTTTCATTTTTTGCATTATGGATTGTATTATATTTGTTTAAAACTTTACCGCTATCAGCTTCAATGAAATAATAATAGTTTCCTGGCTCTGGATCTAAGAAGTTCAATTTCACAACATAAGCATATGTTGTTTCTTCACCATTTTGATATACATATAAGTCCGCTGATGGTTCCACTTCATACTTTGGAGTGAATCCTAAATCTTGTTGTGCAATTGCAATTGCTTTTTTGCCTTCAATTTTATTTTTGTTTTTCAACTTCTCTTTCTTATCTAAATCAGGTGCAACTGTTCCTGATACAACTTGTAATGCACCATCTTTCCCAACATGAGCTACTTGAGTAGATCCCCATACCGGTACACCTTCATACATTTGTTGTAAACGGACAACTGTTGCATCACCAACAGAATCTTTTGTAACTTGTTGTACCTTAAAAGATTCTTCTGCACTTTTTTCTCCCAGTTTGTAATCTTTTTTAGCAGAGTTTAAATAATCAAATACAACAGATTCTGCCTTCTTTCCTGATGCACCTGTTAGATCGCCAGATACAAACTCAGGAGACTGTACTGCCTCATTGTATTTCTTTGTGGAAAGTACGTTCTTTGAATCTGCAAACGCTGAGCTTGTCCCCCCAAATGTTGTCACTGCCATTCCAGCTGCTAACACAAACGCTAAACTCTTTTTCTTCATATTCTCTTCCCCCTGAAAATTTTTTTAAAAGAGTAGCTTTATAGTAGCATTAAGTTTTCACTATTAAAATACTGAAAATTTAAATAATTTCTTTCTCAAGTTTTGTAGAATTTTGACGAACAATTATTTAGAAACCTCTTTTCATGAGTACAGAGGAGGAGTGCTGTTACTCCATACTATTAAATACTCACATTAACTTGATTCTATCTATACAAGTTAAAAAAACGACATAAAAACCCCTTTCTTTTTAGGGGAACGAGAGCATTTGGCCATGCATAGAAGCGGTCAGGGGCCTTTCCTGCTACAGGGCAAGGACTTTAAAACAAAGATAGAAAGTAAGTAGCGGTCATTTTTTATTCTGCGTAGCAGCGACTTATATGTCGAAGAATTAAAATGGATATATATAATATGATAAACAAGCGATAATCTTTATATTTAAACATTACATTCCCCAAGTTTTGTGGAATTTCAACGAACAATTTAGAAACAAGAATAAAAAAAGAAAAACTGACTCAAAAAGCCGTTTTTTAACGACATTTGAGTCAGCCTCATTCCCAATGGTCACCTTATATATTTACCGTTTCAACTGTGTCATTGGCTTGTCCATAAATATCTGGTACATCAACATATTGCGGCTTAGCTATAAAGACTAATGCCACCATGGTTAAAATTATACCGATTACTACTTTTTTCATCCTTATCCCTCCAGTATCGTTTCAAGAACTTTAATTGCTAATTTATAATAATGATTGCTTTCTTTAAATTGCAAAGAATCCTCAAAATACTCAGCGAGTTCTATATATACTTTCTTTAATTCTTTTTTATTTCCTGTATTTTTAAAAAAAGGTATTGCTTCTGTTTCTAAAAATACTTTATATACACTTGGTTCTGTAAAATACTTATAACGAAGCATAAGGAGTAAGTACAACTTCGTATTACACCTTTCGTCTTTCTTAGCAGAAAGAATCCCCTTATCAATCCACTCTTTTGCTTCTTCTAATTGTTCAAGGTGAATACATTGCAGAGCCATATCATATAACTTACCGACGTAGTTCACATCGTCTTCTTTTTGATATTGTAAACTTTCTACATAATATTTTTTGGCTTCTTCATACTTTTTCTTTCTATAATGTATATTACCAATATTACTTAATACCGTTGCCATCAATACATCTTTTTCAGAAAAAGAATCCGCTTCACGCAGTATACTCTCATAAATTTTTAACGCTTCATCATACTGCCCTTTCTCACTATAACTTAACGCAATGATAATTTGACAATTGATCACATTTCGAAATTTATATTCATTTCGAAATCCTTCCATGGCAATATTAGCAAAATGAAGTGCCATATGGGGAATTTCCAAATGACTATATGCAACCGCTAAATTATAATAAATTCCGGTTTCATAATAATTTTGTTCTTTTGCCATTAGCTCTGTCTGAACTAAAAACTGTAATCCCTCTTGCCATTTATGTTGCAAGCAATAGCATAAAGCTTGACTATACTTATATAACAGTTGCTGAAATGGAGAGTATTTTTTATAAACTTTCTTAAGTTTCTCCAACTCTTCTTTAAGGGCGGGTACATTTCTCTTCATAATTAAATACCGCGCATATAACAATTTATAATAATTCACAATTTCAAAATCTACAATTTGCTTCGTTTCACTTTCTAGTTCTCTATATAAGATTTCAACTCTATGCTTATCTAAATGAACTAGCGCCCTGAACCACTCATCTAACTTCTCTTTCACTTCCGCTTCAATATCTCTTAAATCCGAAACCGCAATCTCTAATCTTGTACATAACAACTGCAAAATTTCCTCAGAAGCTTCAATTTTCCCATTTTCAATTTTACTTAAATATGAGACGGAACAAATGCCTTGACAGAGCTCTTCTTGTGTCATTTTTTGTTGGAGTCGTTTGTAAAAAATTTGCTTACCCATTTTTTCTAAATATTGCTGCATAGGTCCCTCCTCCATTCTAATTTATACCCTATTACCCTAATAATACATAAAATTGAAGGAAATATAAATTGATAAATAAAAATATTCTGAATGATTTTTGGTTATTTTTTACTTTATCCCGCTATTCGTGGGCAGTAAGACCCCCACTTCAAGATTGAGAGAGAAGCGAAAAAGATAGGCAGGGGATCACTCGATTGGTGAGAGCTTTCCATCAGTGGGGGATGAAAAAAACCCTACTGATGGAAGTTTCACTTTATAACATTTATGGTATATATCATTTTTAGCAAAAAAGTAAAAAAAGAGGTATACTATAACCAAAATATGGAGGTGTTTACGTTATGACACATTATAAAGACGATAGTTACGCCTTACACACAGACTTATATCAAATTAATATGACCTATACATATTGGAAAGATAATATTCATAACCGCCGTGCAGTATTTGATTTATACTTTCGCAAGCTGCCTTTTGACAATGGTTATGCTATTTTTGCAGGGCTTGAAAAGATTATAGAGTATATAGAGAACTTTCAGTTTACAGATAGTGATATTGCCTATCTAAAGGAACTTCAATTTGAGGAAGATTTTTTACACTACTTACAAAACATGAAATTTAGCGGATCCATTCGCAGTATGCAGGAAGGCGAAGTTGTCTTTCATAACGAACCGCTTTTACGTATAGAAGCACCACTTGGAGAAGCACAAATTATTGAAACAGCTCTCTTAAATATTGTGAACTACCAAACATTAATCGCAACAAAAGCTGCACGAATGAAACATGCAGCTGGTGATGATGAGCTCCTTGAATTCGGAACGCGCCGCGCTCATGAATTTGATGCTGCACTTTGGGGAACACGCGCAGCATTCATCGGTGGTTTTTCTTCAACAAGTAATGTTCGAGCAGGAAAACGTTTTGGTATCCCTGTTGCCGGCACACATGCTCATTCTTTTGTACAAGCATATCGTGATGAATATGTAGCATTCAAGAAATATGCAGAAACACATAAAAAATGCGTTTTTCTCGTTGATACATATGACACATTAAAATCTGGTGTGCTAAATGCCATCCGCGTAGCAAAAGAATTCGGAGACCGCATTGATTTTTACGGTATCCGTCTTGATAGTGGAGATATGGCATACTTATCAAAAGAAGCACGCAAAATGCTAGATGCTGCCGGGTTTACGAATACAAAAATTATCGCTTCAAGTGACTTAGATGAATACACCATCTTACATTTAAAATCGCAAGGAGCAAAAATTGACGTCTGGGGTGTTGGAACAAAATTGATTACATCATTTGAACAACCAGCATTAGGCGCTGTTTATAAATTAGTTTGTATTGAAGATGAAAATGGTGTACTGAACGACACGATTAAAATTTCTTCCAATCCCGAAAAAATTACAACACCAGGATTAAAGCGTCTCTATCGTATTATCAATAATGTCAATCAGCATGCAGAAGGTGATTATATTGCATTAGAGACAGAAGAACCGCAGCAAGAAGAGCGCTTAAAAATGTTCCATCCTGTTCATACGTATATTAGTAAGTTTGTCACGAACTTTGAAGCAAAAGAACTGCATCATGATATTTTCATAAACGGACAGCGCACATACGAATCGCCAGACATACTTGATATTCAGCGTCACACACAACACAGTTTAGCATCCTTGTGGGAAGAATATAAACGGACACTAAATCCAGAAGAATATCCAGTCGATTTAAGTCAAGCGTGCTGGGATCATAAAATGAACTATATCCAAACAGTCCGAGAACAAATTGCAAATTCTACAAAAAAATAAGGAGAGAAGCATATCGCTTCTCTCCTTTTGCTTTTATAAAGTGTGGAAGTATTACTGCCCGTTAATACGGGATAAATCTTTAACTTGTAATACACGCATCGCATTTAATACCGCTAGCAAAGTTACACCAACATCTGAGAAGACTGCTTCCCACATTGTTGCAATGCCGAATGCCCCTAATAAAAGAAAAACTCCCTTTATCCCTAAAGCAAAAATAATATTTTGCCACACAATACTGCGCGTACGTTTTGCAATTTGAATAGCTGTTGCAATCTTCGAAGGTTCATCTGTCATAATAACAATGTCAGCTGCTTCAATTGCTGCATCAGATCCTAAACCACCCATTGCAATACCAATATCCGCTCTTGCTAATACTGGTGTATCGTTAATACCATCTCCAACGAATACAATTTTTTCTTTCGGATGTTTTGTCGCATCAATTTTTTCGATTTCTTCTACTTTTTGCTGTGGCAACAGTTCTGCATGTACTTCGTCAATACCAAGCTGTTTCCCAACCGCTTCTCCTACTAATTTCGCATCGCCAGTTAACATTACTGTTCTCTTCACACCAAGTTGTTTTAATAACTGAATTGCTTGCTTAGCATCCTCTTTGATTTCATCAGAAATAACAATGTATCCGGCATACATACCATCTACAGCTACGTGTACGAGTGTTCCAACAGTTTGCGGTTGCTGGAATGTAATATTTTCTTTTCTCATTAACTTTGCGTTTCCAGCAAAGATTTCTTTTCCGTTCATTTTCACAACTGTGCCATGACCAGAAATTTCATTATAATCTTCAATCATATGTTCATTGACTACTTTGCCATATGCAGCTCGAATTGACTGTGCAATTGGATGATTCGAATATACTTCTGCAAATGCTGCATACTCTAACAATTCTTCTTTCGTCACAAATTCGCTTGGCTGCATATCTGTTACTTTAAATACACCTTTTGTTAACGTACCTGTTTTATCAAATACAATATGTTTCACATCGTTTAACGCTTCTAAATAGTTACTTCCTTTTATTAAAATTCCGCTTTTAGATGCTCCGCCAATACCGCCGAAGAAACTAAGTGGAATAGAGACAACTAATGCACAAGGACAAGAAATAACTAGAAAGACTAGCGCTCTGTAAATCCAATCTGAGAACGTTGCTCCCTCCAAAATAATTGGCGGGACAAATGCTAATACTGCAGCTGTAATTACAACAGCCGGTGTATAGTAACGGGCAAACTTCGTAATAAAGTTTTCTGTCGGTGCTTTACGACTACTTGCGTTTTGCACTAAATCTAAAATTTTTGAAACAGTAGATTCACCGTATTCTTTCGTCACTTCAATTGTTAATACACCATTTTGGTTGACAAAACCACTTAATACATCACGGCCGACCTCTACTTCACGTGGTACAGATTCTCCTGTTAACGCTGATGTATCTACCATCGATGTTCCTTCTATTACTTTACCGTCTAATGGTACTTTCTCACCTGGTTTGACGATAATAAAGTCACCGATTTGCACATCTTCTGGTGATACTTGTTTCGTTTCATTTCCTAGCTTTAAGTTTGCATAGTCGGGTCTAATATCCATTAATGAACTAATAGATTTACGCGAACGATTCACTGCCATACTTTGGAACAGTTCACCTACTTGATAAAAAAGCATAACCGCAACAGCTTCTGGGTAGTTTTGAGTCCCAAAAGCACCAAGCGTTGCAATTGCCATTAAGAAATTTTCATCAAACACTTGCCCGCGTGTAATATTTTTTACAGCACGTAAAATAATATCTCCGCCTATAATAATATAAGCAATAAGGAAAAGCGGGATTGTAACCATTTGTGGTAATGAAGCTAGTGCAGCAACAACTGTGAGAATTGCCCCAATCGATAAGCGCCAAATCATTTTTTTCATACCAGCTGCTCCGTGGTCATGACTATGATCATCTTCTGTTCGCTCTTTCTCTCGCACTACTTCCACTTCTGGCTCTAATCGTTGTACGACTTCTTTTATGTTTTCAATAGTAGTCTCTAATTCTTTTTTATTTGCTACTTCTACTCTTAATTTTTTAGAAACAAAATCAACAGATGCAGATGTAACTGCAGGCATTTCGTTTATTTTTGTTTCTATTTTCATCGCACAATTCGCACAATCCAAGCCTTCTAACACAAATGTTTCTTTTGTTGCTTTTGTTTTTTGTTCTTCTTTCACATGAATATGCGGTTCTAATTTATTTACAAGTTGCTTTGCTTCCATTACAACGTGTTCTTCTTTTTGTTTCGCTGTTTCTACCGTCATTGTTTTCGTTACAAAGTTAACAGAACAAGAAGATACTCCCTCTAACTCCCCAACACCTTTTTCAATTTTCATTGCACAGTTCGCACAATCTAATCCCTCTAACACAAGTTTTCGTTTTATCAACGCGTCCCCCATATGTTTCCCTCCTTGTGTCTCTACTACTCTTCTTCGTTTACATGCTCAAATGCCTGTTCAAAAATGCGAATGACATGATCGTCAGCAAGTGAATAGTACACTACTTTTCCTTCTTTACGATTTTTTACAAGCTTTGCTTGCTTTAATACACGTAATTGATGAGAAATAGACGATTGCGTCATTCCGAGTAAATATGCTAAATCGCATACGCACAGTTCAGCTTCAAATAAAGCGTGTAAAATACGTGTGCGTGTACGGTCTCCTAATACTTTAAATAACTCTGCTACTTGACTTAAGCTTTCATCTTTTGGAATCGTTTGTTGTACCTGTTCTACAATTTCTTGATGAATCACATTTTGTAAACACGCTTCTTCGTTTGTTTCTATTTTTTGTTCAGTCACAATAGCTCACCTCTTCATTTGAACATATGAACAATCATTCATATATGTTATACCTTTATTATATGAACGATTGCTCATATGTGTCAATAATTTCCGCTTTTATTTTTTTGAACATTGTGTGTAAAGGCAAAAAATTGGAGGGAACGCCATGAAAAAAAGAACTGAATGAGCTTTGCTCACCGGTTCTTTTTTTATTTAGGCTTAATTGCATCTACAATCAATGAGATAAAACCAAGTTTCAGTTTCCCTTTTACAAAATAAAAAGCCTTGTACGCTCCCCAACGCACAAGGCTTTCCCCCTTTAATTTGCTTGTTTTAAATGCTCTTGCGAACTTTCATCTTCTTTTAAATGGCTATGCTTCTTAGAATATACGAAGTATACAATAACCCCTAACACCAGCCATGCCCCAAAGTATAACCATGTTGTCAGTGGTAAGTTAACCATTAAGAATAAACAACATGCGACTGAAATGATTGGTAGTACTGGTACAAATGGTACCATAAAGCCGCGTTGTAACTTCGGATGTTTTTTACGAAGAATGAGAACTGTTATACTGACCATTGCAAATGTCACTAACGCTCCCATATTCGCTAAATTCGATAATTCTTGCAAATCAACAAATCCAGCAATAAATGCACTTACTATTCCTATTAACCAAGTTGAAAATGTTAACGCTTCTGTCTTTTTATTAATTTTCGAAAATGATTTCGGTAACAAACCATCACGACTCATTGCGAAAGTTACGCGCGATGTTGCATAAATGTAAGCAAAGATTACAGCCATAATTCCAATTACAGCACCAACTGCGACAATACCTGCAGCTGTATCTTGCCCAACAACTTCTAATACGTATACCATCGCCTCTGGTACATCTAGCTCTTTATACGAAACCACTCCTGTCATTACAAGACAAACGGCAACGTAAATAAGTGTACTAACTGCTAACGAAATAATAATTCCGCGTGGTAGATCACGCTGCGGGTTCTTCACTTCCTCCGCTGAAGTAGCTAACGCATCAAATCCTAAAAATGCGAAGAATACTGCTGCTGCTCCAGTAAAGACCCCACTAATACCATATGGCGTAAACGGAACCCAGTTTGCTGGCTCTACATAGAATGCTCCGACTATCACGAATAATGCGATAATTCCGAGTTTAATAAGTACCATGAGATTGTTGACACGTTTACTCTCTTTCGTACCACGTGATAATAACCACGTTAATACAAGCGTCACAATAACAGCTGGTAAGTTTACAATACCACCATGTGCTGGAATGGTTAACAACTCTTTCGGAATTTCGATTCCAAATCCCCTTACTATATTATAGAAATAACCGGTCCACCCACTGGCTACCGCTGCTGTTGTTAAAACGTATACAGATAGTAGCGTCCATCCCATTAAATGGGCTATAAATTCCCCAATCGTTGCGTATGAATATGTGTAGACACTACCAGACACAGGCAGCGCCGAGGCAACTTCAGCATAACATAGTCCTGCAAAACCACAAACAATTGCTGCAATTATAAATGAGAAAATAACCGCTGGACCAGCATCCCTTGCTGCTACTAATCCTGTTAATACAAGAACCCCCGTACCAATTGTCGCACCAATCCCTAGCATTGTTAAATCAAAAGTACCCAAAGTTCTTGTTAAAGTTTTATTCTTACTTTGCCCTAACAATTGCGTAACGGATTTCTTTTTGAATAAGTTGGTCAACGATGTACGCCCCCTTTGACTAAGAAGAGCTAAGAGATTCTCTCTTAGCCCTATCATGTTTTATAAAGATATTGTTTGATTTTTAATACTATATCGTACTGCTATTAGCAAGATACTGCTGTAGCTTCTAATAATTCTTTCGCACCTTTGTATTCTACGCCGTGCGCTTCTGCAACAGCTTCGAATGTTACATAGCCATCTAATGTATTAATACCTTTTAATAATGCAGAGTTTCCTAGGCAAGCTTCTTTGTAGCCTTTGTTTGCAATTTGTACTGCATATGGTACTGTTACGTTTGTTAATGCAAGAGTTGATGTACGTGGAACCGCACCTGGCATGTTTGCAACTGCATAATGAACAACGCCGTGTTTTTCATAAGTTGGGTTATCATGAGTTGTAATACGGTCAGTTGTTTCGAAAATACCACCTTGGTCAATCGCGATATCTACTACAACAGAACCTGGTTCCATTGATTTAATCATTTCTTCTGTTACAAGTTTTGGCGCTTTTGCACCTGGAATTAATACCGCACCGATTACAAGATCAGATTCTTTTACAGCTTCTGCAATATTGTAAGGATTAGACATTAAAGTTTTCACTTGGTTACCGAAAATGTCATCTAATTGACGAAGACGTTCTGCACTTAAGTCGATGATTGTTACATCTGCACCTAGTCCAACTGCAATTTTGGCAGCATTTGTACCAGCTTGTCCACCACCGATGATTGTTACTTTACCACGTTTTACCCCTGGAACACCTGCAAGTAAGATACCTTTTCCACCTTTGTTTTTCTCAAGGAATTGTGCACCAATTTGTGCAGACATACGGCCAGCTACTTCACTCATAGGTGCAAGTAATGGTAAAGAACGGTTTTCTAATTGTACTGTTTCATAAGCGATAGAAACAACTTTCTTTTCAATTAATGCTTTTGTTAATTCTGGTTCTGGAGCTAAGTGTAAATATGTGAATAAGATTAAACCTTCGCTGAAGTGCTTGTATTCGCTTTCAACTGGTTCTTTAACTTTCATAACCATATCCATGTTCCAAGCTTCTTCAGCTGTATCAACAAGTTTCGCTCCTGCTTCAACATACTCAGCATCAGTAAAACCAGATCCTAAACCTGCACCCTTTTGAATGAATACTTCGTGATTGTTACGAACTAAATGTACAACACCAGCTGGTGTCATAGCTACACGGTTTTCGTTGTTTTTAATTTCTGTTGGTACCCCAATACGCATAATAAAATGCCCCCTTATAATTAACAGAAAAAAGGAATTCTTTTTTCTTTTTATAATAATTAATAACTTATGAATTTATTCTAGCATAGTTTTTCACTTATGAAAACGCTAACATATCTGAAATATAAAAGTTTTTATATTTAGAATAGTGTAAATATAAAGAACTTTATTTCACAAGGAGGTTTCATGTTTTTTTATTATCTATCATTCTATTCTGATTATAACCATGGAAACTACAAATTCATTATTTATTATTTGACAATAATATAACAATGTAAAAACTAAACACAAATCGCATACATATGCACTTTAAATTCCCTGTAACATTTTAGAAGTATAGTCTTTTTATATAAATCCATTTTGATTTTTCAACTTGTATGTATATAAAGTGAAACTTCCATCAGAGGGGGTTTTCTTCATCCCCCTCTGATGGAAAGCTCTCACCAATCGGGCTTTTACGGGCCGTTATCCCCCCACCTATTTTCTTAAGAAAAGCGGAAGCGGCTCGCTCNNAGAGCTGGACAATGCTTTTCCCTCACTCTTGAAGGGGGAATCTTACTGCCCACGCGAATAGCGGGATAAAACAAACATGTTGAAAATTAAAGAACTTAATCAACAACAAAGGCCTATCCCTGTTTGGGATAAGCCTGATAGAATTTATTAGTATGATACTGTCGAAGCGTTGATGATTTGTTCATTGGATAATCTATAAAACAATTCGTTTTTCAGTTTCAGAGTCAAAATAATGAACTTTGTCCATATTCAAAGCTAGATCCATCTCAGATTGACTATGCACATCAACTGAGGAGTTAACACGTGCAACGAAGGATTGACCATTGATATTAGAATAAAGATATGTTTCTGATCCCATTAATTCTGACACATCAATCGTTACCGTTATCTTTGTATTATGAGGTGACTCTAAAAGTGCTTTTCCATAATAAAAATCTTCTGGACGTATACCTATGATAATTTCTTTATTCGCATACCCTTTGTTTCGTAAACTTTTCATCTTCTCTTCTGGAACTTCAATTTTCCATTTATCAATCATAACAGCATTTTCTGTTAATGTTCCTTTGAAAAAGTTCATTCCAGGAGAGCCAATAAAGCCTCCAACAAATACATTTTCTGGTTTTTCGTAAACTTCTTTAGGAGTACCAACTTGTTGAATGATACCGTCTTTTAGCACAACTAAGCGTGTCGCCATTGTCATCGCTTCTATTTGATCATGCGTAACGTACACAGTTGTTGTTTGCAGCTGTTGATGTAACTTTGTAATCTCAGCACGCATTTGAACGCGCAGCTTCGCATCTAAGTTTGATAATGGCTCGTCCATTAAGAAAACTTTTGCATTTCGAACAATCGCTCGTCCTAATGCAACACGCTGACGTTGTCCACCAGAAAGTGCCTTTGGCTTTCGGTCTAAATATTGCTCAAGTCCAAGGATTTGTGCTGCATGTTTCACACGTTGGTCAATTTCCTCTTTACTATATTTTCGCAGTTTTAACCCAAACGCCATGTTATCATAAACTGTCATATGTGGATAAAGAGCGTAGTTTTGAAAAACCATTGCGATATCTCGATCTTTCGGTGTAACATCATTTACACGCTCTCCATCGATATAAAAGTCTCCCTCTGAAATCTCCTCAAGTCCTGCAATCATACGTAATGTCGTCGATTTC
Source organism: Bacillus pseudomycoides (assembly GCF_002582035.1). GTDB lineage: Bacteria > Bacillota > Bacilli > Bacillales > Bacillaceae_G > Bacillus_A > Bacillus_A pseudomycoides_B. The sequence continues at coordinate 13,888 of NZ_NUQE01000013.1, forward strand.
CCACATCCTGAAGGTCCAACCAAAACGATAAATTCCCCATCATTCACTTCTAGATTAAAATCTTTTACGATTGTCACATCATGATCATATTTCTTATAAATATTTTTGAATGATAGCTGAGCCATAATTGCCTCCTAGAATTTTAACTATTTTTAAAGTTTCACTTTATAAAATTTTTGTAATATCCTTCATGCTGTCTAAAATATAATCCGCTTCGCCTTCTAAGTCTTCCTTCCTGCTCGCACCCGATAAGACGCCCACTACTTTAATATTGCTATTTCTTGCAAATTTAATGTCTGTTAATGTATCGCCTACCATTAAAACATTTTCTTCATTTAGTGAAAATTTCTCTTTGAACATATAATAAAAATCACTTTCAGGTTTTGTTTTATTGACACCATCATCTGCACCTAAAAAATCCACATAATCATATAATCCTGTCATTTTAAGTGAATGAATAGCTGCATCAATGTCGTCTGCTGTAACAACGCCTATTACATATTCATGATCTTTTAAATATTTTAAAGTTTCCTTTGCACCCTTCACTTCTGTAAATACGAGATCATCTGCTGTAGAGTGTTTTTTGAATAATCCACATACCTCATGAATAAAGCTCTCTTTATCCACATTTTGATTTTCTAATAATGAAAACCATGCAGCTGCGATAAAGTAATTTGTTTGACAAGCTAGTAAACTCGTACTCTCAAAATCGTTATCACTCATACCAATAATCTTTAGATATTCATTTCGTTTACTTTTTTCATTTGGATACATTTGAAATATATCATCTAGCACACGATGAACAACTTTGTACCATACAGAATCTAGCTGTATGAGTGTTCCATCTTTATCAAAAATAATTCCTTTATTCACCTTCTGGGCCTCCTAAAACTTCATACCATGTTTTTATGCTCTGACGCTTAACGTTATTATGAATAGGATTTATAAACGCTACTAATTCGTCACCTTCCCAACCTTCAACTCTAGCGTATGCTCCTTCATTTAAATGAAAATTAAAGGTTACTTGGCTACCAAATTCTTTTTCAATTACTTGACCATTTACAATCAATCTCCACTCGCACGGTTTATCTGTTTGAATGTTGTAATGAATATTTCCTTGAGCCTCATCGCCGACATAAATGGTTTTATCTTCGTTTTGAATATCTATCTCTAATTTTCTAAATCGAGAAAAATAAATTCTGCCTCTTTGAATAGCATCCTTTAAGTTTTTAATCGATAAGCCATTACATAATACATACGTTCCTGGGTCACCATAGATTGATGGGTCTTTAGATCCTGGGAATGTTTTAGATGGATGTAAATGAGAATCACTTCCGCCAATCCCCCAGATTTTAAGACCACTTAACCACATTTGATCGAAGAACTTTAAAGCTTCTAAAGTAGATGGCTTGCTTTTGCTATAAGTTGGATCACACATGATTTCCATTGTATGAATATTTTCTAGATCAATATCAATTTGGTTCGTCCAAGGCTTCATAAATGCGTGATTCACACTAATTAAATAGTCTTTTTCTTTCATGAAAGAAAATAGTTCATCCATGCTTTTAGCGTTAAGCGATTCATCTAAATACTCTGTGAAGTTAACGTATTCTTTCATCCCGAACACATTGTAATGACCGTAAGGAGTTGTAAGTTCCATCGATGGTATTATCAATGTGCTTCCTTTTTGATAAGATGGCATAACAATATTGTGTTCCGTCGCATATAAAAAATCTAACTCTTGTTTTTCACATACGCTCATTGCCAGCTCGTCATCCATCTCGCCATCCGTTAAATCTGTGTGGACATGAAAATCTCCTTTGTACCAACGATGCTCTTCATTCATTATCTTTTCAAAATTGTATTCATCAATAAAGACATTTTCCTTACAAAAATGCTCTCGATCATATTCTCGTTCTAACTCGTCATTCACCAATATATTTACCGTATATTCCATTTTTCTTCCGGTAAACTTTAGTGCTTTATTTGCACAATGAGGGGTATATACTACTTCTAATTCCCAATTACCAGACGGTATTTCTCCTCCCACGCAACCCGCTGAACAAAACTTTGGATCTTTTGCAACAACAAGCTTTTCGTCAACAATTGGTGTTTGATACTGTATACGTACATACCCATTAGGGTCTCTCAAGATTAGTAAGAGCGGGATTTTTCGACCGACTCCTTGATCGATAGTTAATGTAAAATTCACAATGTCAGTTGCATCCATTAGGAAACAATGTTTATTTTTTACAAATGGAGAAAGAGTCATGGCACCCTTTATTTCAATCATGATTTCCACACCTTTTTTCTATTTTTACTTACCAATATATAGAGGAGAGGTACCTCTTTCGTTCAAAAGCACCTCTCGTTTTTTTTACAAAGTAATACACGAAATCTTTATTTCTTTTTCTTCAGAGCTTTATCTAATTCTTCCTGCGCAACTTTAGCTGCTTCATCTAATGCTTGTTTTGCAGGGATTCCTTCAACTTCTACTTTATCCTTAGCTACATTTAATGCGTCGTTGATTTTACCACCTGTTGGATCCACAAATGGCGCAACTCCAGATTTATTCGCTTGCTCTAATGGAACTAATGCTTGTGGTTGTTTTTTAACAAATTCAGCATAAGGACCATAATCTGTTACATTGTTACGAACAGGGATATAGCCTGTTGCCATTGACCATTCAGCCGTTTTCTCAGTGCTTGTAGCAAATTTCATAAAGTCATATGCACCTTTTGCTACTTCTGGATCAATATTTCTCGTTAATGTGAATAAATAACTTTCTAATTTTGGTGCTGGTTTATGATCACCCCAACCTGGTTGTGGTGCTGCTCCAAATGTGTCAAGGCGTTCTTGCTCAGTCATTCCTTTACCTAACGATTTAAAAATAAATCCTTGGTCACCAGATGAGCCTGTATATCCTAACGTTTTACCTTCAACTAAATCAATGATTGTTTTATCCCAATATTCCCATCCAGTTCCACCTGAATGAATATTCATAATTTTATCTTCATGAATCCACTTACGGAATTTTTCCCATACTGTAACCCAAGTGTCATCGTTGATTAATACTTTTGTTCCATCTTCACTTAATACATTTCCGCCAGCACTGCGAACCGCGTCAATTAAGTTTGACGTACCCCACATTGGCATCCAACCAGCATATGTGACATTTCCATTTGCATCACGTTTTGCTACTTTTTGAGCTACTTTTTCTACACCTTCCCACGTCTTTAAATCGTCAGGTGTAAAGCCATTTTCCGCTAACACTTTTTTATTGTAATAAAGAACTTGAGTTGTACCGTAAAAAGGAATTCCATATAATTTTCCATCAATTGTCGCTTGATCCATAAAACCTTTTCCGTAATCTTCTTTGTTAAATTGCTTATCATCTTTAGTATATTCATCTAGAGGTACAATTAACTTCTTCTTCGCATATTCTTGAACGACGTCTGAACCTAACAATGCAATTGCCTCTTGGTTATTCGCTGCAAATCCACTTTGAAGCTTTTGATATGACTCATCGTAGTTACCTGCTTTTGTTGTTTTCACTACATACTTGTTTTGACTTTTATTATATTCCTCGACAATTTTATCTACTTGGTCTGCAAGTGAACCACCTACACCATTAATAAACGGAACAACAATCTTATCCCCTTCTTTACTTGCTTTGACAGTACTTCCTTTTCCCCCTGAGCAGCCTGCAAGCGCACCAACAAATAATGACAAAACCGTTAAAAGCATTAATAATTTCCTCATCCCAAAGTCTCCTTTAATATTTAGTAATATTTAGTTAACCTTTTATTCCTGAATCAGTAACGCCTGAGAGGAACCATTTTTGTAAAACTAAAAATACGATTAAGAGCGGCACTGTAGCGATTGTACTTGCAACCATAATGTGCGACCAATCTCGGCCTAAAGAACTATTAATGAAATAATCAGCAATTCCGTTAGTGATTAATTTTTTGTTGCCATCATTCAATACAAGAGCTGGCCAAATATAATTATTGTAATTCCCAATAAATGTAACTAAACCTAATGTTACAAATGATGATTTCGTCATTGGAAAAACAATCTTCCAAAGAATACGCCAATCACTTGCTCCATCAATTTTGGCTGCTTCTACTGTCTCATAACCAATCTTGTGGAATGATTGTTTTAAATAGAAAATACCGAATACACTAACAGCCATAGAAATGATGTATCCAAAATGCGAATTAAGTAAGCCCATTTTTCCTAACATCACATATACCGGAACATACGATACAGCTCCAGGAATCATGTACGTTGCCATGACAACACTAAATGTTAAGTTCTTCCCTTTGAACTTATAAAATGCCAACATATAAGCAAAGAGTGCCGACGAAACAAGTACATATATCGTGATAAGGAAAGAGGTATAAAAACTATTAAATATATACGTGCCAAATGGAAGAGTGTCTAATACTTGACGATAATTTTCCCAGTGAAATTCCTTAGGCCAAAAACCTCCTTGTAATACTTCACTCGATGTTTTAAACGAACCAAGTACCATCCATATGAATGGAAAGATAAACACAATACTTGATAAAGTCAAAAAGATATGCTTTAGAATTAATGGCTTCTTTTTCTTATCATTCATCTTAATAATTCACCCACTTGTCACCTATTATCTTGTTTATAACGGATAGCAGAATTGTAATGATTAATATAATAAATGCGATTGCTGTTGCGGATCCCATATCGAACTGTTCAAACGCTTGTTGGAAGAATAAATAAAGTAACGTTCGTGTCGAACCGCTCGGTCCACCTTGTGTTAAAATTTTAATTTGATCATAAGCCTGCACCGAAGTAATGATATTGACAACAACTAAGAAGAATGTTGTTGGTGAAACCATCGGTAGTGTTACATATCGAAATTTCTGCCATGCATTTGCTCCATCAATACTAGCAGCTTCATACAAGCTATCTGGTACTTTTTCTAGTGCACCGATATAGAAAAGCATCGTCCATCCAACTAATTTCCATACCGTTACAATAATGACCGCTATCATCGCTGTATCACTACTCTTCAGCCAGTCCAAACCCGGTATCCCGAAAAATTCTAGCACCTTATTGATAGCTCCATATTGAGGTTCATATAGAAGTGACCATACAATGGATACAGCTACCGTTGGCGTTACCCAAGGTGAAAAAATCATTAATTGATAAATTGCAGAACCTCTGAATTTTTTTCGGAAGAATAATGCGAAACCTAAACCTAATACAATCGTTGGAACGACTGTTCCAATTCCAAAATAAAGGGTATTTAACAATGCCTGTATAAAAGAATCCTGTGTAAACAAATTCATATAATTATCTAAACCAACAAAATTAAAGTCACTGGTCATGAAATCCCAGTCTGTAAAACTAATACCTAAACTAATGAAATTCGGAATGATCCAAAACAATATTAGAGGTATTCCAACCGGTAATAAAAAGAACACAGCTTTTGATAATTTTATTTGCATTCTCGTCACCTCCTAATTCATATTGTACGGACACATTATTAATCCAATGTTGTTATTATGTTAACGAATTGTAAAATCAACATAATAACAAAACAAAACAATATATTTACAAAAAAACATAGCAAAAAAGACTATTTCTCATTAAGAAATAGTCTACTTTAAGATGTTCTTTTTATACTGTTATTACTTCAATTCCTTTGCTTACTAGGGCGTTTTGCCACTTTTCATCGAGTTTCGCATTTGTATACAGCGCATCAATATCCTCAAAATTTCCGCTTTTATAAAACTTTGTTAAATTAAACTTTGACTCATCTATCATCATCACAACTTGCTTTGCATTTTTCTTTAATTGCTGAAAAATCTGCGCATCCTCAATATACGAACACGTCAATTCCTTTTCTAAAGAAATTCCATCACATGAAGCAAATAATTTATTAACAGTAAATTGGTTAAGATAGTTTAATGTCATTTCGCCAGATAATGCTAATGAATTTGAATTTAGCATTCCACCAAAAACTATTAAATTGCAATCAAATGAATGATGCTGTTCTTTAAGCTCAATAATTTTATTAACAGCTGGTATCGAGTTTGTTAGGATCGTCAAATTCTTTTTATCATGTATAAAATCCAAGATTTGCATCGTAGTTGTTCCAATTTCAATCGCAATAATGTCATTATCTTCTACTAATCTACTTGCTTCCATAGCAATTTTTCGTTTTTCTTCAATATTTTCAGATCGACGTCTATCAAAATAAAATTCAATGGTATGATCTTTTTTCTTAACTGCACCACCGTGTATTTTCGTAAGCTTACCTTCCTTATGCATCATATCTAAATCTCTTCGAATTGTTTCTGTGGTAACATTTAACACTTTTGCTAAATCGTTTACCATTACTCGATTGTATTTTTCTAATTCATCAAGTATGTATTTTCTTCGCTCGAATTGTGTATAGGATTTCATTCAATTACCACCTCTTTGTATTACAGAAAATATACATATTTCTCAAAATGCTTATAAAGACTAGAACGACACTATCTATAAGTACAGCAGCGTTGTATCAATATGTTTTCTATTTATCCTGCATTCACGGGTAATCATACCTCCACTGATGAAAGTTTCGCTTTACCAAGTGTTTTCGCGAAGAAACATATGAAAACTTCACTTACATTTTGGCATATCTTTTGATTCATAAACAAAAAAAAGCTCTCTTATCATTAGGTTAGGTGGTCCTATCCAAATCTTTAATTAAAAGGAAGCTCACACGGACAAGGATAACATAAATGCTACAATAAATGAACTACTAGAAGTATTAGATGAAAGACCTTTGAATATCGACAAATATGCTAAGAAGCTAACAGTATATCAGTTTCCTTCATACTTTATAATTTTCTTATAATCACTCCAACTATTCACATCATAAAAAAAGGCCGCTTCTTCATACGATATCGTTATGCCCTTTACAAATGACTCTTGAAAAATAGTACGCGCCCCTTGATCACCTTTTAATCTTTGCAAATAAGGAAATACTTTCTTTGCAAACAAAACAGGCGGTCTTACAATTCCACAATACTTTGCTGCTACATAATAGACTGTTTCGTTTTGTTTATAACAATCTATTAATTCATTAATTAACTCTGTTTTAATAAAGGGTTGATCAGCCAGTAAGACAACAATCCCATCCGCTTTCATATGCATTGCTTTCTTAACACCGCAGCGAAGTGAATGTGATTGCCCTTGACTAGAGTGGGAACAAGAAAGAATGTGCACGTTCTCATATCGTAATGATTGTGAAACCCAACTCGCGTCATTTGTGACAATAATAATATCGGAGAGATTTGAGGACAAAGCGTTTTTGAGGGCTGCATTACCTAGTGGTTCATTATGTAAAGGAAGAGAAAGTTTATGTATTCCCGGTCCCATTCGTCTACTATTTCCAGCCGCCAAGTATACACCAATGATCTTCATCTCACTTCCCCCGTAATTTCCCGATGATTTCAGCCATGATACTAATTGAAATTTCACTCGGACCTTGTGCACCAATTGAAATACCAACAGGAAAATGGAGGTGATGAGGGATTGGTTTCCCTTCTAATAAGCGCTCTGTACGATGACGCGGTCCTAAAATGCCTATATAACGAACATTTTGTTCTAACAAGAGAGACAATAATTGTCGATCCCTTTCAAAGTGATGCGTCATAACTACAAGAAAATCACTTGGGTGTAATGAAAGTTTTTGTATCATTTCTACTGGAAAACCAACCACACATGCATCAGCATGTGGAAATTGATCAGTATTACATAAGGCCTCTCGCCAATCGCAAACTGTTACAACGAAGCTCGTTTCCTTCGCAAAACGAACGAGTGGCTTTGCATCTTCTCCTGCGCCAAAAATAAAAAGGCGGGGTTTTGGTATAAAATGTTGACTATAGTATGTATCTTGTAAACCATTTTTCAAGTAAGTTGTCGATGGAATAGCACCTTCCCAATTACCACGCGTATTACCATTATTATATATAAGTGCGGTTTGCTCTAAGGAAAGGTTTTTCATCATCCAAGCGGAGGAACCATTTGCAAGGTGAATATATAACTCTTGTAAAATTGCTTTATAGGCATCATCTATATGTTCTACTAATACATGAATGACACCATTACATCCTACTCCCCAAGACAAATCATCTTCTGCTTTCGTATTAAATGTATGAATCGCCCAAGTGTTATGCTCCATAACATCTGCAGCATAATAGAAAAGCTCTTCTTCTATGCACCCAGCACTTAGCATTCCTACTTTTGTACCATCTTCTCGGAAAAGCATCATCGTTCCTTCTTTTCTATATGCCGATCCTTCAACATGAATAATCGTCGCTAACGCACAACGTTTTTCACAACATAACAACGCTTCTAATACATCATATGTGGAAGTCATTATGAATCCCCTCGTTGCTTTTGTAATACAGACTTTACAGCTTCTTCAATTTCTTGATAACTCGTGCATCGACAAATATTAGAACTTAACCATTCTTCAATGGTTCGATCATCTGCATCAGGCCTTTGTGTAACAAGTCCGTGGCAATTCATAATAAATCCCGGTGTACAGTACCCGCATTGAAAAGCCCATTTCTCCTCAAATGCTTGTTGAATGGGTGACCTTTGTAATCCCTCAATCGTTGTAATTTGCTTTCCAACCGCCTCAACAGCTAGCATAATACAAGACTTAATGGGTGTCCCATCAACAAGAACTGTACAAGCACCACAATCACCATTTTCACAGCCAGGCTTCGCTCCTGTTAAATCAAGTTCATAGCGTAATATATGTAGCAGCGTATCAGCCATCCTGGCAACTACTTCTCGTCTTTCTCCATTTACATGCAAAATAAGTTGGACGCCCCTCATGATTCTCCCATCCCTTCAAGCTTGATCAGCATATCGTGAAGTACATATTGAAATACAAATGTCCGATAAGCACGTGAGCCTCTTATATCATCTAATACAGGAGCAGGAATATAGGTTAAAGCGCGTTCAATCCTTTTCTCTAATGAAATATGCTTATTATTTAAAGCAGCTTCCATGATAAGTGAACGAAACGGAAAAGCACATAAGCCGCTGCACGCCATCCGAATTTCGTCGCCATATTTTATCGCTGCAACTGTCACAAGGGGATAATCAATTTTTTCTAGTTGGCGTTTTTTCACACTATAATACGGCGCTGTCACATACCGCCGATCTGTAATGATTTGTACAAGAAGCTCACCTTTTTGTAATTGTAATTTTTCCACAAAAGCTTGATAAGCAGGTACATACCTAATCCCCTCTATCCCTGCAATGACAAATGTACTATCAGCTAGTAAAAAAGGCAGCACCGCCTCCTTATATCTAATCCTTCCCGCAACATTTCCACCAATCGTAATTTTATTTCTTGCTGTACGATCCGCAGCTCGGCCAGCAGTTTCACCAAGGAGTGGAAATACTTTTGCTTCTTGAACACTTGTTATCGTCAATGTTGCACCAAGTAAAAGTTTGTCGTCCTTCCATTCACAAACATTACATTCTGGAATATCTTTTATATCAATAACAGCCTTTGTTCTAATCCGCTGCGAACGTCCCATCGTAATAATTTCTGTGCCACCTCCATAGTAAAGCGGCTTTTTTCCCTCTTTATCTAGCTGATGAAATAGCTGAATTGCTTCTTGAATAGAATTCGGACGATAATACTCAAAATCAAATGGTATCATACGACCCCTTCTCCTTTTCTTGCTTTTCTTTCCAAATTAACTCCGGGATAAGAGGTAAATTTCGTAGTGGAATATCAGCCGCAATTGATAGACTATTTGCTAAAGCTGCCGGCATTCCAATAACTCCATGTTCCCCAAGTCCTCTAGAACCAAATGCAGCTTGCTCATGCGGTACTTCTACAAAATCCACTATATATTTTGGCTGTTGCCCGTAATGGATTACTTTATAAGAACGAAACTGGTGATTCAAATTCCTTTCTTTTGCATCGTAGTGAAATGTTTCTCGCGTTGCAAAACTTAATCCCATACTCATACCGCCCATAATTTGTGTCTCTGCTCCCTTTTTATTTAAAACTTTCCCTGCATCTGCAACTGTTACAGCATTCAATAGTCGATAGGTATAGTCTTTAGGATTAAACTCCACTTCGACCGCTTGCGCTCCTACACCCCATTCAGGCCCTTGTCTCCCTTTCCCTGTCTCATAATCAATGTCTGTAATTCCCTCAAGTACGTAACTCCCTTTCCCTACCACTTCTGTTCCCTTTACATTTCCATTTGAATCTACATATCCAAACACAATTTTCGAAAAAGGTACATACATATTCGGATTCGTTTTGACATATACTTCTTTTCCTGCAATCTCTAATTCTTCCGCGGGGTATCCAAGTAAATTTGAAGCCGTTTGGCAGAGCTGTCTCATTGCATCTTCTGCAGCCATTACAACCGAATTTCCAACAAGGAGTGTCGTTCGACTCGCTGCTGTTTTCCAATGTTTTGGAGAAACTTGTGTATTAACCTCCATCATGACATGTACATCATCAGTATTCATGTTCATTTTCTCTGCAACCATTTGCGTTAGCACTGTTTTTGTTCCCGGCCCAATTTCAACAGCACCGCAATTGATATTTACACTGCCATCACCGTTAAAAGTTAACACAGCACCTGCTCCGGCATTACTTGGTGTAGTCGAATTTTTCCAGAAGCAACTAATCCCTTTTGCACGTACCATGCCATTAGATAGAGTAACTTTATTTCCATCTTCCCAATTTATAAGCGATTTTAATTTTTGTAGGCATGCTGTCACATCTCCCGTATTACTTGATGTTACAGGTACTTGTGTCGGTGTTGTATCCCCTGGTCTAATGGCATTTTTCAGACGAAACATAAGCGGACACATTCCTAACTTCTCAGCAAGTATATCGATCATTCGTTCCATTACAAACGTATACTCTGGATGTCCGAACCCTCTAAACGAAGTTGCATATGTATGGTTTGTATACATACCAAGCGAATCACACCAAACGTTTTCGATAGCATATGGGCCTGTGCAGTCCAGTCCAGCTGCCTTACTCATCGTTACTGCCCGATCAGCATAAGCACCGCCGTCAAATAAATACAAAATTTCGGCTGCTTGTAGCTTTCCATCTTTTGTGCATCCAAGCTTTACTTTTGCTTGTAAACCGATATGAACAGGAGACGTTATAAAATCTTCCTCTCTACTATTTCGAAGAGTAACTCGTCTTCCCCCTACTGCTTTTGAAGCAATATACGCTAAATATTCAAGTTGTACTGCTGTTTTTCCACCATATGCTCCTCCGACTAACGGCACATATACAATGATTTTCCCTTCATCTATTTGAAACGCTTCACTTAACAACCTCTTTATTTCAAAAGGAGCCTGTGAGGTAGAATGAACAATAACATCTCCATTAGGCTTAATTTCAACCCTAGCACACCGTGTTTCTATCGCTGCATGATCGGCTTGCCGAAAAGAAAATGTTTCCTCAACAATAGCGTCACTGCTAGCAAACCCTTTTTGAATATGACCCTTACGAATTTTTGTCCGATTTGCGATATTCGTATGCGGCTCTGGGTATACTTTTTCTTCTAATTTATACTGTTCCACATGTTCATGGACTAATATGTTTGATTCATTATAGGCCTGCAAAGGCGAACGAATAGCTGGAAGCTCTTCATATATCACACGGATTCGTGTTGCTGCCTCTCTTGCAATTGCTTCATTATCCGCTACAACAAGCGCAACAGGTTCACCAAAATATCGTACTTTCTCGAAAGCTAACGGAGGACGATCGACGATGCTGGAACCGACAAGAATAGGATAATCTGCTCCCGTTATCACAGCATGTACGCCTTGTACTTTCTTCGCTTCACGAATATCTATACTCTTAATATAAGCATGCGCATATGTACTCGTAAGAAGCTTCGCATATAGCGTACCAACTTCTATTTCATCATTAATATACTTCGCTCTTCCCGTTACCTTATCAGCACTTTCTTTTCGCTTAACACTTTTCCCAATGATACGATACCGTTCCATTTCCGGCCTCCTTTGTAGTACTCTTCTACCATCCTATTTACACTACTAGCAATTTAGTACAGATCTCTCTATACAAAAAAATAGACTACTAGTATTTAGCTAGCAGCCTATTTTTCCATAAAGTGAAACTTCCATCAGTGGGTGTTTTACTGCCCGCAAATAGCGGGATAAATAAGAAAAAGAGCGATAGATTCTAAATCCACCGCTCTTTTTCTTATTACTTCTTCTTTTCTAGCTCTTGGCCAAATGCCTTTAAAAAGTTAAATCCAAATGTAATTGCTCGATTTATATCTGGATCTCGTAATACTTTAAAGAAATCCATCACACTTGTTTTCTGGCCTTTTTTTAATTCATCTGTTGCATATTGTAAACCTGTAACTAAACTAGATGTTACTTGCTTAGTCACTTCTGGGTCTACTGAAGATAGCGCTTCTCCTGCACCCATCATATTATTTAATGCATTTTTTACTGGTTCACGGTTTAGTTGTTCGATCGCAATTTTCGAAACATCTTCTTTCGCTGCCAGCAAGCTCACTGCCGCATCTAACAAACCAGCTTTTTGAAGCTGTGCTAGCAAATGAATCGTTTCTTCAATTGCCTGTTGATTCTCTCCTAATTGCTGTAATAATTCCTCAGAAGCCTGTTGCTTCTTTTGTTCCTCTGTTACAACCGTTTTTTGAATCATCGTAATTTCTTTTGCCACAGTGCTCCCCCCTAGTTTTCATCCACAAGTGATACATATTGTTTTCGTTGCCATTTCTTTTGTACCTCAACACCATTTTGCGGATGACGTTTTTTATTTCGCGGGTTGGAAGCAGGCAGCGGACGATTTCCTTTTTCGCGCAGCACACGCATTTTCACACGCGTTTGTTTATACGCTGGTGTACATGTATAAAGATCGGTCGCCGTTCCTGTTAAAATATTAATTGCTTCTTCATTTACTGTTGCATGCATCGGTAAATATAGTTCGTTTCCAGTTACCCGATCTGTAATAAGCGCTGGAACTTTTATTTTTCCAAACGGTGATGCAAGTTCTACGAGACTTCCATCTTTCACATTCCGCTGCGCCGCAAGTTCTGGTGAAATCTCAACAAACACCTCTGAAATCTTAGATAAAATACCTGCTGATTTCTTTGTCATATTCCCTTCATGGAAATGTTCTAACATTCGGCCATTATTTAATAATAAATCATATTCTTCTGGTGCCTCGACTGGCGGTACCCATTCATTAAGTGATAGACGTGCCTTTTTATCAGGAAAATTAAATCCATCTACATATAATAATGGTGTATCACTGCCGTCATGACTGCCCCAGCACAAGCTATTCCATCCTTCTAAACGGTCATATGTTGCCTGTGAATATAACGGAGCAAGTGATGCGATTTCATCCATAATTTCGCTTGGATGTTCATAATTCCAATTTGCTCCTAGCGTACGAGCTACCTTTTGAAGAATCCACCAGTCTGGTTTCGAATCACCAAGCGGCGGCATTACTTCGTATAAACGTTGAATGCGGCGTTCTGTATTCGTGAATGTACCTTCTTTTTCTAAACTCGGTGCTGCTGGTAAAATTACATCTGCAAAACGAGCTGTTTTTGTTAAAAACATGTCTTGTACAACAAGGAAATCAAGATTTCCTAAAATGTGCTGCACATGATTAGCATTAGAGTCGACTAATGCCATTTCTTCTCCCATGACGTACATGCCACGTAATTTCCCTGCTTCTGCAGCAATCAGCATCGCAATATTATTTAATCCTGGTTCTTTCGGAATAGATACGCCGTATGCACGTTCAAATTTTGCACGTAGTGCATCATCGGATATCGCTTGGTAACCAGGCAACCAGTTTGGTAATGTTGCCATGTCACAAGCACCTTGTACGTTATTATGTCCGCGAAGCGGATATGCTCCAGCACCCGGACGACGGTAGTTACCTGTTACAAGCAATAAGTTTGAGATGGCAGCAGACGTAGTACTTCCACCTGTATTCTGCGTCACACCCATGCCCCAAAGTACACATGTGCCATCTGCATCGCGAATCATTTTTGCCATTTCTTTTAATGTATCTTTGGAAATGCCTGTTATACTTTCTGTATAATCAAGCGTATACTTCTCTAACATTGTTTTATATTCATCAAAATTCTTTACGTTCTCATCCAGAAATGCTTTATCATGCCAATCTTGATCGATAATATATTTCGTTACACCTGCAAGCCAAACATAGTCTGTACCTTGACGCGGATGAACAAATAAATCGGCACGCTCTGCCATTTCATGTTTACGTAAATCAGCCACGATTAATTTTTGATCATGTAGTTTATGTGCACGTTTCACACGCGTTGCAAGAACTGGATGACCTTCTGTTGGATTTGCTCCAACAATAATAACAAGTCCAGCCTCTGCGATATCTTTAATTGTCCCTGCGTCACCGCCCATGCCTACAGTTTTAAATAGACCGTCTGTTGCCGGTGATTGACAGTAACGAGAACAGTTATCCACGTTATTTGTTCCGTATACTTGGCGCGCAAGCTTTTGCATTAAATAGTTCTCTTCATTTGTTACTTTAGAAGAAGAAATAAAACCAAAAGCATCACTGCCATATTGATTTTTAATATGACTCATATTTGCTGCAACAACTTCCATTGCTTCTTCCCAAGTTGCTTCAACAAACATGTCTCCTTTACGGATAAGCGGCTTTGTAATACGCTCTTCACTATTTACAAAATCCCAGCCAAACTTTCCTTTTACACACGTCGAAATCCCATTTACTGGTGCATCTGATACAGGCTGTACTTTTAAAATTTGACGATCTTTCGTCCATACTTCAAATGAACATCCTACACCGCAAAACGTACAAACGGTTTTCGTTTTATTTATTTTCGTTTTACGCATAGCTGCCTCTACTTCCGAAACAGCTAAAATACTGCTATAACCCGGTTCTACATCTTTAACAAAATCAATCATTGGATTTAAAACATCTTGTTTGAGGCCTGTCATAAAGCCAGCTTCTCCAAGCATCGACTTCTCCATTAAGGCATTACATGGACAAACAGTTACACATTGACCACAACTTACACAAGACGAATCATTAATCGATACGCCATTATCCCAAATCACACGCGGCCGATCTAAATTCCAATCAATTGATAAGGTTTCATTTACTTGTAAGTTTTGACATACTTCTACACATTGCCCGCATGCAATACATTGATTTGGATCATAACGATAAAATGGATGAGACATATCCACTTCTGAAGCGCTCACTTTTGGTTCATATGGATATTTCTGCTCTTCAATCCCCATCATATGTACCGTATTATGCACCTTACAATTTCCATTATTATTATCACAAACAGTACAGTACAATAAATGATTTTCTAGTAACCGATCCATCGCTTCTGTTTGTGCTTCAATCGCTCGCTTTGATTTTCTTTCAATATACATACCTTCTTCAAGGTTCGTTGAACATGCACGCACCAACTTCCCGTTTACCTCAACAATACACGTATCACATGTCTGAATTGGATCTACTTCTGGTACGTGACAAATTTGCGGATGTTCAAGCTTTCTTTCGTTTAATAACTGCAAGATCGTTTTCTTATCAGATGAAATATACTCTACGCCATCAACAGTTACACGAATTGTGTGTTCTGACATCTTTCCCCTCTCCTTACAACCAACTGTACAACACGTTTCAAACACATTTTGAATGCGTTTTCAAAACAATGTTGCTATACGCTCTTTTTCAAAACAGTCCTTAGAGTTAGATTCTTGATGTATAAAATAAGCTTACAATCGATGTATATTACTACCATTCTATTATATCGTAGAACACAAATAATCACCAAGAAATGTAGCAAAAATACAAAACGGATGCGTTTCCTTTTCTATTGTTTTATGATGAAAATGGGAGAATAATTGATAAAGGGGAAATTTATATGGAGTCTGTTCAAAGTACATATCCAATGATTCAGTACCGAAATGGTATATTTCATCAAAAAGATGACGAAATTGTAACAGAATATCCACTTACAATTAAACTAAATGGTGAAGAATATGTAACAATTGTCTGTACACCTGATCATATTGAAGATATGGTTGTTGGCTTCTTAATATCAGAAGGTATTATTCCTTCCTATGAACACATCGAACAATTATGGATCCAAAAAGAAAAAGGATTTGCGCATGTAACAACATCGCAAACAAATCCTCTATATCAAACTTGCTATAACAAACGGTATGTTACATCTTGCTGTGGGAAAAGCAGACAAGGCTTTGTTTTTGTCAATGATGCTGCAAAAGCAAAAACAATGCATGATATTCATATTACCCTCAAGCCAGAAGATTGCTTTCGTTTAATGAAAGATCTACAGCAATCCTCTACTACTTTTAAAGAAACAGGTGGTGTACATAACACCGCATTATGTGATGCAACACAAATTCTTATTTCACGAATGGATATTGGACGCCATAACGCTTTAGATAAAATTTACGGTTATTGCTTACGTAATAACATTTCAATACACGGAAAAGTAATTGCCTTTAGCGGCCGCATATCATCGGAAATTTTACTCAAAGTAGCAAAAATCGGCTGTGAAATTGTCCTATCAAAATCAGCTCCAACAAAATTAGCTCTAGAACTTGCCCATGATTTAGGAATTACTGTCGTTGGCTTTATTCGCGGTGATTCTTGTAATATTTACACACATCCACAGCGAATCGAAGGATTTATAAAGTGAAACTTCCATAAGTAGGTGGGTTTCCTACTTATGGTTAGCCCTCACCAATCGGGCTCTTACAGTCGGTTTGGTATTACTTCGCAGCTAAGCATCTTACCGACTGTTAGAGCGGGATAAAGTGAAACTTCCTTTTGGAGTGCTCTTCTTCAAAAGGTTAGCCCTCACCAATCGGGCTTTTACAGACGGTTTGGTATTACTTCGCAGCTAAGCATCTTACCGACTGTTAGAGCGGGATAAATAAAGTAATCAAAAAGTTTCTCACCTGAGAAACTTTTTTTGGTTATAAAAATGTAACATATATAACCATTGAATAATTAATAAAGTTAATATATAATTTCATTACATAAAACCATTAGGAGGTTGCTTGTATGAACATTCGTGTATTAACAAAAGAAGATGCAAGTATATATTTACCGCTTTGCGTAGAAGGGTTAACTCAAAACCCAGAAGCATTTAGTTCCTCTTATGAAGATGTTATGAAACAAGAAGATCCTGTTGCTGCAATGGCCAAACGATTAGACAATCCTGAAAAATTTACAATAGGCGCTTTTAAAGATGATGAATTAATCGGCATTGCCACACTTGAAATTAAACCATTTATCAAACAAGAGCATAAAGCAAAAATTGGCTCTGTGTATGTTTCTCCGAAGGCACGTGGTCTTGGTGCTGGAAGAGCATTAATTGAGACAATCATTGAAAATGCACCAAGATTAGATATAGAACAAATCATGCTTGATGTTGTTGTCGGAAATGAACCCGCAAAGAAACTATACAAATCACTTGGTTTCCAAACATATGGCGTACAAGAACGTGCTTTAAAATATAACGGACAATATTGGGATGAGGAGCATATGGTTTTATTTTTGAATGCTTAGTCTTCTTTTCCAATAAAAGACCGCAAAAAAGCCCCGCACACATTGTGCGAGGCTTCTTATTTTTATCCCGCTCTAACAGGCGGGTATGTAATACAAAATCATCTATAGGAGCCCAATTGGCTCAGTTCATTATCAGTGGGGAAACCCTTCATCGATAAAAATTTTACGTTATAATAATCAAAAACTTCCTAGCATAAACAACGGTCATCATCACCATTAATGCAATGCACACAATAGCTGATTACATTCTTACTTTTCAAGGAATTTTTCTTTTTTCCACTATTTAAATCCTCTTTATTAACAAAAAAAAATGTGAGATAGAAATTTTTCATATTCGATGCGAGGTGAATATGAAAAATGTTCTCTATCTCACTTACACAATAGAATGGAATTTGTCATTTTGAAAAACAAAATGACATGACGTTATGTCGCAACATAGGGTATTTTTGTGCTGCTACTTTCTCATTATAAAAGAAAGATTTGCAAAAGTAGTGCATTTTTTATGGCAATTGTCCTTTTCTTCATATACGGTTCATGTTAAATATATAAATGAAACCTCCATCAGTAGGTGTTTTTTCATCCTCCACTGATGGTTAATTGAACCAATCGGGCACATGCCAGCAGTTATCTCCCACCTATTTTCTATAGAAAAGCGGAAGCGGGTGCGGGATAAACATAAAGTGAAACTTCCTTTTGGAGTGCACTTCTCCAAAAGGTTAGTTGAACCAATCGGGCTCTTACAGACGGTTTGTTATTACTTCGCAGCTAAGCACCTTACCGACTGTTAGAGCGGGATAAAGTGAAACTTCCATAAGTAGGTGGGTTTCCTACTTATGGTTAGTTGAACCAATCGGGCTCTTACAGACGGTTTGTTATTACTTCGCAGCTAAGCATCTTACCGACTGTTAGAGCGGGATAAATACTGGAAACTTGAGGTGTACATCGTTATGGCAAAACTATTATTAGTAGATGATGAAGAACGTATGCTGCGCTTATTAGATTTATTTTTAAGTCCGCGCGGGCATTTTTGCATGAAGGCAGCTTCAGGACAAGAAGCACTTGAACTCGTTCAACAAAAAGAATTTGATCTTATCTTATTAGACGTGATGATGCCAAAAATGGATGGATGGGAAACTTGCTTCCAAATTCGGCAAATAAGTAGTGTGCCTATAATTATGTTAACAGCACGTAATCAAAATTATGACATGGTAAAAGGTCTCACCTTAGGCGCTGACGACTATATTACAAAACCGTTTGATGAACAAGTATTAATTGCTCGTATTGAAGCTGTATTGCGTCGCACGAAGAAAGAAGGATCCATAAGCTTTAACGGAATTGACTGGGATAAAACGAAACACACCGTGACTGTCTACGATGAAAAACTCTCTCTTACGCCAATTGAATTTTCATTACTTGGACTCTTTTTACAAAATATAAACCGTGCTTATAGCCGTGATGAACTTATCGAAAAAATATGGGGATTTCAAACAGATATTGAATATCGTACCGTTGATTCTCACATTCGTAATATACGCGAAAAGCTTCGAAAAGCAGGATTTCCTATCGAGGATCATCTAGAAACTGTTTATAAAATCGGTTACAAATGGAAGGGTAACTAATCGTAAAGATACAGTGAAACTTCCTTTTGGAGTGCTCTTCTCCAAAAGGTTAGCCTTCACCAATCGGGATCTTACAGACGGTTTGTTATTACTGCGTAGCTAAGCATCTTACCGACTGTTAGAGCGGGGTAAAGTGAAACTTCCATCGGAATGCCTTTCTCCGATGATTAGTTGAACCAATCGGGCTTTTACGGGCAGTTATCCCCCGCCTAGCTTCTGTAGAAAAACGGAAGCGGCTCGCTCGGAATCGCAGGACGTTGGAGCACCCGACAGAGAGGAGCTTTTTGCCTCGTCCGAGGGGGCGAAACGGCCGGAGATTCTAGCCGATAGAGCTAGACAACGCTTTTCTCTCAATCTTAAGGTGGGGATCTTACTGCCCGCGAATAGCGGGATAAAGTGAAACTTCCACTAGTAAAAACCTTTATTGGAACCACTCAGGCATATACCAGCAGTTTTTCTCCTACCGAATTTCGTTGTTTCTTCAGAAATTTATGGCGGGAGCCTTACTGCCTGTTAGTACAGGAAAAAGGTTGTGAATCATAATGAATAAACTTTCTATAAAGCTTGGTACATACTTTTTATTATTATCTCTTTGCATTGAATCTATATTATTTGTATCCTTTCACACAACACTGGCACAAATGCGTGTGGACGAAGAAACTACAGCCTTACTGGAAAAAGGAAATTGGTATCGTGATATTATTGAAAAACGCTATAGCGACCGAGCTGTTGAACATGTCGCGTCGATGGAATCTAACGCTCCTTCTCATACGAAACTCGTCATAACAAATGCAGCAGGTAATATTTTATCTTCTTCCGATCCCATTACCGAAGACATGCGCAAACAACTTGACAAAAAGATTGAGTGTATTCCTAAAGACGGAATGATAACAGAAGATCGCTGGAAAGCATCAAAATATATTTCAACAGTCAGCCCTATTACAAAATCTGGAGTAGTAGTTGGGTATGTCCATATGTTTTTAGGAACCGATTCTATAAAACAAATGATTTTTCGCTTAACAAAGCAGTTCGTTACCGTCGGTGCGTTGACAGCGGTTCTCACAACAATTTTAGTGTTTTTATTTTCAAGGGTTATTACAAATCCACTTATTAAAATGAAGCGAGCAACCGAAAAAATGATGAAGCAAAATGAACCGATTACATTAGGTATTAAGAGTAAGGACGAATTAGGAAGCTTAGCAAAAACAATTGAACAGCTTTCTAGTGAGCTAACCTATATGAAAAAAGAGCGAAATGAGTTTCTCGCAAGTGTTGCGCATGAATTATTAACCCCGCTCACATATGTAAAGGGATATACAAAAGTTGCAAAAAGAAAGTCTTTATCCAAAGAAGAACGGGAAGAATATTTACAAATCATTGAAGAAGAAACAGAAAATATTACCGAACTCGTACAAGATTTATTTGAACTTGCACAGCTTGAACAACACCAATTTTCTATAAAAAAGCAACCCATTTCACTACTACCATTTGTAGAACGTATGGTTGAAAAAATAAAACCATCTCTTCAAAAAAAGAAAATAGGCATCTCTTTACATTGTCCAGAGGATTTATATGTCTGCGTAGACGAACGCCGCATGGAGCAAGTTATGCTGAATTTGTTACATAATGCACACCAGCATTCTCATGAAGATTCTCAAATTACAGTACAAGTATTAAAAAAGGCGAATACTTTTCTTATACAAGTGCAAGATGAAGGAGAAGGAATTCCAAGTGAAGACTTACCACATATTTTTGAACGCTTCTACCGAGTCGATAAATCCCGAGCACGAGCAACTGGTGGAAAAGGTATTGGCTTAGCTGTTGTAAAAGAAATCATAGAATTACACGGTGGCTCTATACATGTAACAAGTAAAGTTGGAACTGGAACTATGTTTACGATGGAATTACCAATTCAATAAAGTGAAACTTCCGTCAGTGGGGGTTTTCTTCATTCCCCACTGACGGAAAGCCCGCCCAATCGGGCTTTTACGGGCAGTTATCTCCCACCTATCTTCTTAAGAAAAGCGGAAGCGGCTCGCTCAGAATCGCAGGACGTTGGAGCTCAAGGCGGAGAGGCGCTCTTTGCCTCGTCCGAGGGGGCGAAACGACCGGAGATTCTAGCCGCTAGAGCTGGACAATGCTTCTCTC
>NZ_NUQE01000042.1 GCF_002582035.1 Bacillus pseudomycoides
TTTTTGCCTCGTCCGAGGGGGCGAAAGGACCGGAGATTCTAGCCGCTAGAGCTGAACAATGCTTCACCGAATTTTGAGGTGGGAGTATTACTGCCCACGAATAGCGGGATAAATACTCTTTATATACTATATTCCAAAATGAAAACGTTTAGAATGTGACAGAAATGTGAAATTCGACAAAAAAGGTTGTCATCTGACGTCGAATCTTGTAATATAATAGACGTGAACGAATTCACATACAAACATATACCCCTTTGTTTGAACGTGAAATTTCTCCCATCCCCTTTAATATTTTTATAAGCCGTAAAGAAAACGACCTGGTGTTTTACACCAGGTCGTTTTCTTTTGTAATCCATTTCCAATAACGCTCTCGTTTTGTATCAACCATACGTACTTTTCGTTTTAATAGTAATTTTTTCATTTCTCGTTCGATTTCATTTTGAGAGTAATTATAAATAAAGGCAATTTCTTTTGTTGACATAAACTGAACGTGCTCTAGTAATACCTCTAGAGCAGGAAGAGGTTGTGGCTCAATTTCTTCTTTCACAATTTCTTTTAATATTTGTACATATACATCGTAAGAATAAATACCAGCAATTTTAATTCCTTCTTCATTTGAATTTGCATGAAAGAAAATGAGAGAAGGGATTTCTGTAATGTGCATTTCATTTGTGAATTTTAAGTCACATTGAAATGCTTTTGCGGCACTGATAGAATGTAAATCTTGTTTAAATTCTTCAATATCAATTCCGCTTTGTTTCGCACATAAAAGCAGCGTATCTATATCTGGCTTCGATATATTTTCAAGCAAAATGTATTCTTGAAGTTTTCGTAAAAATTTCGAACCTGCTTTTCGACCTTGTAATTCTGCTGCTTTAATGGCAAGTGAAGTTATATACGGAGTTGATGAAGCTCCGTGCATATATACTTTTCCGTCGCAAGAAAACCCGTGTAAACTCGTTGTTTTTTCCCACACAAATCGAATATTAGCAGGTTTATTCCATTTGTGTGATGGGGAGATGGCCCCTTCTACCTTACCGGTAACAATGTGACGAAGTGAAAAGTATTTTCCATATTCAAGCCATAATTTAATTACTAATGGCTCGATTTCCCAACAATCTTTGCAAAGTGGATCAATAAATAAATATGCTTCTACAGACTTAGCCCCACAGTTAGAAGGTGAGATTGGTACAGCATGTTTTGTTTCCTGTTTATCCATTAAGCTTCACCTGTTTCGGGAGTATTGACCATATGCTGCGCAGTTAATGTTAAGCGTTCAAACACAAAATCTCGAATCGGTCCGTGTATATCAGTATCATCCATCGCTTGCTCCATACATGAGAGCCAAGCTTTTGCTCGTTTCGGTGTAATTTCAAACGGTAAATGACGAGCACGTAACATTGGGTGACCATGCTCTTCTGTATAAAGATTTGGTCCTCCTAAATATTGTGTTAAAAATTGTTTTTGCTTCCTGGCAGTTTCTGTTAGATCGTCTGGGAAGATGGGAGATAAGTCAGGGTGTTTACTGACATAGGAATAAAATGTATCGACTAATTTTGCAATGCCTTGTTCACCGCCAATTGCTTCAAATGGTGTCGTTGGTTGCTTGTTCATCCTTGTAACTCCTTTTTCCATCAAATGTATATCTATCTTGCTACTTATGGGCAGTAAGACCCACACCTCAAGATTCAAAGAGAAACGAGGGAGATAGGTGGGGGATAACTGCTGGCATGCGCCCGATTGGTGAGAGCTTTCCAACAGTGAGAAAAGCGTCACTGTTGGAAGTTTCACTTTATGCATTTCACGATGCAAACCTGACCATAAAAGCCCGATTCCTGATTGGTTCACCTAGCCATCAGTGGGAAAAGTGTCCACTGATGGAAGTTTTACTTACTTTATTGTAGCAACGGGTTGTTACGAAGAGCAAATAAATAGCTCTTAATCAATCCTTTGCTAGTTTATTGTTCTTTTTGGGCTTTGGCAAGAAAAAAGCGTTGCACTTTGTTTTTTGTGTGTCTGATAGGAATATTATGTTCTTTTAATAAAGAAGTAAATGCTGCTTGTCCAGCTTGTTCATCGCTTACTTCATATTCAAGTTCATAATCATCTTGTTCGTAATAAAAACTATGATCGAATACGAGCATGCCGCCTGCAAATGGTGTTTCTGCTCGTTCTGTTGTTAAGCTTCCCATATATTGTAATGAAGAAACAGGAATTTGCAGGGTTTCTAATTGCTTGGAAACAGCTCCCTTGATTAGTTGATTTGTTTCCATCATTATTTTAGCTTCTTCTTCTGTTAAAGTTTGATGCGTCTCTAACAATCCAATCTCTGCTGGTTGTTTTAGCGTTAGTGTATAAATGTTATTTTTATAACGAATACGAAGTGCAGAGCCAGCGTTTTTTAATGAAAATGTAGGCGTTTCAAAATAATGATTTACTTGTTTTGCGAATGTTGTAATAGAAAATACGTGACATAAAGAATGGAATTCCTCTTTTGTAACCATGTTTTTAAATTCGATTTCAATCTCTTGTTGCATATGCGTTCTCCTTTTGTGAAATATCTGTTACTCATTATCGCTTTTTCCTAAATTTCATTCAATGTTTTATTTGTTTCGTTGTATGTTATGTTACAATAAAAGTGTTGATTATGACAGGAAGTAGGATATGGAGGAGTTAAAGCATGCAAAATAAAATTCAAGTTAAGAGCGTAGAAAAAAGAGAGAATGCTCTTATTTTTTGTGCGGAAAATACAGAGCTACGTGTAGATGGTTTAAAGGCGCGTAGTCACGTACTTGTAGATTCAGACAATTTATCATTTTTATATATTTTAGAGAATGAAACCTCTTTTATTTACGTGAGTATCCCGCATACGTGCTGGGAAGAATTAAAAAATGCAATGAAGAACGATGAAACAATGTTTGTTCGTATTCATGACGTTGAAATCGAGTTAGAACAAATGAAAGAAGAATTGGAATATTTAATTGGAAATATTGAAGGAAATGCGAATTACGGTGAGGAACTCGTAAATACAGTAGAAAAAGTGTTTCTGTAAAGTGAAGCTTCTATCAGTGGGTGCCTTTTCCTACTGATGGAAAGCTCTCACTAATCGTGTTCTTACGGGCAGTTATCTTCCGTCTATCTTCTCCGATTTCTCAGAATCTTGAAGTGGAAGTCTTACTGTTCGTTAGGGCGGGATAAAAGAAACTGATTTGTTTTGGTGGTGGTTATATTGAATCGAAATTGGGAAGAGTTTTTAGCTCCTTATCATCAAGCTGTAGGAGAGTTGAAAGTAAAATTAAAAGGAATGCGTTCTCAGTTTGAAATGTTTGCTGAACATTCACCCATTGAGTTTGTAACAGGTAGAGTCAAATCCGTGGCAAGTATTATTGATAAAGCAGAAAAACGCAATATTCCACTTAACCGTTTGCAAGAAGAGATGCAAGATATTGCTGGACTTCGCATGATGTGCCAATTTGTTGATGATATTAAGCCAGTTGTAGACTTTTTGCGAAAGCGTAACGATTTTGAAATTGTGGAAGAACGCGATTATGTGACGCAAAAGAAAGAAAGTGGATATCGTTCCTATCACGTTGTCATTAGTTATCCTGTGCAAACGATTCGAGGGGAGAAAAAAGTGTTAGTTGAAATTCAAATTCGAACGTTAGCAATGAATTTTTGGGCAACAATCGAGCATTCTTTAAATTATAAATATCGTGGGCGTTTTCCAGAAGATATTAAAGTGCGTTTGCAGCGTGCAGCTGAAGCAGCTTATCTATTAGACGAAGAAATGTCTTCAATTCGTCTTGAAATTAAAGAAGCACAAAAGATTTTCTCGCGCAAGCAAGAGGCGAAAGAAACAGAATAATAAGCTAAAGGGTGTTGGGCGATGAAGTTTGCAATTATGTCAAAGGGAGATCAATCATCAAATGCGCTTACAAGTACGATGACAGAGTACTTACGTGATTTTGAATTTACAATGGATGAAAAAGAGCCAGATATTGTAATTTCCGTTGGAGGAGATGGAACACTGCTGCATGCGTTTCATCGCTATCAGGATCGATTAGACAAAACAGCATTTGTCGGTGTACATACTGGGCATTTAGGATTTTATGCAGATTGGTTACCAACAGAAGTTGAGAAGCTTGTCATTGCGATTGCGAAAACGCCTTTTCAAGTTGTTGAATATCCATTATTAGAGGTCATTATTCGTTACATGAATGGGAGTAAAGAATCACAATACTTAGCCTTAAATGAAGCGACGGTAAAAAGCAACGAAGGAACGCTTGTTATGGATGTAGAAATTCGCGGCGAATACTTTGAAACATTTCGCGGTGACGGTCTTTGTATTTCAACACCTTCTGGGAGTACCGCGTATAATAAAGCACTGGGCGGAGCGATTATTCATCCATCCTTGGAAGCCATTCAAATTACAGAAATGGCGTCTATTAACAATCGAGTTTTTCGTACAGTTGGATCTCCGCTCGTATTACCGAAGCATCATACGTGTGTGTTAAAACCAGCTACTGGCATGAGCTTGCAAATTACAGTTGATCATTTGACGATGGTTCATCAAGATGTTAAATCGATTCAATACCGGGTGGCAAATCAAAGAGTTCGATTTGTGCGGTTTCGTCCATTTCCATTTTGGAAGCGAGTGCGCGATTCCTTTGTGGCAGATCAATAAAGTGAAACTTCCTTTCATGAACGTTTTTTTCATGAAAGGTTAGTTGAACCAATCGGGCTCATACGGGCGGTTTTACATCGTGAAATGCATGAAAGTACCGCCCGTTAGAGCGGGGTAAAGCGAAACTTCTAGCAGCGGGCGTTTTTCCCGCTGTTAGTTAGGTAAACCAATTTGGTTCATAGTAACAGACAATGTTAGAGAGGAATAAGTTATGCAGTTGAGAAGGTTTGCTTTAACTTGGTGTATAACAAAAATCGAAGAAGGAATGCTTATTCGAGAGTTTCTAAAAGCGAAAGGTATTTCGAAAGCAGCATTAACAGATATAAAATTTCATGGTGGCGCAATTGAAGTGAACGGACAACATGTAAATGTACGTCATGTTTTGCAAGAAGGTGAAAAGTTAGTAGTATGTTTCCCTCCTGAGCAAAGAAGTGAAGGAATGGTAAGTGAAAATATTCCTCTTTCATTTGTATATGAAGATGACTCTGTTCTTGTTATTAATAAACGGCCGTACATGTCAACAATTCCGTCAAGAGAGCATCCAATCGGGAGCGTAGCTAATGCTCTTTTGCATTATTATGATCAGCAAAATCTTGCAAGTACAGTACATATCGTAACAAGGCTCGATCGAGATACATCTGGTTTGATGTTAATTGCAAAAAATCGTTTTATTCACCATTTGCTATCAAAGCAACATCAGCAGAAACAGGTAAAAAGAACATATGAAGCAATTGTTCATGGAATGATAGCAGCGGATAGCGGAATAATTGATGCTCCCATTGCACGAACAGATGATAGTATTATTGAGCGCATGGTCCGTGAAGATGGGCAGCGAGCAGTTACCCATTTTGAGGTGCAAAAGAGATTGAAAGATAAGACACATGTAGCACTTCAATTAGAAACAGGACGTACGCATCAAATTAGAGTACATATGGCGCATCTCGGCCATGCGTTACTTGGTGATGATTTGTATGGTGGAAAAACGGATGAAATAAAGAGGCAAGCTTTACATAGTACAAATTTAACGTTTTATCATCCAATATTAGAAAAGCAGCTTACATTTCATGCGGAGTTGCCGGAAGATATGAGAAAGCTGATGGAATCATGATTCCATCAGCTTTTTTTAGTCAATAGAACGAAATTTTTCTGGCACAAACGGCATCGAAGAAGGAACGGACACCGTTTCCATCTCCGGATAACGAAGTCCTGTTAATTTCCCGCCAAATACGGATCCAGTATCGATATTAACAGTATGATTGACGAATCGAGGTTCTTGTACAGGTGTATGCCCGTATATAATCCAAGCATCTCCAGTATAATGTTTCGCCCAGTCACGGCGGACAGGAGAACCGTCAGGGTGCTTTTCGCCTGTAATATCGCCGTACAAGACGAAAGTTTGGACTTTTTTATCACTTCTCCCAATATAATCTTGGCGAATACCAGCGTGACAAACAACGAGTTTTCCGTTATCTAGTACGTGATAGAGAGGTGACTGTTCGTACAGGTCAATAAATTTTTTCTGCACGATTTTTTGCTCACGTGTACTTAATACTTCGTATTCTGCAGCGGTTGTTTCTAAGCCGTGCGCCACTTGTACTTTACGTCCAAGAAAGTAACGATATAATTTATTGCAATGATTACCAGGGGCATAATATGCCTCTTTTTTTTGTATGACAAGTTCCCACACAATTTCAATCATTCGAAGAGAATAAGGACCACGGTCTGTAATATCACCTACGAAAGCAAGTTGCCGTTCTTGTGGGTGAACAGGTAAACCGCTATCCCAGTTATAGCCAAGCTCTTTTGTTAATGATTGAAACTCCTCTAAACAACCATGAATATCTCCAATAACATCATATTTCATATTGAATCACCTACTTGTTTTTGCTTAGTATACCGCTATAAAGGCAAGAAAAAAACCATATCCAATCGGATATGGTTTAATCAAACATAAATTTCTTCGTTCGCGACTGTACATTCAGAATGAAGCCAATCGCAATCATATAGGTGAGCAAGGAACTACCACCGTAACTTAAAAGTGGTAATGTAATACCGGTAATAGGGAGTAACCCAATTGTCATACCAATATTTTGGAACACTTGGAATGTAAACATCCCGACGGTTCCGGCGCATATATAACTTCCGTATGGATCATTACTTTCTAACGCAATATGAATCATACGATAAATGAGTAGGAAGTAGAGTGAAATAACGACACTTGCTCCTAAAAATCCGAATTTCTCAGCAATATTTGTAAAAATAAAATCGGTATGAGGTTCAGGGAAGTATACTTCTCCACCGTCCCAACCTTTTCCGTATAACCCACCTGATCCGGTAGCTAAAAGGGATTGAGTTAATTGATAACCCTGTGTTTCGTATTCATATGGTGCTAACCAGCCGTAGAAACGATCTAGCTGATACTCTTTTAAAATATGTGCTTTAAAAAATGCTGTGTGTGCAAAGTAAATATAAACGAGTAGTGCAGCAACTGCAGCGACAATGCCAGCTAAACCGAAAATAAAGCGCCAACGTATACCGGATACTAAAATCATGGCTGCAAGCATTGCTGAAATTACCATTGTATTCCCTAAATCTGGTTCTTTTGCGATTAACAGTAATGGTGGTAAACTCGTTGCAAATATTTTTCCAAGTAAGAGTAGATCTTCTCGTGGCGTTCGAATCGCATATTTTTCATTATGATCTACGATAATACGTCCAACTACAAGAATTAAAAAGAGTTTCATGATTTCTGAAGGTTGGAAATTACCAATACCCGGAATTGAATACCAAGCTGTTGCTCCTTTAATTGTTACCGCGCCTGGAAAATGAAGCTCAAGTCCAAGAAGAAGAACCATTGCGAATCCGTATAAATACCAACAAATTTGTTTATAGCGATCAAAGTCGACAATCATAACTGCAACAACTGCAATAATACCAATTATATACCATTTGATTTGCTGTGCAACGAAGTTAACTTTTTGTAAATTTGGTGGTAAGGATGGCTGTGCACTGGCGATGGCAAAGCAACTTACTATAGCGATTGCAAGTACAATCATTATCAAGACGTAATCTATTTGATATCGAGAATTTTTATCTTTCACCGTACTGTATTCCTTTCTATGACTCATTGTTATTAAAAAAGACACTATTACCATCTTAGCGGATTTTTTGTTGTTTGCAAATATGTTGTTTAGATTTAGTGGGGAGAATGTCAGATGTGTGGATTGTTATAACATTAAAATTTTATACTGTTTACTTATATATGGGATGACATATTAATTGATAATCATAAAATAAACTTGAAAAACATAAGATTTCTTTAGGTTTATTTTATAAAACTTGAATTATAATTTTGGTGCAATGTGTTCCTTATAAACGCTATCTTTGAAGGGGAAAATTTAGCAGGGCAAGTTATTGAGTTTAGAAGACAGAATTATCAATTATTAAGTCCTGAAACAAGTTTTTATGAACTGAAACTTTTTACTCCTGTTCAAGCAATAGACGGTTTGTTTATCCCGCATTAACGCCCACCTCAAGATTGAGAGAAGCGAAGAAGATAGGTGGGGGATAACTGCTGGCATGCGCCCGATTGGTTCAACTAACCATCAGTGGGGGATGAAGAAACCCCCCACTGATGGAAGTTTCACTTTATGGCGACACAATATGATTTGCTATGGAGGGAAGATTTATTTGGTGGGTTTCATTTTTATGATGTTTCACAGTCATTTGAATTTCGTAAAGCAGGTTATTTAGTAGGTGTTTCTAACCAAATACGGCCATGGTGTCTTCATTATAATGGGGATGAATTTGATGCATTGGTCTATGAAAAATATCGGCAAATCTTTTTGCAGAACTATATGAATGCTTCATTTCCAACATAAGGGAGTGATTGAGATGAGGGGGATTATTTTAGCAGGGGGAAAGGGATCAAGACTATATCCGATTACGAAAGTAACAAATAAGCATCTCCTTCCAGTCGGACGATATCCGATGATTTATCATTCAGTATACAAATTAAGACAATGTGAAATTACAGATATTATGGTAGTTACCGGGAGAGAGCATATGGGGGCTGTCGTGGATTTTTTAGGGAGCGGAGAAGAATTTGGTGTATCGTTTACTTATCGGGTGCAAGACCGTGCGGGCGGGATTGCAGAGGCTTTGGGATTATGTGAACATTTCGTCGCTAAGGACCGAATGCTAGTTATACTAGGAGACAATATTTTTTCAGATGACCTTCGTCCATATGTAGAAGAATATATGAAACAAGAGCAAGGTGCAAAAGTGTTACTAAAAGCAGTAGAAAATCCTACAAGATTTGGCGTACCTTCTATTAAAGATGGGAAAATTATCGAAATTGAAGAAAAACCGAAAGAACCAAAAAGTTCATATGCGGTTACAGGCATTTATATGTATGATGCACAAGTCTTTTCATATATAAAGCAGCTAAAGCCATCGGCAAGAGGTGAACTAGAGGTTACAGATTTGAACAATTGGTATTTACAGAGAGGAATTCTTACTTACAATACGTTAAGCGGCTGGTGGACGGATGCTGGAACTCATACTT
Organism: Bacillus pseudomycoides; assembly: GCF_002582035.1. GTDB lineage: Bacteria > Bacillota > Bacilli > Bacillales > Bacillaceae_G > Bacillus_A > Bacillus_A pseudomycoides_B. The sequence goes on from NZ_NUQE01000042.1 coordinate 9,252, forward strand.
CTCTTCAGAGAGCGAATACGTTGGCGCGAAATATAGACTTTGGAAAGCGGTTCAATGGGGAGTAGGTGAATATATGAAAGTGATTGACACGTATTTTCATGATGTAAAACTGTTGGAACTGCATTTGTTTGAAGATGAACGAGGTTTTTTTGTGGAAAATTATAATAAAGAAACGTTGAAGAAGGTTGGTATTACGTATTCATTTGTGCAAGATAATATATCTTATTCTGCGAAAGCAGGTACGATTCGTGGTTTACATTTTCAAAAGGAACCAAAAGCGCAAACAAAACTAGTTCAAGTTTTACAAGGTGCTATTTATGATGTCATTGTTGATTTACGTAAAGTATCCCCCACGTATAAACAGTGGCAAGGATATATATTAAGTGAAGAGAATCGCCGGCAATTGCTCGTTCCAAAAGGTTTTGCTCATGGGTTTTGTACGCTTGTTCCACATACAGTTGTTATGTATAAAGTTGATGAGTATTATAGTGCCCTGCACGATAGCGGTGTGCATTGTAGGGATGAAGAATTGAACATTCCATGGCCGGTAAAAGAACCTATTTTGTCAAAAAAAGATCGGTTACTGCCATCGCTTACTGAGTGTAAAGATTGTTTTTAAGTAGGAGAGTTGTCTATGAATATATTAGTAACAGGCGGAGCTGGATTTATTGGTAGTAATTTTGTTCATTATATATTGAAAGTATACGAAAATTACCATGTTATTAATTATGATGCGTTAACATATAGTGGTAATCTTGAAAATTTACGTTCTGTTGAGCAAGACCCTCGCTATGTTTTTCTAAAAGGCACGGTTCAAAATCGTGAACTTTTAGAATATGTTGTTCAGAAGTATAAGGTAGATGCCATTGTTAACTTTGCAGCGGAATCACATGTTGATCGTAGCATTGAAAATCCTATTCCTTTCTATGATACGAATATAATTGGAACGGTAACGTTATTAGAGATAGTCAAAAAATACCCTCATATAAAAATGGTGCAAGTCTCAACAGATGAGGTGTATGGCTCATTAGGGGAAGTAGGGAAATTTACAGAACAAACACCGTTAGATCCGAGCAGTCCGTATTCTTCTAGTAAGGCGAGTGCAGATATGATTGCCTTATCATATTACAAAACGTATCAATTACCCATTATTGTCACACGTTGTTCCAATAACTATGGACCATATCAATATCCAGAGAAACTAATTCCACTGATGATTACAAATGCACTTGAAGGGGAGAAATTGCCGTTATACGGAGATGGATTGAATATAAGAGATTGGCTTCATGTGAATGATCATTGTCGTGCAATTGATGTTGTACTGCATAAAGGAAAGGTCGGAGAAGTATATAATATTGGGGGGAATAATGAAAAAATAAATGTAGAAGTCGTTGAGCAGGTTTTGGCGTTGCTGGGAAAAGGAAAAGAAGATATCGATTATATTATCGACCGCTTAGGACATGACCGCCGCTATGCAATTGATGCAACAAAAATGAAAACAGAATTAGGGTGGCAGCCAGCGTATACGTTTGAAGAAGGACTCGAAGAAACAGTTCGTTGGTATAAACAAAACGTGCAGTGGTGGCGACCATTAAAAGAAAAGTAAGGGGCTCACAGATGAAAGAACGGGTTATGATAACGGGAGCGAATGGTCAATTAGGCAAACAAATGGCGGAAGAGTTAAGTCCAGAATTGTATGAAGTGTATCCATTGGATAAAAAATCGTTAAATATTACTGATATGTCTCAAGTAGAGCATGTAATGCACAATATAAAGCCTCACATTATTATTCATTGTGCTGCCTATACAAAAGTAGATATAGCAGAGATCGAACAGGATTTAGCTTATTTAACAAATGCAATTGGAACGCGAAATATAGCGGTTATCTCGCAAAGTTTAGGAGCAAAGCTTATTTATATAAGTACAGATTATGTATTTTCGGGTGCTAGAATAGAGGGGTATCATGAATTTCATATGCCAGAACCAGTGAATGTATACGGCTTTTCGAAATATGCAGGAGAGCAATTTGTGAAGAACTTGCATCACCAATACTTTATTATTCGTACGTCATGGCTTTACGGAAAATATGGAAATAACTTTGTGAAAACAATGTTACGGCTTGGCGAGGAGAAAGATCGTCTATCTATTGTTTCTGATCAAGTGGGATCTCCTACGTATGTAACAGACTTAATTCATGTTATAAAGAAGCTCATGAATACATCATTATATGGTACATATCATGTATCAAATAGCGGAGCGTGTTCTTGGTATGAGTTTGCTAAGAAAATTTTTTCTTACGCAAACAAGAAAGTAAACGTCTTACCTATCTCAACAGAAGAATTTGGCGCAAAAGCACCGAGGCCAAAATATTCAATTTTACAGCATAAAATGTTAAAATTAAATGATTTTTCACAGATGCCATCTTGGGAAGAAGGATTAGAACGCTTCTTTAGCGAAACAAAGAATCACTAGTGAATTTGGGCTAGTGATTTTTGTTTGCCTTTAGAGTATTTTATGTTAATATAAAAATAGTACCAGGTTCTAATAACAACTATAATTTATAAATATAGGAGGATAAATACATGGATCTTCTCAATGTAAAAGGAAAAAATATTGTTGTAATGGGTGTTGCAAACCAACGAAGCATCGCTTGGGGTATTGCTCGTTCATTACATAGTGCAGGAGCAAACTTAATTTTCACATATGCTGGAGAGCGTTTAGAAAAAAATGTTCGCGACTTAGCGGAATCATTAGAAGGACAAAAATCACTTGTATTGCCATGTGATGTAACAAGTGATGAAGATATCGCAAAATGCTTCCAAACAATTAAGGAAGAGGTTGGCGTTATTCATGGATTGGCTCACTGTATTGCATTCGCAGAACGTGATGATTTAAAAGGTGAGTTCGTTGATACATCTCGTAATGGCTTCTTATTAGCTCAAAATATTAGCTCATTCTCTTTAACAGCTGTAGCAAGAGCTGCGAAAGAAGTAATGACAGAAGGCGGCAGCATTGTTACATTAACATACCTTGGCGGAGAACGTGTTGTATCGAACTACAACGTAATGGGTGTTGCAAAAGCATCATTAGACGCAAGCGTAAAATACTTAGCAAACGATTTAGGCAAACATAACATTCGTGTTAACTCAGTATCTGCAGGACCGATTCGTACATTATCAGCGAAAGGTGTTGGCGACTTCAACAGCATCTTAAAACAAATCGAAGAACGCGCACCGCTTCGCCGTAACGTAACGCAAGAAGAGGTAGGAAATGCAGCGTTATTCTTATTCAGTGACCTAGCAAGCGGTGTAACTGGTGAAAATATGCATGTGGATTCTGGATATCATATTTTAGGTTAGTACAAAAGATAAATTAACTATATTTATAAAATAAAAAGCCCTCTTGAATTGTAAAAAATACGATTCAAGAGGGCTTTTTAAGTGTAAAGTTTAAAGGACACGACAAAAAGAGCAGTAGAGTTGATTAAATATGAGGTGAATTCATTTTTGAATTTGAAAATCTCTTATATTAATGAACTAGCAAAAGGAATGTGATTAGCCAATGGAACCAGTGCAGCGATGCTGGTTCCATTGGCTAATTTGTGTTCTAACAGAGGAGTACTACGGCGTTCTCGATATCTTAAAGAGCACCTTCATATCGGTATACGGTACACTTCTGTTAAGGCCTCTCATTAGTAGTATGGTCAAACTAGACAATGATAACGATCGGAATCGAGAATAAGAGTAGGGAGGAAAGTGTTAGATTATCACTTATCCCGCATTAACGGGCAGTAAGATCCCCCACCTCAAGATTGAGAGAAGCGAAGAGGATAGGTGGGGGATAACTGCCCGTAAAAGCCCGATTGGTTAACCATCAGTGGGGGATGAAGACCCCCCACTGATGGAAGTTTCACTTTATCCAATGATTAAAATTATGAATTCAAATGCTACATTTTTAAAGATAAAGTTATAGAGTATTTCCCGCTTCGCGAACTTAATAAGAATGTTCTCAACTCCGCACTGTGAAAATCGATTATAGGACTATAGCGTTACAGTAACCCATTGAGATTCTTTAACATACCTTAAAATATACAAACAATAAGATCAAAAAAGTCATCACAAGTCGTCAATACAATTACAGAAATGATGGGAAGATCAACTTAGTTATATCAAGGCGTTGTATGCCTATACAATAACAATGATAATGACATAGAGTAATATAGTACCGAAATATATAGTACCGAATTTTAAGTGAAGGAGGTGCTCGAAATGAATGGTTTCTGTAATCAATTATGTAAATTAGAACCAGGAACTGTGGTTGATTTTTTATTAAGAGGAGCCTCTAGAACAACTACCCTGACTTTTATAAAATTTGATCCTGAGGATGGGTGTATTGCAGGGAAAGATTGTAATGGAGCTATTAGAACATTAAGTTGTCATTGTATTTGTGCGTTTTCACCCCGTCCTCCTCGGCAAGAATTATGCTGTAAAATTATAGTGGAGCATAAGACGCAACTGGTGCCTCCTGCCAAAAGGGGAACTGCCAGTGCCACTAAAACGGTAGTAGCTAACATTGAAAAGGTATGTCCGGAAGTGGTTGTTATTTGCGGTGTGATTCATAAAACCATAACCTATACGGCAGTAATAGATGGTTGTGAGGTTCCGAACCATGTAATTAAAGACGATGTCCCATTTCAATGTCTGATTGAACAAGGTGATATCAAGGTCAAGGAAGAGGATCGAAGCTGTATTACTCAGCAGGGTGGCATCAAGGAAGGAGATCGATTCTGTATTACCCAACAGGGTATTTTGTGTGAGGTTTTCGCGCATGAAGCAAATTTTGGCGGACAGGATCATTCAGTCGCCTTTAAGTTTGTAGAAAAAGATATTGTTAAATTATGTATTGAAAAAGTAAGATAAACCAACTATTGACAGAAACCCCCATCAGTATTCGACTGATGGGGGTTTTATTTTGCTTTACGGGGGAGAATCAGCAGCTGAACGCCGAAGTGTAACAGCGAAAGATTAACACTTAAAAGGACTGCAGCATAGGTTTTAATTGATTAGACCATATCCACTGAGGACTATAACGTTGTCTTGCCATTGTTTTCGCGTGGACTACGTGATTTTCACGCATTAGATTGATAATAATTTCTGCATGTTCTTTCAAATATGCTTCCTCGGAAGGGTGGTATGTTTCGGTGGTATTATACCCAAAATTTCTTGCATCCCACTTCATAAAGTAAGAATTTAATACTTTTCCAACTTCCTCCAAAGCAGGAACTCTTTCGTTCAATACAATGAAATTCCCTTTACTTGCCGCTTCTAACACGGTTAATCCAAACGACTCAGAAAAAGAAGGACATATAAAAAGATTAGAAAGGGAAAATAATTCTAAAACACCCTTTCTAGGGAATCCATTTTTAAAAGCTTCCATATCTGAAGTAAAAAACATATCATTGTTTTCTAAACCGAATGACATTCCTTGTGCTTTAATTAAAGCTTTATATTGCTTAGTTCCAATATCCGCGCTTGGAAAATCGCAAAATATGACTTTCACCGTCTTTTCGCAGTTTTTCTTAATGGCCCCGCATAACGATGCGACTTTTTCAAATTTCTTTCCAGGTGTCAGTCTCCCCGGATAAATGACAAGTATATCAGGGGACATGAGGTCAACTTCCTGTCCGAGCAGCTTGACTTCATCGCTCATGTAATTTAACAAATCAAGGCTGTTATTGACTGCTCGGCAGTTCCCTTCAGGAGCATTGTACTGTTTGGAGAGCGCAGAAATTCCTGATTGGGTAGGATAGACATATACAGTATTAGGCATGGGCGTAAACCTTGCTGAAAACGGCCATTTAGGATTTGAGGGACGATTTACGGGAGCAGAATGTGTAAAAGCGATAAATTTGATATGCGGCAGCTTTTCTTGTGCTTTTCTCACTGCCACATTGTGGAGTAAATGCCAGCCTTGATAATGAATATCATGCATAATACATGCATCTGCATCAGATAATTTTGTTACCAAATCATCCGCAACTACATCCACTTCTCGATAAAAGGTATCATGTACTTTTCCATTGGCCTGTGTATAGTCTCTCCAATGTATTTGATTGCCGTTGAGATGATTGATCACTTTTCTCCATTCAATCCGTTCATCCAAGAAAATTCCGTGCCGCGCATCAAGCGGACAATTTTCACTTACAAGCAGGATCGGCTGTTTATCATCATCCAATAGCATCCTTATTTGTTCTGCTACAACATTTACTAATGAGTACGTACTATCTAAACCATTAAACATGGTGAGAAGCGCAACTTTCATTCGTCAAGCCTCCTTTTACAAACCAGTTGTTAAAAATATCTACCTTAGAATTTATATGAACTTTTAACAAAATTATACTCTCGTTTAATTCTTGTTCTTACTGTCAGAGCGTTTAGCATTTAAGATATATGGATAAGAAAAGATCTACAAACAATCTAACTATATAAGTCCCACTTAATAAATAGACATGTCTCTATTTAATAGAGACATGTCTGCAAACGGCTATCCGGACATCCTAAATCAGCCCTCAAATTTTCTAGATGGATATATATAAGAAGTTCACAGGAGGAAATTCTTAATCAAACTGAATGATCAGTTAGCATTATTATTCAGTTTGACTAAAAAAGCTTCAATATTCATATCCGAGTAAATCAATTTCTTTTTTATAGTAGTGTTGAATTAATTCTTTTTGTTGTTCATTGTAAACCGTTCTATAATGTTGATGATTTTTCCTGAAGTTACCTTTTGCCCTAGGTAACCAGCCATCAAAAGGTAAACCAATTTTATTACAGATTATCTTCAAATCATTCTCTAAATTTTCATATTTTCCAATATAGTCGACGGCTAACTGATCATGAATCGTATATCTAGGAAAATTATATGAACGCAGGAACTCCGATGATTTTAAAAAATCATCGAAAGTAACAGTGGCCGGATTACTTCTATAGTGATAAAGCGATATGACTTTGTCCCACGGATTTCTATCAAAGCAAAACTTATAATATGAGTTCCATATTTCCTCTCCTATTAAATTCTTAACCTGTTTTGCCCTAATATGATTATAAAATTTCCCTTGATAATTTTGTGGTTGTTTTCCAAATTCAGCCCTAATTTTCTCATCATCAGGACTTATCGGAGTAATGATATCTTTATCGCCGCAATATCTTGACAATGAAATTTCGATACTGGTGCCGGCGGTTTTTTTCGTTTTTAAAAAGATGAATTTATGTTCATGAGATATAATCATTTTTCTCGACTAACCTCCTTTACTGTTCGAGAGATTAAGTGATTTTATATTCGTATAAATTACAAAAATTCTCTAACTCTAATACGATATCCTTATTACAATTTTCTTTTATAAAGGAGAACGTTAGATCAGGGTGATTTCTTGCATTTACTTTTTTCTCTATTTTTTCAACTGGTAATAATGATGCTTTATTTTCAAATCGTTTTAGAAAATAAAATAATTTTTCTTCTGGATTTTTATCGATGCAAACTTTTAGATTAGGTCTTTGCAATTCTATTTTTTTATACCAATCAAGAACACTTTTTACAGCTACTTCTACCCTATTTAGACCTTCCAAATTCAGATGTTTTTTACGATAATCTAAACTTACCCTAGATGGATTTTCTGTAAAATAACTGCTACTTATAATATCAACAGGATGTCTCAAATTCATTATAATGTAGTCAAAGGTGAAATTTTTCCGGTTAAGAGTATGGTCAGTATATACTTGATAATCATCCACTGCAAACATCCAACTGCTAATTCCATCCCTGCCCATAATTTCATGTCCAATGTGATACCCAAATTGCCGAAATAGTTTCACCATAAATGCAGTACCACTTCTGGGATGTCCTAAAACTAAAAATTTTTTATTTTCCATTTAAATTCAGCCTTTCATAAGTAACTTATTAACCAAAAGAAATTAGATTCTTCTTTTCTAGTATTCTTTAGACTATTTGAAGTAATGTAAGTTTTTGGAACACGCTTAATTATTGAATATGGAAAAATTGCTTCGACTTTAAAGCTATAAACAAACAGTAATCTCTAATTCTATTTATATCTAAATTATCGGTACTTAAATCATCATATTTTCCCGCTGTAAATTGAAACTTAGAAAACATATTATTTGTATGCCAGCAGTGTATGTGCGGATGATTATCGATTGATTCGGATGAGGCACTACCATAATCAAGTTTTTTTGGGTCTATTGTAATTTGATCTACAAAATGGTTAGCCGCAATTTCACAACCGTACATTGATGCAACCCCCCGATACCAGCTAGGCCATTTTCCCTCATCACCCTTAAATTCTTCTGTCAAAATATGTGCTGTAATAGTTGTCGCGAGTTTACAAACTTCTCTTACCAACGAGGCATTACCGTAATGAGTCGATCCTAGATTGTGGAGTCCTTGATGGCGCAAATGAAATTGTGATGAGATTCTTTTTAAGTTGGAGCGTGTTTTTTCATCGTTTACATAACCGCCTCGTCCTACAGTATAGAGAGCAGGGTAAAAAGAATTCCATGCGGGTGTTAAAAATGTGTCCGCATCGGTTCTCAGAATATAATCGTAATGGTTTAAAAAAGCTGCTTGCTCTCCAGCTAAACAACTAATTGAATTAATAAATCGATAACGGAGGAATTCAGGAGGATTACTCGCTAACTCACACTCAACTTTTATACAGTCATTTGGAATTTTTTTTAAAGCTTCCTTTGTTCCAAATACAACAAGATCAGTATCATTTGACTGTATATATTTTAGAGAGGTATATAAGCACCCCAATTGAAGTAATAAATGCTTATTGTCCTCTACAAACACTACAACAGCTCTTCGCATTTCACACACCCTTTTTAAATTAATGTACAGAGGAGATATAGCTAGAAACAATCTAAAGATTATTACGTTTCAAAATGTTACTAATGTTATTTATATGAAGATGGAAATGGAAGGGTGTAAAAATTAGATAGAAATTCCATTTCCATGAACAAACTTAAACCTAGATTTTGCATTTGAAAGCTACTTTTCGCTTACTTATGGTAAGATTCCCTCTAATCGTTTTAACAACGGAAATGAAGAAAAATGAACAAACTACCTATCGAACACTAAAAATATATTCGCATATAATGTTATCGTATATGCTTGTCAACTATGAAGGTATATCAGCATCATGTACAATAAGGAATAACCTAATATACCAGTTACTCCTTTTATTTTTTGTATTGCAATGTAAATTTGATATTTTTTTGGTATAACAAAAAATCAAAAAATTCATAGGGGGAAAGCCGTGAACTCGAAAAAGTTTCTATTCATTTGTGGTTTACACCGAAGTGGCACAACTATTTTATCTAAATTACTTAGGGAACATTATGAAATAAGTGGTTTCCGTAATACAGGTTCTCCGATGGACGAAGGACAACATTTACAAACAGTATTCCCGCCGGCAAAGCGATATGGTGGACCGGGTGTTTTTGCTTTTGACAATGCTTCTTATTTGGACGAACACTCCAATATAATTACACCAGAAAATAAAAATAAATTATTTTTTGAATGGGGAAAACATTGGGATTTGTCCAAACCTATTTTGTTAGAAAAATCACCTCCAAATATAATTAGAACCCGCTTTCTACAGGAGATGTTTCCTAACTCCTATTTTATTGTAATTAAAAGACATCCTGTCGCTGTTTCTTTAGCTACAAATGCTTTTTCAGGGAGAAATATAGAATTGGAAAAGTTAATTGATCATTGGATTTTATGCCATAAGCAGCTGGAAAAAGATCTACCACTCCTAAAAAACACCATTACAATTAAATATGAGGAATTAGTGGCTAATCCAGAAAATATATTACATTCAATATCTAATTTTATTAACTGTAACCCTATCAACGTCGCGCTTCCAATCAATTCAAACACTAATGAGAAATACTTAAAAAAGTGGATGGGATTACCCGCTACTAAAAGAGCTGATATAGTGAATAAGTATGAAAGGGACATAAATGCTTTTGGATATAGCTTTAAAGAATTTTTTTAGTAGAACACGAGAGATTTATCATTAACTTCTTTAACCTTTGATTTTACTAGATTTCTTATGATGATTCATTTTTTGGAAGCTGACGGAGAAGCATGTTTTTTATGTTTCCCCGTCAGCTTCTTTCTATAGCGTGCCCGGCCAAGTTGGACACTGCTTACTGGTGAAAGTCCAGTCTAGGTAAAAGTCAAGTCGCCTAGTAGCTGACAGGTAACTGGTGAAGAAATCCTACCTTGTTGGAAAAAGAAAAGAAATGTTCGAAGAAAACATGGGTGTATCAAGAATTTGATAGAGAGAACAAGATGCACACTTGTGAAAGTTGGAAGCTAGGACAGAAAAGAGATGGCAAAGCCATCTCTAAAAGATTTGTTTCAGTTTTCTATTTTACTTTTTCAAAAGAAATTTGTCCCTCGATTTTCAGGGGATACATAAAGCCAGCCAGCATTGGAACAAACTATTCACAGTAAATGTTTTAACTCTGAGCTTGCATCCCTGAATAAAATTAGGTAGGATGTGAACTCAGAGTTAAAAATAAAATCAAAGATGAACCTTATTTCATCAAACGAAATCCTAAATATATCCTTTATCCATCAAATAGCTAATGATTTGATCCGTACAACGATCTATTGTCATACTCTCCGTATTGACCGTTATTTCAGGAGAAACTGGGGCTTCATAGGGGGAGGAGATACCGGTAAAATCGGTAATCTCACCCTTTCTTGCTTTTTTATATAAGCCCTTTGGGTCTCGTGTCTCGCAAACTTCTAACGAACATTTTGTATATATTTCAATAAACTCTGCCTCTTCTAAAAGATCTCTTACTTTTTGACGATCTTCTGTATATGGAGAAATAAAAGCGGAAAGGGCGACGATTCCGCCGTCGACAAATAGCTTGGCTACTTCACCGATGCGTCTTATATTTTCTTTTCGATCTTCCTCACGAAAGCCTAAATCTTTGTTTAACCCATGTCTCATATTATCCCCATCTAATAAATAAGTAGAAACTCCAAGAGAATACAGTTTTTCTTCCACTTTATTTGCTAAAGTTGACTTACCAGATCCTGATAATCCTGTAAACCATAGAACACAACCTTTTTGGCCGTGTAATTTCTGACGGTCTTCTTTTGTTATGGCCGTTTGGTGCCAAATGATATTCTCTTTTTTTTGTTTATCCACGTGTTATTCCTCCAGACTTAGTCCTTTTATTAAGGTATCAATCACTTCGGGACGACTGAATTCCATCGGAGGTCTTTCCCCGTTTCTTAACATTTCTCTCACCTTTGTTCCGGACAAAATGAATCGATCCGTTTCATCATGAGGGCATGTCTTTAAAGACGCCATCGCATGACATTTTTTACAATAAAAACTGTGTTCAAAAAAGAGCGGAACGATTTGTAATTCCTCTTCTTTAAAACGGTTAAAAATGAATTGAGAGTCATAAGTACCATAATAATTTCCGACTCCAGCATGATCGCGGCCGACAATAAAATGTGTGCAGCCGTAATTTTTTCTTACAAGCGCATGGAAAATGGCTTCTCGGGGTCCTGCATAACGCATGGGGGCCGGAAAAGCGGCTAACATCGTATATTTTTCAGGATAATAATGCTCGATTAACACTTCATAACTGTTCATTCGAATATGTTGCGGGATATCATCTTTTTTCGTTTCACCAACCAATGGATGAATCAAAAGACCATCGACTGTTTCAAGAGCTGATTTTTGAATATATTCATGGGCGCGATGAATAGGGTTACGTGTCTGAAAACCAACCACTTTTCTCCATCCTCGTCTATCAAACTCTGCTCTAGTATCTATTGGATCCAAATCATACTTTTCAGCCACTTTTCTTTTTGGACGTTTCATCATCGTAATCTTACCGCCTACATAAATCCCTGAATGTTCATAAAGCTTTGCCACTCCGGGATGGTTGTGATCGGTTGTTCCATAAACGTATTCAGCCTCTAGTTTTGGATCCGCGGCATATATTTCTTCAATTTCAATAACTCCATAAACGTTGTGGTTATGAACAAGTTTCACTTTAGAACCATGATGGATGGACTGTGCTTCTTCAATGGAAATTGATAATGTAATAGGCAGCGTCCAAACCAAACCACTTTGCAAACGCATATGATAAAGTACGTTTTCATAATCCGCTTTCCCCATGAAACCTTGAAGAGGGCTAAATGCGCCAATAGCTATACATTCTAGATTTGCAAGAGTAAACTCATCTATTTCGATTTGCTGCTCGATATCATCTGCATTCAAATCGGGATTAAAACGATTGATTAATTGACCGCCGTGGGGGGAAATTGCCATTGTTAAACATCACCTCTATTAGTAGTTAAAATCGATTATCTCTATAGAGTATGATGCTTTAAAAAAAATGATTAGACATTTGAGGTGAATAGGAAGTGAGTATTGAATTTGTTTTTATTGGATTGCTGGTCGGATGGCTCGTTGGAATGACAGGGGTCGGTGGAGCCTCTTTACTTACCCCGTTATTGATTTTTATGGGCATTCATCCGACGATTGCAATCGGCACGGACTTTGCCTATAATTCTATTACAAAAATGGTTGGGGCCATCCAACATATAAGGCAAAAAACAGTTCATTTTCAATTGGTGAAATATTTAGCAATCGGGAGTATACCATCTGCTGTTACGGCTAATATAGTATTTTATTTGTTTCTAGCTGACTACTATAATAAAGAGTTTGTGATGCTCTTGCTTGGTTCTATTCTAATGATTGTTTCCATCATTACATTGATTCAAATGACTTTTGGTCGTCATTCAGTTAACCGTTGGAAAGAAAAGCCATTAGAAGAAAAGCGGCATTTGACCATCCTGGCGGGAGTCATCATCGGAGCCATCGTAGGAGTCACTTCGGTTGGATCAGGAAGCCTTTTTGCATTGTTTATCTTATATGTTTATAATATGAAATCTTCCGAATTAGTTGGTACAGATGTTACTCATGCTTTTTTGCTTACTTCCATTTCAGGCCTCTTGATGGCTGGATTTGGACACATTGATTATTTATTAGTGGGCAATCTTCTATGCGGATCCATTCCAGGAGCGATCATTGGCAGTAAACTTACAACAAAGGTGCCGTCGAAATATATACGTATTGTCATGATTGTAATCATTTTCATTAGTGGAATGAAACTTGTTTTTTAGAGTGGAACACTTTTTAATGAAAGAAATAATCATGAAGGACAAAAAAATGATTCACAATGATGAATAAATCCAAGCCATTATTATTGTAAAGACATACTATGATTGGGAAACTGAGAAAATGCGATAAAGATTGTTTTTTCTTTTTTGCATTTAATTTTATTAAAAAGGAGTGTAAAATTTATATGACAGTAACTGCTGTTATTATGGGAGATGGGCCATGTCCAGGCTCCCAACCTTTACAAGCCGTCGTTACAGTAAACATCATAACTAGCGGACCAAATACCGGATGCGCAGAAATCGTAGTAGCCAATAGTCCGAGCCCGCTGAGTACAGGCTTTGTAGGTTCTTTATGTTTAATTGTGAATAATCCTGGACCATTTACCCAGGTATCCGGTCCAGGACCTGAAGGCCCTCTAAGTGGAGGGAATTGTCCTGGAGGTTGTCTTCCGAATTCTAGTATTGTACAAAGGTTTACAGGGCCAGCACAAAGAATTAATCCGGGTGAGTCGGGAACATTTATCATTTGTTCCACTACACCATTTACGGAGGCACAGTTCCAAAGCGTTGGATTACATTTCCAAGGCATCCAGGGCTGTCCTGCAGGGAATAATAGTATTTGTTTAAGTGCCTTGTTTACTGGAGCTACAACATCAACAACAACTTCTACAACATCAACATCGACAACAACTTCCACTACAACTACAACATCGACAACATCTACTTCATCAACGACAACTGTATGTCCGATTCCAAACCCACAAACTTGTTGTCAAGTTGACGTTGAATTTAAAACACAGCTCGTTCCACCGGCATTAGCTGCGCATGGCGTTACAACTGAGGTGTTTTTCACACAAGCACCTGTTATTGAAAATGTTTGCCCTGAAAAAGTGATCATTTGCGGCACATTAGCGAAAAAAATTAAGTTTATAGCAGTGGATGAAAAAGGACACCAATGTATGAGAGAAATTTGTGATGAAAGAGCATTCCAATGTATTATTGACCGTGATGATGCAAACGAAGGAGACCATTTCGAAGTTTGTGGATTTGCTGTTTTATGTGCAGGTGAACCAATACCACAAAATTTCGGAACACGCCCAGGACCGAACAATCAAGGAACTGTCGAAGTATTCTGGAAAATAACTGAAAAAGACATCGTCAAGGTGTGTATTAGAAAGAATAATTGCAACGTTTGTAAAGAAATCTCACCTTGTCACCCACACCCATTTTCTGAATAGTCTCTCTAAGTGAGCGATATGACATCGTATAGACCTCTCGACTCTTTATGATTCTTGAGGTCTTTTTTTGCAAAGACAGAACAAATCTTTGATTGCCAGTTTAGGCACCATCATGAACAAGATGGGATAGACATCTATGACTTTCGGATAAGGTCATTAAATTGATAGGCGAATGCATATTGTTTCTTTTTATAGCTGATTCTCGGCAACTACCTATACTGAATTGTACGATTTCACATATTGTATTTTAGCACAGTAGATTATTATCATACTTATTTTTTCCTGATTCCTTTGTCTCATATTCACAATATAAGGAGGAATAAAAATGGATGGATGTCCAATTGCGAATCCTCGAACTTGCTGTCAAGTAGCCGTTGAATTTAAAACACAACTCGTTCCACCGGCATTAGCTGCGGATGGCGTTACAACTAAGGTGTTTTTCACACAACCGCCTGTTGTTGAAGCTGTTTGTCCTGAAAAAGTGATCATTTGCGGCACATTAGCGAAAAAAATTAAGTTTAAGGCAGTGGATGAACAAGGAAACAAATGTATAAAAGAAATTTGTGATGAAAGAGCATTCCAATGTATTATTGACCGTGATGATGCAAACGAAGGAGACCATTTCGAAGTTTGTGGATTTGCCGTTTTATGTAAAGGTGCACCAATACCACAAAATTTCGGAACACGCCCAGGACCGAACGGCAAAGGAATTGCCGAAGTTTTCTGGAAAATCACTGAAAAAGATATCGTCAAGGTGTGTATTAGAAAGCATGATTGTGACGATTGTGAACCACTTCCCCCACCTTGTATGTAGTTTCTTTGAGTGAGCAATACGACAACGTATAGACCTCTCGACTCTTTATGATTCGTGAGGTCTTTTTATATGCAAAGATAGAACAAACTACTGAAACATAGGAAAACGAAAGTATCATTGTTTGTTAGCTGCTTTAAGCCGATATTAATGAACTATAGAGCATACTGTAGTAAAGGATTACATAAATTGTAAAAACATTGATTTATAGAAATGATAACTTCATTGATTAAAAAAACAGATATTTTTACTTGTCTTATATGTAAGGAAATACAATTTTTGGGGAGGGTAAATATTTGAAAGTTTTAGTCACAGGCGGAGCTGGCTTTATTGGTTCACATATTGTTGAATCCTTATTAGAAAATAATATAGAGACAGTAGTTGTTGACAATTTAGCTACTGGGCATAAGTATCATATTCCATCGGGAGTTGCTTTTTATCATTTTGATGTACGAGATCCTGATATTGATAAAATATTTATGATAGAAAAACCAGATTTTGTAATACATCAAGCGGCGCAGGTTTCTGTGCAGGAATCGGTAAAACAGCCGCTTTACGATTGTAGTGAAAATATTATAGCCACTGTAAATATTCTACAATCTTGTATAAAGTATAATGTGAAAAAAATGATCCATGCATCAACTGCTGCTGTATACGGTAATCCTAAATATTTACCTATTGATGAGAATCATGATCTTAATCCTTTATCATTCTATGGTTTATCGAAATTGACTAGCGAAACTTATATTCAATTATTCGCAAAGCTCTCGGGTTTAAAGTATACAATTCTTAGATATTCCAATGTGTATGGCGCAAGGCAGGATGCGAATGGGGAAGCTGGTGTTATTTCTATTTTTATTGACCGTTTATTAAAGAATGATAGTCCAATTATATATGGTGACGGAAATCAAACAAGAGATTTTATCTTTGTTAAAGATGTAGCATATGCTAACTTCTTGGCTCTTAGGAATGCTGACAATCAAATATGTAATATTAGTTCGAATCAACAAACTTCAGTCAATGAACTGCTGGATATAATCTATAATTTAATGAAAATAGACAATAAAAGAATATACAAAGAGGAAAGGCCAGGGGATATTGTTCATAGCTATCTATTAAATAATAAAGCTAGAAAATACTTAAATTGGAATCCAAAATTTTCATTACTTCAAGGATTGGAAGAGACGATTTCCTTTTTCCGTAAAGAATAAGGTGATTGCATGCAATACACTAAAATTGAAAATTATCATACTCTCTATAAAGCAATTACGAATGCTTTTAAAAATGATCCTAGGGGTCAGAGTTGTTTATTAATTACAGAAATATCTGCTTTCTATAATTCCTTAGATTTGTTATCAATAGGGAGAACCGGAAACTGTATGTGAAGCATACACTTGTTGAACATCTGTACTTTCAAAAAGTAGTTCACGATATCTATAACATATAACTTAAATAGAAAGAGAAGCTTATATCGTAAATAGATTAAGCTTCTCTTTCGTGTGCTTTTCCATATTATATGGATTATTTTCAATAAGAATCACATACGTACTTTAGGGGTTTTCTTAGTTTTTAATCCTCTTGTTTATCCCGATATTCGTGGGCAGTAAGCCCCCCACCTCAAGATTTTGAGAAAAGCGAAGAAGATAGGTGGGGGGGATAATTGCCCGTAAAAGCCCGATTGGTGAGAGCTTTCCGTCAGTGGGGGATGAAGAAAACCCCCACTGACGGAAGTTTCACTTTATAAAAAATAGGTAAAGTGTCTTATGTAGATAGAGAATAGATTTTTAACGAAACTTCTCCACCCTGTATGAATATAACTGTAATAACGTACGTTTCAGTAAAAAGGGGGATTGGGGATGGCGGACAAACAAATAAAGAAAGGGAAAAATCAACCGTTATTATATATTCATCATTTGGATTTATATAAACTTCAGGGTCATATGCAGCGGAGTGTGATTGTGAAAAAGACAGAACAAACGGTTGAAACACAGGAGAGCGAAAAAGATAATGTTGAAAATAGAGAACAGACCCAACGTACTGCAGAAGAGCTAAATGTGATTGATCAATATGATATGGAGGCTGATGTAGGGGAGCTAACTGTGATTAATCAATATGATATGCAAACGGATGAAGAGGAGCTAACTGTGATTAATCAATATAATGTGCAAACGGATGAAGAGGAGCTAACTGTGATTGATCAATATGATATGCAAACGGATGAAGAGGAGCTAACTGTGATTGATCAATATAATGTGCAAACAGATGAAGAGGAGCTAAATGTGATTGATCAATATGATGTGCAAACGGATGAAGAGGAGCTAAATGTGATTGATCAATATGAT
>NZ_NUQE01000043.1 GCF_002582035.1 Bacillus pseudomycoides
AAATAAAACGTAAAAAACACTGGCTTAATGACAGTGTTTTTTTGCTTTACTACCTACAAGTTTTGTTATGTTAATTTATTTAAAATGGTAATGATTGTCTTATTCTTGTCATTAAATTTACTATCTTTGTTAGTATAGATTTTATACTCTCTGAATGAAGTAAATATAAATAAAGAATAGTAGATATTAAAATCATTAAACAAATAGTGGTATCTAAAATAATATGGAGATCTATTTTAGATGATATGTACTCGATTATTAGTTTATATACTGTTACTATCATTAAAAGTATTGGGAAAAAAATAGTATATAAAAACCAAGTCCATGTTGAAAAAGCAGGATAATTATTTAAGTAAGCTTTACCTTCACGATAAAATAGTTCATCTCCAATAATACTACAAAGATTTTCTTCTACTTTATGAATATACTTGTATTGTCTCTCAATTAAAGTAGAGGTTTGATAATATCTAACTACTAAGGTTAATAAAACAAACCAAAGCATACTGTCAATGAAGTTACTATTTATTGATAGTTTTAGTTTTAACTTTTCTTTTATAATTTGAGATATTGCGTCAACTGTATCTTTAGGGATTGCAATTAACAGAAACATTGCAGTTAAAACTAATAATACATATACAAAGAGCTTATCTCTAAATTTCAGATATTCTCTGAGATATACAAAGGTATCCTTGTAGTGATCGTAAAGAGTTTCCAATTTCACATCTGAATTAACTTGATCTGTACTCATATGATCGTAAAATTAGGCATCTTTATAATTTTTTTAGTGCATCAAGAATTGCTTTTTGAGTAAAACTCATTGCCCATGAAGCGCCAGCCCCTAACAATTCATCAGGAGATTCATTGCTTTTATCTAGTTTTATAGCTACTAATTTATTTTTATTATCTTTACTTCTACTTACTTCAAAGTTAATCCAGTTTTTAAAACCTATAAGTTTGTGATCTTTATGTTGTTTATTAGCTTCTTTTCCAACTATGACAAATGTGTGAGTTGCATTGTTTATTTTTCTAGTTAATCCAGCTTTTACTACTGAAACGCTATCCGTGTCTATTTCACCAGAAGAATGATCACTAAAGACAAATTCAAAATCAGGATTTGCATCCCATGCCTGCATTAAGAATTTATAATGCTTATCATTTGTATAGTCAAAACTTACAAAAACTTTTTTCTTAGCCATATTTGTTTATCCCCCTATTTTTATATTTCTATAAAATTAATCTAACATGTATTGGTTAAGAAGGCAAAATATTACCTTAATTGTGATATCTTTGACTTTTCCTTATGGGGTAGCACGCACATTTTAACATTTGCGGTCTGTATCCCTATTATAAATTGTAAATTGTTCATTGTTATTTCCTCCTA
This sequence comes from Bacillus pseudomycoides, assembly GCF_002582035.1. Classification (GTDB taxonomy): domain Bacteria; phylum Bacillota; class Bacilli; order Bacillales; family Bacillaceae_G; genus Bacillus_A; species Bacillus_A pseudomycoides_B. Next base: position 1,382 of record NZ_NUQE01000043.1, read on the forward strand.
TCGTTTATATTTATCAAGTATCGCTTGCATTCTTGCTATTTCGTCCTCTGTTGCTGGTTTTGATACCTGTTCTTGATCACGATTTGCAAGCCAGTCTGGTACTATCTCCTTACGCACAGACTTTTGCCCGTATTGTTTTTGCCCATATTGATTTTTAGAACCTTTGAATACTTTAGCCTTAACAACATTCTTAACTTCCTGTACAACAACCTCCGCACGTTCAACAACTTTACGAACTGTTTCAACGATGATCTTTTTTGCCTTTTTCAAAGGTGTATAAGCTAATAATTGGATCAAATTTGTTGTTTGTCTCGCTTTTCCTGTCAATTCCTCTAACTCTTTACGAGGTGACACGGCAAAAATGTTCAATTGCTCTGCTTTCTTGATCGTATTTTGAACCGTGCGAACACTACAACCAACGTTTTCAGAAATCGTTTTGTTTGATTCGAAGAAAGAACCATTGTATTTACGTAGTTTTGAAACGATGTATTTGATAACTGCTTGACCTTGGTCACCAAAAGCACGAAGTTTTTCTTGCATGTGCTTGTTGCCTTGTTCGAAGATTTGTTCCGTAGTTGTTACAATCTCTATTGTTGTCATTGTTGTTCACCTCGTTTATACGGTATAATTGACGTATAAGTTACGTCCTGTAAACTATACTACCCCTAAGTTACGTAACCGTCAAGTATAAAATTAGTATTATTTGAGGTGAGATTTAAAATGGCTTTTGTGAACAAGAAGAAAGTTACAATAGGTTTAACAGAAGAGGCTATGTTGTACGGTAAAAAGAAGGCAGCAGATATTGGAATGTCACTAAGTGTATATCTTGAAACTTTATTAAGAGCAGAAATGGAAAAAGACAAAGAAAAGAGCGGTCAATAATTGACGGCTTTTTTTTATTATTTATTTTTAAATATATTCTTTTTTAAAAGATTATATTTAAACACTCTTTTTTAGGATGCAAAGGAGGGTGCAAACAGGGGTGAAAGGTTTGGTATGCAAACCCCCATGCAAAGTGGTAAACAATTTTGATTTTACACGTTATCCCCAAAATCCTAACCAACAGGGTCAGGAAAAACAACAACAATGTATGCTCTTTTAGAAGTAGCGAAGAAGGAGCAGACTCGCCGAATTGTTACGCTCGAAGATCCGGTTGAAAAGAAAAAGGACGGATTATTACAAATTCAAATTAATGAAAAAGCAGGTATTACGTATGCAACTGGATTAAAAGCAATTTTACGTCATGACCCAGATATCATTTTAGTAGGAGAAATTCGAGATGAAGAAACGGCAAAGGTGGCGGTTCGAGCAAGTTTAACAGGTCATTTAGTTATGACCACATTGCATACAAATGATGCGAAAAGTGCGGTCTTACGCTTAATGGATTATGGTATTACCCTTCAAGAAATTGAACAGTCATTATTAGCAGTAGCGGCACAACGACTAGTAGAATTGAAATGTCCATTTTGTAAAGGAAAATGTTCACCGTTATGTAAAAAAATGCGACACGTACGCCGAGCGAGCATTTATGAATTATTGTACGGTTATGAGCTCAAAGAAGTAATTCGAGAAGCGAATGGAAAACAAACAATGTACCAATATACAACGCTTCAAGATGAATTAAGAAAGGGATATGCACTAGGGTTTATTGAAGAAGATGTCTATGTTTAAACATGAGAGGTGGCGGTTACATGAACAAGCTTTATTGCTGCGAAGGCTTGGTGAGCTCTTAGAGAAGGGGTATTCTTTATTACATGCATTAGAATTTCTTCATTTCCACTTAAATCCTCAAAAACAAATACAGCTTCAAGATGCTGCTGAAGAATTTAAAAAAGGAAGTAGCTTGCATGATGTGTTCTATAAACTTGCCTTTCATCCAGACATTTTAAGTTATTTATTTTATGCAGAGCAGCATGGTGACATTTCCTTTGCATTGCAACAAGGAAGCTCGCTACTCAGTAGAAAAGATAAACATCAAAAAAATATGATGAAGGTATTGCGTTACCCACTTTTTCTTTCCTTGTTTCTATTAGGAATCCTTCTCGTATTTAATATGGTTCTTCTTCCGCAGTTTTCAACTTTATATGCTTCACTCCAAGGGTCTTCTTCTTCGTTTACAGACAATATTTTAACGTTTATTCAAGTCCTTCCGTATGTGATCGGGGGAGTTGTTTTTGCAATTGGTATTACAGTGCTTATATACACGGTGTATGTAAGGAGGTTGCATCCAGTTAGGAGAATGAATATTTTTATGCGAGTACCTCTTATAAAACAGTTTTTTATGTTAACAAACTCACACTATTTTGCAATCCAATTAAGTGGCCTTTTGCAGGGCGGGTTATCTATACTAGAAGCGCTCACATTAATGAAAGAACAAAAGCATCATCCATTTTTTCAATGCGAAGCTCTCAGAATACAGGAGTTATTAACGATAGGCGAACATCTTGATTTCATTATGATGAATCGGCCTTACTACGAACGGGAGCTTTCTTATATTGTCAAACATGGACAAGCAAATGGAAATTTAGCAACTGAGCTTGCCGATTATAGTGAGATGACAATAGAAAAGATGGAAGAAAAAATGAATCGTATTTTATTTGTTGTGCAGCCTCTTTTATTTGCATGTATCGGAATGGTTGTTATTTTGATGTATTTGGCGATGATTATGCCGATGTTTCAAATGGTGGATTCTATTTAGGAGGTTTGTTCTGTGAAAAATGAAAAAGGCTTTACGCTGTTAGAAATGTTGCTTGTTATGCTTGTGATTTCTGTTTTGCTGCTTCTTATTATTCCAAATGTGGTAAAACAGCGCTCTTCTGTACAAGGGAAGGGATGTGACGCCTTTGTAAAGTCTGTTGAAGCGCAAGTGCAAGCGTATCAATTAGAATATAATAAAATCCCAACAGTAGACGATTTATACAATGGTAAATATATTACATCTAAAACTTGTCCAAAAGGTGAGAGTATTATAATTAGTGCGTCAGATGGGGAAGTTACAGTCGCAGGGAAATCGTGAAGAAAAATGGCTTTACTCTATTAGAAATGCTCATTGTATTAAGTGCCGTCTCTATATTAAGTGTTGTAACATACTTTAATCTATCGTCAATATATGAAAAACAAAAGATTGATCAGTTTATCAATCAATTTTCTCAAGATATCCTTTTTATGCAACAAGCAGCGATAAGCCATCGTAATCGTCATACGTTACGATGGTTTCCTAATCAGGCAAAATATAGCGTTACATCTTCAGGAGAAACAAACCCTGTTCTTGTTCGTTACTATCCATCTGATATACAGGTGAACCTAAATACGTTTCCAAATCCAATGACTTACGGTGCTGATGGAAATATTAATAGAGGCGGTACAATTATTGTTTCTTATAAAGCAAAAACGTATTATATCGTATTTCAGCTTGGGAGAGGAAGATTTACGTATTATGAAGTGTGAAAAAGGTTCGATTATGCTGGAGATTCTTGTGTCCCTTAGTTTATTAATAATGACGGTCTCACTCTTGCTTCCGCAAACGCTTCTCATTATGCAAGAACGAAAAAATATTCAACTCCGGTACAAAGCACAGCTATTTTTAAAAGAAGCAACGGCCGGATATATGTATCATCAAGTAATTTCACCAGTAGCAGAAAAGCGATATGAGAATGTGACGTATAGAATTCAATGGCAGGCTGAAAAAGTATGTGTACGATGGAAAGATATGAAACAACGAGAAATTGAACGGTGTCGCTATGTTAAAAGATAGCAAAAAAGAAAAAGGATTTACGTTGTTAGAAGTTATGATGTGCTTTCTATTGCTATCGGTATTCTTTCTTCTTCTCCCTCGTCTTCACGTATTATTTATAGAAACTCCCTACTCTAAACAAGTTACGAATTGGGAATGGAATATTTTTTTAGAGCAAGTACAAATTGAGTTTCGAGAAGTAGAGGAAGGAAATAATGGAGGCGGAAAATTATTTTTGAAAACAAAGACAGGAGAACATGTTACGTATGTTATGTCTGGAAAGAATGTTGTTCGAAAAGTAAATGGGACAGGACATGAAGTTCTTTTGCAAAAAGTAGAGAATATTTCTTATGAATTAACAGCGCATACATTGATAATACACATGCAGGATATAAGTGGTAAGGTATATGATGGTGTTGTTACTCGTTATTTTGCTATTGAGGTGAATAGATGAGATCTGAAAGTGGATTTACAATGCCAGGAACGATTATTCTCATATTGTTGCTCATGTCTTTCTTTGTATATGAGACAAATATATTCTTATCAGATCAAAAGTTTTATGCAGAAGCAGAAGAATTATTTATATTAGAAGAAATAACGGATCAAGCTATTGCAGAAGTGAAACAAGAGTTAAAAACTGGAATGGAAAAAAGGGCATTTTTTTATACGTATGAAAAAGGGGAAGCGAAGGGAGATTACACAATAGTAGATGGGGATGCTTTTATTACTTTGCAATGTATAACGAAACGCAATCTCACATATAAAGTGAGCTTTCGTTATAATACAAATAATGAAGCGATTACGAATTGGCAAGAGGAGAGGTTATAGTATGAGGGCATTATATATAACAGGTTTTATGGGAGCTGGAAAAACGACAATTGGTAAAGCATTAAGCAGTGTACTTCATATCCCGGTCATTGATACAGATCAACGCATTGAAGAAAAGACAAAGAAAATCATTCGAGATATCTTTTCTGAAGAAGGGGAGGATGTCTTTCGAAAGTATGAAAGTAAAGTGCTGCAATTACTGCCGACAAAGGATTGCATTATTACAACAGGAGGGGGAATAGTCGAAAAAGCTGAGAATCGACAATGGATGAAAGAACAGGGCACTGTAATTTATTTGTACTGTGATCCATATGTGATTGCAGAGCGAATTGCCGGGGATACAAAAAGACCATTATTTCAAAAAGAAAACATACCATCATTTATAGAGAAATTTGAAAAGCGTCAAGCCTATTATGAAGAAGCGGTATTGAAGATAGACACGACAAATAAAAGCGTTGAAACAATTGTGCAAGAAATTCAAGCGCAGATTAAGGAATAAAAAAGTGGACATACTAATTTAGTAGAGGTGAGAGATATGTCTACAAACGATTATATAAGATATATGACACAACAATTCGTCTCCTATATGGATGCTCCAAAAGCTGATCGAAAACAAAAACGGCAACAGCGCCGTGAAGAGAGAGAACCATTTTTAAATCGTTGGTTCGGTATGCTGCCGTTAAGTGCTGCATTATTTTACCGGCAAGTGAAGAAAAAGCGAAAGAAATCCAGTTAATAATTTTTGGAATAATTTACAACTAGAAAAGAATTGTATGTCATAGTACAATTTCTACGGCGAGTTGTACTCGTCATCTATTCGACAATATAACCTAAACAAGTAGCTCCACTGTTTACAAACAGTGGGGCTACTTGTTTATCTCGTTAGTTCCATGTATTTACCTAAAATAAAAAGAACACCTTATGACGTTCTACTGTTCGTATCCCTAAAAACATCAGGTTAATTTTGAGGGACAGATTAACTGTCCCATATTGTTTACTTATTTTGGATTTTTTTGGGCTCTTAATGCTATTTTTTCAAGTCCATTTTCTCTTGAAAATTCTACATCTGCTTTTGGCTGAGCATTTTTATTATTTTTAAATTGGTTATTTTTGTTTTTAGCCATTTTTTCACCGCCATTGTAGTTTGATTTAGTTATTCCATCAAGGATGCCAACTATTATAAATACCACTCACTATATAAAGATATCGGAGTGGTATTTTTCGTTATCGGCATCCACAATTTTAGTTTGCTTTCTTTTTTGTTGGCTATGCTATTTCTTTTTCTGTAACAGAGCTAAAGAAAAAGAAACACTCTACTTCAAACCATTGAACTACCCCCACCTACCGCTTTGCGCTTGAGGTGGGGGATGAATCGCCAGATATGATAAAAAACCCCCACTGATGGAGGTTTTATTCTATAAGTTAAATTTCTGCTTCTGTTACTTGCTTAATTTTATGAGCAACCCAAAGGAATCCAGCTCCGATGGCTATCGAAACGAACCAACCAATCCCTGTCATAATTGCTTTCATTTCTCCGTAGCCATCTACCCCAAACTTAGAAATCATATATATTTTGATGAAACTAAGCGCAATAAACTGTAAGCCAAAAAACAAAGTAAAGTATTGAAATGATGGAAAGAGACGTGGGTCACGGTATAAAAGTTGTGATTCCTTTCGATCATAACCTTGGAGTGCAGCATAGTCGGCTGCGAAATATAACATAAGTGGTTGCTTAATAAAAATGGTACATATGACAAGAATGCCAAGTGTAATGTGATAGTATACGTCGTTCCATAACATCTTTTCAGCTGAGCCGGAAAGTAAGTCTACGCTTGTGTTTACAATCATCGTAATAAGGATGAAAAAGCCAGTCACATGAAATTGTCGTTCTTTTTTGAAACAATACAATGTATAGAAAATACCTGGTACAGAAGAAATGAGCATTGCATAATACGCATCCATAAAATGTTTGCCGAATTTCCAAATAATAAATGGAAAGATGAGATAAAAAACAATATCGTATAAAGCTTTATAGTTTTGTTTCATTAAAATCCTCCTTTGCTTGTATTTTACAATAATCATTCTGAATATTACACCTATTTAATTGATAAAGAAACTCAAATTAAAGTAATTTTAATTTAAAGTTGATTTCGATTTAATAATATATATTTATAATGATTATAAAATAAATATTAAATAGTTTTTAGGAGGAAGAATACGGATATGACAAAACGTTTAGTAGGAAAACAAGCACCGCGTTTTGAAATGAATGCTGTGATGCCAAATAAAGAATTTAAAAAAGTTAGTTTAGAAGAAAATATGAAAAATGATAAATGGACAGTTCTATACTTCTATCCAATGGATTTTACTTTCGTTTGTCCAACTGAAATCATCGCCCTTTCTGATCGTTATGACGAATTTGAAGGTTTAGACGCAGAGGTAATCGGTGTTTCTACAGATACAGTGCACACACATTTAGCTTGGATTAACACAGATTGTACGAAAAACGGTTTAGGTGATTTACGTTATCCATTAGCAGCCGATACAAATCACACTGTATCAAGTGACTATGGTGTGTTATTAGAAGAAGGTATTGCACTTCGTGGATTATTCATTATAAATCCAGAGGGTGAATTAATGTATCAAGTTGTACACCACAACAATATTGGGCGTGAAGTAGACGAAGTATTACGTGTTCTACAAGCATTGCAAACAGGTGGACTTTGTCCAGCGAACTGGAAACCAGGGCAAGGAACGTTATAATCTAAAGGGGGAATTACATTTATGAAATTACGCGAGCAAATGCCATCATTAGAAGGCGCAACACAAATTTTAAATGACACAATTACAGGTGAAGAGTTAATTGGAGATAAACCAACGCTTATTCACTTTTGGTCAGTAAGTTGTTATCTATGTAAAGAAGCAATGCCAGAAGTAAATGAATTACGCGATGAGTATAATGATCGTTTAAATGTGGTTGCGGTTCATATGCCTCGTTCAGAAGATGATTTAGATTTAGCAGTGATTGAAAAAATGGCAGAGAGTCATGATATTATTCAACCAATCCTAGTTGATAGCAAGCATGTAATTACAGATGCATTTGAAAATAAATATGTCCCTGTTTATTACGTATTTGATAAAGAAGGTAAACTGCGTCATTTCCAAGCAGGTGGAAGTGGTATGCCAATGCTTCGCAAACGTCTTGAGCGTGTATTAAACGAAGAATAGAAACAAAAAATGATTACCACTAGCAGGGTAATCATTTTTATTATATAATAATTAAAACGCTTTCATTTTTTTAGAGTTGTTCACAAAATTGTCTAAATTACACGTTAATACTGTGTCAATATTGTTTTATAATGAAACTAATCAATAATACATGCATACATTAATTGTGAAATAAATAACATATTGAATCTATATAAATGTAAACGTTATCAAAAAAGAGGTGGTACAAATGAGCAAATTTTTCTTTGATCAAAATCCTGCAAGAGTTGAGGACGGAAAGTTGGTAGAATATGCGGAAATGATTTATGGAAAAGGAGGTCGTTCTGTATTAGAAAATTTAGTGATAAAGGCGTCTATTCGACTACGTGATCGTTATCCTAATAAGTCTGATGAGCAGATTTCTTTTCTTGTGAATCAAGGTCTGCATGATATGTTTCAAAAATATGTGTAAGGAGAGGCCGATGCCTCTCCTTACTTTTTTGCATAAGGAAAATTATGATTGCTAAAACTAATGGTGAAGTATATGTGAGTGGGGTGAACAAAATGAGTAACGGAGCAGGCGGTTCAAAGAAGAATAAAGAAACAGATGCAAATCATGTGAGTGCAAAACAGAGAGAATATCAAAAGCGAATGACAAAGATTCATCAACAAGAACATAACGATGGTCGAAAATATAATGGGAAAATATAAAGTGAAACTTCCCTCAATGAATGTTTTTTCATTGAGGGGGCTCTCTAACGGTTGAATGGATTGGCCGTTAGAATAAGATAAAAAAAGCACCTTCTAGAAGGGGCTTTTTTTATGTTAAAAAATGATTTGCGGTGATATAAAAGAGTCCGCCGTTTATAATTTGCATGGTAATGCGCGGTTCATATTGTTCTTGCAATGCCTGTTTTTCTATCGCGTAGCTTTCTGGTAATTCATCAATTTCCTCGTAAAAGCGATTTAATAGTTGTAAATCGTGATTCCAACGCACTTTTGCTTCTTCAGCCCATGTGTGATCGTCTGTCCCCATGACATTTTTCATTGCTTCTTCAATTCTAGATAACCCGCTTTGCGGTTTAATAATAGGTGTTAATGTAAAACAAAAATCAGGGATTTTTGGTGTTAAGCGAAGTGTTGCTAATGCTTCATGAAAATTTGTAATCATCGTACCGGAAATAAGATGGATACCGATGGAATACAGCATGTCTTTTTTCTGATCACATTGATAGGAGACTTTTATATTGACGCCAAGCCAAGGATGAAGCGGGATGCTTGCCTGTCCATTAGAATGAACCTCTTCAAATAAACGAATGTAAGCACCTAATTCCTTTGTAGCTTGAAAAATTTGGTGTAAGCGCGGAGAACCATAGTGAATGAACTCGCCTTCTTTCTCCTCGTGTTTTGGATCGGTAATGAATGTAAGGCGCATCGGATTTGGTGTTCCCCCGGTTTTCTCAAGATAATGCCAGTAAAATGGCCGGTTCATCAGCAGTTTGTCCATATCAATTGTTAGTTGTACGTCAAGTAAATGTGGAAAACGCTGCAGAATTTCACAGCTATTTGCCTCGAAAAAACAACTTAAATAATTATGAATTTCATGTTGCTGCATAACCAGGCACCTCAGTTTCATTTCGTTTTGCAAATTCAATAATGGATGTTAAGTTTTCCATTTTTATTCGGATTTCTCCTTCACTTTTGGAATGTGCAAAAATATCTTGAATGTGCGCATCAATATTTTTCATATTAATTCTTGTCAAAATTTCATCTAAATCGCCAATGACACGCTCAAATAAGTTAATTTTTTCATACAGCAGTTTTAAAATATGTTCTTCTACTGTATGTTTCGTTGCCAAATTATAAATATGAACATCATGTTTTTGTCCAAGACGGTGAATACGTCCGATTCTTTGTTCTAGTCGCATCGGATTCCAAGGAAGATCATAGTTGATCATATAATTGCAAAACTGTAGATTAATTCCTTCACCGCCTGCTTCTGTCGCAATCAATACTTGTGCATGGTTTTGAAATAATTCTTTCATCCAATCTTTTTTGCCGCGTTTAAATCCGCCGCGAAATGGTACGGATGAGATGCCATGCTGCTTTAAGAACCATTGTAAATACATTTGAGAAGCACGATATTCTGTGAAGATTACAACTTTATCATTAATTTCTTTAATGATTTCTAATGCTTTATTTGCTTTTGAATTGGATGAAATACAATTAATTTTTTCCATCAACACATCTATGTATGGATCTAGTGTATATTGTTCATCTTCTTTTTGCCGCTTTTCTACATGCTTTTTGAGTGAGAAAAAAACAGCTTCTCGGCTGCTGCATGCCTCACGCTTTAATGTTAAAGCAGAAAATACAGAAGTAAATGCATCTTGTCTTTTCCATCCTTCAATCGCATCGTATAAGGCTCTTTCTTGCTCATTGAAATCTACAAAGAGTGTATGAACGTGTCGTTTTGGCCATTCAATGCCGGTGTCATGTCGGCGGTTCCGTACCATTACTTTATTGATAAGCTCTTTTAAATGTTCATCTGTTTCAGCATTGCGATTTTTAGAAGCATAATATTCTTCAAAGTTGGATTGATTGCCGAGATGGCCGGGTTTTAATAATGAAACAAGATTAAAGATTTCATCAATACGATTTTGAACAGGTGTTGCTGTAAGTAATAAGCAAAACTTTTTCTTTAATAGTTGCGCAAATTCATAGTTTTTCGTTTTGTTGTTTTTTAGTTTATGTGCTTCATCAATAATAATGAGATCGTATTCTAAATTTAAAACAATATCACGATGTGGAGAGCGCTTTGCTGTATCGATGGAAGAAACGATAACGTCAGCTTGTTCCCAGGAGTAACTTTTTCTTTGTGCGACAGCTGGAATGAAAAATTTCGTATTCAATTCATATGCCCATTGTGAAACGAGTGAAGCAGGTACAAGAATAAGCACTTTTTTCACAAGTCCGCGCACCATATATTCTTTTAAAATAAGCCCAGCTTCAATTGTCTTTCCAAGACCAACCTCATCTGCTAAGATTGCTTTTCCATTCATTTGTTCAATGACTGTTTGTGCTACTTCTAACTGATGTGGAAGTGGCGTGAAGTTAGGTAAATGCTTTGGTGCCTGTAACCCGTCAAATGTTGGAATGAGAAGGGACTGTTCAGTTTGGTATGCTAGATGAAATAGTTCCCAATTTGTCCACGGACCATCTTCCTCTATTCGTTTTAAGAAGTTTTCTTGCCAAGAACGATCTATTGAAATTTCGACATTCATAGATAAAATCTCACCTTCTATAAATTCTAAATTATTTTTTTAGCTAGAATATTGATGAAACTACTCGAAAAATGTTAGGATAATGATGTGAAATGTGTGGAATCTTTCGTATTTTATCCAAGAAAGTACTTTTTTATTTGCGCTTTCATAAAAAAATAGCGTGAGATTCCGTATATCCCATCTTTTCAGGACTAAAAATGTTTAGATATGGGAAGCCAACTTTTATTGATTTGTCATAGACAGCGTAAGGGGGAGAGAACATGATTACATTACAACGTACACCGCTATTTGATGTATACGCGAAGTATGGTGGGAAGACAATTGATTTTGGTGGTTGGGAATTGCCAGTTCAATTTTCGAGCATTAAAGAAGAACACGAGGCTGTTCGCACAGCAGCAGGTCTTTTTGATGTGTCTCACATGGGAGAAGTAGAAGTAAAAGGTGCAGATAGTTTAGCATTTTTACAACGTGTAGTTACAAACGACGTTTCTATCTTAAAGGTAGGCGGAGCACAATATACGGCAATGTGTTACGAAGATGGTGGTACAGTAGATGATTTATTAATCTACAAACGCGGGGAAGAAGACTATTTATTAGTAATCAATGCATCAAATATTGAAAAAGATTACGAATGGTTAGCTTCTCATGTAAGCGGTGATGTGCAAGTAGTCAACGTTTCTAGTGAAATTGCACAACTTGCAATTCAAGGACCAAAAGCAGAAGACATTTTACAAAAAGTTGTGTCAGAAGATTTGAAAGAAATTAAGTTCTTTAAATTTAAAGACCATGTTCTTGTAGATGGTGTAGAAGCACTTGTATCTCGTACAGGTTACACAGGTGAAGATGGCTTTGAAATTTACTGTAAGAGCGAAGATGCTGCAAAGCTTTGGGAGAAACTTCTTGAAGCAGGAAAAGAAGATGGCTTAAAACCATGTGGTTTAGGAGCTCGTGATACACTTCGTTTTGAAGCAACACTTCCACTTTATGGTCAAGAGTTATCTAAAGATATTACACCAATTGAAGCTGGAATTGGCTTTGCAGTAAAACCAAACAAAGAAGTAGATTTCTTTGGAAAAGAAACTTTAAAGGAACAAAAAGAAAACGGTGCACCTCGTAAATTAGTCGGCATCGAAGTAATTGAGCGTGGCATCCCGCGTACTCATTATCCGGTATATGTAGGCGATGAAAAAATCGGGGAAGTTACAAGTGGTACACAATCTCCAACGTTAAAGAAAAGCATTGGCTTAGCGCTAATTGATGTAAAATATGCAGCAATTGATACAGAAGTCGAAATTGAAATTCGTAACAAACGCGTCAAAGCAGTTGTCGTTCCAACACCATTTTACAAACGTTCAAAGTAACGGGGAGAGGGGTAGATTTCATGTTGCATCGTTATCTTCCAATGACAGAAGAAGACAAAAAAGAAATGTTACAAACGATTGGTGTGCAATCGATTGATGAATTATTTTCTGATATTCCAGCAAGCGTTCGTTTTCAAGGGGATTTAAATATTAAACAAGCAAAATCAGAACCAGAACTTTTAAAAGAACTGTCTGAACTTGCTCGTAAAAATGCAAACTTAAAAGATTATGCTTCCTTCCTAGGAGCAGGTGTATATGATCATTATGCACCAGTAATTGTTGATCATGTTCTTTCTCGTTCAGAATTTTATACAGCTTATACACCATACCAACCAGAAATCTCACAAGGGGAATTACAGGCAATCTTTGAATTCCAAACAATGATCTGTGAACTAACAGGTATGGATGTAGCAAACTCTTCTATGTATGACGGAGGTACAGCGTTAGCAGAAGCGGCGATGCTAGCGGCAGGTCATACTCGTAAAAAGAAAATTCTTGTTTCTAAAGCAGTTCATCCAGAATCAAGAGCAGTACTTGAGACATATGCAAAAGGTCAACATCTTGAAGTTGTTGAAATTGATCATAAAGACGGTGTAACAGATTTAAACGTATTACAAAGCGAAGTAGACGACACTGTCGCTTGCGTAATTGTTCAATATCCAAACTTTTTCGGACAAGTGGAGAAACTAGCTGATATTGAGAAAATCGTTCATCAGCAAAAATCATTATTTATCGTTTCTTCTAATCCATTAGCATTAGGAGCGTTAACACCACCTGGTAAATTTGGAGTGGATGTTGTTGTAGGTGATGCACAACCATTTGGTATTCCAACACAGTTTGGTGGTCCTCACTGCGGTTATTTTGCAACAACAAAAGCGTTTATGCGTAAAATTCCAGGGCGTCTTGTAGGACAAACTGTGGATTCAGAAGGACAACGCGGTTTCGTATTAACGTTGCAAGCACGTGAGCAACATATTCGCCGTGATAAAGCGACGTCTAATATTTGTTCAAACCAAGCGCTAAATGCATTAGCAGCTTCTGTTGCGATGACAGCACTTGGAAAACAAGGTGTGAAGGAAATGGCACGTCAAAACATTTCTAAAGCACAGTACGCAAAACGTCAATTTGAAGCAAAAGGATTTACAGTGGCATTTGCTGGACCGTTCTTCAATGAATTTGTTGTAGATTGCAAACGTCCAGTACAAGAAGTGAATGATGCATTATTACCAAAAAATATCATCGGTGGTTATGACCTTGGCCGTGATTATAAAGAACTTACAAATCATATGCTTCTAGCTGTAACAGAGCTACGCACAAAAGAAGAAATTGACACACTTGTAAACGAAATGGGGGCTATCCAATGAAGAACCAAGATCAAGCACTTATTTTTGAAATGAGTAGAGAAGGACGCGTAGGATATAGCTTACCCCAATTAGATGTAGAAGAAGTAAAATTAGAAGATGTGTTTGAGAGCGAGTATATTCGTACTGAAGATGCAGAGCTTCCAGAAGTATCAGAGCTTGATATTATGCGTCATTACACAGCTCTTTCAAATCGTAACCACGGCGTTGATTCTGGATTTTATCCATTAGGATCCTGTACAATGAAGTACAATCCAAAAATCAATGAAAACGTGGCACGTTTCCCAGGCTTTGCACACATTCATCCACTTCAAGATGAAAAAACAGTGCAAGGTGCAATGGAATTAATGTATGACTTACAAGAACATTTAATTGAAATTACAGGTATGGATACTGTTACACTTCAACCAGCAGCTGGTGCACATGGGGAATGGACAGGATTAATGTTAATCCGTGCATACCATGAAGCAAACGGTGACTATAACCGTACAAAAGTTATCGTTCCTGACTCTGCACATGGAACAAACCCAGCATCTGCAACAGTAGCAGGTTTTGAAACAATTACAGTAAAATCCAATGAAAATGGTCTTGTTGACTTAGAAGATTTAAAACGTGTTGTGAACGAAGAAACAGCAGCACTTATGTTAACAAATCCAAATACACTTGGTTTATTTGAAGAAAACATTTTAGAAATGGCAGAAATCGTTCATAATGCAGGTGGTAAATTGTATTATGATGGTGCGAACTTAAATGCAGTATTAAGTCAAGCACGTCCTGGAGATATGGGATTTGACGTTGTGCATTTAAACCTTCATAAAACATTTACAGGTCCGCACGGCGGCGGCGGCCCAGGTTCTGGCCCAGTAGGTGTGAAAGCTGATTTAATTCCGTTTTTACCAAAGCCAATTTTAGAGAAAACAGAAAATGGCTATCACTTTAACTACGATTGTCCACAAGCAATTGGACGCGTGAAACCATTCTATGGAAACTTTGGTATCAACGTTCGTGCTTATACGTATATTCGTTCTATGGGGCCAGATGGACTTCGTGCAGTAACAGAATATGCAGTATTAAATGCTAACTATATGATGAGAAGATTAGCACCGTTCTATGATCTTCCATTTGACAGACATTGTAAGCATGAATTTGTATTATCAGGTCGTCGTCAAAAGAAACTTGGTGTACGTACGCTTGATATTGCGAAACGTCTGCTTGATTTCGGCTACCATCCACCAACAATTTACTTCCCGTTAAACGTGGAAGAATGTATTATGATTGAGCCAACAGAAACAGAATCAAAAGAAACATTAGATGGCTTTATCGATAAGATGATTCAAATTGCAAAAGAAGCAGAAGAAAATCCAGAAGTTGTACAAGAAGCACCACATACAACGGTAATTAAACGTCTTGATGAAACAATGGCAGCACGTAAGCCGATTTTACGTTATCAAAAACCATCTATGGTACAAGTTTAATTATCAATAATAGGTTGGAAAGAGCTCGCTATATGCGAGTTCTTTTTATATATTGCGAAGAAAGTATTATTACCTAAAAAAGATGTTATAAAATTGCAGGTTTTATGTAAGATTGGAGAATTGTCATACTTTCTCAATATTTTTGTTGAAAAAGTCCCTTTGATAAAAGTGTGTATTTTTGTTAGAATTTTAATGAAATTAAAGTAAATGAGAAGCAAAAATGTCAATTTTTCATACATATGTGAAGAAATGAACAAGGGGATGAAAAAGATGGGCTATAAGCGCTATAGGATGGTGTATCATTTAGAAAATGGTGAGATGATTAAGGATATTAAAGAATTTTATTACCAAGATACAGAGAAAATGTTACAGAGAGTGAAACATCATGTATTAGATAATAAAAGTGTAACCGCAATCGATAGTAAAGGAACACTCATTCCAATTGCTTGTCATGATATTGTGAAAGTTGAGTTAGACCATTTACAGGAAAGTTAGTCTTGAGTCATAGGGGAGAATTCGTTACAATAAATGAGTAATTTAGAGAGGAGTTCGTTATGGGTAGTAAAAGACATTTTTACATGTTTATTGTTGCTTTTTTACTTGTTACAGTATTAACTGTGTATTTAATTGTTGATAACAACTGGTACAATACAGTACATCCATTAGTTCTTATTTTTATGTATGTAGGGATTGCAGTTGTGAGCTTTGGGATGAGAGATGAGATGTTAAATCGCTTTGAGAAGTAATACATATATGAAAGACCAACAGGGAAATGTTGGTCTTTTTTTAATGCAATAAACTATGTACAACAAGTTTATAAACTGACACCATACTTGGTGAATAAACAGGAACGTTATACGTATGTAGTACTGAACTAAAAAATACAACACATACAATAAAGACAAAAAATAGCAGTAAAATATGTTTATGTACAGAAGTTTGCATATAATCAGCTCCTTTTTTCGTATTATGTCCAAAGGAGGGAATTATATGAAAAATAGACAGTTACTTCTTGTTAGAAGAACTGTCTGTTGAAAAGACCTTATTCCAGAGTTTTGTGATACTCCAAATGATGATAATTCCAATCGAAGCGATAATCGCCCAAGCAAAGGAAGCTACTTCAAGAGCCATGTTTGGAATAAAAGAGAGGATTGAAATTGCTTTATGGAATAACCATTCTGCAATATGGAATAACCATTCTGCAATATGGAATATAGATTGTAATAAGAGTGCAATTGCAAGCATGATTCCTGTCATAATTTGTTTTCCTCTTTTTTTCCACACAGCATTCACCTCGTTAACTCATTAATTTTAACCCAACTGCACCGCATAAGATGCAGCTTAAGAAAGCAAGGCGGCGCCAATCAGCGGATTCGTGGAAAATGAGAATACCAATCAGTGCGCTTCCCGCAGTGCCGATTCCTGTCCAAATTGCGTAAGCCGTTCCCATTGGCAGTGTATCCATTGCGAGGGATAAGAAGAAGAAACTTACTGCAAAGTTGGCGATTAAAATAAGTTTTGGCATCCAGCCTTTTTTTTCATTGGCTATCTTCATAAAGATAACACCAGTGACTTCACAAATACCAGCAATAACTAAAAATACCCATGCCATTTTATGCTGCCTCCTTCTGTTCTTGTTCACTTGTTACTCGTTTTAAACCAATAACACCTACGAAAATTAACCCGATAAATAAGATTTTTACAATTGAAAATGGCTCGCCAAAAATAAAAATTTCTGCTAGCACAATACCTCCAGCTCCGATTCCTGTGAAAACAGCATACACAGTCCCTACAGGGAGCTTTGCATAAGCTTTAAATAAAAGGAAAAAGCTTATAGCGATTGCAAGTACAACACCAATCCATTCTAGTGGTGTTGTGGCATGTTTTAAACCAATTACCCAAACAATTTCAATGATTCCTGCTATAACAACATAAATCCATTCCATCATTCATTCTCCTTCCTACCAGTCGTTAGGTTTAGGGCAAGAAAATGACGTATTGCGTGTGCAATCCGTCAGCTTGACAATCCGCGCCAAAATACTTTCCAAGATGCGTGTAATCGATTTTCAAAGGGTTGTATTCCAGCGAATAAAAATTCAACCATTAATCCGTCAGTTAAACACAAATAAGCTGCAACAGCTTCTGTTACTCCAATACTATAAAGTTCTTTCTTTTCTTGTGCCTGTTCAAATATAGGTACTAAAAGCTGTCCGATGCTTTCAATGTATGCATTTGCTTTTTCGACAATTTGCTCACGAAAGGCATCTGGTGGAAAAAACGAAGTGCGTAACCAAAACATTGTTTCAATACTTTCTTGAAAGCGATGGCCATAATCTTTAAGAAGATGAAATAAAAAGTCTCCAAAGGGAGTTTCTTCTGACTTCGTTACATACTGTTTAAAGAAGTCAAGATCTTTTTGTAAAGATTCTTCTAAGCAAATAAAATATAGCTCTTCTTTTCCTTTAAAGTGTGCATATATGGACGGTTTTTTAATTCCAACCTCTTGTGCAATGTTTGCTAGTGAAGTTCCTTCATAGCCATAGCGTGCAAAGTGTGAAAGTGCTACAGATTTAATACGGTTTGCTGTCATGTTCATCCCCTACCTACCGTTCGTTAGTTAAAGTGTACGATAAAAAAAATATATAGTCAAGAAGGACAATTATACAAAATTGAACAGTGTAAGCTCCAATAGTAGGAGCTTTACACTGTTTCTCGTTCAATTAAACGAAACGGTAACTCTTCAGAAGTCCCTATAATCTGTTCCTGCTGTACTTGTTCATAAAATAGTGAAAAAGCACGGTTCCCCATTGCTAGTCCAGGATGTTCAATGGTGGTTATTTCTAGTGCCTCAGAAATGGGATGATTGTCAAATCCAAGAATTGTTAAATCTTCTGGTACTCGCAATCCTTGTTTTTTCGCTTCTGTTAATAAGCCAGCAGCCACTTGGTCGCTTGCAGCGAAAAGAGCGGTGGGACGATTTTTCATAGTTAATATATTTTTGATTACGTCTGCACCGTCTTGAATGCTGTAACATTGATAAAATAGCCAGTCTGTCTGTACGCGTTTTCCAGCTGCATGAAGCGCATCAAAGAATGCTTGCTCACGCTGTTTTGTACTCACACTTTTTTCGCGTGCTAAACAAAATCCAATGTGTTCGTGTCCGTTTTGCAATAAATATTCTGTCCCAATATGGAAGCCGTCATAATGATTAACAAACACAGAAGATATAAGAGGATGTAGTAGTTTTTCGCACGAAATGATAGGAGCAAACTTTGCATAAGGTTCAATTGCATCCCATGAGCTTGTTCGCGAACAAATAATCATTCCATCAAATTGTTTCATCTTCATCATTTCGAGGACACGTATTTCCTCAATGCTATCGTAGTTTGTTTGACAAAGATTAATGCGATATCCTGCCTCAAGCGCCTTGTTTCCAATTCCTTCAATAATCGTACTAAAGTACGGCAGATTAATAAAAGGAAGCATAACACCAATCGTATATGTTTTTCCTTTTAGAAGATGAACTGCATTTACATTTTTGGCGTAATTCAATTCTTCAACAGCGTCTAGAACGCGTTTTCTTTTTTCTGCACTGACATATGGATGTTCATTTAAGACGCGTGAAACAGTCGTAATAGAGACCCCGGCCGTTTTCGCAATTTGTTTTATATTTACCATATGTTTCACCTCTATGTTCATTATACAGGAAAAGGATGAAGAAAATAGAGGTGAAACACTTGACATGAAAAGCTTTTCATACTCTATTTTGTTAATAATACTTTCCACTATTCGCGTAACAATTCTATTTGGCGTGAGAATAGGGAAAGTATTTTTGTCAAATTGTGTGAGATAAACGAGGAAAGTTTTCAAAGGTGGAACAGGAAGAAAAAGAGAATATGAATATAACATAAGAAAGCTTCAATTGTATCTTGATAGAAAAGAGAATGTTGAGAAAGGGCGGATACACATTGAAAAAACGGATGCTATGTTTCGTATTTTCTAGTATGGCGCTAACTGCATGTTCTTTTCAGCAAACGATGGTCGAGGAAAAAAAATTTGCAGCAAGTTTAGAGGCAAGTGAAGATATAATGTCTGATCCAGTATCGGTACAAGCTGTAAAAAACGTTCTTCCGTTTTCATTTCAAACACCATCATATTTACCGTATGAGTCAAAAGATAACCCAAAAGCAGTAGTTCGAAAAATGGGAGATAAGCGAATTTCTCTTGATATTAAATATGAACGAAGTGAAAAAAGCATGAAAGATTATATTGAATTAACAGTGGCCAACTTTTCGTATAATTTTCCTTTTATTGTAGAACAAAATCATTTTCAGGAGGAAGTAAAGCTGGCAAATGGTATAACAGCTTATTTTAAAAGTAGTGATGGAGAAATGGATGGAGAAGATATTGCAACGCTCACTTGGAAAGAAGAGAAAGTAGAATACCAGTTGCTTTACCGAAATGTGCGGGATCAAGATAGTGAAGATGTAAAGAAAAATTTAATGTATATCGCTAGTAAAATGGAATGAAATAGCTAGCTTGTGACAGACAAGCTAGCTATTTATCATGAATTTTTCTTTTTCACTTTACCAGACCAAGTTTTAAAACCGCCTCGCAATTGATAAAATTCTTTGTAACCGTGCTTCTTTAAAAACTGTGCTGCGCGGCCTGTTCGGAAACCGTTTTGGCAATACAAATAAATCGGTTGATCAGGACGAAGTTCTTTGTGACGAAGACGTATTTGTGAGATCGGAATATTGCGCGCTCCTAAAATATGACCAGCATTATATTCGTCCGCTTCACGAACATCGATAAGTTGTGCTTTACGATATCCAGCGCGAAATTCTTCTTCTGAAAGTGTTTTAATTAATTTTTTTTGATAGAAATACATCCATACAGAATAGCCGACGAATCCTACAATTATGGCTAGTAAAATAATAACATTTGTTGACACGATTGTATCGCTCCCTTTTTTTCTTATCCTACTTTCAATATTATAATGCTCATATGTATTTATGCAACAAGTTCATTTTGTATTAGAAGAAATTTCGTATTCTTTCACAAATTTTGTCGAATTTGATAGACTAGAGAATGTGAGGAAAATTAGTTATATGAGGTGTGGGATGGAAAAGGAAAAATGGTGTTATATAAATTCTGGTAAATGCTCTCCAGCGTTTAATATGGCGTTAGATGAATGTTTATTAAATTGGCAAAGTGAAAAGAAAATGCCGCCAACAATTCGTTTTTATGAGTGGGAAGTTCCGACGTTAACAGTTGGGTATTTCCAACGAGCTTCAAAAGAAATTGATATGGATGAAGTGAATAGAAATGATTTTGGATTTGTACGCCGTCAAACGGGTGGACGGGGCGTTCTTCACGATAATGAATTGACATATAGTGTAATTGTATCTGAAGATCATCCAAGCATGCCTAAAACAGTGACAGAAGCATATCGCGTCATTTCACAAGGTTTGTTAGATGGATTTAAAGAACTAGGCTTAGAAGCATACTTTGCAGTGCCAAAAACAGCAGAGGAGCGCGATAATTTGAAAAATCCGCGTTCAGCAGTTTGTTTTGATGCTTCGTCATGGTATGAAATCGTTGTAGAAGGGCGCAAAATTGCTGGAAGTGCACAAACTCGTCAAAAGGGAGTTATTTTACAGCACGGTTCAATTCCGTTAGAAATTGATTTAGATACGCTGTATGATTTGTTTCTGTTTCCAAATGAACGTGTGAAAGAACGTATGAAAAAAATGTTCTCTTCAAAAGCAATCGCAATTAATGAATTAACAGATCGTACATTTACAATTCAACAACTTATCGATGCATTCCAGATTGGATTTGAAAAAGGGTTAGATGTGGAACTTGTTCCGTATCAGTTAACAGAAGAACAACTGCATGAAGTTGAAGCATTAGCAAAAGAAAAGTATGAGAGTGACGAATGGAATTATAAAAAGTAAGGAGATGGGTGACCCATCTCCTTATTTTTTATAATAAGTTCAATACTTTTTCTACTCTAATGCCCTTTTGCTTTAATGAACGCAAGCGGTTTACAACATCCATAATTTCTGCATCAAATGCTACTGATATTCCTTGTTTTTGTAATTCATCTTTTAAATTTTCGATAGAATCGTCTACATCCATACCAAGTTCATAATCTTGACATACATCCACAGCGTGTTTTACAAGACGAACATATTTTTCTTGTAATTCAGGGTTTGGTTGATTTGTTACAGGTTGCTTAACTGAAGATACTGGTTGCACTGGCGTTGACACAGTTACTTCTTTTTGTACAGGCGTTGGTGCAGCTTTGACTGCTGGCTCTGGACGCGCCGGCTTTGGAATTGGTGTTGGAGTAGGTGCAACATTGACAACTGGTTTTGTTACAGGTGTCACTTCTTTTGCAGTTTCAACTACCGTTTCTTTCTTTGGAGTAGGTGTTTCGACAACAGATAATGTATTGTCTTCTAGTTCTGCCGTTTCTTCTTTCGTTTCTTTACTCCACATGACGCGTTCAATCTGCAGTGAAACATTGTTTTTGTTCATTGCGCTTAATGTCACTTTACCAACTTCAGCATTGCCAGTAAAATCGACAATTTTATAAATAACGCTCTTGTTCCAATCTACTTTTCCGCTCAAAAATAATTCTTCGTTACATTTCGGCGTTAAGCCCTCGATTTTAATTTCTGCGTTTACACCGTTTTCACTATATACCATAATTAGCGAAGCATTTACATCTTCGTCTGCTAACATTAGTTCACGTACCATTTTGCCGGTGCGTACTTGCGTTTTCTTCTTAAGTGACATCAAATTTCCCCTCTCAAAAATTCAGTAATAATAAAAAAATCGTATAACGAAAAATAATTGCTCACGAAGAAATATGATACCGATAATAAAAGCATCACGTCAACAATTTACTTTAATTATTTTGTATTTTTCTTTTTTGTTTATGTTATTTTTCTTTTTGTAAATTTAGACAAACGAAAAACAGCCATGAAAAGAGCTGTTAAAACTTTGAGGTTTTAAGTGAAAATTTATATAAAATGTAGAAGGGAAGGGCTAATACAGCACCTTGCTATATTGTTAAGTGGTAGGATGGGTATTTTTTAAAAATATAATATTCAATAATGTAGATGAATAAAAGTGGAAAAGTTTGAACCGCGTTTTCATCAGCCTTTCGTTCATACTAAGAAAATGAGGAGGTGGCTACTGTGAAACCATCAAAGGTTATGTCCATAAATATTTTCCAAATGATGAACTTCAATATTTTACATGATAGAACCCATGCTATATTTGTGGGTTCTTTTACGTATTAGGAAAATGGGCTTGTTTCTACCCTTGTCACGATATCCTTTCTGTTGTATCATTTTATTGATTGCTTAGTGCGGAATATATAAACTGAATTGGATGGAGGAAACCGATGCCTACTCCTAGTATGGAAGATTATATTGAACAAATTTATTTGTTAATTGAAGAAAAGGGATATGCCCGTGTATCTGATATTGCCGAAGCGCTTAATGTACATCCATCCTCTGTAACGAAAATGGTACAAAAACTTGATAAAGATGAATATCTAATTTATGAAAAATATAGAGGGCTTGTATTAACAACAAAAGGGAAAAAGATTGGTAAGCGCCTTGTCTATCGCCATGAATTGTTAGAGCAGTTTCTGCGTATTATCGGTGTAGACGAAAGTAAGATTTATAATGATGTAGAAGGAATTGAACATCATTTAAGCTGGGAAGCTATCGATCGTATTGGCGATTTAGTGCAGTACTTTGAACAAGATAAACTTCGTGTTGAGAAGCTTCGTGGTGTTCAAAAGGCAACTGAAGAACAGGCAGGGAACTGAAGAACAGTTTCCTTTTTTGTTTGTGCAAAAGGGAATTGGTGCACGGTACAGAATATATATGCGTGATTATACGCGTAAGGGGAGGATATGTTGAAAGAGATTGCGTTTGACTTTGATAAAATCCTTGTCTTTTGAAATGCACTATTGACGTTTAAACTCTATGAAAGATAAGAATTTGGTAGAGGTTATTGAATATATTAAGCAAAAGTAAAAAAAAGACCACACTTCTCTAAAAGGAAGCGCGGTCTTTCTTTTTGCCTTTTTTTCCTTCAATAACTGTTAAGTGAGATTGCTTTCGTTTTCGTCTTAGGAAGGAAGTATTTCCTTTTTTTCCTTTAGCATCGGAAGCATTTTTCTTTAACAAATTTTTACTTAGGGGTGTTACATTTTGTTTTCCGTATTTTCGGTTCGATTGTTTCGCAGCACGTTTGTAGGACGATTGTGAGTTATTAGCTGAACCGCTTGAACTCGTAAGCATCTTATAAAGTAAATAAAAGACACCAACAACAATGAGCGTTATCGCAATGTTTTTTACAACTCCCATTGGATTTTCAATTGTGAATGATACAAGGCTAAATATCGCTAACCCAACAATTACAACAAATAGAGCGAACATAAATGAGCGACCCTTCATAAGGAACACCTCCTAAAAAGAAAGATATTTTAATTAGTTTATTAACGAAAGGCGAAGGAGTTGAATGATATTATGAAAAAGTTATTGTTGTCTCCCTTCTAGACGCAATAGTTCTTCAAAAGATGCAATTGCTACTTCAACTTGATCATCTGTTGGTTCTTTCGTTGTTAGCAGCTGAAGCCATAGACCGGGATATCCTAATGCACGGAGTACGGGAACGCTTCGCAAGCTATTTGTAAATTGCAGTACTTCAAATGAAATACCGAGCACTACAGGAATGAGCAAAATACGATTCATCAGGCGAACCCAAAGAGGGTCGGTTGGAACGAGAAAATATACAAACATTCCAATAATAACAGTAAATAAAATGAAGCTACTACCGCAACGATAATGGAGACGGGTTTGTTTTTGTACGTTTTCTACTGTCAATGGAAGATTATTCTCATAAGCATTAATTACTTTATGTTCCGCCCCGTGATATTGAAATACACGTTTAATAAGTGGAGTCATTGAAACAAAGTAAATGTAGCTAAGTAATAATACAAGCTTAATGATACTTTCGACAATGACTTGCCCAGCATGAGATGGGAAAACAGGTCTTGTCAGTTCTGCTAAAAGTGCAGGAACCGCAGTGAAAATCACTTTTCCGAAGATAAAGGATAAGACCCCGACTGCTGCAACGCTAAGTATCATTGTTAGCTTCGACTGTTCTTCTTTTTTTGGTACGAATTGTTCATCATCTTCAGGATGTACATCAAAGCGTTCTGAAGCGAAGTTTAAATGCTTTGCCCCGTTTGCACTTGCATCAACAATTGCCGTGATGCCGCGTAAAAATGGAATTTTTTTAAACATAGACGATACTTTATTACGAACACGAGGTAATCGATAAAATTCGATAGATTTATCTTTACGACGAATTGCTGTAACAGTATATTCTCTACCGCCAAACATAACTCCTTCTATTACTGCTTGACCCCCGTAGATTTGTTTTGTCTTCTCTGTCATGTCAACACCAACCTGTATTTGTTTCTCTCTTATCAGAAAAGAGGTAGCGACTCTATGTGTTGTCATTATATTGTATAACAACACTACAGTTTCCTTTATTCTATCGACAAAAGTGTACTTCTGACAAGGAAAATCAGCAGGTTAGTCAGACATTTCCTATTCTTTTTATAGACAAATTCCGCAGTATTTAAACATGCTTTAAACTAGTTTCGGACATACTAGTTAAGCGGAGGTGTAGATGTGAAACAAGAACAATCTGTCATGAAAAAAATAGTCCAAATTGGTGTGTTTGGAGGTTTGTTTTGGGGAGCTGTTTGGTACTTTCTCTATTTTTTTTCCTTTACTGATGTGGGCCCGAATTATGTGTTGCTCCCGTTTGCACTTGGAAGTTGGAAAGAAGATGTATGGGGAAACATAGCGGGAATTGTATGTATGGGGATTTTTTCAATTGTTGTGGCGCTTGTATATAGGGTAACTCTAAGTAAGTTTGAAGGTGTGATTCCAGGCATTATATACGGTCTTATATGGTGGGGAATATTATTTTTGGCAATTGGATCTGTTGCACCTGTCATAAGAAGTGCGTTAGAAATGCCTAGGACAACCATTGTAACGACAGTATGTATTTTTATTTTATATGGTGTTTTTATTGCATATTCTGTTTCGTTTGAGGTGAATAACGAAAAGGGTATAGGGAATGAGGAAAAGACAAACTATTCAAATAAGTGAGAGGTATGGTAAAATGTTATATAGACATTTTTTTTATTAAGGAGTTAGGTATATGAATAAATTGCTCCTCGTTAACGGGCCTAATTTAAATCGTCTCGGTGTGAGAGAGGTTAATGTATATGGTACGGGAACATTAGCGTCGCTAGAAACAGATATGAAACAACAAGCAGAGAGTTTGGGAGTGGAGCTAGAGTGTTTCCAATCCAATCATGAAGGTGCCATTATTGATATCATTCATGAGGCTGAGGGTACATATAAAGGAATTATTCTAAATCCAGGAGCATTTACGCATTATAGCTATGCAATTCGTGATGCGATTGCGAGCATTTCAATTCCTGTTGTTGAGGTGCATATTTCAAATATTCATCAGCGCGAATCGTTTCGTCATGTATCTGTTACGGCGCCGGTCACAGCAGGACAAATTGTGGGATTTGGTTTGTATGGCTATCATTTAGCGTTACTTGCATTATTGGAGAAAATCGGGGAGGCATAATCAATGGAGAAACTTACAAAATTAAGAAGTGCATTTGGAGAAGCTGGTATTGATGGCATTCTATTAACGAATCAACATAGCCGTAGATATATGACAAACTTTACAGGAACGGCAGGAGTTGTGTTAATTTCAAATGAACGTGCTTTGTTTATTACAGATTTTCGCTACGTTGAACAAGCGCAAAAACAAACGGTGGGCTATGAGATCGTGCAGCATACAGGTGCGATTATTGAAGAAGTTGCAAAACAAGTAAAAGACCTAGGAATCCAAAAGCTTGGTTTTGAGCAAGATACGCTTACATACAGCTCTTATACGGCATATAAAGAAGAAGTGGATGCAGAATTTGTTGCAACTTCTGGTATTGTGGAAAAGTTACGCTTGATTAAGACCGATTCAGAGATTAAGATATTAAAGGAAGCTGCACAGATTGCAGATGCTGCCTTTGAACATATTCTATCATTTATTCGCCCGGGAGTATCTGAGATTGAAGTGTCAAATGAACTTGAATTTTTCATGAGAAAGCAAGGAGCAACTTCTTCTTCGTTTGATATTATCGTTGCTTCGGGACTTCGTTCAGCATTGCCGCACGGCGTGGCGTCTGAAAAATTGATAGAAAATGGAGATTTTGTTACATTAGACTTCGGTGCTTACTATAAAGGATATTGCTCTGATATTACTCGTACAATTGCAGTAGGTGAGCCGTCTGACAAGTTAAAGGAAATTTATAATATCGTATTAGAAGCGCAGCTGCGCGGTGTAAACGGCATTAAAGTTGGTTTAACTGGCCGTGAAGCTGATGCGTTAACGCGTGATTACATAACTGAAAAAGGATACGGTGAGTATTTTGGGCATTCTACAGGTCATGGAATTGGTCTTGAAATTCATGAGGGACCAAGCTTGGCATTCCGCTCTGAAACGGTACTTGAGCCAGGAATGGTTGTGACTGTAGAACCTGGAATTTATATTCCAAATGTAGGCGGAGTTCGCATTGAGGATGATATTATAGTAACAGCTGAAGGTAATGAAGTGTTAACGAAATCTCCGAAAGAACTCATTATTTTGTAATACACAGGAGGATTTTTTGCATGATTTCAGTAAACGATTTTCGTACAGGTTTAACAATTGCGGTGGACAACGGCCTATGGCAGGTTATAGATTTCCAACACGTAAAACCAGGTAAAGGTGCAGCGTTCGTTCGTTCTAAACTACGTAACCTTCGTACAGGTTCTGTTCAAGAAAAAACATTCCGTGCTGGCGAAAAAGTAGAAAAAGCACATATCGAAAACCGTCGTATGCAATATTTATATGCAAGCGGTGAAGCTCATGTATTCATGGATAATGGAACATACGAGCAAACCGAACTTGCTGATAAGCAAATCGAACACGAATTAAAGTTCTTGAAAGAAAACATGGAAGTATCAATCATGACATATCAAGGCGAAGTACTTGGTGTAGAACTTCCAAACACTGTTGAGTTAAAAGTTGTTGAAACAGAACCAGGTATTAAAGGTGACACAGCTTCTAACGTAACAAAACCAGCTAAATTAGAAACTGGTCTAGTTGTACAAGTACCAATCTTCATTAACGAAGGTGAAATGCTTATTATCAACACATCAGAATCAAAATACGTTTCTCGTGCGTAATTGAAAGAGGCACTCATGGATCATCCATGAGTGCCTTTTTATGTGAAATAAGGTACGTAATAAATAACAGTAATAATAAAACTAATGATAAGCAGTATAAGAGTCCCTGTCATATAGGGATTCATTCGAACTTGAAAAGGTGTTACTTCCCCAGTGTTAAACCCCGTCAAACTTTTTGTAATGGCACGATCCATATTAGCGTTTCGGTTCATATTTAAAAGCGACAGCCAAGTGATACTGAAAATAGCTAAACTCCCTAAAAAGAAACTTTCTATAAATGGCCAACCGACAAATTTTGCAAATAAGAAAATAGCAGCTACTTCTACTGAGATAGTAAGGATAATTTTAAGAACTTTCATATTTTCACCCTTTTTATTCCAATATATCATGATTTAACGGAAAATTCTGTTTGTTGTTGTTTGATAATTAAAAAATTACTTTTTCACTTCTGAAATAGACAACCCTTGCATATGGTTGTACAAACGTACTCTTTCATCTTGTTTCAACAGGATATATGTGTGCTGTTAGAACGGTGTAAGGATAACGAGAGAAGGTGAGAGGATGAAACAGTGGCTAGCGGCATTTGAAACGTCTGTGCTCGTGATGGCGCTTCTTAGGCTCTTCTCGGGAAGTATGGAGATTTTCGCCGCTTTGCTTATGTTGTATTTCAATGATGTAAAAAAAGCATTGTTCGTAAATGGTATGCTTGCATTTGTTGGACCGACCGTTTTGATTGTGACGATGTCAGTTGGAATTGCGAGTGTTACGAACGAAATTTCATTTTTGAAACTATTTTTTCTAGTGCTTGGGATTAGTTGTATTTTTATTGCAGTACTGAAATAGCGATGTGATGGGGAGAGAGCTATGAAAGAAGTATTAGAGATGTTGCCAAAGCAAATCGAACGTTTTATACAAGACTGCAAAGAATATGACACATTAGAAGAAATACGGCTTCGGATTGGTCGGCCGCTTGAATGTATTGCGCGCGGGGAAGCGCATTTTTATAACTATATCGTGACGGTAGAAGACGCAGCATATTTACTGAATAAATTGAGTCAATATTCACTTTATACGATGGAAGAAGAGTTGAAGCGAGGGTATGTCACGCTGCGTGGCGGGCATCGGGTTGGTTTAGCAGGAAAGGTAATTATGGAAAAGAGTGCAGTGAAAATGATTCGAGATGTGGCGTCATTTAATATTCGAATTGCTCGGCAGAAAATGGGGATTGCCGAGCCGCTCTTACCGTATTTATACGAGAAGCGTTGGCTAAATACGATGATTATTGGTCCGCCGCAAACAGGGAAAACAACATTATTGCGTGATGTAGCGCGTTGTATGAGTGCCGGTGTTCCAAGGCAACATGTTCCTTCTTGTAAAGTTGGTATCGTAGACGAAAGATCAGAAATTGCTGGATGCGTAAAAGGTGTTCCGCAATATGAGTTTGGAACAAGAGTCGATGTGCTAGATGCATGCCCAAAAGCAGAAGGTATGATGATGATGATTCGTTCAATGAGTCCCGATATACTAATCGTTGACGAAATCGGGCGGCAAGAGGATAGCGAGGCGATTATGGAAGCTGTTCATGCTGGTGTTCAATTATTTATTAGTGCACATGGATATGGATACGAAGACATACTGAAACGACCTTCGCTGCGAAAAATCATAGAGCTGGGCGTGTTTGAACGTTTTATTGAGCTTTCTAAAATAAAAGGACCAGGAACTATTATGGACATGAAAGATGGTAGTGGAAAGCCAATGCGCCGAGGGGAGAAGGTGCTGAGCGTATGATTAAATTCTTTGGCGCTGCACTTATTCTTGCGGTATCAACATTTTTTGGTTTTTCACATGCGAAAAAATATAGTGAACGCCCTCGCCAATTACGGTTGTTAAAGGCAGCACTGCAATCACTTGAGGCGGAAATTATGTATGGACATACCCCATTGTCAGAGGCAGCTGCACGTCTTGAAAAACAAATGCCAAAGCCTTTGAACTGGTTATTTCATAGCTTCCATGAACGATTAGAAAGGGGAGAGCAAACGGTTCGAGAGGCATGGATGGATAGCTTACAAGAAAATTGGAAACTCACAGCCCTGAAGCAAACAGAATATGAAATTTTACAGCAATTTGGAGAAACGTTAGGACAACACGATCGCGAATCACAGCAAAAGCATATTCGTTTATGTATTACACATCTAGAGAGAGAAGAAGGCGAAGCAAAGGAAATGCAACTCCAGTACGAAAAGATGCTGAAAAGCTTAGGTGTATTAGCAGGATTACTTATCGTGATTTTATTGTTGTAAGGGGGAATGGTGATGTCGATCGATGTTGGATTAATCTTTCAAATTGCGGGTATTGGCATTATTTTAGCTTTTATCCATACTGTGCTGAAAGAATTAAAGCGAGAAGATATTGCCAATTGGGTTATTCTCGTTGGTTTTGTTGTTATTTTATTTCAAGTTGCATTTTTAATCAATAATTTGTTTGACAAGATTAAAAGCGTCTTTCTCTTTCAGTAAAGGGGTGCGATTCGAATCGAAATATTACAAATTGTAGGACTTGGGCTTGTGGCGACTTTTTTGGCGGCAGTATTGAATCAGCATAAGTCGAGTATAACCTCATTGTTTGTTGTATTTGTCAGTAGCGTTATGTTTTTATTTCTAATCGATCAAATTCACTCCATTTTAACGATGATTGAGCGTATTGCAAATGAAGCGAAAGTAAGCAATGTGTATGTGGAAACGCTGCTGAAAATTATTGGAATTGCTTATATTGCAGAATTTGGTGCACAAATTACAAAAGATGCAGGACAAGGAGCGATTGCTTCAAAAATCGAATTAGCAGGGAAAATTTTAATTTTAGCAATGGCGATTCCAATATTAACGGTTGTAATTGAAACAATTCTCGGTTTTTTGCCAACCGGATAAAGGAGGGATGAATCGTGCGATCGTTTGGAATAAAGCTTTTGTCTGCTTTTTTCCTCTTTTTTTCTTTGCCAATTATCGTACAAGCTTCTCCCTTAGAACAAAATGTTGTCGATGAACAGCTAGGAAAGCTTGGGATAGAAGATGTAAAGAAATATTGGGATGACCTTGTTGTAAAGTACGGGGGATATTTGCCGGAAAGCCAAAAGGGAAGTTTTATGGAGTTTGTAAAAGGAGAAAAAAATTTTTCAATTAAGGAGTGGATGGTTGGATTATTAAAATATTTATTTCATGAATTACTGGCTAATGGAAAGTTACTTGGGACATTGATTATGCTTACCATTTTTAGTGCACTTCTTCAATCGCTTCAATCTGCTTTTGACAAAAGCAGTGTAGGGAAAATAGCAGATGCTGTTGTATATATGGTACTCATCGTTTTTGCTTTAAATAGTTTTTACGTTGTAATGACATATGCAAGAGACGCCATTCAAACAATGATAGATTTTATTTTAGCGCTTCTCCCTATTTTGTTGGCACTTATTGCTACTGGGGGTGGTGTTGTATCTGTTTCCTTCTTTCATCCAATTATTGTTTTTCTTATGAATACGAGCGGGATGCTCATGAATTACATTGTTTTACCGCTTCTCCTGCTTGCAACGATTTTAAGTATTGTAAGTACAATGAGTGATCAATATAAAGTCACAAAATTGTCCAAGCTACTGCAAAATGTTAGCGTTAGCATCATTGGAATTTTCTTAACAATTTTTCTTGGTGTGCTCTCTGTACAAGGAACGGCAACAGCAGTAGCGGATGGGATTGCTGTTAAAACAGCAAAATTTGTAACAGGAAATTTTATTCCAGTTGTGGGGCGAATGTTTACCGAAGCGGCAGATACAGTACTTAGTGCATCTGCATTATTAAAAAATACAATTGGAATTGTTGGGGTTGTTATTTTATTACTTATCGTTGCTTTTCCTGCTATTCAAATTTTTTGCATTGCTTTCATTTATAAATTTGCAGCAGCAGTGTTGCAGCCTGTTGGTGGAGGAGCGATTATCCAATGTTTGGATATTATCGGGAGAAGCATTATATACGTGTTTGCTTGCTTGGCTATTGTATCGCTTATGTTTTTTTTAAGTATCACTATTATTATCGCGGCTGGAAATATTACGTTAATGATGCGTTAGGGGGTGATCAGGTTGCAATTTGTAGTAGAGTGGATTCGGAATATTATTGTGTTTCTACTATTAGCGACGATGCTTCATATGTTACTTCCTAATTCAAAATTACAAAAGTATGTCAAATTTGTTGTTAGTTTGCTTCTAGTTCTTTTAATCTTAACGCCCTTATTTAAATTGTTACAAACAGACATTCAAGATGTAATTGCAAACGTTAGTCAAGACAAGTATGCAGCCGATGGATTAGTAGAAAATAAAATTGATACAAAGAAAAAAGAAATACAAGCCTCACAACGTGCATATATTTTAGAACAGATGGCTGTCCAAATGAAAAAACAAGTTGGGAAAGAACTGGAAGAACAATATGGCATGGCCGTTATGAGTTTGCAGATACAAGTACCAGAGGGCAAAAAGGAAGTGAAATCTCAGCAAGATATTCAGTCTGTTGTCGTAACGCTTCAAAAAAAGGAACGTAATCGAGAAGGAGCTATTGAAACAATTCAAAAGGTAGAAATTAATTCGAAGGAACCTCGAGAGACATCAGAACAAAACACAGCCGAAATGAAACAATTCTTCTCAAACAAATGGCAATTAGAAGAGAACAAAATTAAAGTCCAGATGGAAGGGGGGGCAGAAAAAGCAAATGAATAACAAATTTCAATTT
Organism: Bacillus pseudomycoides; assembly: GCF_002582035.1. Taxonomy (GTDB): domain Bacteria; phylum Bacillota; class Bacilli; order Bacillales; family Bacillaceae_G; genus Bacillus_A; species Bacillus_A pseudomycoides_B. The sequence goes on from NZ_NUQE01000043.1 coordinate 33,747, forward strand.
CTTTTCAAATTTTTTAAAGGAAATGAAAAAGATGAGAAAGAGAAAAAAATAACACCCAAGTTTTTAATCATCCTACTCATACTCGGGGTGCTCCTTATGTTTTCTAGTAATCTTTTTCAAGCAAAAAAACCAGAAGTACCTGTTCTCAAATCACAAACAGGACAAGAGCAAGTAAAAGATGTCCCGACGTTTGGGCAAAAAGGAAGCGATAACAAATCTATCATTGATAAATATGAAAAAGAATATGAACAACAATTAAAAGAAGCCTTAGAAAGTGTTGTGGGCGTTAAAGATGTAACAATTGAAATTAATCTTGATTCATCTGAAGAAAAAATACTCGATAAAAATACAGTGAAGCGATCGCAAAGCACAGATGAAACAGATAAAGAAGGTGGAAAGCGGAAAGTTGAAGATGAATCGAGTGACGAAAAAACAGTGACTGTACGCCAAGGGGATAAAGAAGCCCCTATTATACTCCGAGAAGATAAACCGAAAGTTCGCGGTGTTCTTGTTGTTGCAAAAGGAGTAGATAATTTACAAGTGAAACAGATGGTGATAGAAGCTGTTACACGTATGCTAGAGGTTCCAAGTCACCGTGTATCTGTCTTACCAAAAAAGAATTAGGGAGGAAATAAGGTGCTAAAAAAACAAACAGTTTGGTTATTAACGATGTTAAGTTTAGTAGTTGTTCTCTCGGTATACTATGTAATGACGCCAGATAATAAAAGTAAGGTTGTTACAACATCTCTTGAAGAAGTAACGAAAGAGAAGCAAGGACCTGAAAAGGAAACAAACAAAAAAGAAACAAGTAAAAAAGAAGGTAATGTATCTAGTCATTCTGCTAATGATGATAGCTTCACAGCACTACGTTTGAAAATGGAGGATCAGCGCAGTGAAGTGAAAGAGAAATTGCAAAATGTAATGAACTCAACAAACGCTTCCGCTGATGAGAGAAGTAAAGCAAAAGATGAATTTGATGCATTAAGTGATTTAGCAGCTAAAGAAACGTTATTAGAAACATTAATTAAAACAGAAGGCGGCTATAAAGACGCACTTGTACGTGCAGATGGAAATGACATTAAAGTGACAGTGAAAGCAGCGAAGCTCTCTGCAAAAGAAGCAAATAAAATTATGCAACTTGTAAAAAGTGAAACAGGCTTAATGGCGGACGTTCGATTTGAAATAGCAAAGTAAAAAGCTATCGATTTTTCGATAGCTTTTTTTGTCTACTAGAAGTTAGTCTAGCAATTGTAGTTCAGTTTCTTTTATTTTTATAGGAGAAATTTGTTGAGAGCAAAAAATTATTGGCTCTTGATGAAGGCGATTACTTTGTCCGCATTTCATTTGAATAGCAAGAGCTATACCCCAAATAATAACAGTTGGTAGAAAGAGAATAAGCCAAATGTTCATGTTTTCACACCTCACTGTATAGGATTCTACTTTGACGATACTCCTGTTATATGAAGGGGATATGAAGTGGAGGTAAAAAAACTTTGAATATTCGGTAAAAAAGGTTCATCATCGTAACATGGGGTTAATTTTTTGAAAATGAATCATTTTGAATACACGGAACGGAGAGTGACGACTCCTGCGGGAATAGCGAGGAAAGTGAGACCTCGCAGGCTTGGCGAGGAGGCTCGCTCTCGCCCGCGGAAAGCATCCACTCGGAGTGGAGTGTACATCTATATTATATGTCCCTCCGTCTTTTGGTGATGAACCAAAAAATATATAAACTTACATAATAAGGAATATGGCGCTGTTTTTTTAGAAGTGGTCTTGCCAATTTTGAGCGAAACTTGGTATTATTACTAGGTGATAAAATATACCATACTGTTATTTTCACAGGAGATTTTATTTATTATAAAGAAAAATAAATTGGAATGTTGAAAATATTTATCGTAAGATGAATATATAGTATGAAACTTCATATTAGTTTTTTATTGAGAGGATATGAAGTGATTTATTATTTTCTGTTATAGTAGGGTTTCGTGAAACTTCCATCAGTGGTGTTTATAACTGATGGTTTGTAGAAACAACCGAGCTGTTGCAGCAGGACAAACAAGTATATAGGAGTGGATTTTACATGTTTAAAATTCAGGAAGTTCGTGAATTGATTAAGTTGATTGATGATTCTAATATTGATGAATTTGAATACAAAAAAGATGGTACTACAATTAAGATGAAAAAGCGTGGCAATGAAGTAGTTGCTGTGCAACCTGCTCCTGCAGTGCAGAAACCTGTACAAGCTATAGCAGCAGAAGTAGTTGCTGCGCCGGCTCAAGTTGAAGCGCCAAAACAAGAGGAGAAACCAGCAGTACAAGATGAGAACTTACAAAAGATTACTTCTCCAATGGTCGGAACGTTCTATGCATCTCCATCACCAGAGACGCCTGCATATGTAAATGTAGGAGATCGTGTATCAGAAGGGAAAATTGTTTGTATTATAGAGGCAATGAAACTCTTTAATGAAATTGAAGCAGAAGTAAATGGAGAAATCGTTGAAATCCTTGTGAATAACGGTCAGCTTGTTGAATATGGACAACCGCTATTTCTTGTAAAAGCATAATAAGGGAGTCTTGAATTATGATTAAAAAAGTATTAATTGCGAACCGCGGAGAAATTGCTGTAAGAATTATTCGTGCTTGTAAAGAAATGAATATTGAAACAGTTGCGATTTATTCTGAGGCAGATAAAGAAGCGCTCCATGTACAAGTGGCAGATGAAGCATACTGCGTTGGTCCAACTGTATCAAAGGAGAGCTATTTAAACTTAACGAACATTATTAGTGTTGCGAAATTAACGGGCTGTGATGCAATTCACCCTGGATATGGATTTTTAGCAGAAAATGCTGATTTTGCAGAGCTTTGTCGTGAATGTAATTTGATTTTTATCGGTCCAAGTCCAGAAGCTATTTCAAAAATGGGCACAAAAGACGTTGCACGTGATACAATGAAAGAAGCAGGGGTTCCGATTGTACCGGGTTCACAAGGAATCATTAAAAATATCGAAGAAGCTGTAGCACTCGCAGAGAAAATTGGATATCCTGTTATTATTAAAGCAACAGCGGGCGGCGGCGGCAAGGGTATTCGCGTTGCGCGCACTGAAGAAGAGCTTGTGAAAGGGATTCAAATTACACAACAAGAGGCAAGCACCGCTTTTGGAAACCCTGGTGTATATTTAGAAAAGTACATTGAAGATTTCCGTCATGTCGAAATTCAAGTGATGGCAGATAATCATGGGAATGTCATTCATTTAGGAGAGCGTGATTGTACAATTCAGCGTCGTTTGCAAAAGTTGTTAGAAGAGTCACCTTCTCCAGCTTTAGATGCTACCATTCGTCAACAAATGGGAGAAGCGGCAGTAAAAGCAGCGGCAGCAGTAGATTATACAGGTGCTGGCACAGTTGAATTTATTTACGAATATAAAACGAAAAGTTTCTATTTTATGGAAATGAATACACGCATTCAAGTCGAACACCCTGTAACTGAAATGGTAACGGGAGTGGATCTTATTAAAGAGCAAATTCGTGTTGCGTCAGGAGAGCAGTTATCGCTGCAGCAAGAGGAAGTACAATTTAACGGTTGGGCAATTGAGTGCCGAATTAATGCGGAAAACCCTGCCAAAAACTTTATGCCATCTCCAGGAAAGGTAGAAATGTATTTACCGCCAGGAGGATTTGGTATTCGCGTCGATTCAGCTGTATATCCTGGATATACGATTCCACCTTATTACGATTCGATGGTTGCAAAGCTAATTGTTTACGGAAAAACACGTGAAGAAGCAATTGCAAAAATGAAGCGAGCGCTAAGTGAATTCGTCATTGAAGGTGTACATACGACGATTCCGTTTCATATACAACTTCTTGACCATCCTGAGTTTGTACAAGGTGAATTTAACACTAAGTTTCTAGAACAGCATGATTTAACGGCGCACTGATACATTTAAAGGAGGTTTTTTCATGGCTGATCATATGTTAGACATGGGGCAAGACACAACCCTTGGTAAAGTAGAAATCGCACCGGAAGTAATTGAAGTAATTGCAGGTATTGCTGCATCTGAAGTAGAAGGCGTAGCGGCAATGCGTGGTAATTTTGCAACAGATGTTGTTGAGAAGTTAGGGAAGAAAAATCACGGAAAGGGCGTAAAAGTAGAGCTAGCAAACGATGACATTATCGTTGATGTTTATGTATTAATGCATTTTGGTGTAGCGATTCCAGTTGTTGCACAAAACATTCAAGATAATATTCGTCAGGCGCTTCTTACAATGACAGGCCTTGAACCGAAAGAAGTAAACGTGCATATCGTTGGTGTAACATTTGAGACACCAAAGACAGAAATTGAGCCAGTGTAATACTAAAAAAAGGTGCCTCGTTATACAGGCACCTTTTTTTATCGTTTTGTATACCTCTATTCAAGTTTCAGAAACGTTATACTATTCAAAAAAATGAAAAATATATAAGGGCAAATACGTATTTTTGAAAAAAACGTACATTGTGGTATGATATGGAACTTGGAGTTAATCTTTTTATTATTTTTCCGTTAGGGAACTCGTGTATGAAACGATAAATTGTGGTATTATCATTGTATTATAAGGTTGAACACTCAGCGAAAGTTATAAAGAGTAAGTAATTCGACGGCTTATAAATTATAATAATATAACAAAACATAAGGAAGACTTGAAGTATAAAGGAGAGTTATAATGAAACGTAGGACGGCTAGAGAAAGAGCAATGCAAGCACTCTATCAAATGGATATTACCGGAGAATATAATCCGAAAGCTGCAATAGAAAATACACTTGAAGAAGGCGAAAGTACAAATGAATTTTTAGAAGCACTTGTCTTCGGGTGTGTGGAGCATAAAGAAGTAATTGATGAGCTTATTCGTCAAAATTTAAAAAAGTGGAAATTAGAGCGCATTAGCACTGTTGATCGCAGCATTTTACGACTTGCTGTGTATGAAATGAAATATATGGAAGATATTCCGCATAGCGTATCTATTAACGAGGCAATTGAAATTGCAAAAGCATATGGGGACGAGGAATCTCGTCGTTTTATTAACGGCGTTTTATCTAGTATAAAGTGATACTTCCATCTGTGGGGAGTTTCACCCCCACAGATGGTTAGTAAAACTAATTAAGCTTTTACGAGCAGTTAGTTCTCACCTATCTTCTTTGATTTTTCAAACCTTTAAGGTGGGGATTCTACTGCTCGTTAGAGCGGGGTAGAAGAAGAGTAGCTTTGTAATTTTTTAAGGGGGAATTTTAACATGGTAGCAGTAATCATCAAAGGAAATGAAGTTGCAGAGAAAAAACGAGCACAGCTAAAAGAGAAAGTTGCAGAACTAAAAGAACAAGGAATTGTACCAGGACTAGCTGTTATTTTAGTTGGGGATGATCCAGCTTCTCATTCGTATGTAAAAGGGAAAGAAAAAGGATGCGAACAAGTTGGTATTTATTCTGAATTAATCACATTTCCTGATACAATTACGCAAGATCGTTTATTAGCAGAAATCGATCGTTTAAATAACGATGATCGTATTCATGGTATTTTAGTGCAATTACCTTTGCCAAATCATATTGAAGAGAAGGCTATCATTGAAAAAATTTCTCCTGAGAAAGATGTGGATGGTTTCCACCCAATTAGTATTGGTCGTATGATGACAGGACAAGATACGTTTCTTCCATGTACACCGCACGGCATTTTAGAATTAGTAAAAGAAACAAACCTTGATATTACAGGGAAACATGTTGTTGTTATTGGACGAAGTAATATTGTTGGAAAACCAGTAGGACAACTATTTTTAAATGAAAATGCGACAGTTACTTATTGTCATTCAAAAACAGCGAATATAAAAGAATTAACGAAGCTAGCTGATATTTTAATTGTTGCAGTTGGAAGAGCAAAAATGGTAACAGCTGACTATGTAAAAGAAGGTGCAGTTGTAATCGATGTCGGAGTAAACCGTTTAGAAACAGGAAAATTGTGCGGTGATGTTGACTTTGATGATGTATTAAACGTTGCAGGCTATATTACTCCAGTACCAAAAGGCGTAGGTCCAATGACAATTACAATGCTACTAGAAAATACAGTATTATCTGCAGAGCGCGCGGGTGTTGTTTGTAAGTAATTGCAAAGCGGCTATGAGGAGAGAAAGATGGAAAAGCAATATTTAACCGTTACAGCATTAACTCGTTATATGAAAACAAAAATAGAGTATGATCCTCATTTGCAGTCTGTTTGGTTAAAAGGAGAAATTTCAAATTTTAAATATCATAGCCGCGGTCATATGTATTTTACATTAAAAGATGAAAATGCAAGAATTGCTGCGGTCATGTTTGCAAGTCATAATCGTAATATGAAATTTAGACCAGAAGACGGGATGACAGTGCTTGTAAAAGGGAAAATCTCTGTTTATGAAGCAAGTGGTTCATACCAAATTTATGTTCAGGATATGCAGCCAGATGGAGTAGGGAATCTTCATTTAGCATATGAACAGTTAAAGGCTCGTTTAGAAGAGGAAGGGCTGTTTTCACAAGTATATAAACAACCAATTCCTGCTTATCCAACAACAATTGGTGTTATTACGTCGCCAACGGGTGCGGCGATTCGAGATATTATAACGACGATTACACGTCGTTATCCTATTGGAAATGTAATTGTATTTCCAGTTCTTGTACAAGGGGAGTTCGCAGCTCCCTCGATTGTACAGGCTATTGAAAAAGCAAATGAAATGAACGACATGGATGTACTAATTGTTGGTCGCGGCGGAGGTTCAATTGAAGAACTATGGGCGTTCAATGAAGAAACAGTAGCCCGGGCAATCTTTGCGAGTCGAGTTCCGATTATTTCTGCAGTTGGCCATGAAACAGATTTTACAATTGCAGATTTTGTTGCGGATCTAAGAGCGCCAACGCCAACAGCGGCAGCTGAATTGGCAGCGCCTCACATTCTCGAATTAGAAGAAAAAGTGATGCAGCGTACACTTCGGTTAACGCGAGCGATGCGTGAGATGATGAACTATAAGCGGGAACATCTGCAAGCATTACAAAAATCATATGCGTTTCGTTATCCAAAACAACTGTACGAGCAAAAGGAAGAACAATTGGATCGTACAATTGATAAGCTGGTGCAAACGAAAGAACGTTACATAGAGAAGAAGGCGAATCAGCTTCAACAGCTGTCATTTTATTTAGGAAAGCATCATCCTTTGCAAAAAATTGAACAAACAAAGCTCACGATGGAAGCATTGCAAAAACAACTGCAACGCGAAATGCAAACTTTTCTACAAGCGAAAGAGTTTACTTTTACAAGAACGGTAGAGAAGTTAGAAACGTTAAGCCCTCTTAAAGTGATGATGCGAGGCTACGGTCTTGTCTATAATGATAAAAAACAGGTGTTAAAAAGCGTGAAAGAAATTGATCTTGGAGATGCGGTTGCAATACAGCTTCAAGATGGTGTGTTAGAATGTAATGTATGGGAAATAGAGGAGCGTGAACTAGGCGATGGAAAATAAAGTGAGCTTTGAAGAAGCGATTGCAAAGCTTGAGCAAATTGTTTCTAAGCTTGAACAAGGCGATGTTCCGCTTGAAGAAGCAATTTCATATTTTAAAGAAGGTATGGAGCTTTCTAAGCTTTGTGATGAAAAATTAAAAGATGTACAAGACCAAATGGCAGTTATACTTGGTGAAAACGGTGAACTTCGTCCTTTTACTGCCCTAGGAGATGAAGCATAATGGCGTATATAGCTTTCGATACTTTTGTGAAAGAGACCAAAGCACTTGTTGAAGAACAGCTTGTACGTTATGCAAATACATTACAATGTCCGAATGTGCTTCGCGAGGCGATGGCGTATTCATTAGAAGCGGGCGGAAAGCGTCTCCGGCCGTTACTTTTATTTGCGACGCTGCAAGCGTTTGGGAAAGATAGAGAATTAGGGATAGGTACAGCCTGTGCTCTAGAAATGATTCATACATACTCTTTAATTCATGATGATTTGCCTTGTATGGATGATGATGATTTACGACGCGGGAAACCGACAAATCATAAAGTATTTGGTGAAGCAATGGCTGTATTAGCTGGTGATGGCTTGTTAACGTATGCATTTCAAGTTGTAACAGAGCAAGAGCATACAGACATTACTCCTGAAATCAAGCTACGCATTGCGTTAGAACTTGCAAAAGCAGCAGGACCAGAGGGAATGGTTGGAGGACAAGTTGCCGATATGGAAGCGGAAGGGAAACAGTTAACGCTTCATGAGCTAGAATATATTCATCAGCATAAAACTGGCCGTTTATTAGAATTTGCAGTATTAGCCGGTGCGCTATTATCAGGGGCTACGACTGAGCAACAAGAAAAACTACTTACATTTGCGAAGTATGTTGGACTTGCTTTTCAAATTCGCGATGATATTCTAGATGTAGAAGGAACAGAAGAAGAAATCGGGAAACCAGTCGGAAGCGATATGACAAATGAAAAAAGTACATATACAACGTTGTTTACAGTAGAAGAAGCGAAGCAAATTTTAGAAGAAACAATTGCAAAAGCAAAAGACGCAATTTCTTCTTTACAATTACAAGATGAATATTTGTTAACAGTTTGTGATTTAATTGCAAAGCGTAATCATTAGTATAAGAACGCTGTCATTTGTTGAGCCATTGAGGATTTTATGGTATAACTGTAGACAAAGGTTTTTCTTTTCTTGTTATTGGCAAAAATATATGTAGATTACGTTGCCGTTATCACTTTGTGTTAGCGGCTCTTTTTTCATCGTATAAAAATAAAGAATATGCTTGATTGTTATAATACAATTAAGGAAAACTATGTTTTACAAGTATTTTGTATACTAGTTGACATGATGACAGATTATGAAACGAAAGTGAGTGATCCTTGTGGATCTGACGCAAATTCAAAATCCTAGTTTTTTGAAGGATATGTCTATAACCGAACTAGAGGCATTAAGCGAAGATATTCGAAAGTTTTTAATTGAAGAGCTTTCTGAAACAGGTGGACATATTGCTCCAAACCTAGGTGTAGTAGAACTCACAATTGCTTTGCATAAAGTATTTAACAGTCCAAGGGATAAATTCTTATGGGATGTAGGACATCAATCCTATGTACATAAAATTTTAACTGGGCGTGCAAAGGAGTTCGGTACATTAAGACAATATAAAGGATTATGTGGTTTTCCAAAGCGTTGCGAAAGTGAGCATGATGTATGGGAAACTGGGCATAGTTCGACTTCATTATCTGCTGCAATGGGGATGGCCCTTGCGCGTGATTTAAAGAAAACGAAAGAGTATATTGTTCCGATTATTGGTGATGGTGCGTTAACAGGTGGAATGGCACTAGAAGCACTAAACCATATTGGACATGAGCAAACAGATATGACGGTTATCTTAAATGATAATGAAATGTCGATTGCACCGAACGTTGGTGCATTGCATAACGTACTTGGCCGTTTACGTACAGCAGGGAAATATCGATGGGCAAAAGACGAATTAGAATACTTATTAAAGAAAATCCCAGCAGTAGGCGGTAAAGTAGCTGCAACAGCAGAAAAAGTAAAAGATAGCTTGAAATATTTACTTGTGTCTGGTGTGTTTTTTGAAGAGTTAGGCTTTACATATTTAGGACCTGTTGATGGTCACGATTATGAAAGTTTATTTGAAAATCTTCAATATGCAAAGAAAACAAAAGGCCCTGTTATTGTTCACGTCATTACGAAAAAAGGAAAAGGCTATAAACCAGCTGAAAGTGATGTAGTAGGAACGTGGCATGGTACAGGACCATACAAAATTGAGTCTGGCGATTTCGTAAAACCGAAAGAAGTTGCGCCGGCATGGAGTTCTGTTGTTAGCGAAGCAGTTCGTAAGTTAGCGAAGAATGACCCGCGTATCGTTGCTGTGACACCGGCAATGCCAGTCGGATCAAAACTTGAAAAGTTTGCAAAAGAATTTCCGAATCGTATGTTTGATGTAGGGATTGCTGAGCAGCATGCAGTAACGATGGCAGCCGGTTTAGCGACGCAAGATATGAAGCCGTTTTTAGCAATTTATTCTACGTTTTTACAACGTGCTTATGATCAAGTCGTTCATGATGTGTGCCGCCAAAATTTAAATGTCTTTTTTGGGATTGATCGAGCGGGGTTAGTAGGAGCTGATGGGGAAACGCATCAAGGTATATTTGATATTGCATTTTTACGCCATCTTCCGAATATCGTTCTCATGATGCCAAAGGATGAAAATGAAGGTCAACATATGGTATATACAGCCATCAATTATGAGGATGGACCAATTGCGCTTCGCTATCCACGTGGAAATGGGCTTGGTGTGTCTATGGATGAAGAATTTAAAGAAATTCCAATCGGTACGTGGGAAACACTTCGAGAAGGTTCGCAAGCAGCCATTTTAACATTTGGTACGACAATTCCAATGGCTTTAGAGGCAGCAGAATGCCTTGAGAAAAAAGGAATTTCTGTAAAAGTTGTGAATGCTCGCTTTATTAAGCCTATGGATGAAGCGTATTTACATGAGCTATTAGGAAATAATATGCCGATTTTAACGATTGAAGAAGCGTGTTTAATCGGAGGATTTGGTTCTGGTGTGTTAGAATTTGCTAGTGAACATGGGTATCATAATGCGCGAATTGAGCGTATGGGTATTCCAGATCATTTCATCGAGCACGGCAGTGTTTCTAAACTTCTTGAAGAAATTAACTTAACAACAGATGCAGTTGTTGAACGCATTTGCACAATGATTCCATTAAAACAAAAAAGGGCGTAACAAATGAGCGGGAAAAAAGAAAGAGTAGATGTACTATTAGTAGAACGAGGACTTGTGGAAACAAGAGAAAAAGCAAAACGGGCTGTTATGGCCGGTCTTGTATATGCTAATGAAATGCGTTTAGATAAGCCGGGTGAAAAAATACCGCAAGATACAGAGCTTACAGTAAAAGGACAAGTGATGCGGTATGTAAGCCGTGGTGGATACAAATTAGAGAAGGCATTAGAGGTCTTTCAAATCGATTTGCAAGATAAGGTTATGTTAGATATCGGTTCCTCAACTGGCGGGTTTACCGATTGTGCTTTGCAAAACGGGGCGAAGTTATCATATGCGTTAGACGTAGGGTATAATCAGCTTGCATGGAAAATGCGTCAGGATGAGCGCGTTGTGGTAATGGAACGGACGAATTTCCGTTATGTAACGCCTGCTGATTTGCAGCAAGGATTACCGCAATTTGCGAGCATTGATGTATCATTTATATCTTTAAAATTAATTTTGCCTGTACTGAAAACAATGTTAACTTCTGGTGGTGACGTTGCAGCACTTATTAAACCGCAATTTGAAGCTGGGCGAGAGCAAGTGGGAAAAAAAGGAATTGTCCGCGACCGTAAAGTGCATGAAGCGGTTATAAAAATGATTGTCGATTTTGCATTAGAAGAGGGTTATGATGTTCAAAATTTAACGTTCTCTCCAATTACAGGCGGAGATGGAAATATTGAATTTTTAATTCATTTAAAATGGTATGGTGAGCGTGCGAAAGGGGAAAATCATTCTCCTATTCGAGTAGAGGAAGTTGTGACAGAAGCTCATGAAGCTCTGAAGCAAAAAGGAAAAGAGGAATAACAACTGTTGTTCCTTTTTTTAACATACAGCAAGCTAGAATTATAAAAACAATTGTGTACAAGTAACTAGTTATACGTTAACATAAAGAAGTGAAGTATAGCAACGTTAAAACTAAGGTAAGAGATAGTGCGAGGTGCAAAAATATGAATAAAGGACAGCGCCATATTAAAATCCGAGAAATTATTGCGAATAAAGAAATTGAAACACAAGATGAACTAGTAGATATTTTGCGTAATGAAGGTTTTAATGTAACGCAAGCGACAGTATCACGAGACATTAAAGAGCTACATTTAGTAAAGGTGCCGCTTCATGACGGAAGGTATAAATATAGTTTACCAGCCGATCAAAGATTTAATCCGCTTCAAAAATTAAAACGTAATCTTATCGATTCGTTTGTTAAATTAGACTCAGCTGGTCATATGCTCGTGTTAAAGACATTGCCAGGTAACGCACATGCTCTTGGTGCACTTATTGATCATTTAGAATGGGATGAAATTATTGGCACAATTTGCGGTGATGATACATGTCTAATTATTTGTCGTACACCTGAAGATACAGGAGTTGTATCAAATCGCTTTTTAAATATGCTGTAACAAAAGGGATCTTGTTTACTTTATTGCTCAAAAGAGTGAGAAGTAAGCAAGATATTTTTGTTATGGAGAAGTATAAAGTGAAACTTCCATCAGTGGGGGGTTTTTATCCCTCACTGATGGAAAGTTCTCACCAATCGGGCTTTTACGGGCAGTTATTCCCCGCCTATCTTCTTCGCTTTTTTTGCATCTTGAGGTGGGGGTCTTACTGCCCGCGAATAGCGGGGTAAAAATCCAAAATAGCACGTAAAAATGCACATTTCCATATTGAAATATCATTATTGTTACATTGACCGTGAAAACAAATGTTTGGTACAATGAAGCAGGTTACATAACATATTCTTCATCAAGAAGAGTGTCAACAGAAGAATGTATGTGAGAATATTTTAAGCCTCCAGTGTGGAGTATGAATTAGATAACGAGGTGAATGAGGCATTGTTATCAGAATTATCGATTAGAAACTTTGCTATTATTGAATCATTGAATATTTCTTTTCAAAAAGGGCTGACTGTTTTAAGTGGTGAAACGGGCGCAGGAAAATCCATCATTATTGATGCGATTAGCCTTCTTGTTGGAGGACGCGGTTCTGCGGAATTCGTTCGCTATGGGACAGATAAAGCTGAAATTGAAGGGTTATTTTATATTGAGGATGAAAATCATCCTTGCGTTATGAAAGCAGAAGAACTTGATATTGAAATTGAAGACGGCATGATAATTTTAAAACGGGATATTTCTGTGAACGGGAAAAGTGTATGCCGCGTAAATGGAAAACTGGTTACATTAAGTGTATTAAAGGAAATTGGGAAAACGCTTGTTGATATTCATGGACAACATGAGACACAAGATTTAATGAATGAAGACCGCCATTTATTTATGCTTGATCATTTTGATGGGGACCATATTTTAGTTCAGTTAGAAAAGTATCAAAATGTTTATAGAGAATACGAGCAATTAAAAAAACAATTGCTTTCTTTAACAGAGAACGAGCAACAGATGGCGCATCGTTTAGACTTGATTCAATTTCAACATGAAGAGATCCGAAATGCAGACTTGAAAATAGATGAAGAACAAAACTTATTAGAAGAACGATTGAAGATTTCGAACTTCGAAAAGATTTATAAGGCGCTGGGTGATTCGTATCGTTCTTTAACTGAAGACCGTTCTGGCTTAGATCATGTTCGAAATGCAATGAATCAAATGGAGAGCATTACCGATTTAGATGTAGCATATCAAGAAAACTATGATGCAATTGCAAATAGTTATTATTTATTGGAAGAGGCCGCTTATCAGCTGCGTGAAAAGTTAGATATGATGGAGTATGACCCTAATCGTTTAGATGAAATTGAGACACGTTTAAATGAAATTCGTATGTTAAAGCGTAAATATGGAAATACTGTAGAAGAGATTTTAGCGTATGCGGATAAGATTGAACAAGAAATATTTACCATTGAAAATAAAGATGTACACATTGAAACGACAAGAAAGAAATTAAAAGAAGTAGAACAGCTTATATTAAAAGAAGCAAAATTATTAAGTGATATGCGTCATAATCTTGCGAACCGATTAACAACGGCAATTCATCAAGAATTAAAAGAGCTGTATATGGAAAAAACAAAATTCGAAGTAATGATAAAGAAAAAAGAAGGGACAATTGACGATCCTCTTGTCGAAGGAGCTCCTGTAAAAATGACCCAAGATGGGTATGACTATGTGGAATTTTATATTTCTACAAATCCAGGAGAACCTTTAAAGCCGCTTTCTAAAGTAGCTTCAGGAGGAGAATTATCCCGTATTATATTAGCGTTAAAGAGTATTTTCTCTAAACATCAAGGTGTTGCTTCTGTCATTTTTGATGAGGTAGACACAGGGGTAAGTGGGCGTGTTGCACAGGCAATTGCTGAAAAAATCTATCGTGTTTCCGTCAATTCACAAGTGCTATGTATTACACATTTACCACAAGTTGCGTCTATGGCAGATTCTCATTTGTTTATTCGTAAACAAATTGTCAATGAACGAACAGTTACATCTGTTACTGTACTCAGTCAGGACGAAAAAGTAACAGAAATTGCTCGCATGATCTCTGGTGTGGAAATTACTGATTTAACAACAGAGCATGCAAGAGAGTTACTTTCGCAAGCGCATCGTTTTAAACAAGCAGCAGAGGCTATCCAATAATGGATAGCTTTTTTGGTAACAAAAATGATTTCTTAATTCTTCCGGTTATAAAGAAAGGGTAGCAAGGAGAGATTAAAAAGTGAAGCCGCTTGGCTGAATGTGGGTTAGGAGCGAGGAGAGTGAAAGGATTGAAATTAGAGCAATTTCGAAAAATCATAGGAATCTGTCTCCTTGTTTCACTTGTCTTTATGGGGTGTTATAAACCGCTTCGCGAATTTATTTCACTTCCAAAGCAACTTGTTATGTTTCAAAATCAATACTCACAAGTATCTTCTTTACCTGTATTTCAAACGAAATCAACAGATGAAACGATTTTTACAATTGCTTCTCAACATGCTGATGAAAAAACAATTGCAGTAAATCCGCATCAAAGCGGAGAAGCTGATATGGTTTATGAACTTGCAGGATTGCCGGTGAAAAAAGTAAATGTAAAAGTATTAAAAGAGTTTAAGGTGGTTCCAGGCGGGCAATCAATAGGAGTAAAGTTAAATGCAAAAGGGGTACTTGTTGTAGGGCATCATTTGATCCAAACAGAAAAAGGAAAAGTATCTCCAGGTGAACTTGCAGGTGTGCAAGTAGGGGATATGATCACTGAAATAAATGGTAAGACGATTGAACGAATGAGTGATATTGCACCATTTATTCATGATAGCGGGAAAACAGGAGAATCGCTTAATCTTGTTTTATTGCGAGATGGAAAATATATTCGAACAAAATTAACTCCGCAAAAAGATGGAGGAGAACAGTCGTATCGAATTGGATTGTATATTCGTGACTCAGCTGCAGGTATTGGGACGATGACATTTATTCATCCAGAGTCGATGAAGTACGGTGCACTTGGTCATGTTATTTCTGATAATGATACGAAAAAACCAATTCAAGTTGAAGATGGACAAATTGTCCGTTCAACAGTAACATCCATTGAACGGGGAAGTAATGGTGATCCGGGGGAAAAACTAGCGAAATTTTCACCAGATCATGAAATTATTGGTAATATTACAACCAATAGTCCATTTGGTATTTTTGGTAAATTAAATACAGGAATGAAAAATGGAATTATGGATGAAGCAATTCCAATTGCTCTTTCTTATCAAGTAAAAGAAGGGCCTGCAAAAATTTTGACGGTTATTGATCAAGATAAAGTGGAAGCGTTTGATATAGAAATTGTAAGTACAGTTTCGCAAAAATTTCCTGCAACAAAAGGGATGGTTGTTAAGATTACAGATAAACGACTATTAGAAAAAACGGGTGGGATTGTACAAGGAATGAGTGGGAGTCCTATTATCCAAGATGGAAAATTAGTTGGAGCTGTAACGCATGTATTTGTTAATGATCCAACATCTGGATATGGTGTTCATATTGAGTGGATGCTACATGAAGCGGGTATTAATATTTATACCGATCAGAAAAAAGCAAGCTGANNTCAGCTTGCTTTTTTCTGATTTATCCCGCTCAAACGGTTGGTAAGAGGTACAAGAAGAAGTTCAAATCATCCGTAAGAGTCCGATTGGTTCAACTAACCTTTCGTGAAAAAAGCGTTCATGAAAGGAAGTTTCACTTTATAAAGTCGTTGAAAAGTTACAAAAGTTTCGCAATGGTTGTTTTTTGGTGTAAAATAAAAGTAGAGTATGTGTATTGAGTTGTAATCATATGATGGAATATGTAAAAGAAAACTAAGAAATGAACGATAAAGATGTTTTTTTGTGATTTTTTCGGAATTTAAGAAAGTTTTAAAGGGGATTTTCACATAATTGTCGAACAATTCATGTAGTCTAGAAGTTAATACTTTATGTCGGGAGAAACCATTAGTAGGGAGGAAAAGCTGTGGAGAAAATTAAAGTGTGTCTCGTGGATGATAATAAAGAACTTGTATCAATGTTAGAGAGTTATGTTGCTGCTCAAGATGATATGGAAGTGATTGGTGTCGCTTACAATGGTCAAGAGTGTTTGAATTTATTAAAAGAGAGACAACCGGATGTACTTGTTCTTGATATTATTATGCCACATTTAGATGGACTTGCAGTGCTAGAAAAAATGCGTCATATTGACCGTCTTAAACAACCGAATGTTATTATGCTAACAGCGTTTGGACAGGAGGATGTGACAAAAAAGGCCGTTGATTTAGGTGCATCATATTTTATTTTGAAACCATTTGATATGGAGAACTTAACAGGTCATATTCGTCAAGTGAGTGGGAAATCAAGCGCTACAATTAAACGTCCATTATCAGCTTTTCGTTCTGTAACAACGTCTGATGGAAAACCGAAAAATTTAGATGCGAGCATTACAAGTATCATTCATGAAATTGGTGTACCAGCTCATATTAAAGGATATATGTATTTGCGTGAAGCAATCTCAATGGTATATAATGACATTGAATTGCTTGGATCAATTACAAAAGTATTATATCCAGATATCGCAAAGAAATATAATACAACAGCAAGCCGTGTAGAACGTGCAATCCGTCATGCGATTGAAGTTGCGTGGAGCCGAGGGAATATTGAATCCATTTCTTCTTTATTTGGTTACACCGTATCTATGTCAAAAGCAAAACCAACGAATTCAGAATTTATTGCCATGGTTGCAGATAAGCTAAGGCTTGAACATAAGGCGAGCTAAACTAACGATATCAATAGATAAAGTAGTTTTGTTTATAAAAGTAAGTTCAGCAATAAAATTCTTTTTTAACCAATAAATCATTGATATACAAACGGATGAACATTCCTTTTATGGTAGTTTTAGATAACTATTATGAAAGGGATGTTCATTTTTTATTGTTTCAGCGGAAAAGTATCGGAGGTTTTCTTTTAAGAAGCAAGAATGTTTAAGTGTTACATGTTATTTTGATCATAAAGGAGAGATAGGGTGAAGCAGTGACTGTTTGTTGTGTTAGTGAGTTGAATTTTTATCCCGCTATTCGCGGGTAGTAAGACTCTCCCCCCAAGATGCAGAGAAAAGTGAGGAAGATAGGTGGGGGATAACTGCTGGCATACGCCCGATTGGTGAGAGCTTTCCATCAGTGGGAATGAAAAAACCCTCACTGATGGAAGTTTCACTTCATAAGAAAAGTCCCGTGTATAACAGGACTGTCTATTCTTTATCTTTATTTTGTTTTTCTAATTCAACAAGTTTTTGAATTAAAATATGCTGAGGCATATGCATAAGCTGTTCAAGTGGAACACCGAGAGCTTTAGATAACTTAATAGCTGTATCTGGTGAAAGTTGTAATGGTTTCATAAAAGTACCTCCTTTTTTGTATAGTATAACATAAAGAGAGGTCTTCATCGGCGGGGGGTTCGCTAATAGTAGCAGCTCGTAAGGTTAGTAACCTGCAATGATTTCTTACTAGCCGTTAGAGCAGATAAGATTTGGGGTGAGAAGATGACGCTTATTTTTGGACATCGCGGGGCTGCGGGAACATACCCAGAAAATACAATGGTTTCTTTTCAAGCGGCGGAGCGGTTCGGGGCAGATGGAATTGAATTGGATGTTCAGTTCACAAAAGATAGAAAAATTGTTGTCATTCATGATGAAACAGTAAATAGAACGACGAATGGAAAAGGTGCAGTTCGGAATTATTTATATGAAGATTTGCGTGCGTTAGATGCTAGTTATACATTTTATGATAAGGTTGGTGCGTGCCGTATTCCTTTATTAGAAGAGGTGTTAGAATGGCTAGAAACAAACAACCTTTTTCTTAATATCGAATTAAAGAATAATAAGGTGCCGTATCGAGGTTTAGAAGAAGAGGTGATTACGCTCGTTCGAAAATATAATATGGAGGAGCGAATCATTCTATCTTCTTTTAATCATTATAGTATGAAAAAGTGTCATATGATGGCTCCTGACATCGAAACAGCAATTTTATATAAAGAGGGGTTGCATAGTCCATGGGCTTATGCAAAAAAGATGGGAGCCAGTGCCATTCATCCAAACTATCGTTATATTTCGGATGGGATTATAGAATTAACGATGATGAATAGTGTAGCGGTGCGTCCATATACGATTAATGATGAAGAAGTAATGAAAAAATTTTTGAAGATGAATGTGACCGCTATTATTACAGACTATCCAGAGCTTGTGAAAAAAATATTGCAAGGTGAAAAATGAGACCTTTCTTCAGAGGAGGTCTCATTTTTTGTGTAAATGTTTGATATTGTGGAATATTTCAAGGGGAAGAATTCTATCCTGTTATTCGCGAGCGGTAAGCACACCACTGATGGAAGTTTCACTTTATCCCGCTATTCGCGGGCAGTAAGACCCCGCCTCAAGATAGAGAGAGAATCGAAGAAGGTAGGTGTGGGCTAACTGCTCGTAAAAGCCCGATTGGTGAGAGCTTTCCATTCGAAGGGAAAGCGCCTTCGAATGGAAGTTTTACTTTATCTTCGAAATCGAGCTTGTACTTTATTTCGTTTTCGATCACGATATAAAACGAAGCCGCCAAAAATGTAAAAACCAATCGCAAAACAGAGTACTCCGATTAAAAACTGTAACCATAATACAGGGATTGGAGAGAAAAGAATACCGAAGACGGTATCTCTCATCAGTTTAATGCCTACCACAGCTAGTGAAATGGGAATAACTGCTAAAAGAAGAGCGAGGTAACGCTGCATGTGGAAAACCCCTTTTCAAACAATTTAGTATATACAAAATAATGTTATAATTTATGTTCGTTTGTCAAGAGGTTTCGGAACAAGTAAGATAGAGGTGTGAAAAATTTTGCAGGGTGCTGCGGGAGGATTGGTGGCATATGAGACAAAGAGCATTAATTATTGGAGCGGGTGCTGGGGGTAGTGCGATTCTAGGTCTGCTGCAAAAATCGAATATATTTGAAGTGGTTGCGATTGTGGATATTGATGAAAAGGCAAAAGGTATACAACTTGCAAAGGGTCTTTATATTTCTACAGGAAGTGATTGGGAAGCGTTTATACGAGAGGATATTGATGCCATCTTTGATATGACAGGTGACTACAGTGTGTATGAAAAGGTTTTAGTGAAGAAAAAAGAAGATGTACTGCTTGTCCCAGGGAACGTTGCAAATATTGTTGTTAAGCTTGCGTATGAAAAAGAAATGTTAATTGGGCAGTTAAAAGAACAAACGCAGCAGCGTGACCTGATTTTAAATTCAACGCACGATGGTATGATTGTTGTTAATAAAGATGGGAATGTACTATTATTCAATAAAAGTGCGGAACGAATGATAGGGTATAAAAGCGAAGATGTTGTTAATAAGTACATTTTAGAAGTAATTCCAACAAGTAAGTTACTTCGTATTGTTCGTACGAAACAAATTGAGATTAATCAAGAATTAACATTACATAATGGAAAGAAAATTATTTCAACGCGCATTCCAATTTTAAATGAAATTGGAGAAGTGCAAGGGGCGTTTGCGGTTTTTAAAGATATTACCGAAATTGTAAATTTGGCTGAAGAAGTGACGAATTTAAAAGAAGTTCAAACGCTGCTAGAAGCAATTATTCATTCTTCTGAAGAAGCGATTTCCGTTGTTGATGAACAAGGACGAGGGCTTGTTATTAATCCGGCATATACAAAATTAACAGGTCTTTCTGAAGAAGATATTATTGGTAAACCGGCGACAACGGATATTGTAGAAGGAGAAAGTATGCATATGAAAGTGCTTCGGACACGCAGAGCAGTGCGTGGTATTCATATGAAGATCGGTCAAAAAAAGAGAGATGTTATTGTAAACGTAGCCCCGGTTATTGTTGATGGGATTTTAAAGGGAAGCGTTGGTGTGATTCGTGATGTATCCGAAATTCAAAAGTTAACAAATGAATTAAATAGGGCAAGACAAATTATTCGTACGTTGGAGGCGAAATATTCATTCGATGATATTGTTGGAACGTCAGAAGGGATTATAGCGGCAATTGAACAAGCGAAACTAGGAGCGAATACACCAGCGACGGTACTACTGCGTGGAGAGTCAGGAACTGGAAAAGAATTATTTGCGCATGCCATTCATAATGGCAGCAATCGGAAGTACAATAAGTTTGTTCGTGTGAATTGTGCAGCAATTTCCGAATCGCTATTAGAAAGTGAACTATTTGGTTACGAAGAAGGAGCATTTTCCGGCGCGCGACGCGGAGGGAAGCGTGGTTTTTTTGAGGAAGCAAATAATGGAAGTATTTTCTTAGATGAAATAGGAGAACTGTCTGCGAATACACAGGCGAAATTACTCCGTGTTTTGCAAGAGAAAGAAATTGTGAGGGTCGGGGGTACGAAGCCGGTTCCTATTAATGTTCGAGTTATTGCCGCAACGCATGTGAACTTAGAAAAGGCAATTTTAGATGGTGATTTTCGAGAAGATTTATATTATCGCTTAAATAAAATTCCGATTCATATTCCATCTCTCGGTCAACGTAAAGAAGATATTGCTGAAATTGCTGATCGGTTAATTCAAAAAATTAATCAAGATTATGGGCGCAATGTCGAAGGACTGACGGAATCAGCGGTGCAGTATTTGCAGTCGTATGATTGGCCTGGAAATGTTCGTGAGCTTGAAAATATTTTAGGACGAGCAATTATTTTTATGAATTATAATGAAATGTATATTGATGTACATCATTTACCTCCGTTACATCAAGATGACCAATCTGAATTGAAAGGGAGTAATTTACTTCCTGACTTAGAAGAAAAGCCTCTTGAGGATTTAGTAGCTGAATTTGAAGGGAATATTATTCATGAGTATTTATCTAGATTTGATGGGAATAAAACGAAAACGGCTCAAGCATTAGGGGTTTCGGTTCGGAATTTATATTATAAACTAGAAAAATACGAACGTGCAAAAAATGGCATGCAATAATTTTCATACCGTGCAAGAAATTGCACGGTAAATACAATGTGACAAAATTAGACGGAATTTTTTGTTTAGTTACAAAATGTTGATTTTTCTACGTTTTGAATGCGTTTTCAAAAATATTTGAAGGGGATTTAAAAGTTGGCACGATATTTGCTTTAATATAAGCGAGGGACGACGAGGAAGGGTTGATTACAAAATATGAAGTTACAAACTTTAATTGATCAGGCAGCAGAGCAGCCGAAAAAAACAGTTGCTGTTGCAGTCGCTGAAGATCATGAAGTAATTGAAGCAGTTGCAAAGGCTGTTCAATTACAGTTAGCTCAATTTCGTCTATATGGAAATCAAGAAACGATTATGAATATGTTACAGGAACATGGATTACAGCCTTCAGAACATATTGAAGTAATCTCTGCTACATCTAATGCAGAAGCTGCTGAATTAGCAGTAAAAGCTGTAAGAGGCGGAGAAGCAGATGTACTTATGAAGGGGAATATTCCAACCGCTAGCATTTTGAAAGCAGTATTAAATAAAGAATGGGGTCTTCGTAAAGGCGGTGTGTTATCACACGTTGCAGCTTTTGAAGTACCCAATTATGATCGCGTTATCTTTGTAACAGATGCAGCGATGAATATTGCTCCAGATGTGCAGCAAAAAGCGGCAATTGCACAAAATGCAGTTGAAGTTGCCCGGGCAATAGGAGTGGAAGTACCGAAAGTAGCTCCGATTGCTGCTGTGGAAGTTATAAATCCAGCAATGCAAGCAACGATTGATGCAGCAATGTTAACGCAAATGAATCGTCGAGGACAAATTAAAGATTGTATCATTGATGGACCACTTGCTTTAGATAATGCTGTTTCACAAATTGCAGCAGAGCATAAAGGAATTCAAAGTGATGTAGCTGGTAAAGCAGATATTTTACTCGTCCCAACAATTGAAGCTGGAAATGTATTATATAAATCGCTTGTATACTTTGCAAATGCAAAAGTAGGAGCGATTATCGCCGGAGCAAAAGCGCCGATTGTGTTAACATCTCGCGCAGATTCAGCAGAAACAAAAGTGTATTCATTAGCATTGGCAGTTGCGACTGCTTCTAAATAAACTTTCTTGCAGTACATGTTTTATTTTTATTAATGATTGAGGAAATGAGTCCAGTATAATGGGCTAAATCAAAAAAATGTTAAACATATCAAGGGGGAAATTACAATGGCATTCGAAATTTTCAAATACTTAGAAACTTATGATTATGAGCAAGTAGTATTCTGTCAAGATAAAGAATCAGGATTAAAAGCAATTATTGCAATTCATGATACAACTCTTGGACCAGCTCTTGGCGGAACAAGAATGTGGACATACGATTCTGAAGAAGCTGCAATTGAAGATGCTCTTCGTCTTGCAAAAGGAATGACATATAAAAACGCAGCAGCTGGTTTAAACTTAGGCGGTGCAAAAACAGTTATTATCGGCGACCCACGCAAAGATAAGAGCGAAGCAATGTTCCGTGCATTAGGACGTTACATTCAAGGGTTAAACGGCCGTTACATCACAGCAGAAGATGTTGGTACAACTGTAGATGATATGGATATTATTCATGAAGAAACAGATTTCGTAACAGGTATTTCACCTTCATTCGGTTCTTCTGGTAACCCATCTCCAGTAACTGCTTACGGTGTATACGTTGGTATGAAAGCAGCTGCAAAAGAAGCGTTCGGTACAGATAGCTTAGAAGGTAAAGTAATTGCTGTTCAAGGTGTAGGAAACGTAGCTTATCACTTATGTAAACACCTACATGCAGAAGGTGCAAAATTAATCGTTACAGATATTAATAAAGAAGCTGTACAACGTGCTGTAGAAGAATTTGGTGCAACTGCTGTTGAACCAAACGAAATTTACGGTGTAGAATGCGATATCTATGCACCATGTGCATTAGGAGCAACAGTAAATGATGAAACAATTACACAATTAAAAGCGAAAGTAATTGCTGGTTCTGCAAATAACCAATTAAAAGAAGATCGTCATGGTGATATCGTTCATGAAATGGGTATCGTATATGCGCCAGACTATGTTATTAACGCAGGTGGCGTAATTAACGTAGCGGATGAGTTATACGGATACAACAGAGAGCGTGCATTAAAACGCGTAGAAGCAATTTATGACACAATTGCAAAAGTAATCGAAATTTCAAAACGTGATGGCGTGCCAACATATGTAGCAGCAGATCGTCTTGCTGAAGAGCGCATTGCAAGCTTAAAAAATACACGCAGTACATTTTTAAGTAACGGCCACAATATTTTAAGCCGTCGCTAATTGATAGAAAAAGTAAATGTGAAAGCAGTGGCAGCTTCATTTGAAAGTTGCTACTGTCTTTCTAAATAAATGGTGGAGGGAGTAGCCTTGTCCGTGAATCGAATTCTTGTCATTAATCCTGGTAGTACATCTACGAAGATTGGTGTTTTTGATAACGAAAGACCTGTTTTAGAAGAAACAATTCGTCATGACGAAGAACAGATTGGGAAATATAAGCGTATTATTGATCAATATGAGTTTCGTAAGCAAACTATTTTAGAGGTGCTTCATTCCCATGGCATTAATATTTCTAAGTTAAATGCTGTATGCGGCCGCGGGGGATTACTACGTCCAATTGAAGGTGGTACGTATACAGTAAACGAAGCGATGCTAGAAGATTTAAAAAATGGTTATAGTGGCCATCATGCTTCCAATTTGGGAGGTATTTTAGCATATGAAATCGCTTCTGGACTTAACATTCCAGCGTTTATTGTTGATCCAGTAGTTGTAGATGAAATGGATGATATTGCCCGTATTAGTGGAATAGCTGGCATGGAGCGAAGAAGTATTTTTCATGCGCTAAACCAAAAAGCAGTAGCTCGTAAAGTTGCGAAAGAACTTGATCGTAAATATGAAGATTTAAACTTACTAATTGCACATATGGGCGGCGGTATTTCAGTTGGTGCTCATAAAAAAGGAAAAGTTATTGATGTAAATAACGGTTTAAATGGAGAAGGACCATTCAGCCCAGAACGGGCAGGAACAGTTCCGGTAGGTCAGCTTGTAGAAATGTGCTTCTCTGGTGACTATTACCGTGATGAAATGATGAAAAAGATCGTTGGACAAGGAGGCTTAGTAAGCTTACTTGGAACAAATGATGCAATTAAAGTAGAAAAGATGGTAGAACAAGGTGATCCAGAAGCAACACTTGTTTATACGGCAATGGCATATCAAGTTGCAAAAGAAATTGGCGGAGCAAGTGCAGTTCTTCATGGTAAAGTAGATGCAATTGTTTTAACTGGTGGACTTGCATATAGTAAAATCCTTGTTGATGAAATTAAAGAGCGCGTTCATTGGATTGCAGATGTCATTGTACATCCAGGAGAAGATGAACTACAAGCATTAGCAGAAGGTGCGCTTCGTGTACTTCGTGAAGAAGAAATTGCAAAAGAGTATGTTGTAAGGGAAAAAGAAACCGTAGTTAGGGGTTGAAAAATATGGCAACAGAGTACGATTTAGTTATTGTTGGCGGCGGTACAGGTGGATATGTTGCTGCTATTCGTGCATCACAATTAGGACTAAAAACAGCGCTTGTTGAAAAAGAGAACCTTGGTGGCACATGTTTACACAAAGGTTGTATCCCAAGTAAAGCGTTGCTTCGTAGTGCGGAAGTATATGCAACAGCGAAAAAAGGGGAAGAATTTGGTGTTGTTACAAGCGATGTTTCATTAAACTTTGCAAAAGTACAAGAACGTAAAGAAAAAATCGTTAGCCAACTTCATAAAGGTGTTCAGCATTTAATGAAGCAAGGGAAAATCGATGTATATGAAGGAATTGGTCGTATCCTTGGCCCATCTATTTTCTCACCGATGCCGGGAACGATTTCTGTTGAGTTAGCGAGTGGAGAAGAGAATGAAATGCTTATTCCGAAAAACGTAATCGTTGCAACAGGATCACGTCCAAATTCTTTACCAGGACTTGAGCTTGATGGTGAATATGTCATGTCATCGGACCACGCTCTAAAAATGGAAGCGCTTCCTGAATCTGTTATTATTGTTGGTGGCGGTGTAATCGGTATTGAGTGGGCGTCTATGCTTGCTGATTTCGGTGTGGAAGTAACTGTACTTGAATATGCAAAACATGTTCTTCCACTTGAAGATCAAGACGTTTCTAAAGAAATGCAACGTTTGCTTAAGAAAAAAGGTATTAAAATTGTAACTGGTGCAAAAGTATTACCAGAAACTTTAGTAAAAGATAATGGTGTTACGATTCAAGCGGAACTTAACGGTGAAAATAAAGAATTTAAAGCTGAAAAAATGCTTGTATCTGTTGGAAGACAAGCAAACACACAAAATATTGGTTTAGAAAATACAGATATCGTTGTTGAAAAAGGTTATATTCAAACGAATGAATATTATCAAACAAAAGAATCACACATTTATGCGATTGGCGATGTAATTGGCGGCTTGCAACTTGCACACGTTGCTTCTCATGAAGGAATTGTAGCGGTTGAACATATTGCTAGAAAAGAGCCGATGCCAATTGATTACTCTATGGTATCTAAATGTGTATATAGTAGCCCAGAAGTTGCTTCTGTTGGTTTAACAGAGCAAGAAGCAAAAGAAAAAGGCTACAAATTAAAAGTAGGTAAATTCTCATTCCGTGCAATCGGTAAAGCACTTGTATACGGAGAATCTGATGGTTTTGTGAAACTTGTTGTTGATGAAGAAACAAATGATATTCTTGGTGTTCATATGATTGGACCACATGTAACTGATATGATTTCAGAAGCAGGTCTTGCAAGAGTGCTAGATGCAACGCCTTGGGAAGTTGCACATACAATTCATCCACACCCATCATTATCAGAAGCAATTGGCGAAGCTGCATTAGCAGTTGATGGAAAAGCGTTACACGGATAAAAGTGAACCAGTGGGAATGGATAGTGTATCGTTCTTGCTTTATAATAGAGCGGGGTAAAAAGGATTTAGGAGGGTGTTAAAATGGCTGAAGTAAAAGCAAAGCGCCATGAAGAGCTTGGCTTAAGCGATGAGCAAGTATTAGAAATGTATCGCACGATGTTACTCGCACGTAAAATTGACGAGCGTATGTGGTTATTAAACCGTGCAGGGAAAATTCCTTTTGTAATTTCTTGTCAAGGACAAGAAGCTGCACAAGTAGGCGCAGCATTTGCACTTGATCGTGAAAAGGACTACGCATTGCCATACTACCGTGATATGGGTGTCGTGTTAGCATTTGGTATGACGGCAAAAGAGCTTATGCTATCTGGATTTGCAAAAGCAGAAGATCCAAACTCTGGCGGACGTCAAATGCCTGGACACTTTGGACAAAAGAAAAATCGCATCGTAACAGGTTCTTCACCAGTTACAACGCAAGTACCGCATGCAGTAGGTATTGCATTAGCAGGACAGATGGAAGGAAAAGATTTAGTAACGTTTGTTACATTTGGAGAAGGTTCTTCTAACCAAGGTGACTTCCATGAAGGTGCAAACTTTGCAGGAGTACACAAATTACCAGTTATTTTCATGTGTGAAAATAACAAATATGCAATCTCTATCCCAGTTGAAAAACAATTAGCATGTAAAAATGTATCTGACCGTGCAATCGGTTATGGTATGCCAGGATACACAGTAGACGGAAATGACCCGCTTGAAGTATATAAAGCTGTAAAAGAAGCAGCAGATCGCGGTCGCCGTGGAGAAGGTCCAACATTAATTGAAACGGTATCTTATCGCTTAACAGCGCACTCTAGTGATGACGATGATCGTGTGTATCGTGATAGAGAAGAAGTAGAAGAAGCAAAGAAAAAAGATCCAATCTATACATTTGCAAACTACTTAAAAGAAGTAGGCATTTTAACAGAGGAATCTGAAAAACAAATGTTAGATGACGTGATGCATATCGTAAACGAAGCAACAGAATATGCAGAAAATGCTCCGTATGCGGATCCAGAATCTGCATTAAAGCACGTATACGCGGAATAAGGGGGAACGTTTCATGGCTGTAATGTCTTATATTGACGCGATTACATTAGCAATGCGCGAGGAAATGGAACGCGATGAGAAAGTATTTGTATTAGGAGAAGACGTTGGTAAAAAAGGTGGCGTATTTAAAGCGACAACTGGATTATATGATCAATTTGGTGAAATGCGCGCGCTTGATACACCACTTGCAGAGTCGGCAATTGCTGGGGTAGCAATCGGTGCAGCGATGTATGGAATGCGTCCAATTGCAGAAATGCAATTTGCTGATTTCATTATGCCAGCGGTAAACCAAATTGTTTCCGAGGCAGCAAAAATTCGTTACCGTTCTAACAATGATTGGACTTGTCCAATCACGATCCGTGCACCATTTGGCGGCGGTGTTCACGGTGCATTGTATCATTCTCAATCTGTAGAGGCACTTTTTGCAAATCAACCTGGTTTGAAAATTGTAATTCCTTCTACACCGTATGATGCAAAAGGTTTATTAAAAGCAGCGATTCGTGATGAAGATCCAGTGTTATTCTTTGAACATAAACGTGCATATCGCTTAATTAAAGGTGAAGTGCCGGAAGATGATTATGTATTACCAATCGGAAAAGCGGACGTAAAACGTGAAGGTGACGATATTACTGTTATCACATACGGATTATGTGTTCACTTTGCTCTTCAAGCTGCTGAAAAATTAGCACAAGATGGCATTTCTGCTCACATTCTTGATTTACGTACTGTATATCCATTAGATAAGGAAGCAATTATTGAAGCAGCTTCAAAAACAGGTAAAGTTCTTCTTGTAACGGAAGATAATAAAGAAGGAAGCATTATGAGTGAAGTAGCAGCAATTATCGCAGAAAATTGCTTATTCGACCTTGATGCACCAATTGCTCGTCTTGCAGGTCCAGACGTTCCAGCAATGCCATATGCACCAACAATGGAAAAATTCTTTATGGTAAATCCAGATAAAGTTGAAAAAGCAATGCGCGAACTTGCGGAATTTTAATCGGGGGGACTATACATGGCTGTAGAAAAAATTACAATGCCTCAGCTTGGGGAGAGTGTAACGGAAGGTACAATTAGTAAATGGCTTGTTTCTGTTGGTGATCATGTAAATAAATATGATCCGCTTGCAGAAGTAATGACAGATAAAGTAAACGCAGAAGTACCATCTTCTTTCACTGGGGTTGTTACAGAGTTAATCGCTGGCGAAGGTGATACATTAGCTGTCGGTGAAGTGATTTGTATGATTCAAATTGAAGGTGCAAATGAAGTAGCTGCAACAGCTGTAGAAGAAGAAACAGCAGAGGCACCAAAAGCAGAGGCAGCTGCATCTGCACCAGCAGCGCCAAAAGCGAAGCAACCAACTGATGGTAAGCCACGCTGTTCACCAGCTGTATTAAAACTTGCGGGTGAACATAATATTGACTTAGATGCAGTAGAAGGTACGGGAACAAATGGCCGTATTACGCGCAAAGATATTTTAAAATTAGTGGAATCTGGAAATATTCCACAAGCAGGTGCGAAAAAAGAAGCAGCAGCACCAATTACGCAAGAAGCACCAAAGGCTGCACCAGCAGCAGCTCCAAAAACAGAAGCTGCAAAACCAGTATCTGTACCAACAATGCCTGGAGATATTGAAATCCCAGTAACAGGTGTACGTAAAGCGATTGCTACAAACATGCTGCGCAGTAAGCATGAAGCACCGCATGCTTGGATGATGATTGAAGTGGATGTAACAGACCTTGTTTCATACCGTAATTCAATTAAAGGCGAATTTAAAAAGCGTGAAGGCTTCAACTTAACATTCTTTGCATTCTTTGTAAAAGCTGTTGCACAAGCATTAAAAGAATACCCACAAATTAATTCTATGTGGGCTGGCGATAAAATTGTTCAGAAGAAAGATATTAACCTTTCTATCGCAGTTGCAACTGACGATGAACTATTCGTTCCAGTTATTAAGCATGCTGATGAGAAAACAATTAAAGGTATTGCTCGTGAAATTACTGAGCTTGCAACGAAAGTACGTACGAAGTCATTAAAAGCTGACGAAATGCAAGGCGGAACATTTACAATTAATAACACAGGATCATTTGGTTCTGTTCAGTCTATGGGTATTATTAATTATCCACAAGCGGCAATTTTACAAGTAGAATCTATCGTGAAACGTCCAGTGATTATGGATAATGGTATGTTTGGTGCACGTGATATGGTTAACTTATGCCTATCTCTTGACCATCGCGTACTAGATGGATTCATTTGCGGTAAGTTCTTAGGACGTGTAAAAGAAATTCTTGAAAATACGTCTGCAGATAATACTTCTGTATATTAATCATGGGAAAGCCCGCCAATTGGCGGGCTTTTTTTACGTATATGAATGAGAAGTTTTTTAGTGGAAGCATATTGTCTATGTAAATTTGCAATTTAGCTGAAGATTTATATTGTTTTTTTACATAGACAATATGGATAAACATAAACTAAAAGGAGGAATTTTGTTAAGGGGTGCCATTTATGCATATATTTGAGGGGGCAAAGCATCTTTCGAATTTTGAATGGATGATTCGTGCCATATTGGCATATATGTTTTTAATTATTGTCGCAAAAGCAATGGGACAACGCTCTATTGCTCAGCTTCGTTTTTTAGATCTTGTGTTAGTGCTATTATTAGGCGGAAATATATCGAACGCATTATCTGATGAAAGAGTAGGCCTTCTCGGCTCTCTGATTACAACATTTGTTCTTGTAGTACTTCATATAGTAAGTTCCATTTTGACATTAAAGGTGGATTGGTGGAGACGTTTTTTAGAGCCTGCACCAATTATTCTTATACATAACGGTTCCGTTCAATTTAATAATTTAAAGAAAGCACGGATTACAGTAGAATATTTGTTTTCTGAGCTGAGGTTGCAGGGGATTACTGATATTCAAACGGTAAAGTTAGCTTTATGGGAAGCCAGTGGAGTCGTTTCAGTATTTCAGTACGCAGCATATGAAACAGTTTCTCGAAAAGACATGAAAATATATGGGGAACCATCACTTATTACATTTATTCTTGTGAAGAACGGAAAGATTCAAAAAGATGTTTTAGCTTTATTAGAAAAAACAGAAGAGTGGGTAAAAGACGAGTTAAAGCAAAAAGTACCTATTCAATCGATTCAATTAGCAACGGTAGATGAAAAGGGGGAAATAAATATTTTACTTAAAAAGTAAAAAAAATACGCATTTTTCCATTTTATACATATGATACAATGGTGTGGACAAGGAAATAAAAAAGAAAGGTTTGTTGGAATGGGATATGTGGAGGAATTACGGAAAATAGTTGGTCATCGTCCTTTAATTTTAGTCGGTTCGGTTGTTCTCATATTGAATAAAGATGAGGAAGTACTATTACAACAAAGGCAAGAACCGCACGGGAAATGGGGACTTCTTGGTGGATTAATGGAGTTACGGGAATCACCAGAAGAAACAGCATGTCGTGAAGTTTATGAAGAAGCCGGTATTCATGTGAAAAATTTGCAGTTAATTAATGTGTTCTCAGGTGCAAAACATTTTGTGAAACTAGCAAACGGTGACGAGTTTCAAGCTGTAACGACTGCATATTATACGCATGATTATGAAGGAGAGCCTACTGTAAATAAAGAGGAAGCGATGCAATTAAAGTTTTTTCCGATTACCGAATTGCCAGAGTATATTGTAGGATCGCATAAAAGAATGATTGAAGTATATATAGAAATGATACAAAACAAGTAAAAATGCAATATAATGGTGATAGAAATGCAAAAACACAGCTCCGGTTGGTAGTCCGGACGCATAAATTTTATGTCAGTAACCTTCCCCTCCGGGATGTCCAGCATTTCTGAATATGTTTTTAAAGGAGGGGCTGTCGATGAAATTGACAGTATATCATGACGGTCAGTATTTTGTAGGAATGATTGAACGAGAACAAAATGGAAAATTGTATGCAGTACGGCACATTTTCGGTGCTGAACCGTCTGATGAAGAAGTGCTTTTGTTCGTAAATGATGCATTGTTACCGTATTTTGATCACTTTGCTAAATGTGGAGTAGAGATTAAACAGCAAAAGCGTCCGAAAAATGTAAAGCGTCACATTCGGCAAGCTGCAAGAGAATTAAAGGCATCAAAATTTACGAAAGCACAAGAAGCTATTCAGTTATCGTATGAAGCTCATAAACAAGAGAAGCAGGTGCAATCGAAAGAGATGCGGGAAATTGAAAAACATAGAAAACGTGCAATAAAAGTACAAAAAGCGAAGCAGAAACATCGTGGCCATTAAGAAAAACGTCTTAGAGCGGGGGCTCTAAGACGTTTTCCTTAATGAATTATGACTACAAAGCAAGTAAGTTTACTTGTATTTTAGAAATAGTTATTGGTAAGATACAGATAGATACATGTGAGGAGGAAAAACTTTGATGAACTTCAATTTTTTTATGAATGATGTTGTCCGTCAAGCACGCGAAGAAATCGTGGCAGCTGGCTATACAGAATTAACAACACCCGAAGCGGTAGATGAAGCATTACAAAAGAAAGGTACAACGCTTGTAATGGTGAACTCTGTATGCGGCTGTGCAGGTGGTATTGCACGTCCGGCAGCAGCGCATTCGGTTCATTATGATAAACGCCCAGACAATCTTGTTACTGTATTTGCAGGTCAAGATAAAGAAGCAACGGCACGTGCTCGCGAGTACTTTGAAGGGTATCCACCATCTTCTCCATCGTTTGCATTATTAAAAGATGGTAAGATTGTGACAATGGTTGAGCGTCATGAAATTGAAGGCCATGAACCAATGCAAGTCATTGCTAAATTACAATCGTATTTTGAAGAACATTGTGATGAAATGTAATATGCCTTTTTAGAACCGTTAAGAATAGAATCTTAACGGTTCTTTTTTTACATAAAATCAACGGTTTATGCACAAAATTATACAGTGTATAAACCGTTAATGATGTTGTGGAAAGAAAAAACAAATTTATTTTTATTTTATTTATTGCATAAAAATAAATTTGTTGTTACAATACATTTAACGAATAAAAATTCTAAAAAGCTTTTAAATATACATTAACTAGGAGGAGAAGTAATGAAGAAATTTTTACCTATTTCATTTGCACTTATTTTAATCGTAAGTATATTCGGAGCTTGTAGTAAGCGTGAAGAAGCAGGAAGTACTAATAAGAATAATAATAAAGTTTTAGTTATGGGAACTTCTGCAGACTACAAACCATTTGAATATGTCGATGCAAAAAAGAGTGAAGATATTATCGGTTTTGATATCGACGTTATGAACTATATCACTAAAGAATTAGGCTATAAAGTTAAAGTCAAAGATATGGATTTTGGCGGACTGTTGGCATCATTAGAAGCTGGAAAAGTGGACTTTGTAATGGCGGGAATGACACCGACAGCAGATCGTAAGAAAAACGCTGATTTTACAGATATTTATTTTACTTCAAAAAATGTGATTATTTCTAAAGAAGGTTCAAATATTAAAACATTGCAAGATTTGCAAGGGAAAAAAGTAGGGGTACAAACAGGATCAATTCAAGAGGAAAAGGCAAAGGATTTACAAAAACAAGTATCGTTCCAATTTGAAGGACGTGACCGTGTACCAGAACTAATTCAAGAGATTCAAGCAGGACGTTTTGATGCAATTATTTTAGAAGATACAGTAGCAAAAGGATATTTAGAAAAAAATAAAGATTTAAAGAGTGTAGAAATTCCGGAAGCTGCGGATGAAGCTGGTTCAGCAATTGCGCTTCCGAAAAATAGTGATCTGACAGCAGAGTTTAATAAAGTGATTAAGAAAATGAAAGAAAATGGAGAAATGGATAAATTAGTGAAGAAATGGTTTGGCGGCGAGCAATAAGCCGCCTTTCTATCTTCTGGAGAGGACTGACTTAGGATGAACTTGGATTTTTCGCAAATTACGCCATCAATACCGTATATGTTAAAAGGATTAGAAGTAACGTTAAAAATTGTTTTTGTAGCTTCTTTGTGCGGCTTTGCACTAGGTACGCTATTAGCACTTTGTAAAATTGCTAGAATTAAAGTTTTAAGTATGATTGCTGATTTCTATACATCAATTTTTCGTGGTACACCGCTTGTATTACAATTAATGATTATTTACTACGGTCTCCCTCAAATTACAGGATATGATATTTCAGCATTTTTAGCAGCAGTTTTAGCATTTAGTTTAAACTCAGGTGCATATATGTCAGAAGTTATTCGCGCCGGAATTCAGGCAGTTGATCAAGGACAAACAGAAGCAGCGATGGCACTCGGCATTCCATATGGAAAAATGATGCGAAATATTATTTTACCGCAAGCATTAAAAAATATTTTACCTGCATTAGTAAATGAGTTTGCTACATTAACGAAAGAGTCGGCAGTTGTTACTGTGATAGGCGCAACAGATTTAATGCGCCGCGCGTATATTGTTGGCGGAGAGACATTATCGTATTTTGAACCACTTTTATTTGTCGGTATGATTTATTATATCCTTGTTATGATTCTTACATTTATCGGCAAAGCGATTGAAGGGAGAATGAAGAAAAGTGATTAAAATTAAAAACCTTCATAAATCATTTGGAAATAACGAAGTATTAAAAGATATTACAACAACAATTGAGCAGGGGGAAGTAGTAGCGATTATTGGGCCGTCTGGTTCAGGAAAATCAACATTTTTACGTTGTATGAATTTATTAGAAGTACCATCGAACGGACAAATTTGGATTGGCAATCAAGAGGTAACAAATCCGAATACAAATATTATGGAAATTCGTCAGCACGTTGGAATGGTATTTCAGCATTTTCACTTATTCCCTCATATGACAGTGTTAGAAAATATTACGTATGCTCCGCTTACGGTAAAAGGTATCTCAAAGGAAGATGCTGTGAAAAAGGCTGAAGAATTATTAGAAAAAGTAGGATTGCTTGAGAAGAAGGATGCATATCCAAATCGTCTTTCTGGTGGACAAAAACAGCGTGTTGCAATTGCAAGAGCATTAGCAATGGAACCGGACGTTATGCTGTTTGATGAACCGACTTCAGCACTAGATCCGGAGATGGTAAAAGAAGTACTGGAAGTTATGAAATCTCTCGCAACGACAGGAATGACGATGGCGATTGTAACACACGAAATGGGTTTTGCAAAAGAAGTAGCAGATCGTGTTTTCTTTTTAGATGGTGGGAAACTTGTAGAAGATGCGAAGCCAGAGCAGTTTTTTACAGCACCGGAAAGCAAGCGTGCACAAGAATTTTTGCAAAAAATGTTGTAATATGTAAAAGTTACGTGAATAATAATGGAAAAAGGATGACATTGTGTCATCCTTTTCTTTATACTTATTTTGAAAGTAGTTCGTACATAATAGGAGCGTTAATATGTTTAGAATAGGATATCGAACAGTGAAAACAGCAGCTGGAACTGCCTTGGCTGTGTGGATTGCTCAATTATTTCATTTGGAGTTTTATAGCACAGCCGGCATTCTTGTTATTTTATGTGTGCAAAATACAAAAAGAAAATCATTAGAAGTATCTATTCATCGCTTTTTAGCTTGTTTACTTTCTATGGTGTTTGCATTTTTTATTTTTGAATCGGTAGGGTATACATCGCTAGCACTTGGACTTCTATTACTTCTGTTTATTCCAACTGCAGTTATGCTTAAGATTCAAGAGGGGATTGTTACAAGCTCTGTTATTGTTATGCATTTATTTTCATTGCAAAAAATTACGTGGTCAATTGTTGGAAATGAGATTGCAATTTTAACGGTTGGAATTAGTGTTGCTTTGTTAATGAATTTGTATATGCCAAGCGTTGAAAGTGAGTTAAAAGAGTATCAACAAAAAGTAGAATCTAATTTTAAGACGATTCTTTTTGAAATGGCTGCATATTTAAGAAATCATGATAGTGTGTGGAATGGAAAAGAGCTAATTGAAACGGAAACATTACTTGAGAAGGCAAAAGAGTTGTCTTTTAAAAAGCTGGAAAATCAGTTTATGCGTGAAGATGATTATTACTATCGTTATTTTCAAATGCGTCAGCAACAGTATGAAATTTTAGAAAGAGTTATGCCGCTAGTCGCTTCGTTACCTTGGGCATATGAACAAGCGGGTATGGTGGCGGATGTAATTGAAAATGTTGGGAATGCGATTCGCCCAGAAAGTACGGGGGTTATTTCATTAAGGCAACTTCAGGAGATGCGAGAAATCTTTCGAGAAATGCCGCTTCCAGAAACACGAGAAGAGTTTGAAACGCGTGCCAAGCTCGTTCAACTCGTCTATGAAATAGAGCAATATTTGCTCATTAAAAGTCAATTTAAAGGGAAATATAACATCAAAGAATTAATATAAGAAGGAAGGAATGAGATATGCCATATCTTCTTCCATTCATATTATTTGTTTCCCTATCTCCACTTTGGCCGCTCGGTGATAATCCACGAGTTGGCGACCCGCTTATTATCGTCAATAAACAAACGAACCAGCTTGCATATATTAATGATGGAAAGATACAAAACACATTTCCAGTCGGGACAGGTAAAACGAATGATTTAACGCCAGAAGGTACATTTGATGTTGTGATGAAAGCGAAAAATCCATATTATATTGCGAAGGACATCCCAGGTGGTTCACCGGAAAATCCGCTCGGTTCCAGATGGATTGGGTTTAATGCCCGAGATACAGATGGTAGTAAATATGGGATACACGGAACGAATCGGCCAAGCTCGATTGGCAAATATGTTTCGCAAGGCTGTATTCGCATGTATAACAAAGATGTAGAATATTTGTACGATCATATTCCAATTGGAACAAAAGTATGGATTGTTAAATCAAAAAAGTCATTTCAGCAGCTCGCGAAGGAAAAGGGTGCGATTGCTTACGACAAAAAGCCAACAGTATATGTTGGCTTTTGTCATACTGCATCTTGTCTTGATACGTGTATATATCGCGTGTGTTAATGAGAGGTATATAAAGATTTGGTGAGTAGGGGTTGCTGTTATGTGTATAAATCAGAGCTTACCATACATCCAATTTTTTGTAGGCTTTCTTTCTGTTATTGCTTTTATATTAGCTATTTTTAATATCTTTCCACTTATTATAGCTGTCTTTTTTATTTCTCTTCTCAATATTACTTTTGCAATAGGTGCTTTTTATCAGCAACATTACAGCAGCTTCATACTAGCACTGGCGATGGGATTTGCATTTAGTATCGCTGGCGTTGTGATTATAATAAAATAACAAGGACAAGGTAGCCCTTGTTTACCAAAACATGCTTATCCCAGTAAGTAGTGTTGTTACAAGCATTGCAATTAACATAATATAAACCATAATTTTTTGAGCTTTTTTATTCATGTTGATCCTCCTTGCGAATCTCTTCTATCTATTGTAACGAGAAATAAAAAAGGAGACAAGGGCTCAATGGAAACTTACATTTGTAAATTGATCCATTTGTAAATAACTTCGTGTACCATCTCTTTCGAAAATTTTATGAAATTCTGCTATAATAGTCATTGTTACATACATAATGCAGGAGGCGCATTCTCATGATTAATCAAGAACGTTTAGTGAATGAATTTATGGAACTTGTGCAAGTAGACTCTGAAACAAAATACGAAGCTGAAATTTGCAAAGTATTAAAAGAAAAATTCTCTTCTTTAGGCGTTGAAGTATTTGAAGACGATACAATGGGTGAGACTGGTCACGGTGCTGGGAACTTAGTTTGTACATTACCAGCAACAAAAGAAGGAGTAGATACAATTTACTTTACTTCTCATATGGATACAGTTGTTCCTGGTAAAGGAATTAAGCCGTCTATTCAAGATGGTTATATCGTATCAGACGGCACAACGATTTTAGGTGCTGATGATAAAGCTGGACTTGCATCAATGTTTGAAGCAATTCGCGTGTTGAAAGAGAAAAATATTGCGCACGGAAAAATTGAATTCATCATTACAGTTGGTGAAGAATCCGGTCTTGTAGGTGCAAAAGCATTAGACCGTGAACGTATTACAGCGAAATATGGCTATGCATTAGATAGTAATGGAAAAGTTGGAGAAATCGTTGTTGCAGCGCCAACACAAGCAAAAGTAAATACAATTATTCGCGGTAAAACAGCTCATGCAGGTGTAGCACCGGAGAAAGGTGTATCTGCAATTACAATTGCTGCAAAATCTATTGCAAAAATGCCACTTGGCCGCATTGATTCTGAAACAACTGCAAATATCGGCCGCTTTGAAGGCGGTACACAAACAAATATCGTTTGTGACTATGTAGAAATTTTTGCTGAAGCACGTTCTTTAGTAGACGAAAAAATGCAAGAGCAAGTTCGTAAAATGAAGGAAGCATTTGAATCTACAGCGAAAGAAATGGGCGGACAAGCAGAAGTAAACGTACAAGTAATGTACCCAGGATTTAAATTTGCTGATGGTGATCATGTTGTAGAAGTTGCAAAACGTGCTGCTGAAAAAATCGGTCGTACACCATCTCTTCACCAAAGCGGTGGTGGCAGCGATGCAAACGTAATTGCTGGTCACGGTATCCCAACAGTAAACTTAGCAGTTGGTTACGAGGAAATTCATACAACAAACGAAAGAATACCTGTTGAAGAATTAGTAAAAACAGCAGAAATGGTCGTTGCGATTATTGAAGAAGCAGCGAAATAATGTGGAAAAAGAGGTTAGCATAAATGCTGGCCTCTTTTTATTTTGATTCCAATGTTTTCACAAGGCGGATAAACCAGTACAGAATAATCCATGGAAGAATGTATAAAGTTGAAAATGGTAATAGAGACGAAAGAAGCCCCTGAGCATCGATACCTATGATTGGAAGTAGTAAATAGATGATCAACAAGCAGAAAACAGATAGTGAAATTAGATAAAGGGGTTTGAAACGTGTAGTCATGTTTTCTCTTTACCTCCTGTAAAATTCCATGTGGACATACTTCTATATATTAACAATTTCCTCCTCTCCAATATTGATTTTTTTATAATGTTTTTGATAAAATAAGAACGAATGTTCTTGTGAGGTGAGAAAGATGCGTGAAATGTATCCGAAAAATGGCCGCGTCATTTTGCATGTTGATATGAATTGTTTTTATGCATCTGTTGAAATCGCTCATGATGCATCGTTGCAAGGTAAAGCGTTAGCGATAGCTGGGAATGCGAAGGAACGGAAAGGAATTATTGTAACGTGCAGTTATGAAGCAAGGGCGAAGGGAATTCGTGCGACAATGCCTGTTTGGGAAGCGAAACGATTATGTCCGGAACTCGTTATAAAACATCCAAACTTTGAGTTATACAGAGAGGCTTCGTTTGCATTGTTTCAAATTCTCGCACGGTTTACAGAAAAAATTCAACCTGTTTCAATTGATGAAGGGTATTTAGATATTACAGGTTGCTATGGGCTCGGTTCACCGTTAGAAATTGCTCAAATGATTCAACAAACATTACTAACAGAATTACAGCTTCCATGCAGCATTGGGATTGCCCCAAACTTATTTCTAGCAAAAACAGCCTCTGATATGAAAAAGCCGCTAGGTATTACAGTGCTTCGTAAACGTGATGTACAAGAGCTTCTTTGGCCGCTTCCAGTTGAAAAGATGCATGGGATTGGGAAGAAAACAGCAGAAAAATTAAAAGATGTACATATACATACGATTGGTGACTTAGCCGCTGGAAAAGCTCATATTATTCGTTCTGTGATTGGAAATCATGGACTGGATTTGCAAAAACGTGCAAATGGCATAGACAATAGAGATGTGGATCCAAGTCAAATGGGACAATATAAAACGATCGGAAATTCTATAACGTTGCCAAAAGATGTGGACGAAGAGAAGGAATTGCTAGATATGTTAGAGCGCTTGTCTCAATCTGTGAGCCGAAGATTACAAAAACGTTCTCTCGTTACATATAATATTCAAATTACGATTAAATACTATAATCGCCGAACGATTACGCGCAGTAAAATGTTAGAAAATGCAATTTGGGAATCACCAGATATTTTTCAAGCAACAATAAGGCTATGGAAAAAACATTGGGATGGTGACCCTGTTAGATTACTTGGCATTACTGCTTGTGAATTAGAATGGAAAACAGAAGCGACTAAGCAGCTTGATTTATTTTCTTTTGAAGAAGATGCGAAGGCAGAACCGCTTTTGACAGTGATGGAACAACTAAATAATAAATATGGTACGAAAGTTATTCAGCACGGCAGTCAATTGTTTCGACAACAAGAGAGAACATTTAAGCAGAATTTAGAGAATAAATTCATATAAAAAATTCATATGTAAGTTTATTTATTGCAACAAAATCACGCAGAAGGTATCTTCTACGTGATTTTTAGTATATGTGTGAGACAATGAATCTGTCTTAAGAAACGTGATAAATCGCTGTCAACACTTCTACTCGTGTATGGTTAGCCCGCTATTCGCGGGCAGTAAGACCCCTACCTCAAGATTTAGAGAGAAGCAAAGAAGATAGGTAACCCCCTACTGACTGACGGAAGTTTCACTTTATTGTCATTTATGCAACTATTTCTTT
Source organism: Bacillus pseudomycoides (assembly GCF_002582035.1). GTDB lineage: Bacteria > Bacillota > Bacilli > Bacillales > Bacillaceae_G > Bacillus_A > Bacillus_A pseudomycoides_B. Next base: position 73,501 of record NZ_NUQE01000043.1, read on the forward strand.
TGTTTACTTGGAGTTATTTCATTACCAAATTCTACATTTGCCAAATTTAAATTAGTTGGCATAACTGTTCTTGTTGTATTTTGAAGGCCTCGAAAGAAACGTTGAACCGGCCGCATCATATTGAAGTTTCGGCTTGCTGCTAAACCAAAAACTGTTCCTATACCTAGCAAAGAAATCAAAATCCAATTTCTATTATTCCGTCTAATTCTAAACAATTGAAGCACTCGCTGAGTTCCTCTTCTAAAAGTGAATAATGATATGAACCAAGTTAGAATATTCATGTTCGACTCCTTGTGGAAAAATTTAGGGATAGATCTTTAGCTTCATTCTACATGATTTATATTGCGATATTTATGGAGATTTATGATGGCAACTTATGTTAATGTGTTTTCCAGAATATAAAAAGAAAAGCTTCGTATAATAACAGAAGTTAATGCAAAGGCAATGAGGTGATTACATACATGCCAATGTTGGATGTGGACGGTAGCAGCCTATACTATACTGTAAAGGGAAAAGGGATTCCTATTGTTTTTATTCATCCTCCTGTGCTCACTTCTGTAAATTTTGAGTACCAAGTAGAAGAATTATCTCAAAAGTTTCAAGTTGTTACTTTTGATATTAGAGGTCACGGAAGAAGTAAGTATTCAAAACAATCGATAACTTATCCATTGATTGTTGAAGATATTAGATGTTTATTGGATCATTTGAACATCAAAAGAGCATTCATATGTGGGTATTCAATTGGAAGTTCTGTTGTATTGGAATTTTTGTTGAATTATGCCGAAAGAGCCTTAGGAGGTATTGTAATCGGTGGGATGCCAGAAGTAAAGGATAACTACCTAAAGAATAAAATCTCTTTAGGTATGACACTTGCAAAAGCACGAGCTATTCATGTTCTAGCATTGTCCATTGCATGGAGCAATTCGAATATACAGAAATTATTTGTAAAGATGTTTAAAGAAGCGCAAAAAGGAAATGCGAAAAATATTGAACAATATTATCGTTATAGTTTGCATTATAATTGTACAAGTCAACTTAGAAAGATTGAGTGTCCTGTTTTGTTAGTTTATGGTAAGGAAGATAAAGCATTTTACAGTTATGCGAACCTACTGTATGAAAAATTGCTATGTAATAAATTAAATTTTATTGATAATGTAAAGCATCAGATTCCTACAAAGGCAGCGAAGAATTTAAATGAAATGATTAAGCAATTTGCAACAATACATAACAATTGATAGGTGTTTTGTATTTATCCCGCTATTTACGGGCAGTAAGACCCCTACCTCAAGATGCAGAGAAAAGCAAAGAAGATAGGTGGGGGATGAAGAAAACTCCCACTGATGGAAGTTTCACTTTATCACTCATATGCTCCTTATCATCTACATTATTTAATATATTTTAGGGATTTTTCAAGATGATAAATCCGTGATTTGTATGCATTATAATTCAAAAACGGTGCCTGTTTAGGTACTTCATTTTGTGTTTAAACAAATCGTTTTGCTTATTTATCCCAAGATAAAAAGGTATCGGAAGCCGATACCTTTTTATCTTTTAACACGTAAATATATTATGACATAGAAGGACTTTCGTAAATCACAATGTCTGTATTGGTTGGAGTAGAAATGCGCTGTGCATAATATGTGATGGAAGAAGAGATGTATTCTGGTACCGCTTGAACAGTATGCAATGCTATATATTCATGAATTAATTCTTTTAATGTAGACCATTGTAATTCTGCTGGTGTTTCAGAAATAAATGAACTTACCCAGCGATCAAAAGAAGAAGAAAAATCAGTTTGTAAACGAAATGCTTCTTTCATTGTCTTAGCCACCTTGTATAAATGATAGTATTATTTTACTACAAAAGACGAACGAGTGTGAAGTTTTTGTAGTAAATGTTCGTATTATATAGTTGTCTAGATGAGTGGTTTATGCAAAGTTTATTTGCCATTTTTGTTTATATTCCGTAAGATAGCGATAGATATTATGAAATGCTTGGAGGATGCAACGTGGAATTTGTATTTTTAGGAACGGGAGCTGGTGTTCCTTCAAAGGGAAGAAACGTATCAGCGATAGCTTTGCAATTATTAGAAGAACGAGGTGCAACGTGGCTATTTGACTGCGGTGAGGCAACACAGCATCAAATTTTACATACATCAGTGCGTCCGCGTCGCATTGAGAAAATATTTATTACGCATTTACACGGGGATCATATTTTTGGATTGCCAGGTTTGTTAGGCAGCCGTTCTTTTCAAGGAGGAACAACTCCGTTAACTGTATATGGCCCAAAAGGGATTAAACAGTTTATTGAAGTAGCATTGGCAGTGAGTACAACACATGTGAAATACCCGATAGAGATTATAGAAATTACCGAAGAAGGTATTGTATATGAAGATAAGCAATTTCTTGTGAAAACGAAACGATTGTCACACGGCATTGAATGTTTTGGCTATCGTATTGTAGAAAAGGATATTCCAGGGCATCTTCTTGTAGATAAACTATTAGAGGAAGGAATTAAACCGGGACCAATCTTTAAGCGGTTAAAAGATGGAGAAACAGTAGAGATTGAGGATGGACGTATACTTTGCGGAAAAGATTTCATTGGACCACCTCAAAAAGGACGAATTATTACAATTTTAGGAGATACACGTTATTGCGAAGCGAGTATTGAATTAGCACAGGATGCGGATGTACTTATACATGAAGCGACGTTCGGTGCGGAAGATTCACAGCAAGCGTATGATTATTATCATTCTACAACACAACAAGCAGCAAATATTGCGCTGCAGGCAAATGTAAAACAAATGATTTTAACTCATATTAGCTCTCGTTATCAAGGTGAGGCATGTAAAATGCTCGTCGAAGAAGCGAAACAAGTATTTTCAAACACGGAAATTGCAGCAGATTTGAAAAGTTTTCCTGTATCAAAATAATGAAAAAACCATGACGGGGATAACGGATGTATCTGTCATGGTTTTTTCATTGTATCGTTTTCGTAAAATAGAGAAGAGCTATTAACGGTAAATACTATTGAACTGAATGTATAAAAAGTTAGCCCTTAGTTTGAAATATTAAAAAGTTTAAATTCTGTAAAAAAAGAGATATAATGAAAGCGTATTCATTGTGTTTGTACGTTATAAATTTATGTTTTGTTTGCTTTTGTAAAAAAATGAAATAAATCAAGAAGTGACAAGATGACTCTTATATATTATGATAGCTGATGGTATGTATCAGTTTAATAAATTGATTCTATAAATTTATTAGTACAAATAGAAAAACAAAAAAGCGACAGATTAATAGATTATTAGTAAGTAACTTTTTTCATAATGAAGATTTAGGGGGAGTTGTTATGAAATATCGTTCAGTTTTTGATATTATCGGTCCAGTTATGATTGGTCCATCTAGTTCGCACACAGCAGGTGCAGCAAGAATGGGGCAAGTTACTCGTCAGCTGTTCCGTCATGAACCTGAGAAAATTATCATTTCTTTATACGGTTCGTTTGCGAAAACATATCGAGGTCATGGTACGGATGTAGCGCTTGTTGGGGGGATACTGGGATTTGAAACGGATGATCCTCGTATTCCGCAGGCTCTTGAAATTGCAAAAGAACGTGGAATTGACGTTACATTTATTGAAGAAGAAGCACAAGCAGTGCATCCAAATACAGCAAAAATTCGTTTGTATAAAGATGAGGATGAAATTGAAGTGGTTGCTTGCTCAATCGGCGGTGGGAAAATTGAAGTTGTGGAGCTAAATGGATTTGATTTGCAATTAACAGGTACAAGTCCGGCACTTCTTATTGTAAATAATGATCGTTTCGGAGCAATTGCTTCAGTTACATCTATTCTTGCAAAGCACGAAATCAATATTAGCATGATGAGTGTTTCCCGTAAGGAAAAAGGAAGAAAAGCATTAATGGTCATTGAAACAGATGAGCTGTTAGCAGATGAGATTATTAATGAAATTAAAGCGCAGTCAAATATTTGTCAAGTAACAATTATGGATTAATAGCAGGGGGGACACAACATGTTTCGGAACGCAGCGGAACTAGTTGCACAAGCAGAAGAGAAAAACGTAAAAATCGCAGAGATTATGATTCAATGTGAAATGGAAACAAGAAAACTTTCTCGTGAAGATGTAATCGCTGGTATGGAAAAAAATTTAGTTGTAATGGAAAAAGCAGTTGAGCGTGGACTTCAAGGCGTAAAATCTCCGACTGGATTAACTGGTGGAGATGCAGTGAAAGTACAAGCGTATATGAAAAGTGGAAAAGGGTTGTCTGGGGATACAATTTTAGATGCGGTAAGTAAAGCTGTCGCAACGAATGAAGTAAATGCCGCTATGGGCATTATTTGCGCGACGCCAACAGCTGGTTCAGCTGGAACAGTACCAGGTGTTTTATTTGCACTAAAAGAAAAATTAAACCCAACACGCGAAGAAATGATTGAATTTCTATTTACAGCTGGTGCGTTCGGTATGGTTGTAGCTAACAACGCTTGCATTGCCGGGGCAGCTGGTGGGTGCCAAGCGGAAGTTGGTTCAGCAAGTGGTATGGCAGCGGCAGCAGCTGTTGAAATGGCTGGAGGTACACCAGAACAGGCAGCAACAGCGATGAGTATTGCACTTAAGAACATGCTCGGTTTAGTATGTGATCCTGTTGCAGGTCTTGTAGAAGTACCATGTGTAAAACGTAATGCAGCTGGTGCATCAAATGCGATGATTGCCGCTGATTTATCATTAGCTGGTGTAACAAGTATCATTCCGTGTGATGAAGTAATTGAAGCGATGTATCGCATCGGACAAACGATGCCAAGTGCACTTCGTGAAACAGCAGAAGGCGGTCTTGCAGCAACGCCAACGGGGCGCCGTCTACAAGAAGAAATTTTCGGGAAGAAAAGTAAATAAAAAAAACCTTGCTTACCCAGCAAGGTTTTTTATTTTTCATTTACAAATTTCTCTAATGTTTCACCAAGCTCGTGAGAACGTTTTGTTGCTTCTGTAATACATTGAATAAGCGCTTCTTGAAATTGAAAGCTTTTCAATACTTCAATGCCAGCTTCTGTTGTTCCTCCTGGTGATGTGATTTCTTTTCGTAATATAGAAGGGTGCTTTGTATTTGTTTTTAACATCTCTGCGGCACCAATCATTGTTTGGAGGATCAATGATTTTGCAACGGTTTCCTCTAGGCCGATTTGTTTTGCGGCATTTTCCATCGCTTCAACAACGTAATAAATATAAGCTGGTCCACTTCCTGACAAAGCGGTGACAGCGTGCATATGCTTTTCTTCTACAACAGAAACAAGACCAATTGTTTCAAAAAGTGTTTTTGCAAGCATAATATGCTCTTCTTTTGCATGAATAGAAGGAGAAATAGCAGTAGCGGATTTTAAAATTGCCGACGACGTATTTGGCATTGCTCGGATAATAGGGACATTTTTTTGCAGTAAGTTGGTAATAGATGTCGTAGATACACCAGCTAGTAATGAAATGAGTAGTTGATCTTCCGTAATGTAATCCTGTAATGGAGTAAGAGCTTCTACAACATCTTTTGGTTTCATTGCTAAAAATATGATATCGGCATGAGCAAGCAGCTCTTTTTTATCATGTGTACCATGTACTCCGTAGCGCTGATGTAACTCTTGCAGTCTTCTTTCATTGGACCGGTTACTGACAGTAATTTGTTCCCCTTTTACAACGTGAGCTTGTAATAAGCCGGCAAGCGTAGCTTCGGCAATTGAACCTGCACCGACAAAAGCAATTTTTCGTAGTGACATGATGAGTCCTCCTTTAACTATGTATATGAGAATAACTTATAAATTTACATACATTCGGTTTTGTATAGAAAATCCCTCCTTTTTATCTGAAAATAATGACAAATTTTTATATAAGATGTAAACTGAAGGGAGATTCATTTTTTGAAACGGAAAGAAAGAGGGGGCGAATATGTATGACAGTCATTCATAGAATGGAAATTCCTGTTCCATTTGCGGTTGAAACAGTCAATGTTTTTTTAGTAGAGGGAGAAACACTCACATTAATTGATACAGGAACAAATACAGAAGAATCGAGACTTGCGCTGGAGAAGCAACTAGATGCATTAGGATATAAAGTAGAAGATATTGAAACAGTTGTTCTTACACACCACCATGCAGATCATTGCGGATTGCTGGATATATTTTCTGAGCGAACAAATATTGTTGGACATCCGTGGAATGAACCGTGGATTACACAAGATCCGCAATTTCTAAAGCGTTATCAACAGTTCTTTTTAGAAGCATCTGTACAGTTTGGAGTTCCAGAAGTCTTTTTACCACAAGGTGCATCGCTAACGAAAACAATGATTTACTCCTGTAAACGTTCGCTTACACATACTGTACGAGAAGGAGATCGTATTGCTTCTTTACCGGAGTTTACGGTGATTGAAACACCGGGGCATGCTTCTACCCATATTTCTTTATATCGTGAAAGAGATGGATTGTTAATTGGCGGGGATGCGCTGATTGGACATATTTCTTCTAATCCAATTCTAGAACCGCCATATGAGGGAGAAACAGAACGAGCAAAACCAATGCTGCAGTACAATGAAACATTAAAGCGCTTAGCTCGTATGAATATTTCACGGGTTTTATCAGGGCATGGAGAAGATATTCTTGATGTAGCAGGGCTAGTAAATGAGCGATTACAAAAACAAGAGACACGAGCTTTTAAAGTATTAAATTTATTAAAAGAGAAGCCGATGACAGCATTTGAGGTATGTGTCAAACTATTTCCTACGCTATATGAAAAGCAGTTGCCGCTTACAATCTCTGAAACAGTTGGACAATTAGACTTTTTAGCATATAATCAACAAGTGATGATTGACAAGTCATCAGAACAATGGATTTACTATGCAAAGTAGGTGACAGCCATGAGCCGACGTTTACAAGACAAAGTAATCGTCATCACAGGAGCTTCAAGTGGAATTGGAGAAGAGTTAGCGATGCAGGCAGCGGAGCAAGGGGCAACTCCTGTATTAATCGCCCGTACAGAAGAAAAACTGCGAGCGCTCAAACAAAAAATTGAAAGCACATATCGTACTCCTTGCCATTACTATGTTTTGGATGTTAGTAATGAAGAAGAAGTGAAACTTGTTTTTACGCAAGTGCTTCAAGAGATAGGACGTATTGATATATTAGTTAATAATGCCGGTTTTGGTGTTTTTAAAACATTTACTGATGCATCCGTGCAAGAAGTAAAGGATATGTTTGATGTAAATGTATTTGGTTTAGTAGCATGTACGAAAGCAGTTTTGCCTTATATGATTGAACGAAATAGTGGACATATTGTGAATATCGCTTCATTAGCAGGAAAAATTGCAACGCCGAAATCAAGTGCATATGCAGCAACGAAGCATGCAGTATTAGGATTTACAAATAGCCTGCGTATGGAACTTGCAAATACAAACATTACTGTAACAGCAATTAATCCAGGTCCAATCGATACAAACTTCCATACGATAGCAGATCAATCTGGTACATACGTAAAAAGTGTTGGACGTTACATATTAAAACCAAACTATGTAGCGCAGCAAATTGTAAAAGCAATCGAAACGAAAAAGCGTGAAGTAAATTTACCGAAATGGATGAGTTTAGGACCGATTATTTTTTTGCTGTTTCCGGGATTATTCGAACGTGTAGCTGGAAAATCACTAAGTAAAAAATAGGAGATTCTCTTTTTGAGAATCTCCTATTTTTTTATTAATTAAATTTTCTATTGCTGATTTTAGTTCCGTATTTTTTTGTAATAATATCCGTCTTAAGATAACGTAATATATTCGTATACGACATCCTCTATAGCCTCATATAAATCAATTTCTGCATTGCTAGAAATAACATTTTGAATCCGTTTTATAAGCATTTCATAGTCTTCTTGTGAAGTTGGCGTACATTGATATTGTTGAAAACTTTTTGAAATCATTTTTTTAATTAGTTTTTCATTCATAATTTTTCCCACCTACATGTATATATATGTATTGTTTTTATTGTACTTGAATTGGAAAAGAAAATCCCTATATTGTTACCTTTTGTATAAAAATTCATCTATGTTAAAAGTTTTACTAGTAAAATAACTTTAATTGTTGATTTTTTATTGTTCTAAAATTTATAAATATTTAATTGACTCTATAATTATACAATACTATAATCATATTTAAATCTAAAAAGTAATGAGGAGGAATTATGAAAGCAGCAATTATTGGGGCGACTGGATACGGAGGACTTGAGCTTTTACGATTATTAACACATCATCCAAGCTTTACAGTGACATCGGTACATTCTTTTTCGCAAATTGGAGAAGCCATGACAACACCTTATCCTCATTTATCTACTTTTGTTTCTCATACATTAGCAGAGGTAGATGTTGAAGGGATTGCAAAAGAAGCAAATCTTGTATTTTTAGCAACACCGGCTGGGGTGTCAGCAAATTTGGTTCCAAGTTTTTTAGATGCTGGTATGAAAGTTATTGATTTATCAGGAGATTTTCGAATTCGAAAGCCATTTATATATGAAGAGTGGTATAAAAAAGCAGCTGCGAAAGAAGAAGTATTACAGCAAGCTGTGTATGGATTAACGGAGTGGAAAAAAAGTGAAATTGCAACAGCAAACTTAATTGCGAATCCGGGATGTTATGCAACTGCAACATTGCTTGCAGCAGCTCCGTTAGTAAAAAGCGGAATAATCGAAGTGGATTCACTTATTGTTGATGCGAAATCAGGGGTTTCTGGAGCTGGAAAGACACCGACAAATATGACGCATTTTCCAGAAATTCACGATAATTTATACATTTATAAAGTAAATGAACATCAGCATGTCCCAGAAATTGAACAAATGTTGCAAGAGTGGGATGAGGATATGAAACCAATCACATTTAGTACACACCTTATTCCCATTACAAGGGGAATTATGGTAACGCTCTATGCAAAGGTAAAACAGGAGATAACAGATGTTGCACTTCAACAGATTTATGAAGAGAGTTATTGCCACTCACCGTTTGTAAGAATACGAGAAAAGGGATTTTTTCCAAGTCCGAAAGAAGTAAGAGGATCTAACTTTTGTGACATTGGAACGGCTTATGATAAGCGGACGGGGCGAATTACAATTGTAGCAGTCATTGATAATGTAATGAAGGGTGCAGCTGGGCAGGCTGTACAAAATGCAAATATATTGGCAGGGGTGAAAGAAACGGAGAATTTACACTTTATGCCGCTATATCCGTAAGGGGGAAGAATCATGATTGAAACGGTATTATGCAAGAAGATAGAAAACGGTTCGATTGTAACACCAAAGGGATTTGCAGCGATTGGAATTCATGCAGGGTTAAGAAAAGAGAAAAATGATATAGGAGCAATCGTGTGTGAAGTGCCAGCGAGCTGTGCAGCTGTTTATACACAAAATCAATTTCAAGCAGCTCCTCTTGTTGTTACGAAAGAAAGTATTGCTGCTGAGCAAAAATTACAAGCTATTGTTGTCAATAGTGCAAATGCGAATTCTTGTACAGGCGCAAAAGGACTGCAAGATGCATATGAAATGCGTACATTAGCAGCGAAGCAGTTTCATGTAGAGGAGCATTACGTTGCGGTAGCGTCTACAGGGGTCATTGGAGAGCCTCTACCAATGGAAAAAGTACGAAGTGGTATTTATTCTTTACAACCATCAAAAGAAGTAGAGATTGCGACATCATTTTATGAAGCGATTTTGACGACAGATTTAGTTGCGAAACAATCGTGTTACAAGCTTGTAATTGAAGGGAAAGAAGTTGCAATTGCCGGGGCTGCAAAAGGATCAGGGATGATTCATCCAAATATGGCAACGATGCTTGGATTTATTACGACTGATGTGAATATAGAAAGTGAAGCACTGCAAAGAGCGTTATCCCGAATTACAAATCATACATTTAATCAAATTACAGTCGATGGGGATACGTCTACAAATGATATGGTACTTGTTATGGCAAGCGGGTTATCTAATACAACAGCAATATGTGAAGAACATCCAGAATGGGAGAAATTTTTACTGGCACTTGAAAAAGTGTGTGAAGATTTAGCAAAGCAAATTGCGAAAGATGGAGAAGGAGCGACAAAGTTAATTGAGGTAAACGTGCATGGTACACGAACTGTAGAAGAAGCAAATATGATTGCGAAAAAAATTGTCGGTTCCAATCTTGTGAAAGTAGCTGTATACGGTGAGGATGCAAACTGGGGCCGTATTATTAGCGCAATTGGACAAAGTGGCATTGTGATTGAAACGAGTACGGTTGATATTTATGTTCAGTCCATTGCGGTATTAAAAAGTAGTGAACCTCAACATTTTTCCGAAGAAGAGATGAAACAACTGTTACAACAAGAAGAGATAGTTATAGATATATATGTACATCTTGGAAAGGCAAGTGGAAGAGCGTGGGGATGCGATTTAAGTTATGAATATGTGAAAATTAATGCTTGTTATCGCACATAAGGAGAGAAAAGATGAGAGAGCGTATCGTAATAAAATGTGGCGGTAGTATGTTAGCTCGTTTAGACGAAACATTTTTTCAATGTATGAAACGAATAGCGGAAATATATGATGTGATTGTTGTTCATGGTGGTGGACCTGAAATTGATGCGATGCTAAACAAATTAAGTATCCCAATTGAAAAGAAAGATGGACTACGTGTGACAACGGCAGAGGTAATGGAAGTTGTACAAATGGTGTTATGCGGTAGTACAAACAAGACATTGGTTTCAAAATTAAATGAACAAGAACTCGGAGCGATTGGATTATCCGGTTGTGATGGAAAGTTATTGCAAGTTGTTCCGTTAGAAGAGAAGTTTGGTTTTGTTGGTGAAGTGCAATATGTTCAAACGATGTTACTAGAACATTTGTTAGTAAATCAGTTTATTCCTGTTGTTGCACCTGTTGGGGTGATGGATGGACAGGTGTATAACGTTAATGCAGATACAGCGGCAGCGGCGATTGCGACAGCGATAAATGCAACCAAGTTAATTTTTATTACAGATGTAGATGGCGTCATATGTAAGGAGAAGCTCCTTGCGAAAGTAAATGAAAAACAGCTTCTAGAGCTTATAGAAAATGGAACGATTACTGGGGGAATGATTCCGAAAGTGAAAGCAGCGCTGAAGTCGTTAGAACTAGGTGTAAAGGATGTTTTAATTGTGAACGGTACACAACGTTTCTTGACAAATAAGGGAGAGTGGATTGGCACGGCAGTAACAAAAGGGGGGATATATAATGGGGCAGCATGTTTTTCCGACATACAGTAGACGAAACATTGAAATTGTGAAAGGAAGCGGCACAAAGGTTACAGATAAACAAGGAAAGCAATATTTAGATTTTACTTCTGGAATTGCAGTATGCAATTTAGGTCATTGTCATCCAGCTGTCGTAAATGCTGTAGAAGAACAGTTAAAGACAATATGGCATATTTCAAATTTATTTCCCCATACGGTGCAAGAAGAAGTTGCTGCACTATTAACGAAAGATCGAGAATTAGACTATGCATTTTTTTGTAATAGCGGAGCTGAAGCGAATGAAGCGGCGCTAAAGTTAGCACGTAAGCATACAGGGAAATCAGTGGTGATTACATGTAAACAATCGTTTCATGGAAGAACATTTGGAACAATGAGTGCAACAGGGCAATCTAAAATTCATGATGGGTTTGGTCCGCTTCTTCCAAGTTTTCTGCATCTTCCTTTTAATGATATTGCTGCGTTTCAAGAAGCGATGAATGAAGAAGTCGCAGCTGTTATGGTGGAAGTTGTGCAGGGAGAAGGTGGTGTTCTTCCTGCAGATATCACATTTTTACGTGAAATCGAGAAGTTGTGTCATGCATACGGGGCACTTTATATCGTTGATGAAGTGCAAACAGGAATCGGAAGAACAGGTACATTATTTGCATACGAGCAAATGGGGATTTCCCCCGATATTGTCACAGTTGCAAAAGCACTTGGGAATGGTATTCCGGTTGGAGCGATGTTGGGTAAGAAAGAGTTAGGATCTGTTTTTTCCCCGGGAACACATGGTTCGACGTTTGGTGGAAATTTTATCGCGATGACAGCTGCAAAAGAAGTATTACAAATTATTTCACAACCTTCTTTTTTGAAAGAAGTACAAGAAAAGGGAGCATATTTTTTACGGAAATTACAAGAAGAATTACAGGATATGAATTGGATTATTGATATTCGTGGGAAAGGGCTTATGATTGGGGTTGTTTGTAAGGGAGAAGTTAGCGCTTTGATAGCGGCGTTAGAGCAAGAAGGGCTTCTTGTTTTACAAGCTGGGCCCAATGTACTGCGTTTATTACCGCCACTTATCGTAACGAAAGAAGAAATCGATGAAGCAGTTCATATGATGAATCGTGTATGCAAACAAGCATTGATTAAATAGAGGGGGAATTCGTATGAAAACAATGTCTGTACCTAAACTTCAAACAAAGGATATTTTAACATTAGAAGAATTAACGAAAGAAGAAATAATTGCAATTATTGAATTTGCGAAGTATGTAAAAGAAGAAAAAACATTGCCCTTATTAAATGGTAAAATTTTAGGATTAATCTTTGACAAACATTCTACTCGTACGCGTGTATCATTTGAAGCTGGTATGGTTCAGCTTGGAGGACATGGTATGTTTTTAAGCGGTAAAGAATTGCAGCTCGGCAGAGGAGAAAGCATTGCAGATACAGCCAAAGTGTTGTCACAATATATTGACGGAATTATGATACGAACATTTTCACATGCAGAAGTAGAAGAATTAGCAAAGGAAGCGACAATTCCAATTATTAATGGGTTAACAGATGATCACCATCCATGTCAAGCACTGGCAGATTTAATGACGATTTATGAAGAAGTGGATACATTCCAAGATATCAAACTTGTTTATGTTGGAGATGGAAATAATGTTTGTCATTCATTGCTGCTTGCGAGTGCGAAAGTGGGAATGAATATTACAGTTGCAACGCCTCCAGGATATGAAGCGGATGAAGAGATTGTGAAACGTGCGATAGAAATTGCAAAGGGAACAGGAGCTAAAATTGAAGTTACGTATAATCCAAAAGAAGCTGTTAAAGAAGCGGATTTTATTTATACAGACGTTTGGATGAGTATGGGTCAAGAAGATAGTAAGGAGAAATATGAATTATTTCAGCCATATCAAGTAAACGAGCAGCTCACTCAGTATGCAAAATCAACTTATCGTTTCTTACATTGTTTGCCCGCTCATCGTGAAGAAGAAGTAACCGCAGCAATTATTGATGGGCCACAATCAATTGTATTTCAGCAAGCTGGCAATCGTTTGCATGTCCAAAAGGCATTATTAGTCAGTTTATTACAAGAAAAACAACCTTCTTCATAATGGAAGGTTGTTTTTTATTTGAAATGTCTTATTGAGATTTCGCATTTTCTCTTTGTATACTTTATAATAGTAAATAAAAGAAAAATATAAGAGAGATGATTCAGATGCGAGTAAAAAAGAAAACACATTCATTCTTTCAGCGTATTTGGCGAGGAGTGAAATTAAATTATTATAAATTATTGCGTGCACCAGAGGGCGCGAAAATTGTATCAAGAGGATTTGCTGTTGGTTTTGGAATAGAAATGCTAGTTATTCATACAGCTTCTCTCATATATCTTATTTTTTATCCGCTCGTTCGATTATTTAACGGTTCGTTTCCTGCAGCTGTTATCGGTAATCTTATTGGAAAAGCATCATTTTTACCTGTTATTCTAATTCCGTTCGCACATGCACTTGGAAAACTTATTTATCCATTTGAAGTAAAAACAGTGCCGTATCACCACTATACAATAAAAGACTTTTTTTCAAGTAATGGGCTAACGATGTTAAAAAACCTGTTACAAAACGAAGTGTATGTAATAATCGGAATGACAATTATAGGAATTGTATTCGGCATAATTGCCTATTTTGTTATGTACTATTTATACGAGAAAAACCGCAAACTGAGATTGACAAGAAGAAAGAAACATATAAAAAGACCCATTACACAAATATAATGAATGCACATCAAATTTCCTTTTTGAATATGCTTCTAAAAAGGGGGAAAGTTGATGTTTTTTTCTTATTATGCTCCTAGGTACTACCCGCATATTGTATATTACCCTGTCCCATACGTAAGGCAGATGCAACCAGAACAAGAAACGAAACCGTATTTAACTACTTGGCCGTATTCCAATGTATATTATGGAAATTATTACGAAACATAAAGCTGCTTCTGTTTAGAAGCAGCTTTATATATTTGCTTTCATAATTAAGTTTTGAATTGTTTGTAGCGAGTGGGTCAGTTGTTCCCGGTCGCTTGCTGATAACGTTTGTAAATTTTCTTTCAGTTTTTCTAAAAGGAACTGTTTGTATTGATTTACTAATAGTTTCCCTTCAGCTGTAAGTGACATTAAAATAACACGCCGATCTTTTTCGCTATAATGGCGCTCTACAAGTTCTTCTTGAATGAGTTTGTTTAGCAATGGTGTCATATTCGGTCTTGAAATAGCTAACCGTTTTCCGATTTCTGAAACCGCTAATGTATCTCGTTCATGCAATAACAATAACACCTGTGTATGTGATGGTGGCATATGTCGATGAGAAGAGAACTCTCCAGGAAGCATAAACTTGCGATAAAAAAGAGGCACTAACGAAAGAAGATGATCAACGATACGCTCCCACTCACGTGACTCCATATAACAGGCCCCCTTCAATTCTTATTGTAACAAAAAATCATGATGTATAAAAATAGAATTATTTGCTTGTATCTTGCCTCCGCCCAAACAAGCGGTATGTGTGAGCAGTACAAGATAGAATCCTGTCTGTAAGGGCCCGATTGGTTCAACTAACCATAAGTAGGAAAGTCGCCTACTTATGGAAGTTTCACTTTATCCCGCCCAAACAGGCGATAGCTTGGGATAATCTAAGATGTAAAACCGCCTGTAAGGGCCCGATTAGTTCAACTAACCATAAGTAGGAAAACCGCCTACTTATGGAAGTTTCACTTTATATGACAACACTTGCTGTACAAAGGATTCTGCAATTTTTTCATATCCTTTATCATTCGGATGGACTTGGTCGTATAGTAAGTCTTTTTGGTCACTTGGTAATAATTTACGAATCGGTAATACGAGCGAAGGCTGATTTTCTTTTGAAATCGAATATATTGTTTTGTTCCAGCTATCTAAGAAAACATTTGCGTAAGAAGCAATGGAATCTTCGAGCTTTAATGGGTTATAGAGCTCAGATAAAATGATGAGTGCATCCGGATTAGACATACGAATGGTCTTTACAATGTTTTGTAAATCGCGTTCAAAACGGTTTTGCTCTTCATTTAATAATTTCATTCCTTCCGTAATACCGACATTTTTGTTTATGTGTAAAATGTTATTCCCACCAATACTAATTGTAATAATGTGGGCATCTTTTATTTTTTGTTTTACTTCTTCTGTTTGTACCATTTGAAGTAAACCATCTGTTGTTAAGCCGTTTACAGCAAGGTTATCGACAGTAATTTGTTTGTGCAATTGCTCTTCTAATTCCTGAGAAGCAATTTGTGTATAGCCACCTTGTGTAGACCCGTAGCCTTTTGCAAGAGAATCACCTAAGACAAGATGATGTAGTGTTGCATCTGTTTGTGAATCAATCCAGCGCGGAACGGTTGCTGTTGGAGATTCCTTTTGAACATTTGTCTCATGATTCTTTTCATAATCCAAAAGTATAATGATAAGAAGGAGGAGACAAAGTGCAGATAAAATGATTTTTTTCATCGTTATACCCTCCTTATAAGTGGTTATTGTACCATATTCATTAGGAGAAGTAATGGAGTAGGTATTATACCTTCAAAAAAAATTGCATTATTTTTACAGAAAATTTGTAGAAGTGTGTCAAAATTCGTTGACGATATAAATTACTGTTCGTTATGATAAATATCAGACGGGTAGATTTATTATGCTCTTAATAGAAGTAAGACAACTAACTTCTTAAAGAATGTGATGGTGTGAAGGGATACATACCTAATATTCTACTTTGTCGCAGGGGATTATTTTATAAGGGGGACTTTTTTGTGAAAAAATCAACAAAAACGTTGGCTGGTGCTGCGCTTGCATTAGGAGTTATTGCTCCGCAAATATGGCCTACACCTGTATATGCAGAGGAAGAGGGAAGTACTGTAAAACTAAGAATATTAGAAACGTCTGATATTCATGTAAACTTAATGAACTATGATTACTATCAAACAAAAACAGATAATAAAGTAGGATTAGTTCAAACTGCGACTCTTGTTAATCAAGCGAGGGGAGAGTCGAAAAACTCTGTTTTATTTGATGATGGAGACGCGCTGCAAGGAACACCGCTTGGCGATTATGTAGCAAAAGTAAAAGGGCTAGATGGAGACTATGTGCATCCATTATACCGTTTAATGAATATGATGAATTATGATGTCATTTCTCTTGGAAATCATGAATTTAACTATGGTTTAGATTTCCTAAAACAAGCAACTAGTAAAGCACAGTTTCCTGTAATTAACTCTAATGTATATAAAAATGATAAAGATAATAATGATGCAAATGATGAAAATTACTTTAAGCCATATCACATATTTGAAAAAGAATTAGTAGATGAGGCTGGTAATAAACTAGATAAGAAAGTAAAAATTGGTGTAATGGGCTTTGTTCCACCACAAATTATGAGTTGGGATAAGGCAAATTTAGAAGGAAAAGTAAAAGCGAAAGATATTGTAGAAACAGCGAAGAAATTAGTTCCTCAAATGAAAGCAGAAGGTGCAGATATAATTGTTGCATTAGCACACTCTGGCATTGATAAGAGTGGATACAATATTGGAATGGAGAATGCTTCTTTCTATTTAACAGACATTCCTGGTGTTGATGCTGTATTAACAGGACATTCTCATGCAGTTGTAACTGATACATTTAATGGTGTTCCGGTTGTAATGCCTGGTGCATTTGGAAGTAACTTAGGAATTATTGATATGGAATTGAAACAAGTTAATGGAGAATGGGAAGTACAAAAAGATAAATCTAAACCTTCTGTTCGTCCAATTGCAGACAGTAAGGGGAATGCTTTAGTAGAATCGGATCCATCTTTAGTAGCAGCAATAAAGGATGATCATGAAGCGACAATTAAATATGTAAATACACCAGTTGGTGAAACGACAGCACCAATTAATAGCTATTTTGCGCTTGTACAAGATGATCCATCTGTTCAAATTGTAACAAATGCACAAAAGTGGTATACAGAGCAGAAGATGAAGGGCACAAAATTTGAAGGTTTGCCAATTTTATCAGCAGGTGCACCGTTTAAAGCGGGTGGACGTAACGGATCTACATATTATACAGATATTCCAGCTGGAACGCTTGCAATTAAAAACGTTTCGGATTTATACGTATATCCAAATACATTATATGCAGTGAAAATAAATGGCGCTCAGTTGAAAGATTGGTTGGAGATGTCTGCTGGTCAATTTAACCAAATTGATCCAAGTAAAACAGATGAGCAAAAATTAGTGAATATAAATTATCCAACATATAACTTCGATGTGTTAGATGGCGTTAAATATGAAATTGATGTAACACAGCCAGCTAAGTTTGACAAAGATGGAAAAGTTGTAAATGAAGCTGCAAATCGTATTGTGAACTTAACGTATGATGGAAAACCGGTAACTGACAATCAAGAGTTTGTTGTAGCAACGAATAATTACCGTGGTAGCAGTCAAACATTCCCAGGTGTAAGTAAAGGAGAAGTGATTTTGCAATCTCCTGATGAAACGCGTCAAATTATTGTAGAATATATGAAACAAATGAAAACAATTAACCCGACAGCAGATAAAAACTGGACGTTTAAACCAATTGCTGGTGAGAAATTGAATATAACATTTGATTCTTCACCGAACGCCCAAAAATATATAGAAAAAGACGGGAATATTTCTTATGTTGGTCCATCAGAAAATGAATTTGCGAAATATGCGATTGATTTAACGAAAAAGAATGAATCAACTGGTGGAGATAACGAGACTAATCAACCAACGACGCCACCGGATAATAATAATGGTGGAGATCAACCGAAAACACCAGAAGGTAATAATAACGGGGAAGAGAAGCCGACAACTGCAGATTCAGTTCAAGATCAACCGCAAACAGATAATAGCTTGCCGAAAACAGGGGCGAATGTGTTTACGACATTAGCGGCAGGACTTGCATGTATTGGTGCAGGTGCGCTAGTGCTATTTAGAAGAAAGAAATTAAATAAATAATAAAGAAAAGTCCACTGCTATGCAGCGGACTTTTCTTTATGTTCTTTATCCCATGAAAGGCCAAAACCTGTGAATCCTACGAGTAAAGTGATAATTGGGCAAAGTAAGCAGAAAACGGTGTATGGCAGGTAACTCATTGTTGGTACGTTTAGGACACCTGTGAGAAACACACCGCTAACTCCCCATGGTACAAGTGGATTAATAACTGTACCTGCATCTTCTAATACACGTGATAGATTGCGGCGTTTTAAGCCCAACTCATCATATTTTTCTGCAAATGCTTGACCTGGTAAGATGATTGATAAGTATTGTTCGCCAAGTAAAAAGTTAACACCGATTGCAGTAATTGCTGTAGAGAAGATTAAACGCCCGCTCGTTTTAACAAAGCTTGCAATTGCTGCCATAAGTTGCTTAATAATTCCCATTTCTTGTAGCAATCCTCCCATGCCAAGAGAAAGAAAAATAAGGGCAACAGACATTAACATACTTTGTAACCCGCCGCGCGTTAATAAACTATCAATCTCTTTTACACCTGTATGCGATACATATCCGTTTTGCATAATGTTGATTAAATTTGCAAGAGATGTATTTGGAGTAAAAATAAATAAAATGATAATACCTGAGATAATACCAGCAAGTAAAGTTGGAACTGCTGGAACTTTTTTTACAGCTAATATAAATAGCACAAGAACTGGAAGTAAGGTAATTACGGAAATCGTTGCATGTTCTTGTAATGTTTCTGTGAAAGATCCAAACTGAAGTTTTCCAGAAGCACCTTTCCCAAGAATGAAGAAAATAATGAGTGAAATAATAAATGCTGGTACAGTCGTCCAAAGCATATTTCGAATATGGTCAAACATGTCTACTTTTGAGACAGCTGGTGCTAAGTTTGTTGTATCAGAAAGAGGTGACATTTTGTCTCCAAAGAAGGATCCGGAAATAACAGCACCAGCAACTACAGCAGCATCGTAACCAAGGGCACTTCCCATCCCCATGAAAGCAATTCCAACTGTTGCAGCTGTTGTAAAGGCACTGCCAATACTAGTGCCGATAATAGAACATACGATAAAGACCGTTGGTAAGAAAATTTGCGGTGAAACAATTTGAAAACCGTACACCATTAATGTTGGAATTGTCCCTGCGGCAATCCAAACGCTAATTAATACACCGACAAGTAAAAAGATAAAAATAGATGGCAAACCAGCTGAAATACCATTTCTCATTCCTGTTTCCATAACAGACCATGGTATTTTCTTTGCGAATCCAAACGCTAATAATATGACAATCCCAAATAAAATAGGAATATGGGGCATAACTTCTAATTGAATGACGCTAAAGCCGATACAGAAAAAGATAAGAGCTGTTAATATAATGGATGCTCGTTTTGAAACCATGATAATAATTCCTCCCTAAATATTATGTTTTGTTATGTTGTGAAAAAATAAGCCAATATCGAATAATTCCCCCAGCTGTTGAAAATTGCATAATGTTCCTCTCCTTTTTTGACTATAAAAAAACGTCCCTGCAATATATGCAGGGACGAAAATGATCGCGGTACCACCCTAGCTTGTGAAATGTACGTATGCCAATTAAAGGTATACACCGATTGATGAAAATAAAAAACGCCCCTGCAATATATGCAGGGACGAAAACATCGCGGTACCACCCTAAATTGTGAAACAAAAAACATTTCACCACTTTGCAGAAATAACGGTCTGTAACCGTCTTTTACTACTCCAACTGTTTCGTAAAAGAAGCTCAAGGGGGTAATTCATACTCCGTTCTGTACTGATTCGCACCAACCATCAGCTCTCTGAAATCATGAAGCGAAATACTACTAAATCCTATCGTCGCCGATTCATATCGTGTTAGTAAATTTTTATCATAAAAAAGAGAAGGATGTCAACAGTTATTTTTGAATTTATACGACAGATAAAATATAAAGAAAATTAAATTAAATCAAAAAATTGTGCGTTATAATGAACTTGAGAGGAGGATAAAATATGAAGATAAAAATTATAATTGTTTCAATGCTGCTCACGGTTATTGGTAGTTTTGGAATTTATACAGCGTTTGCAGCACCCTCTAGTTTGATAAAGACGAGTGTTGGAAAACCGAAAGAAACCGTACAACAGAATGAAGAAGAAAAAATGCAGAAAACAGCAAATAAATTCGGAGTTTCTACAGAAGGAAAAACAAAAGAACAGATTCAAAAAGAAATAGGTGCAGTGCGTTATGAAAAGCGACAAGAGCTTCTTCGAGAGCATGCAAAAGAGCTGGGAATTGAAATAGAAGGCAAAACAGATGAACAATTAATTCAAGAGATTGGAAAAATTCAGCACGGTAAATAGGATGACTTATCATACGATAAGTCGTTCTTTTTTAAGAATATTATTGCCTTGAAAAAGAATTGACAGTGTTTGTTTTATAATGTTAACCTTAAATAAAAATAAGTTAACATTAGGAGTGACAATCGTGACTGTAAGGAGTATTGATCAAACTTTTACATATGAGGAACTAGCTAAAAAAAATAAAGCCTATGTGTGGCATCCATTTACCCAAATGAAAGATTTCTTGGAGGATGATCCTGTCATTATTGAACGAGGAGAAGGAAGAAAATTATACGATGTGAATGGAAAAGGCTACTGGGACGGTGTGTCTTCCATTTGGCTCAATGTTCACGGCCATCATGTTCAAGAGTTAGATGATGCTATTCGTGAGCAATTAAATAAAATAGCGCACTCTACATTGCTAGGTATTGCGAATGTGCCAAGTATTTTGTTAGCCGAAAAAATTATTGAAATTGTACCAAAGGGATTGAAGAAAGTTTTTTATTCTGATTCCGGTGCAACATCGGTTGAGATTGCAATTAAAATGGCATTTCAATATTGGCAGCATAAAGGAAAACCTGAAAAGAAAAAGTTTATTACGATGAAAGAAGCGTACCATGGTGACACAATTGGAGCGGTATCTGTTGGAGCTATTGATATGTTTCACCAAGTGTATAGTACACTTCTATTTGATACGTTAAAAGTACCATATCCGTATACATATCGTTCTCCTTATGGGGAAAATCACCAAGTTATTGTGAAAAAACATTTAGAAGAAATGGAAGAAATGTTGCGACAAAATCACGAAGAAGTAGCAGCTGTTATTGTAGAACCTCTTGTACAAGGAGCGAGCGGCATTATTACAATGCCGGACGGTTATTTAAAAGGATTGCGAGAACTTTGTACAGCTTACAATGTTCTTCTTATTACAGATGAAGTAGCCACAGGATTTGGCAGAACGGGCAAAATGTTTGCATGTGAACATGAGGGCGTTACACCGGATATTTTAACAGCTGGAAAAGGGTTAACAGGAGGATATTTACCGGTTGCCATTACAGTAACAACAGATGAAATTTATAATGCTTTTTTAGGTGACTATGAGGAGCAAAAAACATTTTTCCATGGCCATAGTTATACAGGGAATCCACTAGGTTGTGCAGTAGCACTTGCGAATTTGAAATTATTTGAAACTACAAACCTTATAGAAGCTGTTGCTCATAAAGCTGAATATATTGCAAAACGATTAGAAGTTTTTCATGAATGTAAACATGTGGGAGATATTCGTCAGCGTGGTTTTATGATTGGGCTTGAGCTCGTACAAAACAAAGAAACGAAAGAAGGGTATTCTTGGCGGGAACAAATTGGTGTGAAGGTTTGTAGAAGAGCGCGTGATTTAGGTATGATTCTTCGTCCGTTAGGAAATGTTGTTGTATTTATGCCACCGCTTGCTTCTACAATAGAAGAACTTGATGATATGATTACGATTCTACATCAAGCAATTCAAGAGGTAACGGAGGGAGAATGATGAGTGGTTTCTTTATAACAGCAACTGATACTGAAGTTGGGAAAACGGTTGTAACAGGCGCATTAGCAGGTGTACTTCGTCAGCTTGGGCATAATATCGGTGTGTATAAACCGCTGCAAAGTGGTCATCTTTCCTCCCATCCAGAAGGTGATGCTGCCCGCTTGAAAGCAGCGGCAGGTGTAATGACATCATGCGAAGAAATTTGTCCTTATTCAGTGGAAGAACCGCTTGCACCGCGTTTAGCTATGAAGCGAGCGGGAAGACAAGTACTATTATCAAATATTACAAAGCATTACGAAAAATTATCGAAACAATTTGATTCTTTGCTTGTAGAAGGTGCTGGCGGGCTTGTAGTTCCTTACACAGAAGATGCGCTCGTTGTCGATTTTGCGAAACAACTGCAATTACCATTGCTCATTGTAGCACGCCCAACACTTGGTACAGTAAATCATACCGTTTTAACGATTTCTTATGCGAAAGCACATGGACTAGTAGTTGCAGGTATTATTCTATCTGGATGTCAAGAACATGAAAAAGAAAGAGTAATAGAGAATAAAGAAATGATCGAAGAACTAAGCGGCGTACCAGTTGTTGGATTGCTGCCATCGCTTCGTGAAGGCTTTACGCGAAATGAACTATTACAAGCAGCCGAAGAGAGTATTGATATCTCAAGATTAGAGGAGTTTTTACGTCATGAATCCAGTGTGGGAAGCACATTTTCAGTCTAAATTAACGAGTCTTGCAGAAACATCGCAGCACCGAACATTATACGTGACGGAACATGCAGAAAAAACGTGGCTCATTCGTAATGGAAAGCGATTGTTAAATTTAGCTTCAAACAATTATCTAGGGTTAGCCGGAGATGAACGATTAAAAGAAGCTGCAATGGAAGCAACAAAAAGATATGGGGCCGGAGCAACAGCGTCTCGTCTTGTTGTAGGCAACTATCCGTTATATGAAGAAATCGAACAACGTATATGCGCATGGAAAGAAACTGAAAAAGCACTAATTGTGAATAGCGGCTACACGGCAAATGTCGGGACAATTTCTTCACTTGTAGGCAGGCATGACATTGTATTTAGTGATAAGCTCAATCACGCAAGTATTGTAGATGGTATTGTATTAAGCGGTGCAGAGCATAAGCGCTATCGTCATAATGATCTGGAACATTTAGAGAGATTGCTGAAATCTGCTCCAGCAGAGAAACGAAAGCTTATTGTTGCAGATACTATTTTTAGCATGGATGGGGATATGGCTCATCTGGAACGTTTAGTTATGCTGAAAGAAGAGTACGGAGCGCTTCTTATGGTTGATGAAGCTCACGCTGGAGGTATATACGGCAAAAACGGAGCAGGCCTTGCTCATAACCATCCAGAGTTAGCAAAGCGAATAGATATTCATATGGGCACATTTAGTAAAGCGCTGGGCTGTTGTGGTGCCTATATTACCGGAAGCGCTGTCTGTATCGATTACCTGATAAATACTATGCGGAGTTTTATTTTTACAACTGCTTTACCACCAGGAACGCTTGGAGCAATTGGGAAAGCAATTGAGATTGTAAGCAAAGATGGAGCATATCGTCAAAGATTAATAGAAAATGGCAGATATTTTCGTACTGCGTTGCAAGAAGCTGGTTTTCATATTGGAGACAGCACCACGCATATTGTTCCTGTTATCGTGGGTTCTAATGAAGCAGTACTTCGTTTCAGTATGAAGTTACAAGAAGCAGGAATAGCGGCAATTGCCATTCGTCCCCCTACTGTTCCGCAGCATAGTTCTCGCATTCGTTTTGCTGTAACAGCGCAGCATACGAATGATGATTTACAATGGGCAGTGCAGCAAATTGTACAAATTGGAAAGGAAGAAGGGGTAATTTCATGAAGCAACTTAGTTTTGTGCTTATTCCTGGTTGGGGTATGGAGGAACAAACTTGGGAATCATTTCTTCCGTATTTACATGATTTTCCGGTACATATTGTTCATTGGCGGAATATTGAAGATCAACAGGATTTTCATCGACGAATTAAAGAGATAGCTAAAGATAAAGAAGTGATTTTAATTGGCTGGTCGCTTGGAGCGTTGGCAGCTCTTCAAGTGTATGATTCATTGCAAACGAAAGGGCTCGTTTTATTAGGAGGAACAGCGAAATTTACAATAGACTCCGATTATATACATGGATGGAAAGGGTCTTTTGTTGAAAGAATGAAACGCAGTCTTCTTAAAGAAAAAGATGCTACGTTAAAAAGATTTTACGTGAGCATGTTTTCAAAGACAGAGCAGGAGATTGGAGCCGAGCAGGCATTTTTAAAAATAGCTGAGAAGTTTCAAGGTGATTCGATTGATTCTTTGCAATGTGGGCTTGATTACTTAATAGAAATAGATGCTAGAGAACAGCTGCAGCAAATAGAAGTTCCGTTATTACTTCTTCACGGAGAGTCTGATGTGACTTGTCCTCCGTCTGCAGCACAGTATATACATGAAAAAACAAATGCATCGCTAACGATTATAGAAGAAGCTGGACATGTACTTTGTTTCACGCATCCAGAGCGATGTGCAAAAGAAATTCTACAGTTTGTAAAGGGGATACAACAAAATGATCAACAAGCCGTTGTTACAAAAACGATTTAATCAAGCCGCTGTATCCTATGATCAATATGCAAATGTACAAAAAAAGATGGCAGACCAGCTGCTTGCTTATGTGAAAGAACATTACGATGCAGCAGCGCAAATTCATATTTTAGAGCTTGGATGCGGCACAGGTTATGTAACAGAGAAACTAGCGACATTGTTTCCAAATGCGACGATTACAGCTGTTGATTTTGCAGAAAGCATGATTGCGAAAGCAAAAATGCATTGCAATATGGAGTCTGTTACATTTCGATGTGAAGACATTGAACATATGAAACTTGATGAACAATATGATGTGATGATATCCAATGCAACGTTTCAATGGTTAAACGATTTATCAGTTACATTAGCGAATTTATATCATCATTTACATGAAGATGGTGTACTGTTATTTTCGACGTTTGGAGATAAAACGTTTTATGAGCTGCATACATCATTTCAGTGTGCAAAAACAATGTGTGCAATAGATGATGCAACAACTGTTGGTCAAACTTTTTTAACAGGACTACAGTTGCAAGAGTTGTGTAAAAGAATAACAGGGGATATACATGTTGATGAAGCATGTTACATAGAAACCTTCACTACAGTTCGTGATTTTTTACAATCCATTCGTAAAGTTGGGGCTACGAACAGTAACGAAGGATTCTATTGCCAAAGTCCTTCTATCTTTCGCAATATGCTTCGCATATATGAGCGAGATTTTATGGAAGATGGAAGAATTGTAGCAACATATCATGCTTTATTTTCTTATATGAAAAAAGAGGGGAAGAGAATAAATGAAACATGTACAAACAAAAACAGATTGGAAACAAATCGCATCTGAGGTCGTGCAAGGAAGAGCTGTAACGAAAGAAGAGGCACTCAATATTTTACAAGCGAATGATACAGAAATTTTAGAAATTATGAATGCTGCATATGTGATTCGTCATCATTATTTTGGAAAAAAAGTAAAACTAAATATGATTATTAATACGAAGTCTGGTTTATGCCCAGAAGATTGTGGGTATTGTTCCCAATCAATCGTATCAGAGGCTCCGATTGATAAGTATGCTTGGTTAACGCAAGAGAAAATTGTGGAAGGTGCACATGAAGCGATTCGCCGCAAGGCAGGTACATATTGCATTGTTGCTTCCGGACGCCGTCCAACTAATAAGGAAGTAGAACATGTCATTGGAGCGGTAAAAGAAATCCGTGATACGACCGATTTGAAGATTTGCTGTTGTTTAGGATTTTTAAATGAAGATCAAGCGCAGCGTCTTGCTGAGGCTGGTGTGCATCGTTACAATCATAATTTAAATACGCATGTAGATAATTATGAGAGTATTTGTTCAACTCATACGTACGACGATCGTGTTGATACAGTTGAAAAAGCGAAGCATGCGGGTATATCACCATGTTCGGGTGCTATTTTCGGAATGGGGGAAACAACGGAGCAACGTGTAGAAATTGCATTTGAATTAAAACGCTTAGATGCGGATTCTATCCCATGTAATTTCCTTGTTGCTGTAAATGGAACGCCATTAGAAGGGCAAAAAGAATTAACACCAATAGAGTGCTTAAAAGTATTGGCAATGATGCGCTTTGTGAATCCGTCAAAAGAAATTCGGATTTCTGGTGGACGCGAAATTAACTTACGCGCTGTTCAACCACTCGGTTTATTTGCTGCAAATTCAATCTTTGTTGGTGATTATTTAACGACAGCTGGCCAAGAACCAACAGCAGATTGGGGAATGATTGAAGATTTAGGGTTTGAAATTGAGGAATGTGCGTTGTAATAAAGATTAGGGAAGAAAGCTCTTGATATAG
This sequence comes from Bacillus pseudomycoides, assembly GCF_002582035.1. Lineage (GTDB taxonomy): Bacteria > Bacillota > Bacilli > Bacillales > Bacillaceae_G > Bacillus_A > Bacillus_A pseudomycoides_B. The sequence goes on from NZ_NUQE01000043.1 coordinate 100,084, forward strand.
GAGCTTTCTTTTTTGTAAATAAAATGTAATAAAACGCAAATAACCCCTGGGGCTATTCAATTTGTAAGGGGATGAACATGAAATGCAGCCGAATTTCCCACTCCGCAATTGTACATAGTAAGAGAGAGATCAACAATGGTTTGGAGAGATTTGTATGCATAAATATATATTAGCAATTATGAGCTTTCTTATTTTGTTAAAAGCAATTAGTGCAGACCCAGTAAAAGCAATTGAAAATCCTGAACAGAAAGATATGCAAGCGAGAATTGAGCAGCATTTTCGGCATCAAGCTGAGTATTTTGGAATTGAAACAGAAGGAAAAGATTTAAAAGAAGTGGGCAGAGAGCTTCATATTGCGCAAGAGGAACAGAGAAGAGAAGAAATGAGAAAGCAAAAAGAGGCCGAAGCCTCTTTTGGTTGTTTGCTCGAAACCTAACCAGCCATAAGAGCCC